>JAQUMN010000013.1 GCA_028718125.1 Kiritimatiellia bacterium
GCCGTCGAGCTCTTGCTGACCATTCCTTACGACGGGTATCTCAGTGGCGAGTGGATCAACTGGAGCGACGCCTGCGAGGTGCACCTGCCCCGCGAACTGGCGATAATGAAAAGCTACGAACGCGCCGTCGTCAAACGATGATCACACCTCGTACCGGCTCCCGCCGATAAATTCCCGCAACAGCGAGTCCGCAGGCACGCATGCATCGTCGTCGACGGCCGTTAAGGGCGATAGGAAATCATAGACGCGTTTGGCCCGGATATAGGCGTCCTGCCGGCTGGGATCCTGATGGTAGCGGGCAACGGCATTCGGGAAATAGCGGAACACCTTGTGCTTCAGGATCGGAATCTCGTAGGGTAGGGCGCTGTTAACCAGGAAATCCGCAGTGTCAATGAAGGGGATAATATTTTTTAGCTCGCTGCGCCGGACGTAGTGCCAGTGGGTCAGGGTCGTTTCCGGCTTGGAATTGCGGTGCAGGCTGTCGCGGAGCATGCGGCGCATGAGCCGGTTGTCGGCCCAGCGCATGAAATCGCCGTCGGCGGCGCGCAACTGGCCGAGGGTTTCGATGTAAAGCCGGAATTTCTGTTCGGCCGGAATGCTTCGGGTCATGTCCTGGTAAAGTCCGTGTAAGCTGTCCAACAGGAGAATTTGGTTGCTTGCCAGCTGCAGGGGCTCGGCGGCCAGGGTACGCTTGCCGGTTTTAAAATCGTAGTGTGGGGCCTGGATAGTCTTGCCGGCCAGGAGCGCGGTCAGGTGTGTATTGATCAGCTTCAGGTCCAGGGATTGCGGCGCCTCGTAGTCATAATCGCCGAACTCGTCCCTGGGATGCTGTTCTAGGTCGAAGAAATAGTTGTCCACGTTGATGGCCTTGAACCCCAGCCCCACGCGCGCCAGACGCTCACAGAGCTTGGCCGTCGTGGTCGTTTTACCGGAGGAGGAGGGCCCGGCGACAATCACGAGCCGGAGAGTGTCCTGCCGCTCCATGATTTTGGCGGCACACTCTGAAAGCTCTTCGTCGTAGCGCCGGTCGGTCTCCCGGACAAGGCGGGGAAAGTGCCCGCCGGCGATGAGGGCATTGAGATTGCTGATCGAGTCGCATCCGTGGTCCATGTTCCAGCGCAGAACCTCATAGATTTTTTTATAGGGGATGTTGTCGGTGACTTCGAAAGCATAGGCGCGGGCGGCGCGGGCCTGGGCGCGCCGGTTGCGATAAATGATATAGGCGCGGGCGGTCTTAATCTCCCCGCGCTCCATGAGAGTTTCCTCGACAATATCCTGAATTTCTTCCACGCTCGGCGTTGCGTTCGTGCCGTAAGCGGAAATCAGCGCGCGTTCGACATCCAGGGCCAGGGACTCCGCTTGTGCACGGTCCCCTTGGCCGAGCGAGGCAAAAGCCCGGAAGATGGCCGTGCTGATCCGGTCGCGGTCGTAGGGCGCCAAATTGCCTTCGCGCTTGATGATCTGCCGGATCGGGGAAGACGATTTCATGCTTGATTATGGCATTGGCATGGCTTAAACATCAAGCAGGAAGTGTGGCGATAATTGATGAGAGAAACGTGTATGCAACCGATGACTGCCCGGGAACGGATTGGTAATTTGCTTAAACGCAAGCCGGTGGACCGCGCCTCGTTCCACGAGTCGCTCTGGGGCGAGACGGTTAAGCGCTGGACGGGCGAGGGGCATCTTAAGGAAAAGAAAAATGTCGCCATGCAGTTGAAAATGGAGCTTTTGAGCGCCGGCTGGTTCAACTCCGAGGCCAGGCTTGGCAATGAGGATAATATTGTCGAAGAAGACAAGGATACAAAGCTGGTACGGAACGGCAATGGCGCGTTATTGCGTTACTGGAAGAACAAGTCGGGCACACCCGAACACGTGGATTTTCTGGTCAAGGACCGCGCCGGCTGGGATGAACATATTGCGCCCTACCTGAAGCCCGATCGTAAACGCGTGGATTTTGAAAATTATCGGAAAGTGAAGAAATTCGCCGCCGAGCAGAGCAAGTTTTTCAGCTGGAGCGGTGTGAATGTGTTCGAGCAGATGCACCCGGTTTGCGGGCACGAATATATGCTGATGGGTATGGCGCTCGACCCCGAATGGATCAAGACGATGGCGCGCACGTTCACCGATTTAACCATTGCCATGTGGGAAATGCTGTTTGCCGAGGAAGGTTTGCCGGACGGCATATTATTTTACGAGGACATGGGATTCAAGGAGAAGCCGTTCATGTCGCCGGCCATGTACCGCGAGCTGATCATGCCCTCTCATAAGCGGACTTGTTCTTGGGCGCACCAGCATGGCTTGCGGGTGATCATGCACTCGTGCGGCTTTGTCGAGCCACTGGTGCCGCATATGATCGAAGCTGGTATTGACATGCTCCAGGCCATGGAGGTGAAGGCCGGCATGAATATGCTGCGGTTGAACAAGCTTTTCGGGGACAAGATCGGGTTTATGGGGAATATCGACATTCGCGAGATCATTTCTAATGACCGCAATCGCATAGACGCGGAGTTAAAGAAAAAAATATTGCCGCTGATGGAAACGAAAACGCCGTATATCCTGTCCTCGGACCATTCCACGCCGCCGGATGTGGACTACGAGACATTCCTCTATTTCCGTGACCGCGGCCTGGAACTGGCGCGATATGCATAGGAAGCGTGGTTAATGGGGAACTACTCAGGTGTTCAGTGTTCGGAGGAGCATGACAGATGAGCCAAAAGACAAGACTTGTTTGGAATGCATTCGAATGCTAAACGGACTTGAGAAGTCTCTTGGACGGCATCTTTCCGAGAAAAAATGCCATTGGGCCGTCGTTGAGGCAGCCGACAGGTATAGCGACCCGAATCCTGAACACCGAACAATGAACACCGAACACCTATCATGATTACTTCCGATACAACTGAGGACAGCGTGGGGTTGGTGGAGACGCGCCATGTTTCCATCCGCCTGCCGCCGGAGGGGTTGGTTCTGGAAAACGGCTCAAGCTTGGCAAGCCTGCAGGTGGCCTACGAAAGCTATGGAAAGCTTGCTACCGCCGGCGACAACGTCATTTACATTTGTCACGCGCTTACCGGCGATGCGCACGTAGCCGGCTATCACAGCGCACAAGATAAAAAAACCGGCTGGTGGGATGCCATGGTCGGCCCGGGCAAGGGGATTGATACTAACCGCTTCCATGTGATTTGCGCCAACATTCTCGGCGGCTGCATGGGCACGACGGGACCCTCCTCGCTCGATCCGCGCACGGGTCGTCCCTACGGCTCATCTTTTCCGGCCATCACCACCGGCGATATGGTTCGCGTCCAATATCTCCTGCTCCAGCACCTGGGCATCAAGCGCCTGGCGGCGGTCATCGGGGGATCGTTCGGGGGCATGCAGGTTCTGGAGTGGATCCGCCGCTATCCGCACATGGTGGACAAAGGCGTATGCATTGCTTCGGCGATGAGTCTTTCGGCCCAGGCGCTGGCGTTCGATATTGTGGGCCGTAACGCCATCCAGGCCGATTCAGCCTGGGCCGGCGGAGACTATTATGGGAAAGAGCAGACTCCCGACCAGGGCCTGGCCCAGGCGCGCATGATCGGTCACATCACCTACCTCTCCTCCGAAAACATGAAGCTCAAATTCGGGCGCGAGAAGAAGGCGATCCATGAGCCCCTGCCGCGCTTTGCCACCCCGTTTCAGGTGGAAAGCTACCTGGATTACCAAGGCTCTAAGTTTGTCGACCGGTTCGACGCCAACTCCTACCTGCATATCACCGAAGCCATGGATATTTACGACTTGGCCGAGAATTGCGCCGATCCGGCCGATGCGTTCCGCTCCGTGAACTCGCGCACGCATGTCCTGGTAGTGGCCCTCAGCTCCGATTGGCTCTTCCCTCCGGAACAGTCGCTGGCCGTAGCCCGGGCGCTCATACGCGCCGGCAAGCACGTTTCCTATTGCCTCCTGCCGTCGCCTTATGGACACGATGCGTTTCTGATTGAGGTGGAGCGATTGGCCGACGTGCTGCGCACGTTCCTGGCATCAGTAAGCGCTTCTTGTGTTGATGCGAAGGTGGCGAACATGCCATCCACCCCTCCGCCGCCCCGGCGATTTGTGCGTAAAAGGGTCCACGGCGAATTAGAGCGCGAGGATTACATCCGTATTATCGATCAAATTGTTCCCGGTGCGCGTGTCCTTGACCTCGGTTGCGGTGACGGCGAACTTCTGTGCGAACTTATGGCCCGCAAAACAATCACCGGCCTGGGCATGGATATCGATCTGGAGCATGTCATCAACGTGCTTCGCAAAGGCATCGATGTGTTTCAATGCGACCTTGACGCGGGCCTTAGCGTCATCCCGGACCAGGCCTACGATTATGCCGTGCTTAGCCAGACCTTGCAGGTCGTGCGCAAGCCGCGCCTGGTCCTCAACGAAATGCTGCGCGTGGCCCGCGAGGGGATCGTGAGCTTTCCCAATTTCGGCAACTGGCGCTATCGTTTGCGTCTGGGACTCAAGGGGTGTATGCCGATTTCCGGCACCCTGCCCTTCGAGTGGTATGACACGCCCAATATCCATCTCTCCACGCTGAAGGATTTCCGTTCCCTGTGCCGCATGGATCATATCCGCATCATGGATACCGTATGCATCCCGCGCGGCTGGGGCGATGCCGCCTTGCTTCGCTTGAGCCGGCACAATATGGGGGCCGATCGGGTTTTAATCCGGATAGCGAGGGAATAATGGCTAATGAGGTCTTATTATGTTTATATTCTGGCCAGCAAGCGGAATGGCACGCTTTATATTGGGATTACCAATAGCTTGATAAGGCGGGTTTATGAACATAAAAATGGTCTAATTAAAGGGTTTACTAAAAAATACAAGGTTCATAATCTTGTTTTCTATGAACGTTTTGATGATGTAAAATCCGCTATTCGATATGAGAAGCAGTTGAAGAAATGGAATAGGAAATGGAAAATTGAGTTGATCGAAAAGGACAATCCGGAATGGAAAGATTTATACGAGGATTTAACCTGATCCTGGATTCCCGATCAGTCCCCGCTTTGCGGGGACATGTCGGGAATGACATACACGCGCTCCATTCTGCCTGCCCTGCGTAGCCTCCGGGCAAAGCAGGGTCATTCCCGCGAAAGCGGGAATCCAGGATAATGACAACCACGCGCAACGCGGGGACGGGGCAGGAATAACGTTGCCTGACTTCTGAATACGGCCAAGGAGGAAAAAACCATGAAACTTGCCGAATGGATGGACAATAAATTGCCGGCCATTGTGGGCACCCTGACACGCTGTTTGAACTGTCAGGTCGGTGTCAACACACAGAAGCGGTTCAACCTGGCCGGCCAGAAAGCTGTGCATGCGGTCGTGGACGAGTTCATGGGCATTCTGTTTCCCGGCTGTCATGGGCACGCGCCGCTGACCGAAAGCAACATGGATACCCTGTATAATAGCCGGATTCGCTCGGCAGCGACGCTTCTGGCCGAGCAGGCCGAAAATGCCTTCCGCTACCAGTGTGAATTCGAAAAATGCAAGGATTGCGGAGATTGCCGTAAAAAAGCGGAAGAAGCCGTCATGACCCTGGTTGAATCCCTGCCGATCATCCGTGACTTGCTCCAGCGGGATATCCAGGCGGCCTATGACGGCGATCCGGCCGCCCGGTCGCTCATGGAAATTGTCATGAGCTACCCCGGCCTGCAAGCCATCGCCATTCATCGCGTGGCCCACGTTCTATATCAGAAGGGCGTGCCGCTGATCCCGCGGGTCATGTCGGAACAGGCCCATTCGAGCACGGGCATCGATATCCATCCGGGCGCCCGGATCGGCAGCGGATTTTTTATCGACCATGGCACGGGCGTGGTTATCGGCGAAACCTGCGTCATCGGCGAGAACGTAAAACTTTATCAAGGCGTCACGCTGGGCGCCTTAAGTTTTCCCAAGGACGAGCACGGCAACCCCATCAAGGGCATCAAGCGGCACCCTGAAGTGCGTGACAACGCAACGATCTATGCCGGGGCCACCATCCTGGGCGGCGAAACGGTCATAGGCGAAGGCGCCGTGATCGGCGGCAACGTGTGGCTGATGCATTCCGTGCCGCCGGGCGCCAAGGTTTATAACCAACAGCCCAAGCCCCGCATCCAGGTGGGCGAATGACCTGAGGAACGGGCCGGTAGTCAGAGATCAGAGGTCGGCAGTCAATAATTATTTATGGTCATGTTTTCTTTGCATTTGACCGCTTGCCCGCCGAAGCGCCCAGGCGAAGTAGGGTTGGGCGTTCGGCGTTGGATGTTCGGCATTTACTTTTGCCTTATGGCCGCCCTCGCCCATGCCCGCCCGCCTGCAACGCTACCAAGCCCGCAGTCGCTACGCGCCAGCGTTGCGGGCGGGTGCGTAGCATTACGGGCAGGCGACCTTCCCCGCTTGATCTGCGATGAACCGGAATATTGTTTCGGCACACTGAGTAACACAAGCGACGTGCCGCACACCTTTGTGCTGGCCAATGAAGGTGATGCGAATATTGACATCTACCGCGTGCAGAACGATTGCGGTTGTATCCTTGTTCGCCTGGAGAACAGGATCATCCACCCGGGCGAGCAGATTGCCGTGAAGGTGCGTTTTATCCTCGCCGGCCGCGCCGGCCGCCAGCACAAGCGCGTAACGATCATATCCAACGATCCCGACCAGCCCCGGCTGACATTGAGCCTGGTCGGCGAGGCCGTGGCGGAGGTGGAGGTGAAACCCGATCGGATTTACTGGGGCAATCTGCGGAGCGATGCGGCTGAAGTCAAAACAGTGGATATCAAATTTCAGGAGTCGGCGCCGGGCCATGTCACCGGCGCCGGCGTGATGTCGCCGGCATTTGACGTGGCCATGGAAACGAACAAGAGCGGTTTGACCTATCGCCTCCAGATTTGGTCCGTTCCGCCGCTGGAGTTGGGTCGGTTTGCGACCAACGTGTGGATTACCACCGACTCCCCCCGCCACCCGCAACTTACGGTGCCCATGCATGGGCGGGTGGTTGGGGATATTTATACCGTACCGGACGAGCTATGGCTGTCGAGCGATATCAATCAGCCGGTTACACGCTTGCTCATGGTCCAATCCGGCCGCAGACATAAATTCAAGATTGTGCGTGTGGACCCGCCGTTCCCGGACATGGATGTCACTGTCCGCACCACCTTGTTCAAAGGATACCGCGTCGAATTGAGGAATCTGCGCCCCCTGCCGGAACTTGACGGGCGGACTTTAACCATCGTCACCGATTGTCCAACCAGCCCCACGTTAACCGTTCCGTTCCGGATCGGCCAACCGCCTGGAAATTAGACGCCAGCCTGCCCTGCGAAGCTTTAGCGAAGCAGGGACGGACCAGGCTTCGCCCAAGAGCTACGCCTTGGCGCGCGCCTGATACCAGTCCGGATAACAAAGATTGGCTGTGAAATCCGCGGTGAAAGTTCATTCTGCCTTCTGCCGTCCGTTCTGAGTCTTTTCCGGTATGGCGTCTGGCATCCGTCGTCCGCCTTTATTGGATATCCCGATGGTATTCCTGCAGGGATTTAACGCCGCCATGGCCCGTGCGGCGCGCGGCGATGCCCTTGGCCGATGCCAGTGCCGCCGCCAATGTGGTCACGTAGGGCACTTTGTGTTTGATGGCCGCTTTACGGATATAGGAGTCATCGCTCTGGCTGTTTTTGCCGAGGGGCGTGTTGATGACCAGATGAATTTCCTTGTTCATGATCCCGTCCGCGATATTTGGTCGGCCCTCATGGAGCTTGTTGATCGCTTCGGACGGTATCCCGTTCTGTTCGAAAAACGCGTGGGTGCCGCGCGTGGCTTTAATCTGGAACCCCAATTTAACAAAGGCCCTGGCCACTTGCAGGGCGGTACGATGCGTTTTATCCGCAAGGCTGATGAGCACGGTGCCTTCGGTTGGGAGCACCGGCGTGACGGCTTCCTCGGCCTTGAAGAACGCCATACCGAAGGAATCGGCCAGACCCAGCACCTCGCCGGTGGAGCGCATCTCGGGGCCGAGGAGCGGGTCCACTTCCGGGAACATGCTGAAGGGAAACACGGCTTCCTTAACCCCAAAGTGCGGAATCTTGCGCGGCTTGAGGTTCATCTCGGCCAATTTTTGGCCCAACATGAGCTGAGTGGCAATGCGTGCCATGGATACATTGCAGACCTTGGACACCAGCGGCACGGTGCGCGAGGCGCGCGGGTTAGCCTCCAGCACATAAACAATATCCTTGGCAATGGCGTATTGCATGTTCATGAGCCCGATAACATTGAGTTCCTGGGCAATGCGCCGGGTGTAAGATTCGATCGTGTCGAGATGTTTTTTCGGAATGCTCACGGGGGGGATCACGCAGGCCGAGTCGCCGGAATGAATGCCGGCCAGCTCGATGTGCTCCATGACTGCCGGCACGTAGGCGTCGGTGCCGTCGGCCAGGGCATCGGCCTCAGTCTCGAGGGCGTCGTCCAAAAAACGGTCGATCAGGATCGGCCTCTCGGGCGTGACGTTCACGGCGGCGGCGACGTAATGTTTCAACATTTCTTCATCGTAAATCACTTCCATGCCACGCCCGCCCAGTACATAGGAGGGTCGGACCATGAGCGGGTAACCAATCCGTTGGGCTGCTTGGAGCGCTTCGTCCATGGTGCTGGCCATGCCGGATTCCGGCATGGGAATGCCCATCTTTTCCATTGCCTGGCGGAACCGGTCACGGTCCTCCGCCAAGTCAATCGTTTCCGGTGTCGTGCCGAGGATGTGCACGCCGGCCTTGGCCAGTTCACTGGCAATATTGAGCGGTGTCTGACCGCCGAACTGCACAACCACGCCTTCGGGCTTTTCCTTCTCATAAATGCTCAGGACATCCTCGACGGTCAGCGGCTCAAAATACAGTTTGTCGGAAGTATCGTAGTCAGTGGAGACGGTTTCCGGGTTACAGTTGACCATGATCGTTTCCATGCCAGCCTCGCGCAGGGCGAAGGCGGCATGAACACAGCAGTAATCGAACTCAATGCCCTGGCCAATGCGGTTGGGGCCGCCGCCGAGGATCATGATCTTGCGCCGGGTGCTGGCGCTGGTCCGATCCGGCGCATTGTAGGTTGAGTAGTAGTAGGCCGCCTTTTCAACGCCGCTCACCGGTACGGCATCCCAGCCTTCTACGACTCCCAGGGCCGTGCGTCGCCGGCGGATATCTTTCTCCGGGATCGCCAGAAGTTTAGCCAGGTAACGGTCGGCAAACCCGTCCTTCTTGGCTTTGATCAGCAGCGCGTCCGGCAGGATCTTGCCCTTGTAGCGGAGAATTTCCTCCTCCAGTTCCACCAGTTCCTTCATCTGCTGAATGAACCAGCTCTTGATATAGGTTTTACGATAAAGCTCTTCCACCGTGGCGCCCTTGCGCAGGGCCTCGTACATGATGAATTGCCGCTCGCTGGTAGTTTCGCTCAGCATGGTCATGAGTTCGTCCAGCGAGCGCCGGTTGAAATCCTTGGCAAAACCCAGCCCCGCGCGGCCGATCTCCAGTGAACGGATCGCTTTCTGCAGGGCTTCCTTGTAATTTTTGCCGATGCTCATGACCTCGCCCACGGCGCGCATCTGGGTGCCTAATTTGTCCTGTACGCCCCGGAATTTCTCGAAGGCCCAGCGCGCAAACTTGACCACCACATAATCCCCGGAGGGCGTGTATTTTTCCAGCGTGCCGTCACGCCAGTAAGGGATCTCGTCCAGCGTCAAGCCCGCGGCCAGCATGGAGGAAACCATGGCGATCGGGAAGCCCGTGGCTTTCGAAGCCAGCGCGGAGGATCGCGATGTGCGCGGATTGATTTCGATGATGACAACCCGGTCGGTCTTGGGATCGTGCGCGAACTGGATGTTGGTGCCGCCAATGACCTCGATGGCCTCGACGATTTTGTAGGAATAGTCCTGGAGTTTCTTCTGCAGATCGGGGCTGATCGTCAGCATCGGCGCCACGCAGTAGGAGTCGCCGGTATGAATGCCCATGGCGTCCACATTTTCGATGAAGCAGACGGTGATCATCTGGTTCTTGGCGTCGCGAACGACTTCCAGTTCCAGCTCTTCCCAGCCGAGGACGGATTCCTCGATCAAAATTTGACCGACGAGGCTTGCGGCAATGCCGCGGCTGGCGATGGTGTGCAATTCGTCTGAATTATATACCAGGCCGCCTCCGGTGCCGCCCATGGTATAGGCCGGGCGGATTACTACGGGGTAGCCCAGTTCACCGGCAATCTTCTCGGCCTCCGGCACGCTGTAAGCCGGCGCGCTTTTGGGCATGTCAATGCCCAGCTTTTTCATCGTTTCCTTGAAGGCGATGCGGTCCTCGCCGCGCTCGATGGCGTCCACCTGGACGCCAATGACCTTTACATTATACTTTTCGAGCACGCCGGCCTTGGCCAGCTCGGAACTGAGGTTAAGCCCCGTCTGCCCGCCCAGGTTGGGCAGGAGCGCGTCGGGACGCTCCTTGGCGATGATTTCGGTCATGCGCGCCAGGTTCAGCGGCTCGATGTAGGTCACGTCGGCCATGCCGGGATCGGTCATGATCGTAGCCGGATTGGAATTGACCAGCACGATCTGAAAGCCCAATTTCCGCAGGGCCTTGCAGGCTTGAGTGCCGGAGTAATCGAATTCGCAGGCTTGCCCGATCACGATTGGGCCGGAGCCGATGATCATCACTTTATGTATGTCGCTGCGCTTTGGCATGGCGAGTCCTTTCATTCCCGTGCGGCGATCACTTCGATTTCAACCAAAGCGCCCAACGGTAATTTGGCCTGTACGGTGGTCCGGACCGGCGGCGGCTCGGCGTTGAAATGCCGTCCATAAATCTCGTTGAACTTGGGATAATCCTCCAAGTTGGCCAGAAAAGCCGTGACCTTGACGACATCCGCCAGGGTCATGCCGGAGGCTTCGACGATGGCCTTAAGGCTTGCAAGTACCCGCTCGGTCTGCGGTTCGATGGCGCCCGCGACCAGTTTGCCGGTCGGCGGGTCCAGCGCGATAACACCCTGGACGTAAAGCGTGTTGCCGACCTTGATGCCTTGCGAATACCGAGCGACGGCTTTGGGCGCCCCGCTCGTTTTGATGACGATTTTACTCATGGATGCTGCCTTTCATGTGGTGTGCTCCAGCTTGAAAACAACCTTGATGGCTTCGCTGCGCTCGAATACGTCAAAGGCATGTTCCCAATCGGTCAACGGAAACGTGTGGGAAATCAACGGGGTTGCCTGAATCTTGCCCTGTGCGCATAGCGCCAAGGCCTGTTCCCAGCCAATGAATTTCTGGCTGAACGAGCCGGTCAGCCGGATTTCGCGATAGAGCACCTGATCCAGGTCGAAGCGGATCGGTTTGCCAAAAATACCGATTTGCGTATATTGACCCTGGTGCTTGAGCAGGTTCAAGCCCATCTGGGCCGCGGGCTCCGCACCGGAACATTCCAGGACCACGTCCACGCCTTTCCCGTTTGTGAGCGCCCGGATTTTTTCTTCCAGCCCGTCGCCGGCCAGAATATGATCGGCGCCCAGCTTCCGGCCCAGTTCCAGTCGCCGGGTGTCTTTGGCCGTGCCGGCGAGAATAACCAGTCCGCCGTTAGCCTTGGCGTATTGCAGGCAGAAAAGCCCCATCGGTCCCGGGCCCGAAATAAGCACATGCGCTCCGGCGTCAATGCGCGTAAGTTCCTGTACGGCATGATAGGCGCAGGCCGAAGGGTCGGTAAGCGCGCCGGATTGGAAATCCACCGTGGCGGGCAGGCGATGTACGCGCACTGCCGGCACGACCACGTAACTTGTGAAGGCGCCGTCGAAAGCGTAGCCCGTGGCCAACCTTTTCCGGCAAAGGTTATAACTGCCGGCGGCGCACTGCGGGCACAAGCCGCAACTGGAGCGTGTGTTTTCGGCGGTGACGCGCTCTCCGACCTTGAGTTCGGCAACACCCGCGCCGACTTCCGCGATGACGCCGGAAAATTCATGGCCGGGCACCACCGGAAAACGCATGGGAATACCGATGTCGCCGTGGCGAATATGGAGATCGGAGCCGCAGATGGAAGCGACCATGACCCGGATTTTTACATTGCCCGGCCCCGCTGCGGGCTCGGGCACCTCGCGCAGCTCCATGTGTCCGGCGCCGGGTGCAAATTTTACTAATGCCTGCATGGGGTGTGATTATTACCAGTTTGGCCGCGGAAGACAAGACTTCATCCTCCGGGCTGTGTTGAACTGCAGGGCTGCGTCAAGAACGGTCTCGCGGGAGCTTGACCCTCCATGAATGCCAATATTTTCACGATATTGGAGGGCGGAGCTCCGCGACGCCGCTGGTTTTGGCATGGATGACGCAGCTCTGCCAGAGTCCGTTCACCATGAAAAATGACTTGTGCGGGGGCGTCTGATGCGGGTAGCATCCGGCAATCTCCAGGTGGTGGTCTGCTCCCGCGAGTCACGGCCAAACCGGGGTAGAACATATGGACACAAATCCAGGTATTAGCTGAGCTGGCCTTGCATGCATACGCTTAACCATCTCTTCCGCAAGCTGTTCAATTCCCAGCAGTCGGGACTGGTCATTGTGATTTTAATCATCGGAGTTGTCCTGTCGTTTTTTGCCGGCTTCCACGTCGACCATCTGACCGGACAAAAAATCAATAATTTTATCAATGCATACACATTGATGCAAACCGGCACGGACGCGAGTTTTTTTGCGATTATGGCCATCGGGATGACACTGGTCGTCATTTCAGGCGGCATTGACCTCTCGGTCGGCTCGATTTATGCGCTTTCCGGAATTGCCATGGCCATGTTCTTGCGCTCAGCCGGGGCGCTTTCCCCGGTCGCGACAGTTACTATTGGCCTGTCAATATCGCTTGGCGTCGGACTTCTTTGCGGACTCATCAACGGGGTCATGATCACCGGGCTCAAGGTTCATCCCTTCATCATAACACTGGGCACAATGTGGGTATTTCGCGGCATTGCCTTTGTTGCCAGTAAAGCCGAAAGCATCCTTGTGCCGGACGCGCTCACCTCCGTTGCCAAGGCCGACTTTTTGGGATTGGCGATCTATCCCGTGCCCATGCTCATTATGCTGGCGGTCACGGCGCTTGGCGCGCTCTATCTTGCCGGGACCGTCATGGGGCGGCATATCTATGCCGTAGGCGGAAATGCCGAGGCCAGCCGTTATGCCGGCTTGAGGGTCAACCGGATTCTTGTGGGCGTATACGTTGTTTCGGGGTTGACCGCCGGTATTGCCGCCTTTGTCGGCAGCAGTTACTACGGCTCCGCCTCCTGCGCCGATGCCACCGGTTATGAATTATACGTGATCGCGGCGGCGGTGGTCGGCGGGGCCAGCCTATCCGGCGGCAGGGGCAGCGCGCCCAGCGCCATGCTGGGGGCCATCCTGATCGTTCTTATTCGCCAATCCATCCGCACGCTCCATCTGGACCAGAACTATGAATGGATTATCATCGGTTGCGCCATAATCGTGGCTGTCGTGTTCGACAGGCTGAATGCCCGTTTGACGGCCAAAAGGCTGTTGACTGAATCGGCCCGTGCCCGGTCAGAAGAACGTGAAGCGTAAAGCGTTGAGCGTTAAATTCGGGAAATCAAAAAGGAAGGGATACCCCATGCGCAAAATGAACGTGGTTGGATTGACGATCAGGCTCGCTTTATGCGCCCTGATTCTTGGCGGCAGCGTGTATGCGCAGCAGGCGGCAAAAAAGAAAATTAAAATCGCCATGATCGCCAAGAGTTCAACGAATCCCGTATTCTTAAGCGCGCGCAACGGCGCGGAGGCAGCAGCCAAGGACCTTTATGCAAAATATAATATTGAAGTGACGATCGATTGGCGCACGCCGCCGACCGAAGACGGCCAGGTCCAGGCCCAGCGCCTTGCTCAGGCGGTCAATGAAGGCGCTGATGCCGTCTTGATTTCATGCTCTGATGCCGCCAAGGTCAACGGCGCCATTAACGACGCCGTGGCGCGCGGCATCCCGGTTATGACCTTTGACAGCGACGCGCCCCAGTCGAAACGGTTTGCCTTCTACGGCGCAGACGATATCCAGGCTGGCGAGCAGATCATGGCCGCGCTCGCGGAGACAATCAAAGGAAAGGGCAATGTGGCCATCCTGGCCGGCAATCAGAACGCGCCGAATTTGCGCAAACGGGCGGAGGGCGTGATCAAGACGGCCGCCAAATACCCGGGCATAAAAATTGTGGGAACCTTTTATCATATCGAAACGCCGCAGGACGCCGCGGCCGAAGTGGTGCGGGTGATGCATGCCTATCCCGAAATCAACGCCTGGGCTATGATCGGCGGCTGGCCGCTCTTTACCAAAACGCTCCTGAGCGATCTTGATCCGGCCAAGGTAAAGGTTGTGTCCATTGACGCATTGCCCGCCGAACTGCCTTATATCAGCAAAGGCATTGCGCCGGTCCTGCTGGCTCAGCCGACTTATAAATGGGGTTATGTTTCCGTTGAAAAAATAATCGAGAAAGTCTGCCTGGGTAAAGAGGTGCCGGTGATCAACAAGATGGACCTGGTCAGCGTGTCGCAGAAGAACCTCGGCGCCTGGGCGCGCCAGTTGCAGGCGTGGGGTTTCGGCGATGTACCCGAAGAATACTTGAAGCTCCCGGAATGATTGATGGAAAATATACATCCAATCATCCGGTTTGAGGGCATTGGCAAACGGTTTCCCGGTGTGCAGGCGCTGCGGGGCGTCAATCTTGAAATCAGGCGGGGCACCTGTCATGCGCTGATTGGCGAAAATGGCGCGGGCAAAAGCACGCTCGGAAAAATCCTGGCCGGCTTGTATCAACCCGATGAAGGCCGGTTGATTCTGGACGGGCGCGCAGTTGGGTTCCGCAGCCCGCGCGACGCGTTTCTGGCCGGCATCGGCATCGTTCACCAGGAACTGGCATTCTGCGAGAATCTGTCTGTGGCCGAAAATTTGTGCCTGGGTAGTCTGCCGGCGAAGCGCGGGTTTATTTGCCGGCGATCGATGAAAGCCATGGCGGAACAGACCCTGGCCGTGATCGACGCCAGCCTGAATGTGGAAACGGTGATGGCGGAGCTCTCCATGGGCCAGCAGCAACTTGTGCAAATAGCGGGCGCGCTGGCCGGTGGTGCTCGGATTATTGTTTTTGACGAGCCTACCAGCAGCCTTTCGCAGGTCGAGGCGCGGCGACTTTTCAAGCTGGTTAAAAGCCTGCCGGCGCGCGGGATAACCTCGATTTATATTTCGCACCGGCTCGAGGAAATATTCGAACTCTGCGACAATATCACCGTCCTGCGCGATGGCTGTGTGGTGGCCACAAAACAGGCATCGGCCGTCAGCGAAAAAGAGCTCGCGGCAATGATGATCGGCCGATCATTGGACGCTTATTATCCCCGGCGCACAACCGGTTCGGGCGGCAAGACAGAACTGTTGCGCGTTAAAAATCTTTCCAGCCCCGGCAAATTTTCCTCGATTTCGTTCAGTGTCAACGCCGGTGAAATTGTCGGCCTGGCGGGCCTGGTCGGCTCCGGGCGCACGGAAGTGGCCCTGGCGCTCTTTGGTCTTGACCAGCAAGCGAGCGGGGATGTGTTGATTAACGCAGACAAGACGCTGATTACGTCGCCCGGCGAGGCAATGCGTCATCGTATCGGCCTGGTGCCGGAAGACCGCAAGCGGTGCGGGCTGATTTTGAGCATGAACGCCCGCGAAAACATTTCCCTGGCTATATTAGAAAAAACAGCAACCTTCGGATGGGTCCGGCGTAAAAAAGAGAACGAACTGGCCCAGACATATTTTGACCGGCTTCGTGTATGTGCCCCCCATGTAAACGCCCTGGCCGCTTCGCTTTCCGGCGGTAACCAGCAGAAACTGGTCGTTGCCCGCTGGCTGGCGGCCGACTGTCGCCTGCTGATTATGGATGAGCCTACCCGCGGCGTCGATGTGGGCGCCAAGGCCGAAATTCACGGGATCATTGATCACATGGCCCGGAGCGAGAGCGGAATCCTGCTGATTTCAAGCGAACTGCCCGAGGTGATCAATCTTTCCGACCGCGTGCTGGTTATGCGCAACGGCCGTCTGGCAGGCGAATTGCCGCGTAAACAGGCCTCCCAAGGCGCCATCCTTAAGCTGATGGCCGGCGTTGCCGCGTGATGGACGGATCTTGCCCACTTGCTCCAGAAAAAGCAGTTGACGCCGATTTTCGGCTTGGTACCATGAGCGCCAGTTTTGTCATCCGGGTGACGAGCCCATTTTTCAAGGCGCGATAGCCAAGCGGTTAGGCACGGGTCTGCAAAACCTGTCAGACCGGTTCAACTCCGGTTCGCGCCTCCATCTCGAAACCGGCTTTTTCCCGAGAGCCGAATTGTCGGCAATTGCGATACTCGCCATCATTCAGGCATACCGCATGAGGTTTTATTTGTAGCCCCAGCTTGCCAGGTTGTTATAGCTTATTGCGAGCGATTCAAACGGGTCACGGCCGTAGCAATTATCCTGTTCAACCAGCAGATACTCAACCCCGCTCTTCTCGGCCTGATTAAGAATGGCGTCCCAGTTCAAATTGCCTTCGCCGACCTCGGCAAACCTTTGTTCGCGTTCTTTGGTTGCGATCATGTCCTTGCAATGCAGCAGCGGGATCCTTCCGGCCCAGCGTTTAATCCAGTCGGCCGGATCGCCGCCGCCGGCGGCAATCCAATAGGTGTCAATCTCCGCTTTCAGCACCGATGGGTCGGACTCGTCGCAAATGCTTGCCAGCCATGTCTTGCGGCCATATTTTGCAAGCTCGTGATTGTGATTGTGGTATGAAAAATCCATGCCTGCGTTCTTTAATTTTTCGGCGATTGGCCCAAGCTCATCGAGGAATCTTTTCACGCCCTCTGCGCAAAAATAATCCTTCGGCAATCCGCCGATGGCCGGGTGGAAACATTTCCATAATTTATGTTCGGCGATGACTTGATCCAGCTCGTTCAAAAAACGGGTCCAGCTTGTATGGGTGGAAACAATCCGGAGCCCGGCATCCCCGGCCGCCCTGGCGACATCCTTCGGATCTGCCGGCCCAAAACCGGAAACCTGCACGGTCGTGTAACCTATCGCGGCAACTTTTTTCAACGTCGCGACAATGTCGGGCAAGGTCTTTTCATATTCCTTCAGTGTATACAGCTGTGCGCCTATCGCCGGCTTGGTCATTATGGCACTCTCCTTGATTTTGGTTGGTAAAACAATTTTAGGAATCACACGCTTTTCCGGCTGGCCATGGGCGCCGTTGTTAATCGGCTCGCAAATAAACGGTATATTGCGTAAACGGCTGGTTGTCCTTGAGCAAGCGGCAATAGAAGGCGTAGCCTCCCGAGCTCTGGTCAGTTTTGAGCAGCAGCCGGTTGCGGCCCTTATGCATGTGGACGGACACGATGCGTTCTTCCACCCGCAGATAGCAGGTTTCGGGGAATACCCCCACCGTCGTGCCGTTCAAAATCGCTTTGCTGCTTTGGTTAAAACCAAGGGCCAGTTGCACGTCGGTATCCGCCTCTACCTGGAGATAACACGCAGCGTAGCCGATGACATTGACCGTTGGCCCGGTGATGTCCATTTCCGGCGCGCTGAGCGTCCCTTTATTAATGCCGTTTTTTGGGCTCTCTATGTAGTCCCAGAAAATTTCCGTTTTCCCGGGTATCCACCACCACGACCGGCCGGCGGGGAAAACGACTTTCAACCGCGCGCCGAAAGCCGGGACAACCCCGCTTTCGCCCCCAGCGCTTTGCAAGAAATCGGTGCGGAATCCTACGCTGTTTGTTCGAGCATCGTCGGAAATGTTTGGGAACGGACCGCAAACCAGCCAGTTGCGGATGAAGCCATCATTGTCCGGTCGGAATGGGCCCGCCACGTAGTTTGTGGACGGCGTCCGCGGCTGGGCAGCCGGCGCCGGCGGATAGACAATATCCCGGGGACTGCCCGCGGTTATAACTGCGGGCAAGGCAAGCCGGGCGCTTAAGTTCGTGGCCGCATGCCCGGCCAAGTCAACCCATTGAACGTGTTGGTACCCGGCGGTTTCGCGCGGCGGGAAAGGGTGCTTCTCCGCGATGAACTCCGTGGTATAGGCTTTGCCGTTCCAAGTTGCTGAGGCCCGGTAGCGGCCGGCGGCGCCCAGACTGAACCAGGCGGTTCCCTGCGGGTCGGTCATGACAGAATCCGCTGCGACGGGTTGTGTGGCCGCAGGCGTTACCTTCACGAAAGCGCCGGAGGCCGGCACCTCATCCGGCGCGAAACAGACCACGACCTCTGGGGCAATTTTTTCCGCGAGTGGTCCAACATCCAGCCCATCCGCGTCGCGAAACGCGGCGCGGACTCTCGGCATGGCTACGTTAAACGTGTAAGCCGCGCGCGAGGGATCAAACCAGTTCATCAAAAGCGGATGGGCCACATAACCGCCCGCGGCCATTCTGGTAGGCCGCATGCCCCGTCCGGAAAGGCTTGGCCATTTGATCTGAACGGAAGGCACGTTGAACACCTGGTTTGCTCCAGCCCACGGCTCACCGGGAACCGCCGGCTTTCCATCCTTCGTCAGCCGGTCCACGCGGCTGGCTTCCTTGGTCCACGGTCCGAACGCAAACCCATCCTGGGTATCGGGCCCGAACTGGACCGTGCCTGCGGCCGCGCAGAGACTGGCGCCGCGCGCGCCGGCTTCGGCGACCGAGCGGATACTGCACGCCAAGCTGACGCCCGCCAGCACATACGCGCGCTGCAACGTCCGGGAACGAATAATTTCGCCCTCCTTGGTCCACCAGTTGAACGGGCTGCTGCCGAAAGCGACGACCATTTCGCCCACATGCACGGGGATGCGGCCATCATACTGATAGGCGTTCATGTGCCGCTTTAAAAAGTCACCCAGGGGCGCGCCGTAGGGGTGCGAGTTAAACACCTGAAGGTTGTCATACAGGCCCATAGCGGCGACATTAGCAATGGCCGGGCTTCCGTGCCATTCGAGCAGTCGGGTAGGATCCAACGTTTGGAGGAGTTTTCCCCGCATGTTCATGATGGCGTATAGCTGGGGTCGGGGTACGGTCTCGCCGCTCAGGCACTCGTTGTCGCCGGAATAGATGACAATGCTCGGATGGTTGGCATGGGCCCAGATGAAATTGCGCCACTTGGCCTCGATCCCGGCGACATCGCCGTTGGGGCCGGTTATGCCTTGCTGGCCGGTTACACCCAGCTGGGGCTCCACCAGCGCGCCGACCTCATCCGCCACGTCAAACCAGACATCGTTGGCAAAGGCAAATACGTGATGGCGGACGAAATTCATGTTGCCTTCCCGGAGAAACTGGAAATATCGCTGGGCGAAGCCACGGTTCTCGTACGCGCTTTCGATCCCGTGCAGATCGCCCTTGATGAAGAATGGCTTGCCGTTGAACATAAAGTTGGTTCCCCGAGCGCCGAATTCGCGGAACCCGAAGCGCGCGTAGCTCTCGCCGGTGGCGCCGCCCCGCTCCAGGCGGTGGCGCATGGCATATAAATACGGCGTCCCATACGGAGCAAAGCCCCACAACACGGGATTGGTCCAGGCCTGGGTGAATACGATATTGGTCAGGGCGCCGGCGGGGACGTTCACCGTTTGCGGGTCGAACCGCAACGCCAGCCCGCCTTCTTCCTCCATGACATCCGCCGCCACATTGCCGACAGCGTCATGCCGGGTCAGGTTGCGCACATAGACATGGGATTCGATCGTTTGTTTGCGTACGGAGGTCCGCACAATGATATTGTCAATATAGAGCGCGGGATAGAATTTCAGATACACATCGCCACGGATGCCGCCCGCACTGTGAAAATTAAAGGCTTCGACTTCTTTCAACAACACCCGCAGTTCGTTGGTCTGGCCATAAAGCAGTTTGTCGTCCATCCGCACCCTGATTGGCAGATCGCGCATCGCGCTCGCGCCGGCACGTTGGCCGTTCAGATAGTAGGTCGCCTCCCCGTCAACGCAGGTGCAATAAAGTTCCGCATAAGCGGCCTTCTGGTATTCAGCCGGTGCCACAAACTTAACCCTGTACCACGCCGGCCGCGGCGGCGGATAGGAACGTGCGGTGGCGGGCGGATAGACATATTGCCCAATGAATCGCGTGATGGAAGGAATGCCGAGCGGCTCCCACCCTGTTTCCGGCGCGGCGTTGGTGTCGGCATTGAACACGGCTTCCCAGCGTCCGTTCAGGCAGAGGGATTCAACTTGCCCCGGCACGGGTTCCACATCAAGCGGAGATCGCAAATCCGGCCCGACCAACGGGGGAATCGTGGCTGCAGCCGATTTCAGACTGACGGGATCGTACACCTCGCCCAGGTTCGCCAGGCGATCTTCGATCCCGGCGCTGTCGAGCTCCACGTCCATCCGATACATTGCCGCTAATTTGGCGAATGCGATCGCTTTGCCGTTCCGGGTCCACGATGGCGAGGCATTCTGATTGTTGTCCGTGGTCAGCGCAACGCGCTGGCGTCCGTCAATGGACATCACGACGATGTTGTCCAGCGGTTGCATCTGCGAATGGATCATGGCGATCCATTTACCGTCCGGCGACCAGCGCGGTGAGAAATAGCCCACCGCGTAGTAGCTACCCGCTGCGGTATCCCCGCGCTGGATCAGGCGCGGATTTGAGCCGTCCACGCCCATCACCCCCAGGGACCGCGCGCCGTTCGGCTCGGAGATGACGAACGCCAGATATTTACCGTCCGGAGATGGGACGGCATCCATCTCGTTGCGCTGGGAAATGATCCGTTGTTTACCGGTTTGGACGTTCAGGACTGATACACCCAGTTTTTTGTCCTGAAAGGCGATATAATAGATAGTTTCGCCATCCGGCGACCAGTGCGGATTTGTGCTATATAAGTTGCTCGTCAATTGTTTGACGTTCGACCCGTCCGCGTTCATGATCGCAATGTCGGATCCCTGGGCGCGGCTGGCAACAAAACAAATCCTCTGCACGTTCTCCGCAAGCGGCGAGTCGTCGACCGGCGAAAACTCGGGGCACGTGCCCGCATTGTGCAGGACTTGGCACAATCCGGACTCCGTATCCAGAAGCATGATCTTGCCGCCACGGGAGAATACGATCAATTTGCCGTCCGCGCTGACGTTGGGATTGGCAAAGGATCCCTCCGCCAATTGACGGCAGGCGTTCGTGCGCATACCCGCTCCTGCGGCCAGTCCGGCCCACGCCAGACTAAATACGACCGCAAACAGCCATAGCCTATTCATTGCTTTGCTCCCGTTACACCGCATCCCAGCTTGTTGAACCTTGGAACATGGTCGTCTGCACGGCATCCTCGTTGAAAAAAGGCAACGCCATTTGACGGGCGAAAACGGACATGCCGGCCACCTTCAAATGCCCCGTATGGTCGAAATAGGATTCAACCGTACGCTCCGCGACCTCGGCGTCCATCACCATTTGTTTCTGGGCATCGCTGTAAGGCAATGCGAACTGCCTGAGCAGTGCCCGGCCCTGGTTCATGATATTACGGCACCCGTCGTAACGGGCGGAAGGCGGAATGGTAAACAGGCAGGGCACATGGGCGCGGCGGCAGATCGCGATGATCTGCGAATAAGCCTTCGCGTTCTCGGCAGCTTTTCGCGAGGAGTCGTTGGCGCTGATTTCAAACACGACGATATCCGGGCGGATCAGCGGGGCGGTGTCGCGCATCATCGCGGCCAGCTGCCGGCTGTTGCAGCCGCTTTTGCCGCCATTGATCACGATGAAACTGGGCGTGCTCCAGGCTTCGATGCCCCAGAATCGCACGGGATGGCCGGTATCCGTCGCCGTCACGCGCACCACGTGCGCGCCGTCGTCGGGCAGAGTGAGGCCGGCCCGGGCATCAACAACATCGTTGGTCGAATAGTTGTCCACCTCCGGCCCAACCCGGACATCCTGGGTCAGTCCCTCCGAACAGCGTGTCTCCAGCGCCAGGCGTCCGTCAACTTCCACCTTGAACGCGCCGCTGTGGAACCGCTTGGCATAGACGATGTTCGCATAGCGCTTGCCGCTGACAGTGATTTCCGCGCTGGCGCCAGTTTTGACCGGGGAGCGGAAATCGAAAAACCGCGGCATGCCCAGCGCGTCGAAATGTGCGATCGGCTTTTCGATCAGGGGCCGGCTGGTCCAGTCGCCGCCGAACCGAAAATCCGGATGACTGAAACGCCGGAATTGAATGTCGCCCTGCCATCCCTGGGCGGTCAGTTGCTCGTAGAGTTGCGCGGGCGCGTTGCGGTATTCCAGGTGGGGCGGGGAGGCATGGATGCCGAACGGCGAAACGGCGTCCGGGTTGGGTTGCCATTGGCCCGCGGCGTCCCGGATGGCGGCGTCGGAGACGGCCGTCATCAACGAGTCCCCCACGCAAAGAATGCGGAAGAGCCGGTCGGCCGGATAGGCGCGGGACCGTAACAACGCCAGTTTGTCGGCCATCAAGTTGGAAAGGCAGCGATAACCGACGGATACGTTGCGCATGTGTTCGATGCGTTGGAACGCATCCTCCAGGTCCACATGGTACTGATCGAGGTCGTTAAACGGGTTGGCGCTTCGCATCGGTAGTTTGCCTTTCGTTTTAAAGCAGGCGTTGATCTCCAAATCCACGTATAGGAATTTTCCGCCAGAGGCGGATCCGCCTACGGCGGACAATCCCTAGCGGTTCTAACCTGCCCGCAGTGCTACGCACAGTGTTGCAGGCGGGCGACCCGCCGTTACTCAGCCTTTAAATAAACGGTGTAATTTGTAACCGGCTTATTGTCCTTGAGCAGGCGGCAATAGAAGGCATAACCGCCCACGCTCTGGTCAATTTTAAGCAACAACCGGTTGCGACCCTTATTCAAGTGGACCGACACGGTGGCTTCGTCCACTATTGCGGCGCCGTGGTCGGGCCATAATCCCACCGTCTTGCCGTTCAGAATCGCCTGGCCGCCGTCGTCAAAGCCCATGGCCAGTTGCACGTCCATGTCCGATTCCATCTGGAGATAACATGCGGCGTAGCCGACAACATTGACCAGCGGCTTGCTGATATCCATTTCAGGAGCCGAGAGGATGTCCTCAAGTTCCATGCGATTATTGCGGCTGGCCAGGTAATCCCAGAAAACTTCCGTTGTGCCGCTCTTCCATGATTGGCCGGCTGGAAAAACGACTTTCAGCCGCGTGCCGAAGGCCGGCACGACCGCGCTTTCACCCCCGGCGCTTTGCAGAAAATCGGTGCTGAATGATGTCCAGTTGGTTTTGGCAAAGTCGTAGGCGTTCGGGAACGGACCGCAGACCAGCCAGTTGCGGATAAAGCCCTGGGCATCGGGCTGGAACGGCCCGGCTGCATAGTTGGTGGATGCCGCGCGGGGCTTTTTGATCACGGCCGCTTCCGGCACATAGACGATTTCCTTGGGATTGCTCACGGTCACAACCGCGGGCCGGGCCAGCAGAGCGCTTAGGTTCTTGGATGCGTTCCCGGCCAGGTCAACCCATTGAACGTGGCCGTATCCGGAGGTCTCGCGCGGCGGGAAGGGGCGCTTCTCCGCGACAAATTCCGTGGTATAGGTTTTCCCGTTCCAGGTTGCCGAGGCCCGGTAGCGGCCCGCGGATTGCAACGTGAACCAGGCGGCGCCCTGCGGGTCGGTCATGACGGAATCCGCCGGCGCGCTTTGCGCTTTGAGCGGGGTCACCTTCACGAACGCGCCGACCGCCGGGACCTCGTCCGGTGCAAGGCACACCACAACCTCGGGCGCCAGCGTCTCCGCAAGCGGACCCGGCTCAATGCCGTCCACGTCGCGAAACGCGGCGCGGACTTTCAGCATGGACGAGTTGAACGTGTAAGCCGCTCGCGAGGGATCGAACCAGTTCATGAGAGGGTTGCCGGGGCCGCAACTGGCGCCGGCGCCCATGGAGGTTGTGCGCATGCCTTTCCCGGAAAGGCTTGGCCATGGGATCTGTACCGAGGGCGCATTGACCACTTGGGACCCTTTTGGGGGCAGCTCGCCGGGAACCACCGGCTTGCCATCCTTCGTCAGCCGATCCGTACGCAACGCTTCTTTCTGCCACGGACCGAACGCCACGCCGCCTTTGCCGTCCGGTCCGAACTGGAGCGTAGCCACGGAGCTGCAGAGCGTGACGCCGCAGGCGCCGACCGAGGCGACGGAGCGGATCATATCCGCCTGTTCGTCTCCCGTAATCTCGTAGATGCGTTGCAGTTTTTCGGAACGCTTGACTTCGCCCGCCATCGTCCACCAGTTGAACGGGCTGGCGCCGTGCCCGACATACAGTTCGCCCACATGGACCGGGATTTGTCCGTTATACTGGCATTCCTGCATATCTTTTTTAAGCTGGATACTCAGGGGCATGCTGTAGGGGTGCGAGTTGAAGACCTGGAGGTTGTCATAAAGGCCCATGGCGGCGGCAATACCTAAGGCCGGGTCTCCATGCCATTCGACCAGCCGGGTCGGATCAAGCGTATTCAGGAGTTTGCCCCGCTGGTTCATGCGGGCATACAAATCGGGCACGGGTATGAGACAGCCGCTTAACGACTCGTTGTCGGCGGAATACATGACGATGCTCGGGTGGTTGGCGTGCGTCCAGATGAAATTGCGCCACTGGGCGTCGCTGCCTTCGGTCATATAGAGTTGTGTCTCCATCAGTATGCCGACCTCGTCGGCCACGTCGAACCAGACGTCGTTGCCGAAAGTCCAGGTATGATGGCGAATGAAATTCATGTTGCCTTCCCGGAGAAACTGGGAATACCGCTGGACAAATCCCCGGTTCTGGATCTCATCTTGGAGACTGCCGGGGTGATCGCCTTTGATCCAGAGCGCCTTGCCGTTCAGCATGAAATGTGGCCCCTCGCCCCAGAACTCGCGAAACCCGAACCGCGCGCAGCCTTCGCCGATAGCGCGGCCCTGTTCCAGGCGGTGGCGCATGGAATATAGATAGGGCTTTCCATAAAGGCCGAAGCCCCACAGCACCGGATTGGTCCAGGCCTGGGTAAACACCACGTCGGTCATGGTGCCGGCCGGAACCTTCACCGGTTGCGGCTCAAATCGCAAGGCCACCTCGCCATCTTCCCCGATGACGTCGCCGGTAACCGTGGCTTCGGTTGGATGCTTGCTCAGGTTGCGCACATAGACCCGGGATTCGATCGTTTGCTTGCGCACCGAGGTCGTGACGATGATGTTGTCGACATACAGCGCCGGATAGAATTTCATAAAGATGTCGCCGCGAATGCCCGTATCGCGCGGATCAATTTTGCCCTGCTTCAAGAACACCTGAAGCTCATTGGTCCGGCCCCAGAGCAGTTTCTGGTCCACCCGTAGGCGGACCGGCAGGTCGGAGAGCGCGCTCTCGCCCACCGGTGCGCCGTTCATATAATACTTGGCGTCACCGCTCACACAGGTGATATACAGTTCCGCATAGGGGGCCTTCTGGTATTCGGCGGGTACCACGAACTTAACCTTGAACCAGGCGGGCGCTGCGCTATGTGCAGGAACGGTTATGGCTACCCACCCATTTTCCGGCGCGATGTTGTTAGTAGACTTTGTGACGGCTTCCCAGCAGCCGTTCAGGCAGACGGATTCCACGACGCCGGGTATCGGTTCGACATCCAACGGAGCTTTGACATCCGGTCCTGCCAAGGCCGGCAAGGCTTCCGCAACCGCCTCGCGGTCGGCAGGATTATACACCGCGCCGAGGCTTGCCAGGCGATCTTCAATCCCGGCGCTGTCAAGCGTTACGTCCATTTGGTACAGGGCTGGTTGCGGGTGGCCAAGCAATTTACCGAACACGATCGTCTTGCCGTCCCGCGACCACGAGGGCGAGGCGCTCTGCCCACTGTCCGCGGTCAACGTCACACGCTGGCGACCGTCGATGGACACCGCAACGAGATTATCCAGCGGCTGCATCTGGGAATAGACCATGACGATCCATTTGCCGTCCGGGGACCAGCGCGGCTCGAAATAGCCGCTGGACGGCACCGTCGTCCCCTGCATGAGCAGGCGCGGATTGCTTCCATCCGTGCCCATCACGCCCAGCGCGCGCGAGCCTTTCGGTTCGACGATGACAAAGGCCAGGTATTTGCCGTCCGGCGAGGGGACGGCATCCATCTCGTTGCGTTGGGAAACGACCCGTTGTTCACCCGTCTTGATGTTGCGAATGAACACGCCTATCTTTTTATCCTGCAAGGCAATATAGTAGATGCTCCGGCCGTCCGGCGCCCAGTGCGGGCTTGTGCTGTATTGGTTGGTCGTCAGTTGCTGAACGTCCGACCCGTCCGCGTTCATGACCGCAATGACCGAGTCGGCTCCATACTTGCGGCAGGTGGCAAAACATATTTTTTTGCCGTCCGGCGAGAACTCGGGAAACATGCCGGCATCATGAATTACGTTACTTGATCCCGCCGCCAGGTTCAGCACAACGATCTTTCCCGGCATGCTTGCGGTGGTGGAGAATACGAGCAGTTTGCCGTCGGCGCTGAGGTCAGGATGGTAGGCCGGTCCCGCCGCCAATTGGCGGCAGGCGTTGATTTGAATTCCAGCCCCCGACGCCAGTCCGGCGCACGCCAACCCGAATATGACCACAAGCAGTCCTCGTATGTTCATTTTTATTCTCCTTAAGTTTACACCCTCTGTGCCCAAAGTCCTAACAACGGAATAACAAGAAAACCAGAAACACCGCAGGGGACAAATGCTATCAGAACGATATTGGCAGGGCAATCAGGAAGGGAAACGCCGCTCATTGTGAAGAGGGCCGGTCATCGGTATGTGCTTCAGGTGGGCGGTTGGTCAGGGTCGTTTGTGCCGCCCCGGTCAAAATCGCACCATCGGGATGTCCGCGGCGTCGGTGACGGCGGCACGGCCTTCGCAAAAGTCGCGCGGAAATATTCCGGTTTCCTGGCGCATACAGGGTGTCTTTCAGAATCAGAACTCAACTTCAAACTTCATGCCAGCGGGCAGCCGTTGGAAGAGGATGCGGTCGCTCGTAAAGTGGCGATAGGCGCGCCCGTTGATTCGCACCTTTTTGATCGGCTTGGCTCCCGGGTGGCGCAACAGGATGTCGCCGGCCACGGGGCCGCGGCCGGCGGTAATTGTAATTTCGCCCGTCATGCGATCGCCTGTGTGATCGACCCGTATGGCACAGGAGACCGCGCCATGTTCCGTCTTCCAGTCGCGCAGTGAAAATGACTGGAGGGGTTCCAGCCAGGCGCGCGGGACGCCCCGCAGGAAAAACAGTCCCTGTTCCCGTTCGAAAATAATGGCCTCGGCGATCATCGTAATCAGGCGGGCGCTCCCGCTTGGATTAACCTGCACCGGCGCCCAATACGGATCAATGGCGCTGATTCGTTCGGTCGTTTGGAGCGTGTCGGTCAGGCAGAACGCGATCAGGCTGTAGAGCGTCAGCAGCGCTTTCTCCGGCTCATGGCGTTCAAGATAAATTCGGTAGCGTTCGTATTCTACAGCAATAACGTAGTATTCGGCGCCCTTAATGCCGCATCGCGGAGCGCTGTCGGTGAGTTGTTCGTCATCCAACCGGTTGCATAACCCCAGCAGTTGGCGCCCGCCCGTGCTCAAACGCCGGTCAATCCGCCGATACAGCTCGCGGAACAGCGCCGAACCGACCGGGGTCATCCCGGCATTCAGGGCGATCAGCATGGATCCTGCCCAGGCCCACGGGATGGGACCCTTGGGCGGATAGACGACGTGCGGCACAAGATCCGAGCCGGGCCGCAGCGTGAGCGCGATCCGGAACATGCGCTGCAGGCACCGGCGATAATCATCGACCTCGTCCTGGAGATGTTCCGGGAGTTTGATCCCGGCTCGCTGAAAGGCCTTGACTATCTGGTGGAGCCCGTTCCAGGAGGGGCAATCGGTAAAGGCGTAGAAATAGCCTCTTTCCTCGGTATCCGTGGCCCGGGCGCTGGGCAACAGCCCGTAATGCCGCACCGGCCGGCCGTGTGCATCCTTGACCTTGGTCAATTGGCGCTGGAGGTGAATCCATTCCATGGCCATGAGCGCCGAGGCCGTCTTGGCCTTCAGCCATTCCCGGTCGCCTGACAGGAGATAATGCCGGCCCATGACCCCCAGCATGCAGCCGGTATCCTGCATCCAATTACAGTTGGAATCGAACGCCCCGCTTAAGGTCGAGATTTCGGCTTTTTCCGGGCCGGACCAGTCAATCTGTTTGCGGGTGAAATACTCGATTATTTTGGCGGCTTCCGCATGCAATCCAAGCTGGTCGAACGTGTCGGCGCAATGGCGGGCTTCGCCCACCCATGCGGCCATCGGCCAGACCGATCCCTGGCTGGGGAAAAGAACGTCATCCGTTTCCACAAAACGGTGATGCATCTGGTGCAACGAAATAACCTGGGCGCGCCAGGCGTTCATGACGCGCGGCTCCGGGACCCTTAACTGGGCGCCGCGTTTGAGAATCAGTTCCCACCGGCGAATGCATTTGGCGCGCTCGCGTTCATACCGCAGGCGGCGTACCGCCCGCAGGCGGCGCACCGCTTGCCGGCCGGAGGCGCTCCAGAAACGGTCGGCAAAGCAGGTCCGGAAGGTAAGTTGGAGGCTTGCGCCGGGGGCGAGTTCCAGCGAAAAGCAGGGAACTTTTTCCTTCGGCTTGAAGCTGTCGGGATGCGCGTTGCCGGGAAACTTGCCTAACCGCAAGGCGACATTTGGCGGACAATCAACCCGGCAGATCATCCGGCCGTTGTGATAGAGCTCATGGCCGCTTTGTTCGAGACGCAGGCTGCCGCTTGCCCAGGCGCCGGTTGGATAACCATTGAAACGGCCGTAGTTGCACCAGCCGAAGGCGGCGCGCGGCGCGATGGCAAAACACTTGAATAACTGTTGACGCAAGATTCTCCGGCCGGGATTGCGGACCGTCAGGCGCTCCCAGAGCACACGATTATAGCAAAAAGTGCCGGGCGATTCCTCGTCGGCGCCGACCACGAAGCATTCGGCGGTAAACTCGGCGCCATTCTGGTTCCAACGGGTCGTGACAATCGGCAGCCCCCGGTGGGCGTTGAGCGCCTCATGGAGATAATCGGGAAAGCGGGCCGGGTTGCCGATAGCCAGGCCGGTGCCAAAAACGCCCGGATCCGGCGGTCGGCCTCCGCGGACGCGGCCATCAATGCGCAGGACCGTCAAATTCGGGTGAAGCTGGCAGAATGCATAATCCGCTTTCTCCTGCAAGGGCGTGTGAAAAACCGCCGGATGCGCGATCAGTCCATCCAATTCGGCCAGCGTCACATCGTGCCGGCGCCGGGCAACGGATTCCGGCGCCAGCGATTGCAGGCCGGGCGGGGGGCTATACTCACCGCGCCGTATGCCCTCGCAGGTCTTGAAGCCCCGCCACATTTCCTCGGGCGTTTTTTGTTTGTCGCCGCGGGTCAATCCCTCCGGGGCCTTGAGCATTGCCCGGCGGGTTATGGCATCCAGGGCATCCTGGTGTGTGGCTTTATTCATGCGCATCTCTTTCAGGGGTTGGTATCGAACGCATAGGTGCGGCGCGCTTCCATGGGCCAGATAAACTCCCGGCAGGGCCGGAAGAAGCGACAGCGCCTGATCTCACCTTTAGACAAAACTTATTTCCAAGCGCCGGGTCTGTCCCTCGCGGATGAGGCAATCGCGGCGAAACACGGTGGCGCCCAGCCCGGTAAGCTCCAGTCGCTTGAGCGTTAAGCGGCCTTTCAATACGGAAAGACCGACTCGCGCCGCGCCCCGCTTAAGAATAATCCGGCATTGTCCCCAGGCGGAGCCGTTGGACCAGAAGTGGCAACCGCGCCTGGCGGCAAAGGTCATCGTTCCGGTCACGCCCGAATAGTGAAACCCGGTCAGCGCCGGCACAGCCGCCCACGCGGCCATGGCGCGTGCGTAATGATGGCCGCACTCGGCTTCGTCGAAGGGGCTGCGCTTGCGGCCATCGAAGCGATGGCGGATGTCCCGGATACATTCTAGGCCCTGCGCGATGCGGCCTTCCTGGATAAGCTGGACGGCCACGACGTATTCGAAGCCGGTCATGACTTCCGTGAAATAAATGAAAGGAAATTGCGGCCGGCACTTCGGGTAATGCGCCATGACCAGTCCCGATTCGTCGCCGAGCGCGTAACCGCGCAAGCTGTTGAAGCACCGCCCTATTTTTTTGCGCCGGTTATAGGCGAGAATGCTTTGAAGCGTCCGGCGTACGTGGGCGGGAGCCAGCAGGTAACCCAGGCCGCACAGGTGCGCCATGTACTGGCCGACCAACTGGTCAACCAGGCAGCCATGTTCAAGCTGATGGTTGAGCGCCTGGCCGGGCTTGAGCGCCCCGGTAAAATTCAAGCCTTTTGCGATTGCAGCCGGATCGGCCGGTACGCGCACCTGATGCTCGAAATATTCGCCATTAAATAAATGCCGGTCGGTCCATTTGCTTCCGCGCTCGAAAAGCGTGCGGCATTGAGCGGCGAAATCCGCTTCGCCAACCTGGCGGGCCATTTCTTCGCCCGCGCGCAGCGCGCCGAGATACCAGCCTTCCATCTGGGGATTAGGCCCGAAATATTCGACATCCATGGTATTGTGCTGGCAGCCTTCCATAACCCCGTCCCGGTCGGCATCCCAGCCGCCGGCGATCCAGCAGAAAGCCAGGGCGGCCTTGACCTTCGGCCATAATCGGGCCAGCCACGCGTTGTCCCCGGACAGTTGCCACTCGCGGTAGATTTTCAGGATGCAGCCCATCTGTCCGTCGGCGGCGGCCCGGCCGTATTTCCGGGCCTGACTTAAGGGCAGGTAAACCCGGAAACTCATCAGGCCGGTGTCGTCGGTGGCGCAGTCGAATTCGGTTGCGCGCATGTCCCGGGCAAGCTTGCCGAAAAGGAACGGCGTGGCCTGCTCGTAATTCCAGACGTGCGTGCAGTTGCCTTGGCAGATGCCCGCATGGTCCATGCAGCCTTCCCAACCGAAGAATTTTCCGTCGGGGGTGCGGAAACAAGTCTGCGTGCGCAGGGTGCTCAAATTAAAGAGCGCGGCTTCCTTGACCTCGACGGGCAAATCGCTCCCGCAAAACGCCTGCACAAAGCGCAAGGTGCCATGTTCCAGGGCGGCCAATTGCGGCGCCGTTTTTTTGACCACATCCCAGGCGTCGCGATAACGGGTGGTGTAATAGTTGCCGATCAAATTGGCCCTGGCGACGGATGCACTCGTGCCGTCCCTGGGCGCGACCAGCGGCGTCCAGGATTGGCGGTTGGGAAAATGCCAGGCGACCAGGAACGTCACCGTGCGTTCCGAGTGCGCCGGCAGATTAGAGGCGACCGCCAGCGAGGCCATGGGATCGGCGACGGGTTTGCCGGTTCGTTCCGAGAGCCGACCGTCATGATTTAAGTCGTCCCAGAAGTCAAGCAGCGCATCGCCGTCGGTCCAGGGCACATTCCAGGGCGCCATCCAGTTCGTCCGGTACGTTATGCTGCGGGTGGCCAGCGTGGCGAGGGCCAACGACCCGTATTGTTCGGCCTGCTTCGCCACGCCGCGGGATGCCATAAAAATACCCGCAAGTCCGGCCGATGCGCGGAATTGGTTGAAATTATCTTTCGGCCCCGGTGCGTTGGGAGAGCCGTCCTGGCCGATGAAATTCCGCAGAACACCGCACAGTGAGGTCCGTACGACGCCATTGGTTCGATTGGTCAGCACGAAACGCAGGACCGCCAGGGGTATGCCGCTCTTTTCGGCATCCGGCGGGATCAACGGATTGAATCCCTCCAGCCGCACGGCAACCGGTACATCGGGATCGGAAAGCCGCACCTGTCCGAAAGGGTAGGCAGCGGCAAAGGAACACTGGCGGAAGCGCGGCATGCCATGGGTGGGCGCCGTGCTGCCGAAGGCGCCCTCGTAATTTTCCTTGTCGAGCGGGCCCTCAACCAGTCGCGTGACGGCATGCCCTTGGGCGGATTTTGTGTAAAGCGCAAAAAAAGAATGCGGATTGAAACCCTTGGCCGGGCGGTTCATGATCTCCCAGTTGCGGAGATTGCCGTTGCCGCCCAGCGAGACCGTGCCCGTGCCGATGCCGCCCAACGGCAGGGCGATGCGGCGCAGATGATCGCCGTCATAAAGCTTCACGCGCGGCCAGGTTGAATTCCAGGCCGCAAATTTCGCTTTCATTATGTTTGCCTCTATCGCGTACTTACTCGGAAATTTTTAACTACGAAACACGCGAAATACACGAAATGGATTCGGATTAATGAATATAGTATACCAACAAGTTTGTTTTCCGCTGGAGACGGATCTGCTCATCTGGGCGAAGCCTCGGCCTGTGGCATGAACCTTCTTCCGTTTTCGCGCTTTTGGCGTATTTCGTAGTTGTCTCTTTCTTGAGTAGCAGTTATTCCATCGCAATCAAACGCACTTGACCATTTGGCCGGGTTCCAGGGTTAGCCGGCGTTTAAAACCACCCGGCGCGCTGAGCTGCACGATTCGCGTTTCCGTATGGTCGTTGGTAATCTCCAACCGCTCCAAGCGACCGTCTTTGAGGCCCGCCGAAACACGCAATCCGTCCTCCGTGGTCAGATTCTCGAAGGAGACGGTCTTCCAATCCGGCGGCAGGGTCATGAGCACCCGCAGATGTTCGCCGACTCTTTGCAGGAGCAGCCCGTGTACGGCCCATAGATAAGCCGCATGCGCGGTAAAAAACCAGTCTCTGTAAAGCTCGCCATGGCAAAAAATACGTTCCGGGATTCCGCCGTAGCAGTTGGTGAATTTGGCGTTTTTGCGCAGTCTTTCCCATGCTTGCGCGTCGCCGGACTCGGCCAGTATCCGGATTGCCCAGTTCTCCGCCCAGGTGAAGTTGCGCGCCAGATAACGGTTGAGCCCCATGCTGTTGTAACCATCCAGTTCCTTGTCATATTTGGAAATAGCCGCCATGGTATTGGCGCGCGCCGGATGGTCCGGAAACAGGGAAAAGATCAGCGAGCCCCAGTGCGGCACGCGCCCGCCATGGAACGACTGCATTACGCCATGCTCATCCACGTTGCGGTTGAGCGCGTCCCAAAGCAAGGCGCGCAACCTGGGCAGGTCGGGCCGGTAGGGCTTGCGCCCGATTTTTTCCGCTGCCTGCAGATAGTAATCGATGCTTTTGATAATCCCCGCGCAGGTCCAGGTGTCGGTGCTCTTCTTGTCCACCACCGATTCATCCGGCCCGGCGCAGGCCGCCAGCGCAGCCGTTTGCCCATCCGTCCGCACCAGTTTTTCGATCAGGAACCGCAAGGCGTCCTCCATGACCGGATAGGCTTGCTCCAGGAACTCGGCGTCGCCGCCGGCCTGCCAGACCTGGGCCATCTGGATGAATGCGTCCCCGTTATTATGGAATTGGATGGCGCGCGCGGCGTCACGCGTGAAGAAGCGGCGGTTGCTGGTCCAGGAAAACCGCGCTCCGCCGACGCCCAGTTGCCTGGCCACGTCGCGCGCTTCATCCAGTTTACCGATCCAGAATTCGGAAATGCGCCGCGCGTCGTCGCGGCGATTGCTTCCCAGCCAGGCCATCGAGCAGAACCAGCTGTCCCAGAACATGCAGTTCTGCCACTGATACGGCAGAATGCCCATAGGCATGAATCCCGTCGCGCGGTTGAAAACGCTGTTCAAAACATAGAGCGAAGTGTCGTATATATATTGCAGGTCGCTGGCCGGTAAGCGCACCCGGGCCCGGTCGTTGTAAGCCTGCCAGGACTGGACATGCGCCGCGCGTGTTGGCGCATAGCCATCCGCCTGCGTCCGGGCGATTAATGCCGTCAGGTCTTTTTTGGGATCAGGCGTGTCCTCAGAATCGAGAACCGCCGTGTAACACGTCACCACCGTTCCGGTGGTGAGCGCAGCCGTGACCAGGCGATCCTTGGCGCTACCTTTTGCTGAAGCTTCCTCATTTGCCCCGACTCCCTGAGAGGCCGGGGCTGCGGGGGAAAAGTCGCAGGACACGTCATACCAGGTCGCGCACGCTCCCCGGTAACCGCAAATTTCATAGGAAAAGCCGAGCATGCGCTTTTCGCGCGTTGTCCAGTATTCAACGCCTTGGGCGACCAGCGGCAGATCGTTTCCACAGGTGCCTGCATCATGGCGCGGCGGGCGGATGCAGAATTCAAGGTGGAATGGGGTCGCCGGCGCCTCCAGAACCTCGTAACGCTCGACCAGGATATGCTCGTCGGTCAGGAAGGTGGTAACCTTCAGGCTGATTTGCCCGGGATCGCGGTGACTGAATTGGCTGAACCGGGTGGTGACCGTCGCTGTTTTGGGGTCAAACACCTGTTCCATTTTAATCGGCATGATCTCTTCCGTGCCGATAAACAAAAGCGTTGCCGGATGGGCCAGGCAAAGGCTGCTGCCATAGGAGGTGTCCGATTTGAAGTTCTTGCGGTCAGTCTTGAACCAGCCCAGGGAAGTTTTGTCGGGCAATAGCCCGGAATAATGCAGAAAACTCAGCGAATCCGTGCTCCCGGCCGGATTAACCATGATTGCATCCGTGCCGTTGGCCAGGATGATCGGGAAATAAGGGCGCTCCGGGAAACAGGCGCCTTCCGGGGTTGCCGCCAAACCGCCTTGCTGGTATTTTACATTCATTGATTTGTTCCTTGGGTAATTCACGAAAAGTTTGCCACTTCGCGCGTCAAATGTCAGCGCTAAACTTCTGTAGCATGGCGTGAAGCCACGGCTGCGTCAAGAACGGTCTCGCAGTAGCTCGACCCTCCATGAACGCCAATTTTTTCGCGATATTGGAGGGCGGAGCGCTGGGACGCCGCTGGTTTCAGCATGGATGACGCAGCCCCTGAATTGCTGTTTGCGGCAGTTTGCGGTTGCAAGGTTCAACGCGTTCATGTTAGTTTGTTTCGCAAGTAGATGCCGCCGTGTTTCTGGCGTAAGTCTTTTTGCCGAAATGATTTGAGGTGTGCCGGTCTGTTTTATTTGCGGATAATATTGGTTGCCGTTAAATGCCGACAACCTGTTTTTTAAAGGAAAATTGTTTTATGCCGGGCAATTGCATCCAGTGTCAAAATGTTTTAACTGATAATGAATGTGCGCGGATTGGCGAATTTGCCGGAGGGCATCGTGGCGTCGGCGCTTTGCCCGCCATGACCCGGTTTATGCGCGATGTGTTTGCGGCCGAATTGGTCCTGGATCAGGATATTGTGGCCGGTTTTGCGCATGACAGTTCCAACCTGCCTGGGCGGGCCGATGCGCTCTGCAGGCCGCAATCGGAGCGGGAGCTGGCGGCCATATTCCGCTTGTGCTTTTCATGCGGGATCCCTTTCACTGTCTCCGGCGGGCGCTCGGCCCTTACCGGCAGCGCCACGCCGGAGTCCGGCGTTGTAATTTCAATGGTTAAAATGATTTCGCCGGCGGTAAAGGTTGATCCCGAACATCAAACCGTCGTCACGCCGGTTGGCGTCATATTGGAAGATATGCGCCGCGCCGTTCTGGAACAATCGAACGGAAAACTTTATTTTCCGGTTGACCCGACCAGCCGTGCGGATGCTTCCGTCGGCGGCGCCATGGCCTGTAATGCCTCCGGATTCAATCCCGGAGAGGCGGGCGCTATCCGGCACTGGGTCGAGGCCGTTGATTTCATCCTGCCGAACGGGATGAAGATTTCTGCGCGGCGCGGGCAGTATGTTTCCGGGAACGGATGTTTTATTATTGATTCGCCTGAGGGGTCACGCTCCCTGCCGGTGCCCGGTTACCCGCGGCCGAAAATCAAGAATGCCGGCGGGCCGTATTCGGCGCCGGATGGCGCATTGGACTTTGTCGACCTGCTGATCGGCAGCGAGGGGATATTCGGCGCGTTTTCAGCCTGCGAACTGCGCCTGGCGCAAAGCCCGGCCGGCTATCTCGATTTGTTTTTTTCGATGCCCGCGGAGGAAAACGCCGTGGCCTTCCTCGATTACCTGCGGAGCCATCTTTCCGCCGGGCTTGGACAGTTGACCGCGCTGGAATATTTTGGCGTTAACTGCCGGAAATATATGTCACATGAGGGCAATTTGTTCCGCGGCACAAACCAGGTCGGCGTTTATATCCAGCAGCCGCTGACGGAGAAATCGGCTGAAGACGCTGCGCTTGAATGGCTTGAGCTCTTTGCGGGCGCTAATTGCGGGATTGATGAAGATGCCGTTATTATGCTGGATAATGAACGCGATAGGAAAATTTTCATGGAAGCGCGCCATTCCATGCCGGCCAATGCCCTCGAAGTGGTCCAGCATCGCGGCGCCTATACCATCATGACCGATACCGTTGTGCCGCCCGAACATTTCCGCGAGTTTCTTAAGTTTACGCATCATGCCATCCAATCGGAAGGCTTGGACTATCTTTCGTTCGGCCACTTTGGCGATTGCCATTTGCATTTCACCATATTGCCGGAGAAGGAAAAATTGGTTAAGGCGGTTGAGGTATACGACCGGATAATCGCCGAGTCCGCGCGGCTGGGCGGGGTTTATTCGGGCGAACACGGCACGGGCAAGCGCAAGCGCCGTGATTTTCTGCGCTGTTATGGCCCTGAAGCCGCAGAACAGTTGCGCCGCTGCAAGGCGGCGGTTGATCCCGAATTCCTTTTAAACCGCGGCAATGTTATTGAATATGCAAATTAAGCTTCCATATGGGAAAACTGTTGTCACGGTTGAAGCGCCTTTTCCCGATGTCACCATTCTTGAACCGCGTTTTGTTGAAGGTCTTGCCGATGAACCCGGGGACTTTGCGGACGCTGTTCGTTCGCCGATTGACGCGCGGCCGCTCCGCGAGATTGCCGGTCCTCAAGACAAAGTGGCCGTCTTGGTTCCCGATATAACCCGGCCATTCCCGTCGCATCGGGTTTTGCCCTGGTTTTTCAAGGAGCTTGCCCATGTGCCCGCCGGTAATTTTACCATTATCATCGGCACGGGTTCGCATCGCGCCAATACGCCGACGGAACTGAAAGCAATGCTGGGAAGGGAAATCGTTGCGCGTTATCGCGTGGTCAATCACGATGCGCATGCCTTGCAAACGATGCAGGCGGTGGGCAAACGGGAAGATGGCGGGATTGTGCGCCTGAACAAGGAGTATGTGGCGGCGGACAAGCGCGTGATCCTGGGTTTTATCGAGCCGCATTTCATGGCTGGTTTTTCGGGTGGATATAAGGCGGTCATGCCCGGCGTGGCCGATATTGATTCAATCATGTATTATCACCGCGCGGCGGTTATCGCCGATCCGCGAAGCACCTGGGGCGTGTTGCAGGACAACCCCACCCAGGCATTGATCCGGAAACTCGGCGCGCTGGCGCCCGTGGATTTCTGCGTTAACGTAACGCTTAACCGGAAGCGTAGCATAACGGGATTTTTCTGCGGTGACCCGCAGGCCGCCCATTTGAAAGGCTGCGAATTCGCCCGGGCGTCAGTCATGGCGGCCTGTTCCCGCTATTTTCCGGTTGTCATCACCACCAACGGCGGTTATCCGCTTGACCAGAATCTTTACCAGTCGGTCAAGGGGTTGTCGGCGGCCGCCCAGATCGTTGAGCAGGGAGGATTGATCATTGCGGCCTGCGAATGCGCCGACGGATTTCCGGCGCACGGTAATTTTGCCAGGCTTTTATTTGAGCACGATTCGCCGCAATTGATTATCGCCACTGTGCTTAAGCCGGGGTTTAAAATGTTTGACCAGTGGGAGGCGCAATTGCTGGCCATGATCCAGGTGCGCGCCAGGGTGGCTCTGTTCAGCGCTTTGCCGGCTGACGACGTCCGGCGGGCGCACTTGGATTATGTGGAAAACCTTTCTGAATACCTGGCTTCCGTCATGCGCCGGCTTGGTAAAAATGCGCCGATTGCCGTCCTGCCCGATGGTCCGTTGACAATTCCGTATGTTCGGTGATAACTTGATGCATAGGAATTTCAAAGTTAGACGTAGTCTGGATTCCCGCTTTCGCGGGAATGACCACGCTTCGCCGGAGGCTGCGCGGGGCAGGCAGAATGGGCAGGCGTTATTTGTCATTCCCGATCCAATCGGGAATCCAGGATCTTAGTTGCTAGTTGCGGCGATAGCCTAACCTAATTCAAATTTACGGGCGAAGCAACGGTAAATTATTCTTTCGTAGCCGCGCCCGTAAGGGCGTGGATTCTTTTGGCGGCCACTACAATTATGATCACACCCTATTACCTGATCGACGAAAAGAAGCTCTTGCGGAACCTGAAGATCATCCGGCGCGTATGCGAGGTTGCGGGGGCAAAAGCGGTGCTCGCATTGAAGTGTTTCTCGACCTGGTCCGTTTTCGGCCTGATGAAACCGTACTTGGACGGCACGACCAGCAGCGGTGTATACGAGGCCCGGCTGGGACGCGAGAAATTCGGCAAAGAGGTGCACGCGTTCAGCGTGGGGTTTTCCCGCGCGGACATCCGCGAGGTGCGGCATTACGCGGACACGGTCATCTTCAATTCGCTGTCCCAGCTCAAATCCTTTTACCGCGAGGTCAGCGGCCTGAAGATCGGGGTTCGGGTGAATCCGGGGTTCAGTTATTCCCATTTCGATCTCGCCAATCCGGCGCGCAGGTATTCCCGGCTCGGCGTGCGGGACGCCGGGGCTCTTAGTGAGGTTGCCGGGCTCATCAGCGGCATGATGTTCCATTTCAACTGCGAGAACGACGATTTCGCCGACTTTTCGCGGAATCTGGATCGCATCGGGCGGAACTATGGCGAACTGCTTGAAAGGCTGGAATGGGTTAGCCTGGGCGGCGGCGTTGCTTTCACTAAGCATGGCTATCCGCTTGTACAATTCTGCAATCGCTTAAAGGTCTTCAGTAAAAAATTCGGCGTTCAGGTATATCTGGAACCCGGCGAAGCGGTTGTTACCGGCTGCGCGGAACTTGTGACCACGGTTTTGGATGTAGTACATAACGAGGTTGATATTGCCATTGTCGATGCCTCGACCGAAGCGCACATGCTGGACCATCTGGTCTACCGCACCAGCGCGAAGATCGCGTCCCCGGGTCCCGGGCGATGCAAGGTTGTCATTGCCGGGCGCTCTTGCCTGGCCGGCGATGTGTTCGGTCAATACAGCCTGAAAACCCGGCTGAAGAGCGGCCGTGTTATCCGTATTGCGGATGCCGCCGGGTATACGATGGTAAAAAAGAACTGGTTCAACGGGTTGCCTATGCCGGGCATCTGTGTGCGAAGGCTGAACGGGAGCGTGGACACGGTCAAAAGTTTCGGATATAAGGATTTCATCGCGAGTCTTTCTTAGCGCGGCTTAAGCCGCAGCTAAAACGTGTTTTAAGTGACTGTCATTCCCGATCTAATCGGGAATCCAGTTTCATTCGTCTATAACTGGGGCAGACTGGATTCCCGCTTTCGCGGGAATGACACAACGGAAAAAAATATATAATGCAAGGAGAGCCTATGAAGAAGAACGTACTGATCATCGGCGCCGGCGGCGTCGCCCATGTAGCGGCCCACAAGGCGGCCATGAATAACGATGTGCTCGGCGACATCTGCCTGGCCTCCCGCACGCAGGCCAAATGCGACGAGATTATCGCGAGCGTCAAGCGCAAGCATCACGTCAAGGACACGTCGAAAAAGCTTTATTCCCGCCAGATCGACGCGCTCGACGTTCCGGCGACCGTGAAGCTGATCAAGGAAACCGGTTCCGAGATCGTCATCAATCTTGGCCAGGCGTTTATCAACATGTCGGTCCTCGAGGCCTGCCTGGAGACCGGCGCGGTCTATATGGATACGGCCATCCATGAGGAGCCGGACAAGGTTTGCGAAAACCCGCCCTGGTACGCGAACTACGAGTGGAAGCGCAAGGACCGCTGCAAGGAAAAGGGTCTGACCGCCATCCTTGGCGTGGGGTTCGATCCGGGCGTGGTCAACGCCTACTGCGCGCTGGCAGCGAAGCGCTATTTCGACAAGATAGATACGATCGACATCATGGACGTCAACGCGGGCAAACACGGCAAGTACTTTGCCACGAATTTCGACCCGGAGATCAACTTCCGCGAGTTCATCAAGGTCTGGACCTGGATTGACCGCCAGTGGAGGGAGTATCCGACGCACTCCGTCAAGCGCGTCTACAATTTCCCGGTTGCCGGCCTCTGTCCGATCTACCTGAACGGCCACGACGAGTTGCACTCGCTCTCGAAAAACATTGACGCGAACAGCATTCGTTTCTGGATGGGCTTCGGTGACCACTACATCAACGTCTTCACGGTGCTCCGCACCCTCGGGTTTCTCTCGCACTTGCCGGTGACCCTGACCACAGGCCAGAAGGTCGTGCCGCTCAAGGTTGTCAAGGCGCTCCTGCCCGACCCGAAGACTCTCGCGCCCAACTATACCGGCAAGACCTGCATCGGCAATTTCGTCAAGGGCTGGAAGAACGGCAAAAAGCGCGAGGTCTTGATCTACCAGGTCTCGGACCACAAGAAATGCTTCGAAGAGGTCGAGTCCCAGGGCATCAGTTACACGGCCGGCGTCCCGCCGGTTGCCGCCGCCATGCTCGTGGCCCAGGGCGTCTGGGACCCGAAGACGATGGTGAACGTCGAGGAACTCGATCCCGAACCGTTCATCGCCATCCTCGATAAGATCGGCCTGCCCACTTGCGTCAAGGAAATCAAGCCCGGCAGCAAGGACTCGTTCGACGGCACCGTCAGGGACCTGCAAACGGAATTGGCAAGGTCCACGGCAACCGTCACCGTATCCGCGGCCAACCCCATGATCGCCGTTTCTCCCAAGCCGGTGGCTAAGGCAGCGAAAAAATCAAAGAAATCTGGTGGATAAAAGGAAAGAAGCTTTCATGAAGCAGCAAGAATGAATGGATGCGATAAACCACACGAAAAAATAGATCGAAAGACATTCTTGAATCTGCTTGTTCTTGGCCTAGGGATAGCTGTTGCATTTTGCGTAATATCTTCTGCCCAAAGTGCGGAGGAAGGTAGCGGGACTGTGACAAACACGGCAGCTTCCATCATCGGGGAATTGCAGGCCAATACCAAGACTTTACGATCATTTCAGTGCCGGATTGCCATGCGTCGTGTCAAAGGGGCGCCGGAGGGCGGTGGCGAAGAAATGCCGGACGAGTTCGATTCTGATGTTATGATCAAGATGCCGGACAAGGCGCGATGGGTTACGCATTTTGCGACTGCCGACATTCTCATGATTCGCAACGGGGGATTGGAAAACCAGTATGTAAAAATCCACGGTCAACCGGGAGGGTGGAAGAAAAAGGTGAACAGAACCCCTGTACGTGACCAGTTTATCAATAAATTGACATGTTCAGTGCCGCCCGCGGATAGTCGTTTGAAAGCAGAGAATGAGGATCGTTATGAATTGGAGCATAGCGATCCGCGCGGGTGGCGTGAGGTATTCTATGTCAGCAAGAAGGATAAGCATGTCACCGAGATCCTAACATATGAATCCGATGGAAAACTCTATAAGCGATTGCGTCGCGAAGAGTTTTTTTCCAGTCAGCCGCCCGACATTGCGACGAAGATCGTGATTGAGAATTTCGATGCATCCGGACGCCTGACCGGTGCCCATGATCAGCAGTTGACCGACGTAAAAGTCAATGCGGCTGTTTCCGACCAGCTTTTTGACTTGGAAACCGATTGGAAAGGCGACAGCAAATGAGTTGTTTACCCGGCTTGAATGCCATTATGCATGCTGAAGAAAACTGGAGTTGGATCCACCTTATCATTATTGCGCATCCAGGTTGGCAAGGTCCCGTCGTCCACTACTAAGAACTGACGCGGCTTGCTGAGCGAATTGGGAAACGACAAGGGAAGACGTTCAACCGTTCCTGGAACATCCGGAGGACGCCACGTTGATTACGCGGGAGAATCTGGAATCGTTAGTGCAAACTACCGGTTGATGTGAACCACCTTGGCGGGCGGGAAGCCGTTGAAAGGGGTTGACGAGGCGACGCTGTAGGCGCCGATGTTATTGCTGTAAAGCAAATCGCCGCGTTCGAGGTCGGCCGGGAGTTCTTCGGCCATGGAGATCACGTCCAGCGCGTCGCAGGTCGGGCCGAAGACAGTGCAAATTCGGGTAGCTCCCTTTTTGAATGCTTCCATGTGATACTGGCAGTGATCGAAGAGGATGCCTGAGAAGGTCTGATAAACCCCGTCGTCAACATAATAACATAGCTTGCCATCGCGCACGGCTTTGCCGATGATCTTCGATATGGCGGTCCCGGCCGTCGCCACCATGAATCGCCCCGGCTCGGCCAGGATTTGGATATCCTTGGGAAAGAGCCGGTCAATCTCGGCGTTGATCTTCCGGGCCAGTTCGCGGAACGGCTTCACGGTGGCATCGTAGGGCGCCGGGAACCCTCCGCCGATATCCAGCAGGTTCATCTTGGTGTAGCCGCGTTCGCGCGCCTCCTTGAACACATTGGCCGCGAGGTTGATGGCCTGCACAAAATTCTCGAAGTTGGTGGTCTGGCTGCCGACGTGGAAGCTCAGGCCTTCAACGACGAGGCCGGCCTTGTCGGCTTCGAGGATGAGATTCGCCGCTTCCCCCGACGCCGCGCCGAACTTGGACGAGAGTTCCACCATGGCGCCGGTGTTGGAGACTTTGAGGCGCAGGACAAGGCCCGAATGCGGGGCGTACTGCTTGATTTTTCTGATTTCCTCGAAGTTATCGAAAGTCACCAGCGCCTTGTATTGATCGAGCTCACGCAATGTCTCGTTGGCCTTGATCGGGTTGGCATAAATGATTTTATCCCAGATCCAATCCTGGCGCTGTTTAGCCGGCAGGTTCTTGATGTACTCGTGCACCACCATGAACTCAGGCATCGAGGCCACGTCAAAGCTCGCGCCCGCGTCGTAAAGCGTCTTCACAATGGCCGGGTCCGGGTTGGCTTTGACCGCGTAGTATGCCTGGACGCGCGGCAGATATTTTTTGAAGGCGGTATAATTTCGGCGCAGCTCGTTGTGATCCACCACGAACAGGGGCGTCCCATGCTTCTTTGCCAGTTGCTGTAACATCTTTAACGGGGCCATAAATGTCTCCTTGATATTAAAAACCGCGCCGCATGGGTGAAGAACGCTTGTCCACCTAACCTACATGATGCCGGAAAACCGACCGGAAATCCATTGCCTTTTTGGTTTGAAAGCTTACACTTTATTAGAATTTAATGCAAAAAAACTATGGCCATTCCTTTTACCCGTAAGATGCTGATGGACTGGGGCGGAGACGATGTGTTCCGCTCCGGCCTGGCCATGTTCGAGAAGGGCCTTGTCCAGGCCGTGACCTATGTTCCGCCCGTGGTCAAGGGCACGGTCAAGGTCGGCGCAGGAACGCTGGCCTGCCAGTTTACCCTGCGCCCGAAAGGGGGCGCCGAGAACCAGTGCCGCTGCTACAATTGCCGGGAGCGCTCCCTGACCTGCGTCCACATGATTGCCGTCGGCCTGGAACTTCTTCGCCGGCAGAGCGATCCCGATCGCGCGATAAAGATCCGGGAAGAACAGCGCCGCGCGGCGCGCCTGGCACAAGTGGACGAGGCAGCCTACCTTAAGCGCGTTCCGGAGGGCACGCCGAACGCCGTCGCCGCTTCCCTGTACCTGACCCTAGGCCGTAACTGGATGGCCGGATGCCGCGCCGGCCGCATTCCGCTCCGTTGTGAGATCGAATGCAAAGGCCGCCGGGCTGAGCCCGAAATCGTTTCCAGGAAGTTGTCGTTCGTGTTTCCGCCCCGGGATGAATCCTTGCTGTTCGTGCTGGAGGATATTTCGGAAGGTCCGCTGAAAGGCAGCTTGGAAATCGGGCTGAGGGATTTCGCCAATCTCCTGCAGATTCACGCGGGCAAACCCCTTGCCGTCGAGGGCGAAGAAAATCCCCTGATGATCAACACCGTTCCGCTGGTCTCCATCCTGAAATTAGACATCGATAGCCAGGCAGGCGATCTGATCCTGGCGGTGCACAATGAGCTGCCGGTCAGCGGCGCGGCCGCGGCGCCCTTTTATATCGTTGCCGGGAAAACCGGCTGGGTTTTCGGCGCCGGTCAGTTCTGGCCGCTGGAGAAACTGCTCCCCATTCCTTTCCAGCCGCTCTATGTTCAGCCGGTGAACATCCCGCGTACGGCTGCGCTCCGTTTCATGAACATCGAGCTGCCGTTGCTCGTAAAACACATGCCGGTGGCGACCGAGCTCAGGCCCGACCTGTTCAGCATCGAACCGGCTGAGCCCCGGTTCCGGTTGGAGATGCGCGGCAGTCCCGTTTCGCTGGCCGCCACGCTGTATGCCGAGTATGGCGCAGTCACGGTGGTGGCCGGCAAACCCGATCCGGTTGACCCGCTGGCCGTAGCGGATCCGGAAGATGTGTTCCGTTACCTTACCCGCAACCCAGAGCGCGAACAGCAGGCTCTGCAGCGGGTCAAAGCCTTTGGCTTCGGCGGAGAGCGCGGCGACGCCCTCACGCCGGTTGTCGGTGAGCGCGAGGTGCTCAATGTCCTGGGCAGCGGCATCCACGCCCTGCGCCGGCTCGGATGGAAAGTGGAATGCTCCGGCTCGGTGCAGCCGTTCATGGATTCGCTGGAGTCCGCCATGCCCGTGGTGCATGTTCAGGATGATGCCGGCGCCGGCTGGTTCGATGTCGGTTTTGCGTATGAAGATGGCCAGGGGCAAAGTTTATCCGAAGCCGAGATCCAAAGGGCACTGCTCAAGGGCGACTCCTTTATCCAGAAGGGCGGCCGGACCATCCTGCTCGATTCCGGCGCGATCGAGTCGGCCCGCGATATCTTTGCCGACTGTGCCAGCGGCGAGGGCGCGCGCGCCGGCACATTCCGTCTCGATGGCGTATATGCCGCCTACGTCAAATCATCCCTGGATGCCCTGGAAGGAATTGATATCGAGGCGCGTCCGGAATGGATGGACAAGATCCGGAGCCAGGAGAGTGGACGCCTGGTCCTGGAACCCGCCGTGTTGCCGCCGGACCTCGGAGCCGTCATGCGCCCGTACCAGAAGGATGGCGTCGCCTGGCTGAGGTTCCTGGAGCAGAACCAGTTTGGCGGCATCCTGGCGGATGACATGGGACTGGGCAAGACCCTGCAGGCCCTGGCGTGGCTGAGCCTGGCGCGGCGGCACGCGTCGGCAAAGGGCAAGCCGGCGCTGATTGTTTGCCCTTCAAGCCTGGTGGACAACTGGGCGGAGGAGTCCGCGCATTTCACGCCGCAGCTCCGCGTGCTTGTGATGAGCGGTGGCGAGCGGCACGAAAAGTGGAATGATCTTGACGAGGCCGATATTGTCGTTACCTCATATGCGCTGTTGCGCAGGGATATCGAGTTGTTGGCCGCCCTGGACTTTGCCGCAGTTGTGCTTGACGAGGCCCAGCACATCAAGAACCGCTCTACCCAGAATGCCCAGGCCACCAAGCGCCTGAAAGCCGTCCACCGTCTCGTTCTGACCGGCACGCCGATCGAAAACAGCGTGGCCGACCTGTGGTCAATCATGGATTTTCTCATGCCTGGTTACCTCGGGTCCTATGAACGCTTTCGCCTTGGCTACGAGGCCCCCATTGCGCAGGGCGGCGAGGTGGCCGAAGCGGCGCAACTCAAGCTGCGCCGTAAGCTTCGGCCGTTCATGCTCCGGCGATTGAAGCAGGATGTCGCCAAGGACCTGCCGCCCAAGATCGAAAAACTGGCAACCTGCGTGATGACCCGCGACCAGCAACTCGTCTATAAAAACCTGTTGCAGGCCTCGCAACGCAAGATCAGCGATCTGGTTGCGCGTAACGGCTTCCAGCGCTCACGCATGGAGATTCTCGTAACCCTCCTGCGCCTGCGGCAGACTTGCTGTCACCTTGAATTGCTCAAATTGAAAGATCTCGACAGCCAATATCCCTCGGGCAAGCTGGATCTTTTCTGCGAACTGCTCGACGAAGCGATTGATGGCGGCCACCGGGTGCTGGTATTCAGCCAGTTCACCTCCATGCTGGCCATCCTCAGGCGCGAACTGGAAAAGCTCGGGCTGACTTACAGCTATCTCGACGGCTCCACGAAAAATCGCCTGGCCGTCGTGAAGGAGTTCAACACCAACCGTTCAATCCCCGTGTTCCTGATCAGTCTCAAGGCCGGCGGCACGGGCCTTAATCTTACCGGGGCGGACATGGTCATCCATTTTGACCCGTGGTGGAATCCGGCCGTCGAGGCGCAGGCTACCGACCGGGCTCACCGGATCGGCCAGCGCCGTACCGTCTACAGCCTCAAGCTGATTACCAAGGATACCGTCGAGGAAAAAGTCCTTGCCATGCAACGCCGCAAGCAAAGTGTTATCAACGCAACGCTGGCCGATGACGAACAGGTCATGCAGAAACTGACCTGGGAGGATGTCAAAGATCTTCTGAGCCTGAATTGAAGGAGGGGAAGAAAAGTGATCGATCACGCATCCCGCAGCGTTAAAATAAAGGTAAGAACAGATGAATTACTATGACATTTTCCCGCGCATGGTTCCATCCGACGAAGTGTCCGAGATCAGAATCCACCCCCGTTTTGAACATGCGGCTTTTCCATCACCGGATCTTATGGGCGTATTCTGCAATCCATTTGACGGTCTCGCCAAGGACGGTTCATACGCGCAATATTCATCGAAGCCGGATACCCATAAGGCGGAAGAATGGCATTTGGACGGAGGCGACCTCGTGATCCGTCATTATTTTGCCGGCGAACAGGAGTACAACATTCGTGTGATGCTGAAAAAAGCCGACAATCCGAATTATTTGTTGACAAAAGAGTTCCGCATCTATTCCCTCAAAAACGATCTCTTCGCTCTCCGTCCGTTCAAGGGCGACTTCCATATTCATACGACACGTTCCGACGGCAAAGAATGTCCGTGTTATGTGGCGGCGCGGTATCGTCAGAAAGGTTTTGATTTTGCCGCGATAACCGATCACCGCGAGTATAAACCCTCGCTGGAGGCAATCGAATACTGGAAGGAATTTAATCTTGATTTCAAACTTTACCCGGGTGAAGAGGTGCATGCGCCGGACAATCCGGTGCATATAGTCAATTTTGGGGGGAAATTCAGCGTCAATGCTAAATTCCGCGAAGACGAGGAAGCTTACCGCCGGGAAGTGCAGGCCATCCTTGACGGCATGCAGGATAAAAATCCGAACGTGAACAATTTTGCCGTTGCGGCATCGGAATGGGTGTTCGACCGGATACGCGAAGGGGGCGGGCTGGCGGTCTTCTGCCATCCGTATTGGTATGCTTCGCAATTTGTCATCGACGAGGGGCTTACCGGCGCGATGTTCAAGCGGCGCAAATTCGACGCTTTCGAACTCATCGGCGGATTCTACCGTCACCAGTTCGAATCCAATAATATGCAGGTCGTGCGCTATTACGAGGAGCAGGCTAAAGGAAATAAATTTCCCGCAATCGGGCTCAGCGATTCGCACGGAACAGATCAATTTCTTAAGGGGATGGAATATGCCGGCAGCTCCGACAGGGATCTTTTTGGGTGGTATTATACGATTGTCCTCGCGAAATCGAACTCCGCGCTTGATATTATCGAAGCCGTGAAGAACTTTAACTCCGCCGCCGTCTGTGCGCCGTCCGGAGACATGCCGAAAATTTACGGAGGTTTCCGCATGGTGAAGTATGCCAGTTTCCTGATGCGCGAATACTTCCCGATGCACGCCATTTACTGTGAGCAGGAGGGCGCCTTGATGCTGGATCATCTGGCGGGAGAAAAGAAGGCTGCGGCAGCGCTAAAGCTGCTCAACGGCAGAACAGCGGATTACCGGGAAGCGAGCTTCAGAAAATAAGGCCATGACTCTTCTTGCCTTTATCTTCGTGTTTTGTTCCGTATTTCTGCACGCAACCTGGAATTGCATCTCAAAAAGCGAGAGGCCGTCGCTGGCGTTCTATATGCTTATGTCGGGGACGTCGGCCTGCATCTTGCTGCCGTTTTTCGTATTTTCGGATTTACGCCTGACCGCTTTGCCGACGGCCTTTTTTTATCTTCTGTTTGCAAGCATAGCGGCAGAGGTGATGTATATGGCTGGATTGGCGTATGCTTACCGGAAAAGCGACATCTCGCTGTCATATCCGCTTGTGCGCGCGCTTCCGGTGCTGATGGTCGCCGCAATAACCGTGATCTTCGGGATAGGCAAGACTCCTGGTAAAACGGCGTTGTTCGGAATGCTGCTCATCTTCGTCGGCTGCTTGTTCATGCCGTTGAAAAGTTTCCGCGACTTCAATCTCAATCTTTACTGGAATAAAGTAATCGTATTCATTCTGCTTGGAGCGCTCGGGACAACGGGATATACTATTGCCGACAGCAGCGCCTTGACGTTGATCAAAAAGGTTTTTGAGCGTGAGCGCGTGATGGATGTGCTCGCTTACCTTTTTCTGATCGAATTCGGATTGTGCGTCGGGCAAATGTTTTTCGTCTTTTCGATCAAATTGGAGCGCGCGGAGTTCAAGCGGCTTTTCATGCGCTCGATCTACCCTTGCCTTGCCGGCGTATGCGCTTGTTCCGCGTATGGGCTGGTTCTGCTGGCGATGCGACACGTCACCAACGTCAGTTATGTCCAGGCGTTCAGGCAAATGAGTCTGCCGCTGGGATTTTTGGCCGGCATATTAATCCTGAAGGAATCCGGCAATGTGCCGAAAACGGTTGGCATGATCCTTATCGTGGCCGGGCTGGTGACAACCTGTCTGGGCTGATCGCGAAGCATTCTTCACTTGAACGCTTCGTCAAAGACCCGGTTGGACGGGGCGAAGTCGATCTGGCGCACGAACCGGCAGGCTTCTGCCGCGCCGGTCTCACGATCCATGGCCGCGTCTTCCCATTCCACCGAAAGCGGCCCCTTATACCCGATGGCGTTTAAGGTGCGAATGATTTCCTCGAACTTGACGTTGCCCCGTCCCAAACTGCGGAAATCCCATCCGCGGCCGGACGTTCCGAAATTCAGGTAAGAAGCCAGGATGCCGCTGGTGCCGTCGAGCGTGAGGGCTGCATCCTTCATGTGTACGTGGTAAATCCGGTCGGGAAAGGCTTTCAGGAAACATACCGGGTCCACCATCTGCCATACCAGGTGGCTCGGATCAAAATTAAACCCGAATGTCGGGCGGTTTTTCAGGGCTTTCAGCGCGCGTCGCGCCGTGACGGTGTCGAAAGCGATTTCCGTGGGATGCACTTCCAGGGCGAATTTGACGCCACACTTGTCGAATTCATCCAGGATCGGGTTCCACAGCCGGGCAAAATAGTTGAAGCCTTCTTCAATCATCGCTTCGCTGACCGGCGGGAAGCTGTAAATCATATGCCAAATGGATGAGCCCGTGAAACCGTTGACCACCTTGACGCCGATATTTTTTGCGGCGTGGGCCGAGTCCTTCATCGCCTGGATTGCCCACTTGCGCTTGGCCTCCGCATTGCCGGCGCAGGCTTTGGGTGCGAACGCATCGGAACGCGAATCGTTGTTCGGGTCGCATACAAGTTGTCCGGCGAGGTGATTGCTGATGGCAAAAACCTTCAGTCCGTGATCGGCCAGGATTTCCACGCGGGTCCGGGCATATTTCTTGTCCTTTGCGGCGCGTGCCACGTCCAAGTGGTCGCCCCAGCAGGCCAGTTCCAGGCCGTCATAACCCCAGCCGGCGGCCTTTTTAGCGAGTTGTTCCAGCGGAATATCGGCAAATTGCCCGGTAAAAATAGTCAGAGGACGCATGCTCTACCTCCATGTTAATATTGTAATTTCCATTCATAGCGGTTTTGTCGAACCGCGGCTACCTTAACAAGTTGTAGCGGCCGTTCGGTAGAACGGCAAAGTTGCCGAAGGGTTTAATTTAATGATTACAAGTTGATCCATTTTTTGGCGGAAAGTGAACTCTTGACGACCGCTTCCAGGAATGCCATTCCGCGGACACCATCGTGGACATTTGGATAATCGCCTTGCTTGACCTTCCGGCCTGCGCCGGCCGCCTCGAGCGCGTCGTAAAACCGGCGATAGAGATTAGCAAAGGCGTCGTGAAAGCCTTCCGGATGTCCTGACGGCAGACGCGTTGCCGCGGTTGCGGCCTGGCCGACAAAGCTTGTGCCGCGCCGCTTGATTTCGGTCGCGCGATCAGTCCAATGGATAATCAAGGTGTCCGGATCCTGCTGGCGCCAGATTACGGCGCCTTTTTCGCCATAGACCCGGATCGCGAGCGCGTTCTCTTCGCCCACGGCAATCTGGCTGGCCCAAAGCACCCCGCGGGCTCCGTTATCGAAGCGCAGCAGCACGCTGCCGTCATCATCCAGGGGTCGGCCTTTTACGAACGTGGTCAAGTCCGCGCACAAGGCCTTGATCTTAAGGCCGGTGATATACTCGGCCAGGTTTTCGCAATGCGAGCCGATATCGCCCATGCAACAGGTGGCCCCGGCGCGTTTGGGATCCGTGCGCCAGGCGGCCTGCTTCTGGCCGGTGGCCTCCAGGCGCCCGGCCAGCCAGCCCTGCGGATATTGCACCACGATGCGCCGGATTTTTCCCAGGCATCCGCCCCGTGCCAGGTCGCGGGCTTCCTTGACCATTGGATAGCCGGTGTAATTATGCGTCAGGCAAAACAGGCGGCCTGTTTTGCGCACTTCAATTTCCAGGCGCCGGGCCTCGGCCAGGGTTGTGGTCATGGGCTTGTCGCAGACGACGTTAAATCCAGCTGCCAGCGCGGCCATGGCCGCCGGATAGTGCATATAATTGGGCGTTACGATGACGACAAAATCCATCCGGTCGCTCTCTGGCAAGCGCCGCTCTGTAGCAAACATTTCCTTGAAACTGCCGTAGACGCGATGATCCGGCAGGAAGAATTCGCGTCCCGCGTCCCGTGATTTTTCCGGCGAGCGGCTGAACGCTCCGCAGACCAGTTCTGCGCGGCCGTCCATCAGCGCAGCGCGCCGATGTGCCGCGCCGATGAACGCGTCTTTGCCTCCTCCGACCATGCCCATGCGCCATTTGCGATTCTGCATATCCGGTGCCTCCCTGGTTGTTTGCACTGACCCCCGGCCGGGACTGTCTGTTGTTAAAATAGCATGGCAAGAAAAACTGTCAATGGTTTTGGCGACATGGCCTTGATGCTTCCGAGATGTGTCTTTGGTTGCTTGGTTATTAAATTTATGCCGGTATTATTTACTGGTTGGGCAAATGCGCGCGCCGCATTGGCGTGCCGGGTGCGTTCGTTAACTTCCCGGGCAATCTTTTGGCATTCTACAGGATGATATTCGGGGATTTGGGAACGGAGAAGATGGAGGCGCGTATACGCGACATTGGCCAGAAAACGAGGTCAGCCGCCCGGATCAATGAACAGGGCTGCGTCATTCATGCCAAAACCAGCGGCGTCGCGGAGCTCCGCCCTCCAATATCGCGAAAATATTGGCATTCATGGAGGGTCGAGCTTCCGCGAGACCGTTCTTGACGCAGCCCTGGGTCAATAAACAAGGCAAAGCATTGATTCCTCCGCAGTATCTTCTATAATGCCATGCAGGTATAAATATGCCTGCCCTTTGAGAAGTTATATTATTCGTTGAGCGGTTCGGCGCGCGAGGCGAGGCCCGCTGGTCCGGCAAATATAATGAAGCCCAAATCGGTTGTTGAACTTAAGCTTTTTAGCATATAACTTACCCCCGTAGCTCAGTCGGATAGAGCATCGGATTTCTAATCCGGCGGTCGCAGGTTCAAGTCCTGCCGGGGGTGCCCGATTGGAAGAATTGGTGATTGCTGATTTGTGACTCGCTTGGGCGAGGCGCTCCGGCGGAGCCTGGTTGAGGATTGCGAAAAGTGGACCTAACAAAAGGAATGCATATGAAATACGATCTATCGAGCCAAGTTGCACAAGTGTGTGTCAGTAGCTTGGCGTGTTTGATCATCAGCACGCTGGCCGTCGCCGATGATCAGCCGCTGGCCGCGGTACAGAGTGGCCAGTCAGAAATTATTGCAGCCTTAAATGCCAAGGCCCAGGCCGTTGATGCCGCGCTGAATGACATGCGCGCCAACCTGAAAGTCGCCGCCGACATGCAGGCGACGCTGGATAAGGAAGCCGGACGGAAAGATCAGGCCGAGGCCGCCGCTAAAGCAAACCGGGAGGCCCGTAAAGCTGCCGAGAAGAATCTGGCCGACCTGAAATCCCGCCTGGCTGCCGCCGAAAAGGAAAAAAGCAAATTACAGGCGCAGGTGGACGAGCAAGCCCGGCGCGTTGCCGAGGGCATCGACCAGAAAAAGGCCGCAGACCAGGTTCAGGCGGAGCTGGCTGGCGAGAAACAGGCGTGCGCGGCAAGCGAAGCCAAGCTTGCTGAAGCCAACCGGGCGTACGCGGCGTCATCGCAAGCCATAGCTGCTCTGAAGCAAAAAATAGTCGAGAGTGAAGAGCAGGCCCAAAACCTGAAAAAGCAGGCCCAGGTCCAGGCCAAGCTGCAGGCGGAATTGGCGGATATCCGCAAGGCGAATGCTGAAAAAAAACAGGAAATTCAGGGTTTTGCGGCGTCCCGCGCGGAAATTGAAAATGCCGTGGCCATTTTTAAGGCCAGGCTCGCAGCCGTGCAGACAAACATCAGCGCCCGGTCAGAAGGGGCGAAGCAAGTACAGGTCTTGCAGGATGAAATCGGCAAAGAAAAACAATTGCAGGAATCCCTGGTCGAGGACGCGGCGAAAGCCCGCGAAGCCGTTCAGGCGGCCGAAAAGGAAAAAGGCAAATTACAGGCGCAGGTGGATGAGCAAGCCAAGCGCGTTGCCGAGGGCCTGAGCCAGCAGAAGGCCGCGGATCAGCTTCAGGCAGAGCTGGCCGGCGAGAAGCAGGCGCGCGCGGCAAACGAAGCCAAGATGGCCGAAGTCAATCAGGCGCGCGCGGCGGCGGAGCAAGCCATAGCCGCTCTGAAGCAAAAAATAGCCGAGGGTGAAAAGCAAGCGCAGGTCCTGGATAAGCAGGGAAAATCCCTGGCGCAACGGCAGGAAGAATTGGCCGAGGCGCGCAAGTTCAACGCGGAAGCGGCGGCGGACCTTCAGCAGGCAACGGCCGCTAAAACGTCGGCCGAGCAGGAGATAGCGGCGCTTAAGGCAAAGCAGGGGGAGGTCGTGCAAAAGTCCGCAATAGCCCAGGAACAGGCCAAGAAGCTGCAGTCCCTGCGGGATGAACTCGGCAAGGAAAAGCAACGACGGGAATCCCTGGTCGAGGACGCGGCGGAAGCCCGCGAAGCAGTTCAGGCGGCCGAAAAGGAAAAAAGCAAATTGCAGGAGCAGGTTGATGCGCAGGCCGGGCGCGTTGCCGAGGGCCTGAGCCAGCAGAAGGCTGTGGACCAGCTTCAGGCAGAGCTGGCCGGCGAGAAGCAGGCGTGTGCGGCAAGCGAAGCCGAGATTACCTCAGCCAACCAGGCGCATGCGGCGGCGGCGCAGGCCATAGCTGCGCTGAAGCAGAAATTAGTCGATAGCGAAGAGCAGGCCCAAAACCTTAAAAAGCATGCGCAGACCCAGTCCCGGCTCCAGTCGGAATTAGCTGATATCCGCAAGGCGAATGCTGAAAAGAAGCAGGAAGTTCAAAGCGTCAAGGCGTCGATCGCGGAAATTGAAAAGGCCGTGACCGTTTTTCAAGCCAGGCTCGCAACTGTGCAGACAAACAACCTCGCCCGTGCGGAACAGGCGAAGCAGGTCCAGGCCCTGCAGGATGAACTCGGCAAGGAAAAACAATTGCGTGAATCCCTGCTTGAGGATGCGGCGGAAGCCCGCGAAGCAGTTCAGGCGGCCGAAAAGGAGAAAATCAAATTGCAGGAGCAGGTTGATGCGCAGGCCGGGCGTATGGCCGAGGGCCTTGACCAGCAGAAGGCTGTGGACCAGATTCAGGCAGAGCTGGCCAGGGAGAAACAGGCGCGCGCGGCAAGCGAAGCCGAGATTGCCAAAGCCAACCTGGCGCGCGCGGCGGCGGCGCAAGCCGTAGTCTCTCTGAAGCAAAAATTAACTGAGGGTGAAAAGCAATCCCGGGAACTTAAAAAGCAGGTGCAGTCCCAAGCCCGGCTCCAGGCGGAATTGGCGGATGTCCGCAAGGTGAATGCCGAATGGGCTCGAGAAGTTCAGCGCGTCGCGGCTTCCCGCACCGAGGCCGAACAGGCCGTAGCTGACCTAACGGCTCAAATCGCAACTGCGCAGACAAATATCGACGCCCAGGCGGAACAGGCCAATATGATCCGGCAACTGCAAGCCGACGTGGAAAAGGAAAAACAGGCAGGCGCGGCTGCCATAGCGCGGCTGGAAAAAGACAAGGACGCCATTGACGTTGCCGAGAAAGAAAAAGCAAGTTTGCAGGACCGTAACGCGGAATTGAAAAAGCGAATTACGGAAGGGACTGTCCAGCAAAATGCCTTGGAACAGATGAAGAACAATTTGGCGCAGGAAAAACAAGCCCGTGCCAAGGCTGAAGCACAACTGACCAGCAGCGTCGAATCGCGGAAAACAATCCAAAAGGAAGCAAAAGACTTGCAGCGCAAGATCGACAACATGGGGGACCAGCTGGATAAGCAGGCAAAACAGGCCAAGGTGTTGAAAGAACTCCAGGCTGAATTACGTGAAGAACAGGAAGCCCGCAAGGAAGCGGATGCCGAAGCTAAAAAGAAAGCCGAGGCGCTGTCAGCCGCGGGCAAAGAACAGGACGCGTTGAAAAGCCGGCTTGCGGAAATGGAACAGCAATATACCGCCAAACTGGAGCAAGAAAAAGCAGTGGCGCAGGCGAAGGCTGACCTCGAGCGGGAACGGGAATTACGCGAACAGGCGAATAAACGCACGACCGAAATAACGGCCAAAGAAGAGGCGCTCACCAGGCAGAACCGGGACTTGAAGGACCAGGTGCAGGCCGCGTCAAAAAAGAATACAGCGCTGGCCAAGGATATGGATAAACAGACACAACAGGCGGCCGCCGAGCGCGCGGTTGAAAACAAACAGGAGAGCGGCGAACCGGAAAGCGTATCAGCCACTGAGAAAAAAATCATAGCCCAGGCCACGGGTGAGTCGTCGGTCGGTGCGGCTGAGTCGGCACCAGACACGGAAAAAATGAAGTCCGCAGAAGCAAGCAGCGCGTTTCGTCCTGCTGGATCCAAAGCCCTTCAGCATTATCAGGCAGGGATCCGGAAATTTGACGCAGGCGATATAAAAGGCGCCATAGCGGAATTCAAAAAAACCATCAAACTGGATAGTTCGTTAGCCGGCGCCTACTATAACATTGCTTTTGGCTACGCTAAGTTGGGCGATCAGGACGAAGCCTGCGACTATGCGTATGAAGCCGGCAAAATCTACCTGAAAAACAAGAACAGCAAGCAGGCCGTCCGCATGGTTGTGTTTATGAAAAATGTCGATCCTTCATCCTCGCTTATTGAGAAACTGCGCGAGGAGATTGCCGCGAATAGAGAATAAACAAGCCTTGCGCGATCTGAAAAACATGCCAGGTGAAAGAGGCGGCAGTTGGCCGAGTTGCCTGCAGTAATTGTTTGTACATGCGGAAAGAGGAGCGGTTCCTCTACGCTCTACGCTTTCCGATCTCCGCTCGACGAAAAATCCAGGCCGGCACGGAAGGCTCGGATGTTGATGTCGATCAGGGCCGGAGGAGCGTCGGGGAAATGGGTCGCCATGGCGTTTTCAACAGTTCGGTTGGGAATCAGCGGTTTGCGGGCAAGCCAAACACCCAGCATAACGAAGTTCGCCGCTTTGGCGTTTCCCAGGCGGTCGGCGATTTCCGTGGCCGGAACCAGCACATGGCGGTCATCCGCGTGGGCCTTGCACATGGACTGATTGATGACGGCCAGTCCGTTTTTATCGAGCAAGGGCATAAAGTGGTCGGTGCTTTGCTGGTTCATGACAAGGAGAGAATCGAACTTTTCAGCAATGGGTGCGGCGATTTCATTCGAGGACAGAATCACCTGGCAATTAGATGTGCCGCCGCGGACTTCCGCGCCGTAGGCGGGAAAAAACGTGATGTGCTGAATGGTTTCGGCGGCCAATCGGGCCAGCAGTTTGCCTATCGAGATGACCCCCTGTCCGCCGGATCCGGCTATGAGAATCCGTTCATGCATGGACGGGCACTCCTTCCTTCCTGAAAATTCGCACGGGAAATTGCGCTGCCATTTTTTGGCCGACAAACTTCAGGGAGTCCTGCGGCGAGCAACGGAAATGGGTCGGGCAGGGTGACAGGACTTCCACAAAACTGTAACCTTTGCCCGACACCTGGGTCTGGAAGGCGGTCAGCAATGCCTTTTTCGTTGCGACCATGCCTCCATGGCCGTCGAGCGCGACCCGCTCGATATAATAGGGTTGTTCCAGCGTGTTCAGTAATTCGCACATACGGATCGGGCACCCCATGGTTGCGGGGTTGCGTCCGGTTGGCGAAGTGGCGGTGATTTGGCCCGCCAGCGTGGTGGGCGCCATCTGGCCGCCGGTCATGCCATAAACGGTGTTGTTGATAAAGATGACCGTAATCGGCTCGCCGCGATTGGCGGCGTGAACGGTTTCGGTCAAGCCGATGGCGGCCAGGTCGCCGTCGCCCTGGTAACTGAATACGATCCGGTCGGGCAGGGCGCGCTTAATGCCCGTGGCGACCGCGGCAGCCCGGCCATGCGCCGCCTCCGATATATCGCACTTGAAATAAAAATAGGCGAACACGGCACAACCCACCGGCGCCACGCCGACCGTGCGTTCCCGGATTTCAAGCTCATCCAGCACTTCGGCCAGCAGTTTGTGAACGCTGCTATGTCCGCAGCCGGCACAGTAGTGCATGGCGGCGTCAGTCAGCGAAGCCGGGCGTTGATAACCACTTGTGGGTGTTTTCATGTGTCGGGCTGTTTAAACTGCAGGCTGCTCCACCTTGCCGTGGTGATTTGTTTTGGTCAATTCGATTAAGGCGTTCAACACATCGGTTTCGGTCGGTACGCGCCCGCCGGGGTACCCGCTGAACCGGACCGGCGCCGCGCCATTCACTGCCAGGCGTACATCCTCAAGCATCTGGCCGCAGTTCATTTCCACGACCAGCAGCGCCTTGACCTGGCTCCGGCGCGCCAGCCGCGCCAGCCGTTCGTGCGGGAAAGGCCACAGCGTAATCGGCCGCACCAATCCGGCCTTGATGCCCTGGGCGCGCGCCTTTTGGACCACTCCCTTGCTGATCCGGGCGCAGGTTCCCCAGGCGGCGATCAGCCATTCACAGTCTCCGGTTTCCGTTTCTTCCGCTTTTATTTCGGTCGCGGTAATCTGCCGGTAGCAGGCCTGCAGTTCGTAGTTATGTTTTTCCAGCGCCCTTTCTTCCATAAAAAGAGAACGAATATATTGGGGCGGCCGCCCCTTGGCGCCGGTTAGCGCCCACGGCTTAGGCGGGGCGGGCGGCGGAGAATCTTCGTACAAACGGACGGGTTCCATCATCTGGCCCACACGCCCGTCGGCCAGGATCATGACCGGGATACGGTATTGGTCGGCCAGGATAAATGCCTGCATGGTCATGTCGTGCATTTCCTGGGCGGAAGCCGGCGCCAGTACAATGATATGATAATCACCATGGCCGCCGCCCTTCGTGGCCTGAAAATAATCGCCCTGCGAGGGATCAATACTGCCCAGACCCGGTCCGCCGCGCTGGACGTTAATGATCACGGCGGGTAATTGACAGCCGGCCATGTATGAAATACCCTCCTGCTTCAGGCTGATGCCCGGGGAAGATGAACTGGTCATGGCGCGCGCCCCGGCCACAGAAGCTCCGAAGACCATGCTGATGGCGGCAACCTCGCTTTCGGCCTGGATGAACACCCGGCCGCGCTCCGGCATGTGTTTGGCCATGTATGCTGTCAGCTCATTTTGAGGCGTGATGGGGTAGCCGAAATAGCACTGACAACCGGCGCGGATGGCGCCCTCGGCAGCGGCTTCGTTGCCCATCATGAGCACGCGGGAGAAAAAAGCGGCCTCAGGTTTTTTCATGGGACGTTCAGTATTTCTATTGCGGCCTCGGGGCACATCCGGGCGCATTTTATACAACCCAGGCACTCCGCAGCGCGCACGGTTTCCGAAACATGATAGCCCTTGCGGTTCATGGTAGTCGACATGGCCAGCAGATGCAGGGGGCATACGGGAATGCACAGTTCACAGCCTTTGCACCGTTCCCGGTCAATAGCTACACGAAAATGTTTTTTCATCTCGGGTCAGATTCTCAGTTTGCGGTCCAACTACAGCTGACAAAGAAACTAAAATCTTGCATAAAAATTAATCCGTGTCCAGAAATATTCTGTTTAAGGAACTGGCAAATAAAGTTAATTGGTTGTATAATTCATGATAACTAAAAACCAAGAACGACGAAATTCCGATGCCGATAGTGTCCTGCCCGGGACAGTCAATACGGAGCGCCGTTCGATAACATGGGAAAGGTGCGCTATGAAATCTCTCATCAGTCGCCGCCAATTTATGACCGGTCTTGCCGCCACGGCGGTCGGCAGTGTGTACCTGCCGCGTATGGCGTGGTCGGCATCCGGAAGCGAGCCCGTGATTTATGTGGTGCACGGCTCCGATCCCGGCCGTATGCTCGCAGCGGGCATTGGCCGGATGGGCGGTTGGGCGGGCTTCGTGAAGCCGCGCCAAAACGTTGTGCTCAAGCTGAATGCAGCCTGGGCATCATTGCCTGAACAGGGCGGAAATACGAGTCCCGCCCTGGTCGAATGCTGTATCCAGGAGTGCTTGCGTTCCGGCGCCTCGGCCGTCGTAGTGCCTGAAAAGAGCTGTTCTAATCCCAAGGATTCGTTTGAGCGCAGCGGCATTGGCGCGGCAGTCAAACGCGCAGGCGGTCGCATGTATTCGCCGGAACGTCATCAGTTCCAGCGTGTTGCCATTCCCCGGGGTGTCAAGCTCAAGGAAGCGGACGTCGTCCGGGATGTGCTGGAAGCGCCTTGCCTCATCAATATGCCGGTGGCCAAAAGTCACGGCGGCTCAACCCTGACGCTTTCCATGAAAAACTGGATGGGCTCGGTATATGACCGCGGCTATTGGCATGCGCATAACCTGCACCAGTGCATCGCGGATTTCAGCTCCTTCATCAAGCCTTCGTTGATTATTGTAGATGCCCTGCGCATTTTGACCACCGGCGGGCCACAGGGACCCGGCAAACTGGCCTATCCCAACCAGCTTATCTTCGGTACGGATCCGGTGGCGGTGGATGCTTATGCGGCGACACTGTTCGGTAAACAGCCGTTTGATGTGCTTCATATTAAGCTGGCCCATGATATGGGCGTCGGGTGCGGGAACTTGCAGCAAGTCCGTATTGTGCGCGTGGAGGCCTGAACCTAAAACGAACACTTGATTTTCCACTTCATGCTTGCCTCCTTGCGTATGAACCACAAACGAATGATCATGCGCCTTGCCATTGTGGTGATCGCCGCGGTCCTGAGCATGCAGGTCATACCGGGGCTTTCGGTCGCGGCCGCCTGGCCTTCCGCCAGTCCTCTGCTGTCAATCTGCGCGGCGGTTGCGGAGCGCGCGGTCAGCCTGGTGTCGCTCGTTGGCCTGCCTCTGCTGGTGCTGGCCCTGCTGCGCGGCCGCTGGTTTTGCCACCATATGTGTCCAACTGGATGCCTGTTGATTTGGGTCGGCAGACTGAGTCGACGGCATTCAGCCATGCGCCGTTTTCCAGTGCTTGGTCCGGGCCTGTGTCTTGTAATGCTGGGGAGTGCACTGGCCGGATTTCCCCTGCTGTTGAATCTTGACCCGCTGGTTCAGTTCAACGGGTTTTTCAGTGTATGGCGGGGTGCGGACTGGACATGGGTGGATGGACTGCCGGCCTTGAGTTTGATTATTCTCGGCCTGATCACGGCAATTTGGCCGCACCTTTGGTGCGAACGGATATGCCCATTGGGAGCTCTGCAGGCATTGCTGGGAATGGCCGGCAAGACCTGTTGGCATGTGATCGGGCGGAAGCCGGCGCCACAGCCGGTGCCCGGGGAAGCCATCCGGGCGGAGACGCCTGACGTGGCGTCTCCAGATACTCTCGAATTGGAGACCAAATGCCCTCGTCGGGCGGGCGAAATGGATACGGGGCGGCGCGCGTTTCTGATTCTGGTCCTTGGCGCCGTCCTGGGGTGGATGCTAAAACGGATGGGAATCCATTGCCCTGGCCCGGACGGGCTGATTCGTCCGCCGGGCGCCGTGGCTGAAAGCATGTTGCATGGACTTTGCTCCCGGTGCGGTAGTTGTATGCGCGCTTGTCCGGAAGGCATTATCATTCCGGACCGGGGAATCGGCGGCCCCGGAAGCTTGCTGACGCCCCGCCTGGATTTCAGCGAGCGCTATTGCAATGAATGGTGCCAGGTCTGCACGGGCGTCTGTCCGACGGGAGCCATTCGCCGTCTATCGCTGGAAGCCAAGAGGGCTTTATCCATCGGCACAGCCCGAGTGGATCGCAACCGCTGTCTGGCGTGGCACGAAGCCCAGTATTGCATGGTTTGCCACGAATTTTGTTCCTACCAGGCCGTTCGGATTGTGGAGCATAACGGCGTAAATTGCCCGGAAGTGGATGAAAAGCTCTGCCGGGGATGCGGGGCCTGCCAGGGCCATTGTCCTGCGGGAACGCCCCGGGCGATTGTGGTCCATGCCCGTGTTCAGGCGCCCTGCTATTCGAAAGAGATTGACAACTCTCACCTGCCGGTATAAATATGCAATCCAGTCATTATATTATTTTCCTGCCAACGTAGCTCAGTTGGTAGAGCAGCGCATTCGTAATGCGCAGGTCGTCGGTTCGACCCCGACCGTTGGCTTGGGCCGCGCCCATCGTTGGACACATGAAAACAAAACACAAACATCCGGCCGTGTGCCGCGTCAAACCGCCCAAAAAGTATGCTCGTCCGTCGCCGGCGCCCAAAGCCAGGCGGGCCAGCCCGCATAAAAAAATTCCGGCCGTCAAGGGCGCACCCAAGACGGCGTTGGTGGTGATCAAGTCCGCCGCTGTCAAAGGCGCGGCGGCCGACTCGATCGGCGTGACCTTGAATCCCAATATTCGCGTCAAGCTGAGCAGTGAAGAGCTGCGCGAAAAGATGAAGGATTTAATGAGGCTGGCGCGGGACCAGGGCTACCTGACGTATGGTGACATCAACGGTGCGCTTCCGACCAACCTGATTGATCCCGAGGAAATTGACGGGTTTATTTTGCTTTTGCGCGGGATGGATATCGAGGTGATTGATTCCACCGGCGTGGAGCAGTTCAAGAAACAGGCAGAAAAAGAGGAGCGCGCCGAGCAGGCCAAGTCCATGGACGTCATGGACGATCCGATCCGCACTTATCTGCACCAGATGGGGCAGGTGCCGCTGCTGACGCGCAACCAGGAAGTGGAAATCTGCAAGCGGATCGAGGAAGCGGAGATCAATTCGCGCGCCTTGTTCAAGCGCTTCGGGTTTTCGATGGAAGCCTGCTTTGGACTTACGGCCCGGCTGGAAGAGGGCAAGGAACGGTTTGACCGCATCATTATTGACAAACATGTGGAGGGGCGCGACAAGTATTTCCGGATGTTGCCTGCCCTGAAGAAAAAAATCAGCCTTTCATACAAGAACATTGCGGCCCTGTTTGCCAAACTCAAGAAGGTCCGCGATAATCCGAAAAAGACGGAACACTATCAGAAAATGTTCGACAAATCCTGGAGTGTTTATTCCCGCCAACTGGACGGGTTTTATTTCAAGCAGAAGGCCATCGAGGATTTCGTTGTTTTGGCGGATAGTTATTTCCAGAAGTATACGGAATGCACCGGCATGATCCATAAACTGGAAACGGCCAAGGGCCCTAAGACCGCGGTCCGGGCGGCTAAATTGCGGGCGGAACGTAAAAAACTGCGTGATTTTGAAGACATTTACCTGATGGAAGGAAACATTTTCGATGCCAAGTACCGGGAGCTCAAAAGCTGGCTCAAGAAGGGACAGAAGGCCCGAACCGAAATGGCGGAAGCCAACCTGCGCCTGGTGATCAGTATCGTTAAAAAATATATGAACCGTGGGCTGATGTTTCTGGATCTCATCCAGGAAGGCAACACGGGCCTAATGCGGGCCGTGGAAAAATTCGAATACAAACGCGGATATAAGTTCAGCACCTACGCCACGTGGTGGATCCGCCAGGCCGCCACTCGGGCCATTGCCGATCAGGCCCGCACCATCCGAATCCCCGTCCACATGATTGAGACAATCAATAAGCTGGTCAGGATTCAGAAACAACTCCTCCAGGATTTCGGTCGCGAGCCGACGCCCGAAGAGGTGGCCAATGAAGTTGACCTTCCCGTGGACCGCGTCCGCGAAGTGTTCAAGATGTCCCAGCAGCCGATTTCCCTGCAGGCTTCCGTGGGTGACAGCGACGACGCCTGCTTCGGCGATTTTATCGAGGATAAATCGGCGGAAAATCCATCCGAAATGACCGGTTACAGTCTCCTGCGGGAACGACTGCAGGAGGTCATCGCCACGCTCTCCGAGCGCGAGCAGAAGGTGTTAAAACTTCGCTTTGGTGTGGCCGACGGCTGTCCGCGCACGCTGGAAGAAGTCGGCAGTATGTTTGCCGTCACCCGCGAGCGCATCCGGCAGATCGAGGCTAAGGCCTTGCGCAAATTACGCCATCCTACGCGCTTGCAGAAGTTGGAAGGATTCTTAGAGACCCATAATTAGATCAGTTTACCCGCGAAACACGGCCTCGCAACGATAGGGATTCGCGGGCAATAGATCTTGCATTACTTTCGGAAAGGTCGGAGTTATGGCGAACAAGAAAGCATTAGCGTCTCTTTTCCATCCCGCTCTTATATTTGCCCTGCTTGCCTCCATGCTTATACTCGCCTTTCCTGTCCAGGGTGCCGGCCAAGTATTCAAATGGAAAAAGACGGTCTCGACGACGGAAACCTCAGCCGCAAACCTGACCCGCGAAGAGTGCCTGGAGCGCGCACGCAGCACTCGGATGAACAAGAACCTGCAAGGCGCCAAACTGAACGATGCTGACCTGAGCGGTTTGGTCTTGTTGTCGGCGGATATGCGTGAAGCCAACCTAAAAAAAACGATTCTGTCCAAGGCCGTCATGTGCCGGGCTAATTTAAATGTCGCCGATATGGAGGGCGCCGTGCTGAACGAGACCGATTTGAGCGGCGCCCAGCTGGTCAATGCCAAATTAAAAAAAGCCAACCTTGCGCGCGTCAAGCTGAGCGATGCCTCGTTAATGGGGGTTGACTTGACCGGCGCGATCCTGACCGATGCAAACCTGACCCGCGCCAACTTGACCGGTGCGATCCTGACCGGGGCCATCCTGGATGGCGCGGACCTGTCCGGAGCGAACCTGCGGGGTGTCACGCTCTCGAAAACTAATCAGTTGAATAAGGCCGTATTGTCCCAAACGATTATGCCCGATGGGACGGTGCATCCGTAGACAGATGGTTGGATTGATGCTTTCTGAAAACAATCCATATGCCAACAGCGAAAAAACTGGTTGTCGTAGTGCCGTTCCTGAACGAGGCCGATAATCTGCCCGTGCTGTATGACCGGGTGATTAAGGTGATGACCGGCCAGCCGGAGGAGCTGCAAATTCTGTTTGTGGACGACGGCAGCACCGACAGTTCCACGCAATGGGTTCAGAACCAGGCGGCGACTGCCAGCCGGGTGCGACTTTTGCGCCTGTCGCGCAATTTCGGCCATCAGATTGCCATCACAGCCGGCTTGGACCATGCCGATGGCGACGCCGTAGTTGTCATGGATGCCGACTTGCAGGACCCGCCCGAAGTGATTCCCGATCTGCTGGCCAAATGGCGCGATGGATACGAGGTGGTGTATGCCGTGCGACGCAGCCGGGCAGGAGAGACCTGGCTGAAGAAGTCCCTCGCGGTTTGCTTTTACAAGTTTTTTCGGGCGTTGGCCAAGGTGAATGTTCCCATGAATGCCGGCGATTTCCGGCTCTTGGACCGGTCGGTGGTTGAAGCCTTGCGGCAGATGCGCGAAGCCCATCGTTATATGCGGGCCATGACCTCTTGGGTTGGTTTTTCCCAGTGCGCTGTGGAATACGACCGGCCGGCGCGTTTTGCCGGCGAGACCAAGTATCCGGCCTGGAAGTCGTTGCGTCTGGCCATTGACGGGATCACGTCATTTTCGGCGGCGCCGTTACGCTGGGTATCTGGGTTTGGGGCGGGCGTGAGCATATTGGGGGTGCTCTGGCTGGTTAATATACTTTGGGGCAAGATTCAAAATCCTGCGGGGCCTGTGCCGGGCTGGACTTCGGTGATTGCGGCCGTGTTAATTTTCAGCGGCGCGCAAATGATTTCCATCGGACTACTGGGCCAGTATATCAGCCGTATTTTTGAAGAAAGCAAGAAGCGACCGCTGTATATTCTTCGCAAAAAGTGAAGCACCCCGCGGCAGCCTGCCCGCCATGCTACGCATAACATTGCAGGCGGGGCCACGGGGCAACCTGCTCCGCCGGTCGAGTCTTTGCGGAACCCTGCGAAGCTAAAAGCGCCATTCCTCCCTGTGGCAGGCCACAGGGTTTCCTGGCGAAGAAGGATGAGTCGGTCATGAGTTCGTCTGTTTCTTCGGATACGGTCTCGATTATTGTCCCGGTTCACAATGGGGCAGCCACTATCGGCCGCTGCCTGGATTCCCTGTTCAACCAGGATTGCCCTGTGCTGGAAATCATTGTTGTGGATGATGGTTCAACCGATGGCACTCCGGATTTGGTTAAATCGCCGGCAACGCTGGTTCGCTCCGGGGGACAAAAAGGAGCCGGCGCGGCGCGCAATGCGGGGGCGCGGGCTGCGCGGGGAGACGTGCTGATGTTCACGGATGCGGATGTGGCGGTTCCAAGAAACTGGGTGCGGCGGGCCTTGGAAACGATGCAGGCGCACGGGGTGGACTGCGGCGGCGGCGGCTATGCGGGGCCGTTAAAGGAAGTCTTTATGCAGCAATTCGCCTTCGAGGAACTGGCTTTTCGACGGCGCCATATTGGAGGCTATGTTGCGACCCTGGTCTCCAATAACCTTTTATGCCGGGCCGCGTTGTTTAGAGAAGCAGGCGGATTTCCCGAGCATTACCGGGCGGCCAGTAGCGAGGACATGGAATTTTCATGGAAAGTAAGCCGGACCCATAAATTGTGGTGGGATAGGGACAACGGCGTATATCATGATTTTGCCGGCACGCTTTCCCGGTATTTAAAACAACAGTTTGGGTTTGCCCGCGATGCCGTGCCGATGCTCCTCAAAACCTCCGGCCTTATGAAGGGCAAAACACATCATGGCCGGCTGATTTATGTGGAAACGTTTTTGACGTTGGCGGCAGTTATGTCGGGATTAGTTGGATATGCAGGAGCGATGGGCTTGATGTTCGGCGGCGTTCTGCTGGTCAACCTTCCTTTCCTTGTTTTTATCGCCGCTAAGCGCGGTCCGGTGTTCATTTTGAAAAGCGTGCCGACGATAGTTGCACGGAATCTGGCCATCGTGGCGGGGTGTGGATGGGGTTTTTTCCGGATGGTAACGGGGAAAGGCAGAAATAAATCGTGAAAGTGGCCCTGATCAGTGCGCCGTTCCTCAAGGATTTCTGCCGCTCCCAGCGGTGGCCGGTGGTGAATAGAACCCGGGCCATGCGCTATCCGGACTGGCTGGCTTATTGCGCCGGGGTCCTGGAAAAGGATGGATTCGAAATTGCGTTCAGGGATTTTATTGCCGAGGACGGCGCCATCAGGGATGTCGTTAAATTTGCGGCAGAATGGCAGCCCGATCTGCTGGTGTTGGATGCAACCACGCCTTCCATTTATAGCGATATAAATTGTGCCAGGGAATGCAAGGCGGCCTGTCCGCGTGCGCATATTGTTTTTGTGGGCCCGCATGTGACCGTTTATGATGAAGCCACGCTTGAAGAAGCCGCGGGCGCCGTTGACTCGGTTGCACGGGGCGAATATGACTATACGGTGCGCGACCTGGCTCGCGCCCTGGCCGGCGGAACCGACCTGACCGAAGTCCTGGGGCTGACCTGGCGGAAGCATAAGGAGTTGATTAAAAATCCGCCTCGCGCCCTTATTGAAAATCTTGACGCAATCCCTTTCCCGGCGTGGAAACACCTTGATGTGCGGAAGTATCGGAACAACACCTACCTGTATCCTTTTCTGGATCAAATCAGCGGGCGGGGATGTCCCAACCGGTGCGTGTTTTGTCAATGGCCCCAGGTGATGCATGGCCGCCGCTATCGCTATTGTTCGCCCGGCCGGGTGGTGGCGGAACTGCTGGAAAATTTCGACCGGTTCAAGGTCAGGGAAGTTTTTTTTGAGGATGACACCCTGACGGCGGACCGGGAGCGCCTGCGCGAAATTTGCCGGCTGATCATTGCCAGTGGAAGGCGGATTGCCTGGTCGTGCAACTCGCGGGTGGACTGGGCGGATGAAGGCCTTTTGCGGATGATGAAAGCGGCAGGATGCCGGATGGTATTGATTGGCGCCGAAAGCGGCAGCCAGCGGATTCTTGACCGGGTGCACAAGGGCATTCGCCTGGAACAGACGCGGGATTTTGCAGCCCTGGCCCGCAAAGCCGGTTTGAATACGCATGCCTGCTGGGTGATCGGGCTGCCGGGCGAGGACCGGGAAACCATCGAGGCCACCATTGCTTTTGCCAGGGAGCTTGACACGGACACCATCCAGGCGGCGAGCGTCATGCCGCAGGTGGGCACGGAGCTTTTTGACTGGGCCCGGGAAAAAAATTATCTGAAAATAAAATCGTGGCGGGATTATTCCATGCAGGGCGAGCAAACCGCGGTGATGGAGTACCCCCATTTAAGCCAGGGCGAAATCAACGCTGCCGTGAACCGGATATTGAAGGATTTTTTTTTCCAACCGCATGTCATCCTGCGTTTGTTGCGCCAGTCTCTGCGCCGACCGTCCTTGCTGTGGTCGTATGGAAATGGGTTCGTGATGCTGATGAAATACCTTTTTCAGAAAGCAGCGGCCGTGGAAAGAAGATCTGGCATGGCGCCTGACAGGTCAGGATCGGAGGTATGAAAGCCTATGGTTTCAATACCAAGCTGGATTGGAAATTAACGCGCCCGTCATTCAGGGCATCCACACAATCGCAGAGTAAAAGAAATACGCGCCGGGCATCCGATACGTTAATCCGTTCCGGCGGTTTGCTTGTTTGGCAGGCCTGAACAAACCGCGTGATCACCTCGTCTGTGCCATAAAACAAGGTGTTTGATAAGTGCCGCCAGCCGGTTGAAATAAACCCCTTGGTATAATCTGCGACAGCCCGCCTCAGGGTCCGAACATGATCCCATGCGCGATGTTCGCGATCGTTCGGCAGAAACACAAGAATATCGCGAAATACATCGTTAATCAGCATGCCTTTTGTGCCCGATACAATGATATGCCATTCGCTCAGCGGGCTTTCGAAATGGAGATTAAAGAAAACAGGAAAATCGCGACTGGCCAATGTAAGGCGGGCTGCAGAAGGCGTTGATCGCAGGCCGCTTCGCGAGGGATAGGTTTCTCCTGACAGCACTCGTAACTCAGGACAGAGGCTGTCCGCGTTGTATAGAAAGTGCGACAATTCATCATACAACAATCCAAAGGGCAGATCATCGTACCAATCAGGCAGATGCCTTCGGGGACTGTTGTAAAGGGTGCTCGAGTAGTCCGTGATAGCGCCGAGTTTTCCCTCTCGGATCCATGCGCGGGTCTGTTTCGCAGCATGGGTGAAAAGCGTGTTATGTGTCACGCAAAACATGCCTTTGTAATGACTCAAGCGGGCAAATATATCCACGCCCTCTGCTCGTCCCACGACGATCGGTTTTTCAATGAGAATATGCTTGTTGTGTGCGACACCCCAAGCGAGCCATTCATAATGGTGCTGAGGTGGTACGGTAATGCACAACGCATCGGCGCCGGCAAGCCAGGCGCAATCCTCCGGCCTCCTCGCAACACTTGCATGCGGCAGCTGGAATCGGGCTGCGACACGCTGCGCCGCCTCAGCGTTGATATCAATGACGCCAAAGCATTCGACGCCGGCATGCTTGCCAAAACACGGAAGGTGTCGTTCCCGGCATACCCACCCGGCCCCGATAAAAGCGACCCGCAGGGATGAAGAAGCCATTTAGGATCCTTTGAGCCGAACGGAATGAGGTAAATATCCGTTATCCATAAACCACTTGATTTCGTCGAATAGAGCGACGGAAAGCGGACGGGGCGCGTAGCCGAGTTCGCGCTTGGCCTTGGCATTGTCGTAGCGCAGGTCAAGCAGGGCCCGCTTTACGGTTGACACGCGAATGAAGGGGTCTTTGTGTGTAAGCGCCCCGAGAACGTGGAAGCCATAGGCCATAGGAAGCACCATCCAAAGGGGGAGTTTGATTGCAGGCGGCGGGATGCCGGTAAACCGTGTGATTAGCGCGAAATAGTCGGACATAAGCAGGTTGTCGTCGCCACACAGGAGATAGCGCTCGCCCAAGCGGCCTTTTTCCAGGGCGAGGAGATGGCCCAAGGCGACATCGCGCACATCCACGAAGTTGTGACGGATATCGAAGTAACCGGGCAGGCTGCGGTTGATAAAATCAATGATGAGTTTGCCGGTATAGGTCGGTTTGACGTCACCCGGACCAACGCAGGCGGCCGGCTGCGCAATGATAACGGGGACGCCTTGGTTTTTGAAAAGCTCAAGCGAGGCCTTTTCGCCGAGGTACTTGGAGCGCTCATAGTCGGTGGATGCGTTCCAAAGATTGAAAGCCGTATCTTCATTGTTCATCAGGCCTTTGCCGCTGCATCCCAGTGCGGCCGTGCTGCCGGTGTGAATGATGCGCCTGACCCCGCATTGATGGGCCCGGGAAAGAATCTGTTTTACGCCATCTACGTTGCTGGACATGATATTGTCACGCTGCGTGCTGGAGGGGGTATTGACGCCCGCAACATGACAAAGGAAATCTGCTCCGGTGAGAAAGGGCGTAAGTGCGCGGTCGTCGCGCACATCCCCGCGAAATATCTCAATGCCCCGCCTAATCCAGTCCGGGCGTTTGACCTCACGCCGGACCAGGAGGCGCACCTGGTAGCCGCGCTCCAAGGCGCGATCCACCACATGCGATCCGATGTATCCGGAGGCTCCCGTGATGGCCAGTTTCATAAACATCCTTTCCTTGGCGGGAAAATGTGTTGTGCGTCCGGCGATTTTTTCATATTGTCATCTGGCAGAGTGATTACAGCCGGGGAGTTTTGTGAAACGCCAGGTGCGCGGACCCTTGTTAATGGGATGCTAAATCGATTGTTTTCACGTGTCAAGCCGATCTTCGATAACCCAATATGTCAATTCTATCAACATTCCTGTAAAAGTCGAGGATTGAAACCGCAAAATCAAGAAGTGTTGCGCAAACAAGAATGGACGAACAAGTCGGATCTTAACGCGCGTGGGGCGTGTGGCGTAGACAGCGCGGTGCCATGGCGGGCCGGGATGCGTGTTAATGTGTCAAATAGCGCGGCTTGGAAAGGAGGGGAAAAATAAAAGCAGCAATTCTTAATTCGCCGTTTGTTTTGCACGATAATTTTCGACAGCATGTGGTTCCCCTTTCAATGCTGTATATTGCGGCCTCACTGGATAAAGCGGGGCATGAAACCCGGATATATAATTTAGATCGAACGGAAAGATATAAGGGGGCGTATTTTCAGACGTTCAACCTGGCAGATTTAATTGCACAACTGGCTAAGTTCAAGCCGGATGTGGTGGGGATTACATGCCCGTATTCGGCGCGGTGGTGGTTTACAAAAAGACTGATCAAGATACTCCGCCGCAGGTTTTCTGTCCCCATAGTTATCGGCGGCATATTATTATCAGCTCAACGGCATGTATCTTTCGGTCCTGACATCGCGGTCCTGTCCCAATCAGTGCAACTTTTGCAATATGTTTTTATCGCAGGGAAAACGATGGCGAGCGAGAAGTGCTCGGAATGTATTGGAGGAAATAACGTATCTTGTGGATCGCTATAACATTAGACAGTTTTCGGTGGAAGACGATAATTTTTCCTTTGACCGTGAGCGAGCGTGTACTATTTTGGAGGGCGTAGCAGCGTTGGATAAGGGCATTTCCATATGTTATTCGAATGGCCTTTCTCTCCGGACATTGGATCGAGAGCTTGTCGGGCTTATGAAGAAAGCAGGGGCGCGCGAGATTCATGTTTCTATCGAGTCTGGCAACGAATATATTCGCAATAAAGTTTACGGCAAGGCCATTTCCACAGAGAAGATATACGAGGTATATGATGCGTGCAAGTATCACGACATATCGATCAGCGTAAATTACATGATCGGTGCTCCAAATGAGTCTGACGAAACTATTGGCGACACAATCAACATGATGAAGCGTATTCATGCGCCTGTGTACGTCAATTTTACGACGCCGTTTAAGGGGACAAAACTGTATGATTACTTTATGCAAAGAGGCTTGATTGACGAGAAAGTATATCAGGAAGGTGTGGCGATAGACTTGCGGACGCCTGTGGAGGGCTTGCACGATTCGAAAAAGATGTTTGCATGGCGAAGAAAGATAGGGCTGTATAATTTGCTGTATTCCTGGAAAGAGATTCTGGTTTCTTCCGGGCTTGTTAATATTAATTCGTTTGTTAGATTTCTCCAGGTAATCTTGCGGAAAAGGATCAATGTGCGCACGTTCTATGCCGAGATATCGAATAAGTACATGCCACTATAACTGTGTCATTTTAGTCGAGGTCATCGGGAGAATGATATGAGCAAGCTTTGTGCCTGGACAGATCAGCCGTGTTTTTGAAGAAAGCAAGAAGCCCGCTGTATATCCTTCGCAAAATGTGAAGCGTCCCGAGGCAACCTGCCCGCAATGCCATGCATAACATTGCAGGCGGGACTGCGGGGCAACCTGCTCTGCCGGAGTAACATTGGCTGCGACGGGATCGGGCGGAAGCCGTGACCGGAATAGGCGGGGAAATGAGGCCATTCATTAATACTATTTTTATTTTATTGGGGGGGGTGGCCGTTTTTTTTCGGTTTTGGCTGCTGGGCCTGTCGCCGTTTAAAGCGGATACCATGGAATTTTACAAGCTCGCGCTCCGGAATCAAAGCCTTGTCGAACTTTGGAAAAACCCGCCATGGATGAACCAGATCCCCCTCAACGAGACGCTGAGCTTGCTGATGGTCAAGGCCGGATTCTTGGCGACGCCGTTTGTTGTGCGACTGCCATTCGCGGTTATGGGGATTCTCGCGCTTTTCTTTGTCTGGCGGTTTGCCCGCCGCTGGTTCGGAGCCGGTGCGGCTCTGCTGACACTGTTGCTGGCGGTCTTTAATCCGTACCAGCTCTATTTTTCGCGGGCGGCATATCATTATTCAGGAGCGATCTGCTGGTCGGCGGCGCTTTTCTGTGCTTTTTGGGCAATAAAGGAACACTTGCAGAACGGGCGCTTGCCTTCTTTAAGCACTTGGCTCGGGTGGTTTTTGGCAGCCGCCCTGGCCTGTCACATGCACTTGTCTACATGGATGGTTGTTAGTTTGCAGGCCCTGTTGATTTTTATTTTCGGCTTTTTGGCTTTTGGGAAACGCCCGGAGGAACGACGCAGATTTCTGGTTTCGTTTTTCACTGGCGTTGTGTTGCTTGGAGCGGTGATGAGCCGGTGGGTATTCCGTGCGGTCAAAGAGGTTGCTCAAAACTCGATCGGTGGCGGGCATCATTTCGGGTTCGATGCAAAAACAGAATTTGCGCGGCTGTTGCCCGCCTATTTCGCCGGAGAAAATATTTTTGCTGTAATTCTGTTGTTCATTTTTATCCTACTGGCGGTGGCGGCGTTGTTCAGTCCGGCTGAAAAAGGCGGTCGTTACCGGTCGCTGGCGTGGATTTGCGCGCTGCATCTGACGGTGGTCATGGGCTATATCGTAGCGGTGGGCGGCGGCGTGGCAAAAATAGCTTATTTTTCCGCCATCTGGCCGCACTTCATTCTATTGATGGGAATCGGCGCATTTAGGGGAATTCAAGCGCTGGCATCCGGATCATGGCGCAAGGCTATGTATGGGCTGCTCGCCGGCGGTTACCTGGCGCTCACCGCATGGCCCGTTTATGCCATCATCCATCTGGAAGGCACCCCGACGCCTTATTATAAAATCAACGACTGGGTGGTAAAAAATTTGCCGTCCGGGGCGCCGGTGTTGACCGACCGCTGGTTAGATCCATGGAACGAACTTGCCGTGCACAATCCCGGTGGCATCAACTACACCTTTACGGTTCCTGATGAACCATTCGAAACTTACTGCCAGTTCAACTGGCGCCGAACGGCTGAACAGTTTTTTGAAAAATATCCGGACGCTGCTTTTTTGGAATTGAGTCGCGGAAAATACGAAGATATATTGGGGCCATGGGATTTTCCGCGACGGTATTTTGCCCAGTCGGTTTCGATCACGAACGAGGCGGCCATGACGTTGCGGCGCTGGAAAATATTTCCGGAATGGGATTACGCCGCGGCGAATACCAATCGCGTAGTGATCCGGATTTTCTACAACACCCGCGAGGACGTGATCCGGCATGCGCGCGAACAGGGACGGGCCGCGTTGGTGTTATATGAGCCTACCTGGGGTTACGTCAAGCTATGGCAGCAGCTCAAGGATTTCCGCGACTGGCGTATTTTGGAAAAGCAGGCGGTCTTGGATGTCTATAACTTGACCGCCTCCACGAACCGCGTAACATTCAAAATACGCGGCATGGCGCTCAATGGCTCAAAACGCGTTTTCATTGACGGCGGCGGAGGGCAATATCATGATTTTCGCCATCTGCAATTGGAAGAATGGGCCGTAAAAGACGTTGCGCTTATGCCGGGACTTAACAAAATTGTCTTTTCGGACTCCTTGTGGTCGGTGTCCAAAATCCCGCTGCTGGTGGATCAGGTGGCCGTTCTGACGACAGACGGCAGATAACAGACGACGGATAACCGGCGAAGAAGTCAGCGTCAATGTGCCCGCCACAGGTTGACGGAGGTCTGAGATATCAGGACCGCTGCTTGGCGCTCTCGTGTTTTCGTCGCCGCCGCAAGCGCCATCATACAATAATGCCTGTTAATGTGGCGGCATAAGCTTCTGTGAGGCTTATCCATTGATAAGGTCTAAAAATAATCGCCAAAAAAATAAATAGGATTTGCGATATGTCGGCAATTTGGAAGCGCCCCATTTACGTTCGTATTCATGGGTGGCCACTTCGGTTACTCTCAGCTTATGTTTTAAACATTGAACAATCATATGTTGCTCAATGTCAAAATCGTTCGCTTTCAAGTTGAGTTGCATGGCGGCGTTTCGTTTGATTGCCCGGAAACCGTTGAGACACTCCGTGAGATGGGATTTCCATCGATAGTTAATCACCAAAATTAAAAACCCGCTACCCACGCTGCGCAAATAGGTGCTAATATCACCTTTCCATTCATCGCTGCCGCCTTTAAATCGCGATCCGATAACAAAATCCGCTTGATCTTTTACCAAGGGCGCAATTAAAGCCGGAATCATTTTGGGATCATGCGATCCATCGGCGTCCATAAACACGATAATATCCCCCGTGACGTTTTGAATGCCGACTTTATACGCGTCGCCCTTTCCTTTTTTATTGTCAGAAATCACTATCGCGCCTTGAGCTGCGGCGTAATCTACCGTCCGATCGCTGGAATGTCCGTCCACGACGATGATTTCATCCGCATACCCTTTTGCTGCGACTACCAATTGCCCGATTCCTTCCCCCTCGTTTTTAGCAGGTATGACAAGTGAAATCCGGGGTTGACAAAACCGGTCTTCCATATCGTAAGCCTTTCCGCGCAAAATGGCTGCCTGCTGTTTGAATTGCTTCGGTCGTTTGGTTGATCCAAAAAAAGCTTTCTTTTCTGTTACATCACGCGCTTCAGAACCTGTGTGTCATAAAACGTTACCCGTTCAATTCCGTGAGGTTATGATCATTATTCAAGAGGGCGATTTAAACGCCGATGCCGAACAATGCATTGCTTTCGTTGTCGATGTAATGGATCGATGCGGAATGTTCCGGCTTGACAATTTTATCCATATTAACACTTTTTATTTCTTCCGAAGAAGCAAGAAACGGGAGATGTAAATATTCAAGCCGCTTGCTTGCGGCAAGAGATATGCGATAGGGAAAATGCAAAAACCGTACCGGCGCATATTTTGATAAAATCCCCTCCAATACCATCCTATACGTGTATTCCATTTTCCCGATTACATTAAGGGTTACATTCGTAAATCGAGAGTCTTGGATTGTTGATGCCATAAAATTCGAAAAAGCGCTAATGGGGACCGGCTGAACTTTGCCTTCTTGAGGACCGAATAAAGGAAAAACACGGAAGGTTCTGTAGAAGGATCGTATGGTTTTCACGGAAAACGAGCTTTCCCCGATCAGCAAGGGAGCTCTAACAATCAGATAGGGTTGCCCCGTCGTTTTAAGGATTAGCTCCCCTTTTTGTTTCGAATGCGCATAGCCGCCCAAGCAATCGGCAAAAAGTACGTTTGTCGAGCTTAGATAAATCACTGGCAAATCCAGGCGGCGAGCGATGCCAAATACGGTTTCATTTACTTCGATATTATTGGCGGCCACGACCTGCGGTGCTCCGCGAATTTGCGCGGCCAGATGCACAATGCATGTTGCGCCGGAAGCACAAACATCCTCTGTCGTAAGAGCCCGGACATCTTTTACGACAAGCGTTTCCCGGGCATAATCAATCGTGTTTAATTTGCGCCGAATGCAGGATGCTATTCGGCAATGTGGTTTGAGCTTTTCGGCCAGTGTTTGCCCAACAAAGCCGTTTCGACCTGTTAAAAAAATCGTTTTCACATGAATAATATCTTGGCCAAATTTCCGCCGTGTTTACGTAACCATGTAAGGCGGAAATAATAGGTAGCAAAGGAATTTACGGCTGTTTGTTCCAAAAATTCCTTGGAAAGCAAGGGGTGACGCCAGACCAGCTTCGAATAATTATAATCCTCCCAATCAACGGTTAGCAATTTGTCCCGGTACTTGTCGAATATCATTGTGCCCGGTTGGGGGGTGAAAATATTAAAATTAGCAAACATAGTATTCAGCGCTTTAGCAAAGGAAATCGTGTGGCACACGTTTTTTTCGGTCTCTTGCGGAAAGCCAATAATGTAATTGGCTTGCACCACAACCCCTTGAGATTCCAGGATGCCAACTTTGCGAACTATGTCGTCCTTGCTGTTGCCAATCCGTGAATTGGAGTTAAGCGTCGTTAGGTTGTCGCTTTCCACCCCGATAATCACATAGCCTAATCCGGCTCTGTGCATCAAGCGCAACTCGTCATCGTTGAATGTGTCGAGTCGGGCCTCGCAGCTCCAGCGGAGATTCAGCCCGCTATCGATTATACGCTCCATAAATCGATGAAACTCTTTGCGGTTTTCACCAAAATTCGGATCGCGAAACATGAAATATCGAATGTTGTGTTTATGATAATAAAACTCGATGGTCTTGAAGGTATAGTCAACGCTAAATTGCCTTGCTTTACCAAAAAAAGCGGCGTAAGGGCAGTACTGGCATGTCATGCTGCAACCGCGTGATTTTTGAATACAGATTCCTTTTTTTCTTGAAAAAGGACGCTTGGCATATATGTGGCTTTTAAAAAAGGGCTCCCAGTCGATCGGTGGCAACGTGTCCAGATCCTCGGGACTATCGGATTGGATGGTTTTTTCGGATGGCAAACCTTCGCGTAGAATCTTTTGAAGAGCCAGATCGGGGCTTCCTACAATCACGCAATCCGCTGAAGGAGAAAATATCTCCGGCATGACCGACGCAAACGCTCCCACCACGATCACAATCATCGTCGGAAACTTGGCTTTGATGTCCTTTACAAAGGTAACTTCGTTGCGATAGTCAACCATGCTGCTCAATACGATGGCCATCTTCGTCAAGGGGTGAATATCGTCGATATCGTGAGTGTGATAAGCCGTCACTTCATGTCCGGCTGCTTTGCAGATGCCGGCCGCTTGTGCCAACATGATAGGTGGCGCATTGAACCGCGCGCTTAAATACCAGTTTAATATTGAGCCAAACAAACTATTGGTTAAATGTATTTTTTTCCCAAAGCCGCCCGACATTTCCTTTGCTATATAACCCTTTTTCCGGGGTTTAACATCAATGACGGCGATTTTCATATTTGGTTCCGAGCAGTCACTGGTCCGCGATGTGGAAAACCGCACATTCGGATTGGATTATCGTCTTTTTTGTTTGGTTGGCGTCGGCGTTGGTGCAGCAATTAAGCGCTGGCGGGCCTCCATCCAGTCCTTACATTGAAGGGAAATTAATGAAAGATTTTTGCCGAGGAGAATATACAACATGGGTAAATATGGAATATAGAAGGTCAAAGCGGCCATATGGATGTGATGCCACATGAAGCCCTTCATCAGGAAAGCCCAGGACAGGCTGGCCGCCAACCCCCACAGGGTGGCCGCGGTGAGGGCCAGCATCTTTTGACGTTCTTTCTCTATGCGCGGAAAAATGCGACCATCAAGCAGGCACACCATGCTGCAGGGTAGAAGGGCGAAGACGAAGGCGAATAACGTTAGAAAGATGTGATACCCTGGAAACCTGTTTTGATAAAAAGGAATGCTTGCGACTGGTAACGTAAGATATTGTTCGAAAATCTGGAATATGGATATCTCCTTCGGCGCCGTCCAGTCGTGAATTGTATCCGAAGATCCGAAACTGCGATTATAAATTGCCTGGAATACGATCAGGGCCTTGTCGGAGTTATTGTAAAATAAATATCCTTGAATGGCAGTGGCCACAACGCCTACGGCCACCGCCATCATGGCCACCAGAACGGAGAGAAAAGTCCAGTAGGCTACACGCTTGAATGGTTGCCGATTCAGTATTCCGTAAAATATCGGCCCTACGCCAACGCTGAGGACGATATTTGTAACGAATTCGTTGCAGCACAGACTAAGTGTCAGGTTGGCCAACCCAACGACGATGAGAAAATGATAAAACCTGAAGCGCGTGCCCTTGATAACGAATTGGAACAAAATAAACGACAATACAAAAGGCAACAAACGGAGAAAGTATACCTCATACATATTCCGTCCGATAAACACCAGCCAATCGGAAAGATTCAGGATGATCACCAGGGTGACGGCTGCACCCCAGCCGAAATGCTTTTTCACGAAAAATGCCAGAATGGTTAAGATCGTGGCAAGACACAGAGACATGGCCCAGTATCCGTGGCGGAGAAACGTGTTGAGATCGGAGGTGCTGTGGTAATAAAAAAAGCTGAAAACTTTGCCGTGCAAGGCAAAGGCCCGATCATATGTGTCGCCGGGATTGGGGTAGCCATAGAGAAAACCGCCCGTGCTGTGAAGTCCATCCTTTTTGATTTTAATCAAAGTGTTGTTAATGGCTGTCTGCACGTCCATTTGGAAAACCTCAAACACCCTGGGGCGCCACTGCTGAGGATTATAGGGGTCTCCCAATTCGAATAAATTACACATGAAGTTGGCGGCAAACAGCCACACAATGGCGGCAAACACCAGTGCCTGAACAATCCGCTTCGGCCAATTCATAACGAATTCCATGTGTCATTAAAGCTTTGCCGTAATTTGCAGTTGAATAACGGAACTGTAACAGATGGAGATAAAAAGAAAAGAAAAAACAATGATGTTAAGTGGTGTCTAATAACATCCTGCCTAATTAACGGTGACAGGTTGAATAGTCGAGGATTTAGTCTGGAGCCTCCATGGATATAGCATCATATTGCCGTTTTTTTAATGGGGTAGGTATAGGAGCCATCGTGCGCCGGTCTTTTCAATCATATGATTTTAACTGTGACGACTTCCGTGATGGTGGGTTTAGTAAGACCACGTTTCGCTGGATCATGTCTAATCCACACCTTGCATGAAAGTCGGCGTTCGTGTAATATTTTGTCACTAAATACGACATGCGAGTTATTGCTTGCGCTGCTTCCCGTTTTACCAATGGGAATTGATTCGTCAAGTAACCATCTTTGATGACCGCGCAAAATCGACCCAGTGAGCAAGGATCAAGCCGATGAGTACCGCCCGTATTCTTGTTGCCGTCCGTGATCCGGCCTTGGTAGCTAAGCTGCAGGCCCTGCTGAAAATCCTTAATTATACCACGGCCGGCGTCGCGGATTGCGCCAGCGACGCCATGCGCCTGGCGGAAACTCTCAAGCCCGACCTGATGCTGATCGATGTGCGCCTGGAGGAGGCATGGCAAGGTATCCAGGTGGCGGATGCCATCCATAAGCAGTGGCAGATCCCCGTCATTTTCCTGATCGATTCCGCGGATATTGAAGCCTTGCAGAAGGCCAAGGCCATTGACCCAATCGGGTTCATTCGTACACCGCTGGACGATAACGAGGTGCTGGCAACCGTCAAGATGGCGTTAGACAAGCGATGGATCGAGCGTCAGTTGCTGGAGAGCGAGCAGAAATACCGGTCCATGATGGAGGCCATAAGCGACCTGGTTTATATCTGCTCCCCGGATTGTCGCGTTGAATATATGAATCCTGCCATGATCCGCAAAGTGGGCCGGGATGCCGTGGGTGAGCCGTGTCATCGTGTGTTCTTTGATCTCACGCAGGTTTGTCCCTGGTGTGTGATGAAGCAAGTCCAGAAGGGACAAAGCGTTCATCACGAGATTACTAACCCGCGCGATGGCCGTATCTATCGCGCGGCCAGTATGCCGATTACCCATGCCGGCGATACCGTGTCCGAAATGGTTATTCTTACGGACATTACCGAGCAACGGCAGGCGGAATTGGCTCTCAAGGAAAGCGAGGGACGCTACCGTCGCCTCGTGGAGTCCACAACCGATTACATTTATACCGTCAAGGTGGAAAACGCGCGAGCCGCGTCAACGTCGCACGGCCCGGCGTGTGTGGCCGTGACGGGGTATACTTCAGCGGAATATGACGCCAATCCCAACCTCTGGTTCAACATGGTTTGCGAGGAAGACCGCAAGCTGGTGCTGGACCAGGCCGACCGGCTCTTGAAAGGCGAAACGATCCAGCCCCTGGAGCATCGGATCATGCACAAGAACGGGAAGATCCGCTGGCTCCGGAACACCCCCGTTCCGCATCATGACAGTACCGGGCGTTTGGTGTCATATGACGGCTTGGTAAGCGACATCACCGACCGCAAGCTGGGCGAGTTGCAAATCAAGGAGCATTCCCGCAAGGTGGAGATTGTCAACAAAATCATCGTATCGGTAAACCGGGCGACGGATTTGACCGCCCTGCTGGATGAAGTGCTGAACGCATCCCGGGATTTGGTGCAATTCAAAGGGGCTGGGATTTATATTGTGGATGCCCGGGCGACAACTGCGGAACTGGTTTCCATTCAGGGTTTGCCAGCCGATTATGTGCGCAGCCTGAGGCAATTACAGCTGAACGGACCGCAATACCGGGTGCTTTTTGAGCAGGGACAGGGGATTTTTGCGGATGATTATGTCCGTGTGGCGCCGGAACAAGCTCGCAAATGGAACATTCAGTCCTCCGCCAGCATTCCTCTGACAGCCAAGGACACCGTGATCGGCGCCCTGGTCCTGGTCCATGATGCGCCCCATGCGTTTACCGGCGAGGAAAAGGAGTTGCTGGTGGCTGTTGGCCGGCAAATCGGCACGGCAATTGATAAAATGCGCTCTGAACTGGCGTTGCGCGAAAGCGAAGACAAATATCGAACCATCTCGGAACAGTCATTGGTCGGAATCCATATGATCAAGGACGGCAAGCTCGTGTTTGTCAACGATGGCTGGACCAAAATCACCGGCTATGACCGCGATGAAATCAAGACCTGGGGGTTTGAAGAATTTGGACGAATTGTCGAGCCGCCTGATCGCAGTTTTTTCCTGGATCAAATTCGTAAAAAACAGCTGGGCCTGACAGATGGGGTTGTACCGGTCCGTGATTATCGGTTCCTATCCAAAACGGGGGAAACCAAATGGGTGCTTCTGCATTCACGGTCTGTGCAATTTGTCGATGGCCGCGCCGTGATTGGAGTAGTCATTGACATCACGGATCGGAAACTGGCCTTGCAGGCTCTGGAAGCCGCCAATCAGCAGTTGCGCTCACGGGAAAAAGAGCTGCTTGCCGCTAATCGGGATAAGGAGGTTCTGCTCAAGGAAATCCATCACCGTGTGAAAAACAACCTGCAGGTTATTTCCAGTCTGCTTAAGCTCCAGCTGGGGCATGTCCAGGACCGACAGGCTGCCGCCGTGATCCGGGAATGCCAAAACCGGATCAAATCCATTGCCATCGTGCACGAGAAGCTGTATCAGTCCCGAAGCCTGGCCGAGGTGGATATCGGCAATTATATTCAGAGCCTGATCAGCCATCTGTTCCGGATGTTTCTGGTGGATCCCGGCTCAGTGACCATGGATGTTGCCGTGGACAATGTAGCTCTGCACATTGACCAGGCGATTCCATGCAGTTTGATCATTAACGAGTTGGTGTCCAATGCCCTGAAATATGCCTTCCCGGACAACCGGCGGGGCGTTATTCGTATCCGGCTCCAGGCCGGCGCGAACGACCTCTTTCGGCTGGAGGTCGGCGACAATGGCGTGGGATTCCCGTCGCAAGTGGATTTTCGGAATACCGCGTCGCTGGGCTTGCAACTGGTAATGACCTTTGTGGAACAATTAGGCGGCTCTATCGAACGAAGTCCCGGGCCAGGGACCACGTTCGTGGTGACGTTTCCGGCGGGTAAAAAAAGCGGGAGTTGATCAGCCTGCGGAGCCACGCAGTGAGCCGAGTCTGCAAGGTTCTACTGCGTGGCGCGCCCACGGAGAGTCGAACTCCGCTTCCCAGGATGAAAACCTGGTGTCCTGACCGATAGACGATGGGCGCCCTTCACAATTAATCACACCTTGACAGGGATAAAAGAACACGAAACCATAACAGAACGCTTGCCAAGCGCAACATCAAAAATCCGGGTAATCCTCAGTTACCGGGGGTATGTATAAGGTTATGCCTGCAACGAGGCTTGTTCGCTGCAGGCGAGATTCCTCGCTTAAGCTCGGAATGACCGTTGCTGCGTGTCATGTCGAGCGAAGTCGAGACATCTCTGTTTGGGTGGTACAACTTTGCATGCCCCTCAGTAACTGAGGCATTACAAATCCGGTGTTTTTATACTTGAGGTGGATAACAGGCTTGCCTATAGTATCTTGATCCAACGAAAAGACTGCAAAACAAGGGCATTGTTCAGGAGCTGACTATGGCACGCATTTGTGATATCTGCGGCAAGGGATTACGCAAGGGCAACATTATTACCCGGCGCGGGTCGCCGAAGGCCAAGGGCGGAATCGGCCTGCACACGACCGGTATTACCCGTCGTCAATTTTTACCCAACCTCCAGAAAATCCGGGTAATGGAAAACGGTGGTATTACCGTCCGTAAAGTTTGCGCCGCCTGCATCAAGTCCGGCAAAGTGGCTAAGGTCGGGAAGCGCGTAACGCATAAAGTGTAGGGCGTTGAGCGGGAGCCGGATGGTAGACGGCGGATGATCCCTGCCTGTCTGTTCCACCATAAGACAATAGTCCACCGCCTGTAGCCCTCAGCCCGCAGCCTGCAGTTATTAGTCTGTCCCCATAATTGTATATACATGTCCAACAGGTAGGACCGGACTGCCAGTCTGGCCACGCAAGGTGAGGCAACGGCGGGACAAGGCTGTCCCGCCCTACCTAAACAAGAATATGTCCAGTCAATTATGGACTCCTTAGTTTCTTGAACACTGGTAACCGCTAAGAAAAACAAGATATTCACCACAAAGAACACGGAAGTCTATCAGCGGGAGGTTGAAGGCAGTTAAGATAATTCGATAATTAGATGTATAGGAATTTAGAATTTGGCAGGAGGGACGCTACGCTCCGTCCCGATCACGCAAGGGTATCGGGATCGCCGCACATATTGCGTCTCCCGCATGAAATAGTTGCCAAAGGCCAAATTCATGAATTAGATGGTTCGTTGATTTATGGAATCCGGATTACGAATCAACGAATCGATGAATTAACCAATCCACAAATATTGCCATGAATCGCCAGGAACTAGAACGCAAATCTTCGGCGCTGACGCTCTCGGACATGGAAATCTTCGTGTTCCCGGAGCTCATTTACAGCCTGCTGTTGGCCAACCTGATGAGCCCCTGCATCTGGCGGTGGCGCGACGAGCCCTGGTTCGCGGGACTTGCTGCCATGACGCCCTACCGGCGCATTGTCCGGGTCAAGCAATACATCATGGATCATTATGCCTTCAACCTGGACCTCGATACATGGGGGCTGACAACCAAACAGCGGGAACTGAGCCGGTTTTCCGATTTCATCGATGCCGCAACCCTGAAGCAGTCCAATGCGCTTTTCGGTTACGAGGGAGATAAATATTATTTCGACATTGATATCCGTAAGCATTTCGGCCTCGATAAATACGCGGGTGATGTTATTCCGTATTGGAAGACCGAAACCGTGGAGGCCATGAATGCTTTTCGATACCGGGAGAATTATGCCGGCGGCGCCGGCGAGTGCGTGTCGCTGGCCGTGCTCTATGCGGCGGCGCTTTTTATTGTGGCGCGCGTCCCGCTGAAAGATATTTTCCTGATGGCCACGCCGCTACACTCCCAGAATTTTGTGGATACGGGCGAAGGCGTGCTGACCAACAACCGGCGGCTGGTGACCAAGACCATGTGGTATAACGGCACAGCCCTCTCGGCCCAGGCCCGCCGCGCGCTGGAAAACGAGCGCGTTACCCTGGTGGCCCACGAGACCGGACACGTTCACATCCTTTTTCCGGAAGCCACCATTCAGCCGCAGGCGTATGAACGGTTTGCCGAACGCCTGCGCCGCTTCCTGCAAACCGGACTCACCGACGAAATGTTGGGCAACTATATTCGCCACCGGCGCGATATCCAGAAATGCTTCCAGATCCGTTATGCTATTCATGGTGTCGCCCGCTATATCGGCGCTGAGCGTGCTTTCGCATACGAGCAGGACAGCGCCTTCAAGGTTACAGATGCGACCCGGGATAAACTCTTGTCCGAGATCGAGACGGAATATTTTTCGTGCGAGCGCCTGCCGGATGGCATCGTGCTTAACGACCTGGAAGATTATCTTCGCGCCCAGAAGGTGGATTTGAATAATGCCGCTGATGTGGAGGCTTTGCGAAAACAGTTTTCCTGCGGCTGTCTGAATGCCGCCTTGGCTATCGAGGGGCTGATTCGTTTCTGCCGGACGGTTCCCCGGATCCCGGATATCCGCGAGAAAACTGTGCGGCTGGTACAAGCGCCGTTGGGTATTACCCTCGATATGGATCGCGAGGCCGTGATCGCCCGGCTGGAAGCTATCCGTCCGCAAAACGCAGTGGCGGACCTGGCTTTCTATGCCTATCGCGACCTTACCCGAACGGAGCCGGAGCCGTTTCTGCGGGCAGCCGTGGAGCGCAATCCCGTTTCGGTCGCCGGCGCTGCCGCGCTGACGGAGGAACAAGTGGTTGAGCGAGTAACGGCCATGCCCGACGAATCGATTTATGACGAGCCCGGCCGGCTGGCCCAGCCCGATGAAGTTTGGAATTACGGCCGCGGCGATGGCGTGGAACGGGCGATCCTGCTGGCGAATATTCTGCATGCGCGCACCCCGGACAAGAAAATCGCTGTCGAGGTTGCGTCCGCGTCAGCCAAGTTAATCGTGAATGGCAGGGAAATCGAATTCAAATCCGCCAAGCAGTTAAAGCAACAGGTCTGGCCTTTGGCCTGAAGAGGGGCCGTAGGCTGTAGGCTGAAGGCCTGGGTGAGTGTGAAGACAAGGCGGCGGATGAAGGATTACGACATATACCTATAGCCTTCAGCCTCTTCCGTTTAGGCTTGCCTGTCCAACCACAATGTTTATGATCATCAACCATAACTGATCGACAATCCATGCCGCGGAGGTGCTTCATGGCTAAAATTGGTATTATCGGCGGATCAGGTATTGACGATAATTTGCAGCTGACGCAGGTGCGCCGGGTCAAGATGCATACTCCCTACGGCGCCACGTCGGACATGGTGATCACGGGGAAATTACAGGAGATGGATATTGTCGCCTTGCCGCGGCACGGCGCCGACCACCGGATCATGCCCTCGCTGGTCAATTACCGGGCGAATATCTGGGCCTTCCGGGAACTTGGAGTTACCCACATTATCGCTACAACCGCCTGCGGCAGTCTGCGCGAGGAAATCGAGCCCGGCCACCTGGTGTTTGTCGACCAGTTCATTGACCGCACCTTCCGACGCGCCCAGACGTTTTACGAGGGGATGTCCGTCTGCCATATCCCGATGGCCGAACCGTTCTGTCCTCAACTCCGCAAGCTGTTTTCGAAAGTCGCCGCCGAACTCAAGATACCCCATCACGATCGGGGCACGGTGGTGACCATCGAGGGCCCACGTTTTTCGACCAGGGCCGAAAGCCGGATGTTCCAGATGTGGGGCGGCGATGTTATCAATATGAGCACGGTGCCGGAGGTGGTCCTGGCCCGGGAAGCCGGTATCTGCTATGCGGTCATTGCCATGAGCACGGATTACGATTGCTGGCATGAATCGAAAGAATCGGTCACCTTTGATCTGATCCTGAAGACGATGGAAACCAACGCGGCCAATGTGCTCCGGATGTTCCCGGGAGTGATCCGCGGAATTCAGGATATTGGATCTTGCGATTGCCGGAAAGGGTGTAACGTCAACAGCCTGTGAAGCGTGGATTGTGTTACATAAATTTATTCGTTTTTGGGTTGATGCGGGTAGGGCCGGTTTAATACCGGCCATAGCCGACCACGCCTTAGGCGTGGCAAGCATAAAGTTTACCCCGCACAGGGCGGGGTCAGCTCTGCTTCCGCGTCAGATGTTGGGCGGCATCAGGGACACTGCATAAGTAACGATGCAGACGAACAGGCCTTGGAATGTTAGTCCGAGCCGGTTGAATTAATATTATCGAGGTGCTTTGGATATGCCGATTTATGAATATGAATGCGGGGAATGCCGTAAAAAGTTTGAGCATCTTCAGCGCCGGCCGGGAGATGTGCCGGCACAATGTCCGCATTGTGACGGGAGGAAACTGAAGAAAGTGTTGTCGGGCTTCAGCGTGGCGGCGCCGGCGGGGGGACATCAGCACGAGCCCTCGTCCGCCTGTTCGTCCTGTCCCCACGGGAGCTGTCCGCACAGCGGCCATTAACAATGCTTCAATCCCTCCAGATCAAAAACCTGGCCTTGGTGGAGGCCCTCCAGGTGGAGTTCGAGTCCGGCTTGAACGTGATTACCGGGGAGACGGGGGCCGGCAAGTCCATGATCATCGGCGCCTTGAATCTGCTCCTGGGCGAGCGCGCCGATAAAACTCTCCTGCGCGCAGGCGCGGACCAGTGCGCCGTTGAGGCTATGTTCCAGATGGCCCGGCCGGACGAACTCAATGCGCTGCTGCAGGCAAGCGGGATCGAGTGCGGAACCGACGGCCGTCTCATCATCAAGCGCGCGTTTGCCGCCTCCGGCGCCGGCCGGCAATTTGTCAATAACAGCCCCGTCACGCTCCAGGCGTTAAAACGCATCGGCGAATTGCTGGTGGATATGCACGGGCCCCACGACCACCAGTCGCTGCTGAACGCCGATTTTCAATTGAATGTTTTGGATGCCTTTGGCCGCCTCGAAAAAGAGCTTGCCGCGTACCGCGAGGAATACGATCGCCACCAGGATTTGCTTGCCCAGCGCCAGGCGCTGACCGTCGGCGATGCGGATTTGGCGCGCCAGGTTGATCTGCTTTCTTTCCAGGTCAAGGAACTGGAAACGGCCGCCGTGCGCGAGGAGGAAGAAGCGGAAATTATCCGCGAGCAAAATGTGCTGGGCAACGCCCATGCTGTTCTGCAATGGACTGAGGAAATTCGCCAGGTGTTGACCGAGGCAGAGGCAAGCGCCTTTAATTGCCTGGCTGCGGCGCAACAAGCCCTCGACAAGCTTGCACCGCTTGCGCCATCAGCCGCTGGCTGGAAGAGCGAGGCGCGGACTTTGGCGGAGCAGATCCAGGACCTCTCGTCCGGCGTAGGCGCGTTTGCCCGGAATGTTGAAGGCGACCCTGGTCGTCTGCAATGGTTGGACGACCGGCTGGCGGTCTATCAGAAGCTTAAACGAAAATACGGCGGGTCGGTGGCCGATCTGTTGAAACTGCTGGAACAGAGCCGGGAACGCCTGCGCGATTTGCAGACCCGGGATGAGCAAGTGCGCAAGCTGGATGGCGAGCTGAAAGCCAGCCGCCAGCGGCTTGAGGCGCTGGGGCAGGCGCTCCGGCGCAAGCGTGCGCCGGCGGCCGAAAATCTGGTGAAAGCCATTACCGCGGAACTCCATGACTTGGGGTTCGAGAAAGCGGCCTTTGCCGTTATGTTCAGCCCCGTCGAGCCGCGTGCGGATGGGCTGGACGCACTGGACTTTACCTTTGCGCCCAATCCGGGCGAACTCGCGCTGCCATTGCGGGCCATTGCGTCCAGCGGGGAAATGTCGCGCGTCATGCTGGCGGTCAAGACCGTGCTGGCGGAGCACGATCGCATTCCTGTGCTGATCTTTGATGAAATTGACGTCAATATCGGGGGCACGACGGCCAGGCGCGTGGGCGAGAAACTGGCCCAGGTTGCCCGCCGGCGCCAAGTGCTCTGTATTACGCATCTGCCCCAGGTGGCCGTGCACGGCAACACCCAGTTCGCGGTTGAAAAACAGGCGCAAAACGGGCGAACGGTGGCGCGCATTATTAAACTTGACACCCCGAGTCGGATTGAGGAAATTGCACGGATGTTGGGTGGCCGCGACGCTACCCGCGTGACGCTGGCGCATGCCCGCGAGCTGTTGGAAAAAGCGTCAGCCAATATCATTTTGAATGCCGGTAAAGTAAGGGCAAAAAGAAAGGAAACAGGATCATGACGGAAGTAAAATCAAAACTGGCGCTGTTAGGCGGGTCGAAGGCCGTGACGCAGCAAGAACGCGATATGTTCACGTGGCCGATTATCACCAGGGAGGACGAAAAGGGCGTTTTGGATGTCCTGCATAAACGGTCCATGTCCGGCAGCGATGTGACCAAGGAATTTGAAAAAGAATTTGCGGCCTGGCAGGGCGTGAAATATGCGCTCGGCTCATCCTGCGGGACGGCGTCCCTGCATTCCGCCATGTTTGGCTGCAAGGTGGGGATTGGCGACGAAATCATTTGCCCGAGCCTGACCTATTGGGCGTCCTGTCTGCAGGCCTTCTCGCTGGGTGCTACGATTGTATTCGCGGAAGTGGAGCCCCATTCCCTGTGTCTGGATCCCAAGGATATCGAACACCGCATTACCCCGCGCACGAAGGCCATCGTGGTCGTTCATTACTGCGGCTATCCGGCGGATATGGACCCGATCATGGCCATTGCCCGCAAGCACAACGTCAAGGTCATCGAAGATGTTTCCCACGCGCATGGCGCCCTCTACAAAGGCCGGCGAGTCGGCACGATCGGCGATGTGGCCGGATATTCCCTGATGAGCGGGAAGTCGTTGGCCGCGGGTGAGGCCGGCATCCTGACGACCAACGATACGGAAATATACGAACGGGCGATAGCCTTTGGGCTTTATGAACGCTATGAGGCTGATGCCATCCAGACCGAAGCGCTTAAACCGTTTGCGGGGCTGCCCATGGGAGGTTATAAGTACCGGATGCACCAGATGAGCGCAGCCGTGGCGCGCGTACAATTGAAACATTACGATGCGCGCATTGCCGAAATCCAGAAATCCATGAATATGTTCTGGGACCTGCTGGAAGGCGTTCCTGGCGTTCAGGCCCATCGTCCGCCAAAGGGCTCCGGAAGCACCATGGGCGGCTGGTATGCCGCGCGCGGGCTGTATAAGCCGGAAGCGCTGGAAGGCCTGTCATTGCGGCGGTTCGCCGAGGCGGTGATGGCGGAAGGGGCAAAATGTTCTCCGGGATGCAATGCGCCCCTGCACTTGCACCCGTTGCTCAATACCTGCGATGTTTATGGCCACGGCAAGCCGACGCGGATTGCCAATTCTGACCGCGACTTGCGCCAGCCGAAGGGTTCACTGCCGGTCACGGAAGAGGTCGTTGGCCGTGTGTATAGTATCCCCTGGTTAAAACATTATCGCCCGAATTACATTAAGCAGCAGGTGAACGCCTACAAGAAGGTGTCGCGCCACTACAAGGAACTGCTTGCCGGCGATACTGACAAGGGCGTGGTTGAGGTGGCTTACCACCTTTCCCGGAGGTGATCGCCTGCAGTCCCGATGCGCAATGCGATCGGGGCTGGCTTAATGCTAAGGAATTTCCCGCCAGAAGCGGATAAAGTTTTGACTGGATTCCCGATTTCGCGGGAATGACAGAATGGACAGGCGTTATTTGTCATTCCCGATCCAATCGGGAATCCAGAATTTTAGTTGCCGCCCTTGGCGACGTAACTCAAAACTTCCAGCGTTCGTGGCAGGCGATCTGCTCTAACGGCAGGCGGTTCTTGGCGCGGGGTGCATCGGCCGGATAACCCATCGTCAGCAATTCCACCACGCGCACCGGGGCTGGAATGCCCAGGATAGCTTTGACCTGATCCTCGTAAAAAGAGCCTACCCAGCAGGCGCCCAGTTCCTCTTCCACGGCTTGAAGCGCCATGTGCTCCATGGCGATGGCCACGTCGATCGGGAAGGCTGGGTGCCCGCAGCGCATGACATAGTCCGAAATCGCACTGCAGCAGACGATAATTACAGGCGCTTCGCCGACAAAGGCCTGGTTATTTGCCGCTACGCACAGCTTTTTGCGCGTAGTCGCGTCCTGGACGACGATGAACCGCCATTCCTGGATGTTCTTGGCCGAAGGCGCCAGCCGTGCCGCCTGCAGGATCGTTTCCAGCTTTTCCTTTTCCACGGGCCGTTTCTGGTACGAGCGCACCGAATATCGCTGTTGGATCTGTTTGAGTAATGCCATGGTCAAACCTCCGCTAAAAGTTTCTTGAGATAAGCAACGGTTGCGGCAATATCGCGGTTCTGCTGATTGCCGGAAATCTCGCGCTCGATAATGAACTCGCCGGTGAATCCAATTTCGCCCAGACGCCGCACGAACTCGGGAAAGCGGACGCGTCCCTCGCCGACCTTGACTTCCTTTCCCAGTTGCATGGGATCGGTCGGGTAAAGCCCGTCCTTGGCATGGATGTTGCGGACGAACGGGCCAAAAACATCCAGGGCATCAATGGGATTGCCTTTGCCGTAGAGAATCAGATTGGCCGGATCCAGGTTGATCCCCAGGTTTGGCAGGCCCACGGCTTGGATCAAGCGCAGCAGGGTCACGGGCGTCTCCTGCCCGGTCTCAAACCAGAATTCCAGCTCCAACTTTTTCAAATGGCCCGCAATATCCCGTACCGCCACCACAACGTCCTGGAAGGTGGGATCGTTCGCGTTCTCCGGAATGAATCCCAGGTGCGTGATGACGGCCTTAACGCCCAGGGCCTTGGCAAAGCAGCCCGCTTTCCTCAATTCCTGCATGCGCTGAAAACGATAAGCGGCCGGTACCATGCCCAGCGTGGCAGGTCCTTCGGTAAAATTCCACGCGCCGGGTCCAGAGTATCCAGCCCAGAGTGACGTCATGTAAATGCCTCCGTCTTCCGCTTCCCTGCGGACCTTTTCCGCCAGCATATCGGTCCACAGCTCGGGCGACCAGCTGCACAGTTGACAGACATTTAAACCATGCTGTTTCATTTGCGCAAAACAGCTTTGATCCGCGCGCAGTGAAGCTATCACGCCTATTTTGTTGTTCATAATAGTCCCCTGTTCTCGTTGTGTCTTCCCGATGGTTGTTGAAAATTGCCCGCAACTGAGGCAGACTCTCTTGTCATCTCGCGAATAGCGTATTTGTATCTAAACCAATGCCAGGGTCAATCAGTAAATGCATCCTGTACAATGTCCAGCGGATAAACGGCCTCTCGAATTGCTGGCGCCTGCCGGAGGATTGGAAGCAGGCTATGCGGCCATCCATTACGGCGCCGATGCCGTTTATCTTGGCTTGCCACGGTTTTCCGCGCGGGCCGAGGCCGCGAATCTTGCGTTCGAAGATGTGGCCGCCATCACCGGCTACGCCCACTCGCGCAAAGTCCGGCGGCGGGTGTATGTGACGGTCAACACCCTTATTCAGGCGAGCGAGCTGGATGAGTTGGCGGAAGCCCTGGCCGCGGTTGCGGCGCTCGGCGTGGATGCAATCATTGTGCAGGACCTGGGGGTGTATCGTATCCTCCGCCGGCATTTCCCTGAATTGCGCCTGCATGCCAGCACCCAGATGACCATCCATAACCGGGCGGGCGTGGAATTTGCCCGCGAGCTGGGCTTTGCCCGCGTCACTTTGGCGCGTGAACTCACCCTGGAGGAGTTGGCCGATATCACGGGTGTGCCGGGCATTGAAACCGAAGTCTTCATTCATGGCGCGCTGTGTTTCGGCTATAGCGGCCTATGCCTGTATTCCTCGCATATGCTGGGACGCAGTGGCAACCGTGGCCGGTGCGCCTATCTCTGCCGCGACCAGTATCGCCGGGGAGACGAGCGCGGTTTTGTCTTCTCCATGAAAGACCTGGCCTTGACGGAGTTTGTGCCGCAACTCCGCCGTGCCGGTGTGACGGCCTTGAAAATCGAGGGCCGGATGAAGAGTCCTTTGTATGTCGCCGCCACCGTTAATTATTACCGCCAGTTGCTCGACGGCGCCCTTACGGCGGAAAAGGCCAAAGCGCTGGCCGCCGATATTCAAACCGTTTTCAGCCGGCCTTGGACAAACCTTTTCCTGCCTAACCGCTGGAACCGGAACGTGATCGATCCGGAATATGTCGGTCACCGTGGCTATCCCGTGGGACGGGTCGAGAAGATTGTGCGCCTGGCCTCCGGGGAGGTGCGCCTGCGGTTCCATCCTTCCCAGGCGCTCGAAGTTCACGATGGCCTTCAAATGGACGTGCCCGGGTTGCCGCGGCCTTATGGGTTTGCCGTGGAGCGGCTGCGCGTGCTGGATGGCGCCGCCGGCGCGCAAACGGGATTGGTTTTCGAAGCCCCTGCCGGCGCGCTTGTTGAGGTCGCCTTGCCAGGCGATCATCCCGAGATTCCGGAAAGCGCCGTGGTTTATTGCTCCTCCTCGCAGGAAATTAAGCGGCGTTATCGCTTTGAAAAACCTAAGCCTGGCCTGTTCTTGACCCGTAGCCCCGTGAATTTTGAGGTGCATATCGCTCCTGACGAAATCCGGGCAAGCGCTTGCCTTGTTGGCATGGCAGGGCTTTTGCGGAGCCCTGACGCGATTTCGGCGACAATGGAAATTTCGGGTCAATTTCATGCTGCGCATAATGCCGATCAAATGCGCGTGGCCGTCGAACAGGCATTCGGCAAACTGGGCGCTACCCGTTTTGCGGCGGCACAGGTGACCGTGCACAATCCCCAAGCGTGCTTTGTTCCGATTTCGTTCCTCAACCAGATGCGGAGGCAGATAACCGACCAGCTGGAAGCGCGCTACCAGGAGGCCTTGTCCGCCTGCGTCGCCAATGTCAAGGCCGCGCTCGCGCCCGTAACTCCCGTGCACGACTGCGTCATTCATGCTGAAACCAGCGGCGTCGCAGGCGCTCCGCCCTCCAATATCGTGAAAAACAACAGCATTTATGGAGGGGCGAGCTCCAGCGAGACCGTTCTTGACGCAGCTCTGACTCCCGTGCCAACTGCCGTGGCGTCGCAAGCATCTGTCCGGTGGTGCCTGAAGACGGATCAGCCCGGCTGGCTGGATGCCTTTGAGGACTCGGATTGGCAGGGCGTGGACGAAGTCATATTGGAAGTGCCGCCGGATGCAACGAACGCATTCGACGTGGCCGTGCGCCACGTGGCTGAGCGCATCGGCGCGGCGCGCTTGCGACTGGCCTTGCCGGTGATCATCCGCCGGTGGGAACAGGCGGCACTCCAAAAAACGATTCGACGTCTGGCCGGTGGCGGTTGGCATCAATGGCAGGCAGCCAATTTGGGTGCGTGGGATTCACTCCGGACCATGGGTGAGGAGAAAGAGAACGCCAAGCTCGATATATCGGCCGACTGGCCGCTATTCGTGCTCAATCACGTGGCGGCAGAACAGGTGCTGGCACTGGGCGCGACGCGCCTGACGCTTTCGCCGGAAGACGACGGCAACAACATGCGGAGCCTGCTGGCTACGTTGGGCGATAAGGCGGCGGTAATTGTGTATCAGGATACCCCGCTCATGATTTCAGAGGTCTGCATATTTCCCTCAGTCGGGTGCGACCGTAAAGGAACCTGCCGCTCCGGGGAAGCGTTACTGGCTTCATCGTTCGGGGAACAGGTGCGGGTCATTAACCGGCATTGCCGCATGGTGGTTATCCGTGAAAAGCCGTTTTGCCTGGCGCCTCACATACCGGCGTTGGCGTCGGCCGGTGCGAGGATCCTGCGGGCGGATTTTATGTATCGGGCTTACACGGCCGAACAGGTTCGCGCCATCTGGCGCCGCCTGCGCGCGGGGCAAAGTGGCGGCGTGGTCCCCGGTACGCATGCCGGTAATTTCGAGCGTGGATTGAGGTGAATCCGCTCGGGTGGAAAAACGGCAAGAGGTCCATTAGTACCTTAACCATCAGGAATCGCTACAAAAAACAAGAAGATTATTTGACTACGAAATACGCAAAACTCGCGAAAGGGAATAAAGATAAGGTTGTTTAGGAATTAAATCCAATCCCTGGTCGCCTCTGGCGCCGCCTAAGGCTGGCATGGCGGGTAAACTTCACTCCTGTTTTCGTGCCTTTCGCGTGTTTCGTAGTTAATATCCGTGGTTGATTTTTTGGTTTGCGGGCGAATAGCCCACCTTAAAATGGTAAATCGCTTTTATGGATGCAAAATCAATTATTAAAAGAGGCCTGCTGTTTACAGTCGGATATCTTTTATCGCCCCTTTCGTGGTGGAACGATCTCTATGTAAATTTGCCGATTGCCTATGGCCTGGCTTGGTTAGTCAGCCTGATGGGCAGGCAGTATTTTACCATGGCCCTGGTTGGATTCTACTGGCTCTCAAATATTGCCGGGTTGATCCTGGTGCACAAAGGGTTGGCGCCGTCCGCGGTCAATGGCGTTCCGCTGGTCAAAAAACGTCTGAAAAATATGTTAACCGACCTGGTTATCTCCGTGGTCTATACGGGGGTCATCGTCTTGTTCATATATTGGGGGTTGCTCAAATTGCCGCAGGAATACTAAAGGCAAATAAGGAATAGCCGGCACCCTCGCCGCCTCACAGAATCTCCCTGTAGGCTACCGTCTCTCCCGTCAGAGGCGCTGTGATCAAGCAGGCGCCATCGGGACTGCGCCGTAAGCCATCGCCTCCCAGCACCACTTTGCCCTTCCCGTTGGGAATATCAAGCATCAGCCGGGGAATCAGATATCCGGGAAGTTGGCCTTGCAGCGACTGGACCAGCCGGACGGCATCATCCAGCGGAATCCGGAAATGCGAGATGCCGGCGGCCAGGTCAGGATAATGCAGGTAATACGGCAGGATACCTGCGGCCCCCAACGCGTATGACAAAGCCATCAGTTCCTGAGCGAAATCATTGACCTCCTTCAGCAATACGCTTTGATTCAATAGAAATTTTGCTGCGCGCAGCACCGCCGCCGCGCGGCAGAATTCCGTCGTAATCTCGCGGTGGTGATTCACATGCACGACAATCGTGTCCAGTTGCGCCGCAACCCGGCCGAAGTCTTTGCATCGGGATGGATCATAAACTGGATACCGCGTGTGCAGCCGGATGGAACACGATCCGGCTTTTTTCAGGGCGTTGATAATTTCCAGCAAGCGTTCGTCCGGCAACGAAAGCGGATCGCCGCCCGAGAGGATGATTTCTTTGATTTCCCTGTGCGCGGCGATATACTTTAGCACTTCTCCAAACTCGTCCGGCGTTATGTCTGCTGCGCGCCAGCCCACCCTTTTTCTGCGGAAACAATAGCGGCAATGGGCTGCGCAGCGATCCGTAAGCAGCAGCAGCGCTCGATCGGCATGGCGATGGATTAAACGACCGTTAGCGCGCCGCTGATATAGCCCGTCACCAATCGGATCGTCCAATTCTCCCGCCTTGATCTTAGTCTCCTTTTCCGAATAAATCACCATCTTGGCCAGCGGATCATCCGGGTCCTGGCTGTTGATCTGGGCGCGATAATAGACTGTAATTTTCTCGGCAAGCATCGCTTTTTTCTGTCAGCCTTCCCGAAAATTCCGGAATCAGGATAAATATGGCTGTGCCCTGCATAGCCCCGTTGGCGAAGCAGGGGCAGGATTGAAAAATGGCCACCTTCAGGAGGAAGGTGGCCGGAAATATCAGAGTCGGGGCGGTGAGATTTGAACTCACGACTTTTTGGACCCGAACCAAACGCGCTACCAGACTGCGCTACGCCCCGATACCAAACAGGAACATAGCATACCGTTTCCCGGCCGGGAGTCAATCTGTTTACCGGAAAAAGATTCCACCGCGCTGGACGGATAGGGCGCAACATGCTATCATCCGTTTCATCTACATTCATTAATCTTGGCATAAGCCGCGCAACGAAAGGAGCGTTATGATTCATAAAGCAGCGCAAATTGAAACGGAAGTAAAAAGCGAAGTTCGTGGCGGCGTTGGCAAGGTCACCTTTCAGCATTTTTTCAAAAAGGAAGAGATCACGGCCCGCACGCGTTTGTGCGCTCGCCTGGTCCTGCCCCCCGGCGCCAGCATCGGGTTGCATAAACACGAAGGCGAGGACGAGCTGTTTATTGTGACGCGCGGCAAGGGCCTGGTTGACGACGGCCATGCCAGGGAGCAAGTCCAGGCCGGCGACGCAATCTTGACCGGCAAAGGCGAAGCCCATGCGGTCAGCAATAATGGCCTGGAGCCGCTGGAGATGATCGCCATCATAATGCTGTACTCATGAATGTATTGCCTGAAAAATTCGTGTTCCCGGAACGGACTTTAATAGGAACGGGCCGGGTGATGGATCTGCCTGCGGAATGTGCCCGCTATGGCCGGAGGGGGCTGCTGGCGCATGGGCGGTCTTTGGCCGCGCACGGCATATTGGCATCGCTCCTTAAGGGCCTGCCGAGCGGCATGGCCGTGGCAACGTGGGAACACGCCGGGGGCGAACCGGCGCTATCCGACCTGGACCGTCTTCTGGAAATGGCCCGCAAGCACCGGGCCGACTGGATTGCAGGGATCGGCGGCGGCAGCGTCCTGGATCTGGCAAAAGCCTGCGCGGGATTGTTTAATGCTCCTCAATCTTCCGAAGTGTATCACAATGGCGCCGCCATCGAAACGCCGGGCCTTGCTTTTGCAGCCGTGCCAACCACGGCCGGCACGGGCTCCGAGGCGACAGTGAATGCGGTTCTGACCAATACCGCAACCCGCCAGAAAAAATCCATCCGTGATGATGCCCTGATGGCCCGCCTGGTTATTCTGGATCCAAGCCTGCTGCAATATTGCCCCAGGCAGGTAATTGCCCATGCGGGCATGGACGCCTTTACCCAGGCCCTGGAAGCGTTTACCAGCCGCCATGCTGTCTGGCTGAGCGATTGCCTGGGATTAAAGGCGCTCACGTTGATCGGCGCACATCTGGAAGCATTTTATCGCGGCACGGACCCTGTTGCGGCGGAACGGGTGTTGATGGGTAGTTATTTGGCCGGGCTCAGCTTTGCAATGGCGCGCCTGGGCGTGGTCCACGGGATCGCGCACCCTCTCGGGGTTTTATATCACGTCCCGCACGGATACGTATGCGGTGTTTGTCTGCCGCATGCCGTGGAACTGAACCGGGAAGCCATGGGCGGGAAATACGAGCAGGTCAGCCGGGCGCTGGGCCGGGATCTGCTGGAGTTCATCCGGCATCTGCTGGATGAACTCGATATGCCGTCGCCATTTCGAGGCAAGCCGATCATGGAGAAAGGGACAATCATCCGCGATACAGTCGCCGCCTGGTCCACGAAGGCTAATCCAAAGACCATCACCCCCGCCGATGTAGAATGGCTGTTGACCCGGTTGTTTCTACCTTGATGCATAGGAATTTTCCGCCGGAGGCGGATCCGCCTATGGCGGACAATCCGTCTTTGTTGTCATTCCGAGCTTAGCGAGGAATCTCACCGCGAGAGATCCCTTCGACTTCGCTCAGGGCAGGCTCTTCACTGCGTTCAGGATGACAATCCGAACAGAATAAAATTCGCCCCGCCTTGCGGGGCCTAATTTGATTTTGCTGGATGCGGCTTGCGTTGCCCGTCAGCGCTTGTTTTCAAGTGACCACGTGTATTGCGGTGTGTCATGTGTATCCTTTGGACTTCCTGCTAGACCTGCTAGATTGACGGCCACAGCACTTCGCAAACCAGATGCCGTTGTTTTCCGTGTTAGCGATATATCGGGCGTAGTCCCAATCACACCATTTCGGCGGGTATCGGGACGAAGCCCGATGCTATCGTATGGCAAACCGAATTTGCCACACTGCCGGGAGAAAAGCATGCTTGGGTGCGGCGTAACCCGCGTTGAGGAATCAGATGCCGCGACTTTGCAGGAGATTGCGCAGCTCCACCTGGAAGGCCTGTATATCTTCCTGGCTGGGCCGGTAATTCGGTTTGCCCGCGTCGAGCGCCAGGCGGCCGAGCTGGTCGAGCATCCATGAGGCGGAAACCCCGTCGCTGAATCGGACCGTTCCACTGACGACCGAGCCGGGTTTCACGATGCGGTCAAGAGTGACGGCCACACTGCCGGCGCTGTCCGGCCCCAGGGCTTCCGATTCCATGTCATCGGCTTCCGCGGCTACGCGGCCCGGTGCGGTTTTGACCAGATCCAACCCAGCATTGGTGTTTTTCGCCTGCTCCTTGATGGTCAGACCGAGATCGAGGACCAGAAATCGCAGGTCGAGAAATGTCACGGAAAGTTTGAATTCGTCATTCAGCCGTTTTTGGATTTCAGTCAGCCCGCATCCTTCGGCGATCCACTTTCGAACGGCATCTTTCTGGGCGTCGTTAAGTTGCATAGTGTTAATGTGGCATAGACAGGGCCCGGCGTCAAGCTCGGATACGCGCGGCCTGCTTCACGGCAGGGCTGCGTCATCCACGCTGAAACCATCGGCGTCGCAGGCGCTCCGCCCTCCAATATCACGAAATATTTGGTATTTATGGAGGGTCGAGCTCCCGCGAGGCCGTTCTTGACGCAGCCCTGACTTTCACGGGACGCGGTAACAGCGGTCCAGGGAGAAAGCGTTTTCAATGTGGCGAATCAAAGGCGAGGGCGTGTCCACTGTGCCGATCACCTCGACAACGTCGAAGCGGAAGGCCTCCGGCCTCTGGCGCAGGTGTTTCAGATAGCGCACGGCGGCGCGCGAGAGATAATGCCGCTTGGCGTGGTTGACGGAGTCGTTCGGACGACCGAACACCTCGGTTTTACGGGTCTTGACCTCCACGAACACCAGTACGTTGCCGTCCCGGGCCACCAGGTCCAGTTCATCGCGCCGTCCTATGCGAACACGCCGGCCGAGGATGGCATAGCCTTTTTGCCGAAGGGTGCGTTCAGCCTGGGCTTCCCCCCATTGGCCCGAGGAGGGAGGCTTGCCGGTGTCGGACGAAGTACCATGAAACAAAAGGCGTTTAACGGTTTTCCACATGGGGTAGACTATCGGCATGATGCATGCGGTCGCGGATGGCCTCAATATCGCGCACCGGCCGGAAGGAGCGGCGATGCTCGCGCGTGGCGCCGTATTTCAACAGGGCCTGGATATGGGCGGCCGTGCCGTAGCCCTTGTGGCGCACAAACCCATATTCGGGATGCCGGCGATCGAGATCGGTCATCCATCGGTCGCGCGTAACCTTGGCAATGACGCTGGCGGCGGCAATCGAAAGACTGCGAGCGTCGCCCTTCACAATCGCCAGTGAAGGGCAGGGCAGATTGGGGACCGGTAGGCCGTCAACCAGCGCGTATTCGGGGAGTACCGCCAGGTTAAGCAGGCAGCGGCTCATGGTCCGGTGCGTGGAACACAGGATGTTGATTTCGTCAATTTCCAGCACATCTCCGAAGCCGATGCCGATTTCGACCCCGGAAAAATTGACCAGCAGTTCGAAGAAAGCGTCGCGCTGGTTTACCGTCAGCTGCTTGGAATCGGTAAGGGTATCGAAGAGGCGATGCTCCTCTTGCTCGACAAACGCCTGGGGAAAAACGACGGCCGCCGCCACGACCGGTCCGGCCAGGGGCCCTCGGCCGGCTTCATCCACGCCGGCCACGCGCTTGCATCCGCCGGCCCACGCCTTGCGTTCGAATTGAAGCAAGCCTGCGGTCTCCTCCATGCCGTCTCCGTCATGTCCGAGGTGTCTATTGCGTGGCCGCACGGGCCGTCTTGCCGGATCGATCACGCAGGAAATACAATTTGGCCCGGCGTTTTTTACCGACGGCATTCACCTCGATGCCGGCGATACTCGGGGAATGCACCGGGAAAATGCGTTCAATGCCCTCGCCGAACGAAATGCGGCGAATGGTAAAGGTTTCTGTGGCGCCGGACCCCTTGCGGGCAATCACAGTGCCGGAAAAAGACTGTATGCGTTCCTTGTCGCCTTCCTTGATCTTTACCAGCACATTGATGCTGTCACCCACCGCAAATGGTGTCAGGGGTTCTTTCTGGCGATTTTCCGAATCGAGTTTTTTCAGCATGTTCGAGCTCATATAGTGTGCCCCGGGTATTCAGTGCGTTTGCCGCTCCGCCCGCCGATGCGGCAAGCGTCTATGTTAAATCTTTTCCGTCCCTTTGCTAACAGGAGGGATTGTAGGCGTCCGCCTCGCGCCGTCAAGCCTTTTTCAATATGTTGTCGTGTGATTTTCAAACGTTCGTATTTTGTGCGCCAAACGTTCGCCTGTGTGCGCCAAACGTTCGTATTGGCATGGATTAGATACTCCAAGTTTGCCGAGAACCTTCCAATCGTCTTATGACG
>JAQUMN010000014.1 GCA_028718125.1 Kiritimatiellia bacterium
ATATCCACGACACCCTTTTGCCATTGGTAAGAGAAGGGGGCGGTTCCCGATGCCGCCACGGTAAAGCTTACTGCGGAGCCCGCTGCTTTGGTCTGCGACTGCGGCTGGGTAATGATGGCTAACGGAGCGGATAACACTGTCATGGCCGCATCCGTGTACCAGGGGAAGTATGTGACGTTGATGCTGACCTTGTCGCCGCTGCCGCGACCCACCGGACCCGGGCCATCCGCCGCGCCCCAGTAGTTGGATCGGGCATCGAGTGTACCAGTGCCGCTGTTGTAGACGCCTGCATTGCTATTGCCTGACAGATTATTACCGTTCACGTAAATCTGCTTGCCGGTGATATCTTCGCTGCTTGGGATCACTATCCCGTTGAACGTTGCCGTGATGATGTTGTGGGCCACAGACACTGGGCCAGTATAAGCACTGCCGTAAAGGCGGATGCCGCCTCGATCGATCTCATGCAGTGTATTGGCGTTGATTATGCTGTTGTCTGATATGGTCACATCCCAACACAAGCTCGCAAGGTTTATGGCTTGCCTGGTGATATTGGTCAGGATATTCCCTGTGCACTGAAAATTGTCAATCCTGTCCAACTCAATCCCGCCGAAGGTGTTAACGAACACGTTATTAGTCACAGAACCGGCGGTCAGCGACCCCACCTGCATCGCTGAAGCAGTGCCAAAGTTCACAAAACGGTTGTTCCTTATGATCCAGCCGGAACTACGCGGCAAGACGGTTCCGCTGACTTTGTATATTCCCATTGATTTGACACCGTTGGAGAAATCCGCGAAAATGTTGTTCTCGATGGTCACGCAGTCGGTCTTAACTGTCTGCATGTAATTGACAATGGCGGCGGTGTTGGCAACGTCAGGCTGGCCGACAAACTTGAAACCCTTGACGGTGACATTGGAAATGGCCGGTTTTCCATCGTCGTTAACGGATAGAATTCTCAATGGCCACTTGCCGGCGTTGGCCGACTGCCATACAGCTTCAGGATTACGAGCCATGGTGTTGGGATTCACATTTGCGTTCGGACCTAATAGTGCCACCGATTTCATCAAGACAATATTTTCCGTATACGTCCCCGCCGCCACGTTGACGGTGCCGCCGGAATCCACAATGTCAATGCCGGACTGGATGTATTTTTTAGCTGTAGCCGGCGTGAGACCGTCGCCGCTATCATCGGCCATCGCCGCATCCACATAAACAGGAGTGGCCGCCGGCGCCAGTGAGGCCAACCCCATGCAAAATGCCGCCGCAACCGCCAACCCCAATTTGCCTGTTGTTCGTTTCATAATCCCATTCCTTTCTTTGCCGGCGATACCGGCCTGAGTTTCTGCCGCAGGTGACCAAATGGTTCAACTGCCACTGGCAATCGATTGATGCTCACTGCTCTTTTAAAACACGCACTGCTGTGACGAATATTATAGACATCCGCCCCGGCGGCGTCTGTCGGCAGAAAGGAAACGGGACGTAGTTTTATTCTGTCAGACGACCCCGCCATTGCTTGTAAGGCTATTCCTATATAGAAAATTCAGAAAAAGGCATTGACACCGATATTCGTTATGACAATTTTTCTATTAAATGATTGCGCAATAAGAGGAGACAATTGCTTAGCGACAATACCGCGCCCTTGCCTCAGCAAGGGCCATCCATGGCAGAACTGCGAGCCGCACATCGGCGGCTGGTTCGCCGGATGGCCCGGATGGAGCGCGCCCTCATTTCGCTTCGTGATGCCGAAATGTTATTCAAGGCGCTGGCCCTGGCTTTAATTAGGCCGCCAAAGGCGGCAACTAAAATTCTGGATTCTCGATTGGATCGGGAATGACAAACAATGTCCATCCATTCTGCCTGCCCCGCGCAGCCTCCGAGCGAAGCGGGGTCATTCCCGCGAAAGCGGGAATCCAGTCCATACTTTGTCCACCGGAGACGGATCCGCCTCTGGCGGAAAATTCCTATGCATTAAATTATTGCCGCGCTCCGTCAACATTGTTTGATAGCCGTGCGGCGGACGATGAATGAATTACTCGGCATTGGCTAGCCGGGCCGCCGGCGATACCAATCAGCGCCACGACAATCAGCCCCAGTCCGGCATATAGAATGAACGTCGTGTCATGTTTGGCCACGCCGTCGTCAATAATATGCTCGATCACCCACGGCTGGAAATGATCCATGGTCACTTCCAGCACAACAGGGGCGCCAGAAGCGCCCACCGCGTATAGGGCCGGAGCATCCGGGCCAGTTAATGGCCGAGTTCATGTAGCAGGGGTCATCCTTGCTTCAGGATCGTTTCGAATAGCAAGTCCGTTCTTCATGCAACGCCGTTCATTCCTTTTGCACCACGTTCGCGGCGCAACACTCAAAATGGGTTTGAGTGCCTGACTGGCAAATGGTATAGAGTAACTGATGTCGCCCCTATTTTACATGACAAAGCCCCATCCGATCGATCTCGGCGGGCACGTTTCCCTGCATCTCGAAAAGCGATGGTTCACCGGCCTCTCGGCGTGGCTCTGGCTGATGGCATCGGCGCTTGCGATCAACTCGCCGGAGAACTCTTTGGCGCCACGCACCCAGAAAACCTTTCTGGAGGCCCAAGCCGCTTTCCAGGCCGCGCCCACCAACGCCGTGTTGGCCTGGCAATTTGCGCGGGCTTGCCGCGATTGGGCCAATGACGCCACGAACAGCGCACAGCGCGCCGAGCGTGCTCAGCGGGGCATAGAGGCCGCGCGCCAGGCGATCGCCCGAGACCCGACACTGCCTGCGGGGCACTATTATCTGGCTGCGACACTGGGCCAACTTGCCGATGCCCGGCACAATCTGGACGCCCTTAAGCTCATCAGCGAGATGGAGCGCGAGTTCAGACGCGCCCGCGAACAACATCCGACCATCGACTACGCCGGGCCGGATCGTATTCTCGGACTTTTGTACCGCGATGCACCCGGCTGGCCGCTCAGTGTAGGGAGCAAGAAGAAAGCGCGCGCGCATCTGCAACAGGCCGTGGCTCTGGCGCCGGATTACCCGGAGAACCACCTCTGCCTGCTGGAAGCTTATTTGAAGTGGGGCGAGCGGAAGAATCTCTCGGCCGAGTTGGCGAAGACCGAAGCAACCCTGGCTGCGGGCCGAAGGAACTTCGCCGGGGAAGAATGGTCCTCCCGTTGGGCAAATTGGGAACGGCGTTGGCAGGCCATCAAAGGCACGGCCCAATGAGCGTGACCACCGGGCGCGGCTGCCGGCGGTGCGCCGGAGGCTTGACATCTTCAGGATAATTAGAGCACAATCTCCGCGGTAATGAAGTACCCTGCGGTAAATAACGGCCTTCTTTGCGAAAGGAGCAGCGTAATGTCAAGAATACTGGTGGTCTATTGCAGCCTGTCGGGCAACACAAAGGCGGCGGCCGAAGCGGTGGCGGAAGGCGCCCGATCCGGCGGGGCCACCGTGCTGGTTAAAAACGGCTTCGAAGCACAGCCGGCCGACCTCTTGAATTGCCAGGCAGTGGCCTTGGGTTCCTACGACGCTTTCAGTTACATGGGCGGCGGACTCAAGGATTTCCTTGATCGCGCATTTTATCCTACGCAGAACCATGTAACCGATAAACCTTATGTCGCTTTTCTAACCCATGGCGGCGGCGGCAAAGCCATTCAAAGCATCGAATCGGCAGCCCAGTCGTTCAAGCTCAGGAAAGCCGCCAACGCGGTGCTGGTCAAAGGCCATCCCGACGGGAAGGAGATCGCCGACTTGAAAGCGCTCGGCGCCAAGCTGGCAACCGCCGTGACGGGGTAAGCCGCCCTTCAGACTTCCTGCTCAAAGCGCCGAAGGTTTGCCAGGCCCATGGCAATGCCGGTCAACACATCTTCCAGCCCCTCAAATTCGATCGAAAGTACGCCATCGTAACCCGCCCTTTTCATTGTGCGCAGGCATTGTGTCACCGGCACATTACCATGGCCGATAATCGCGCCGCGCAGCCAATTGCCGGCCCGTGATTGGAACCAACCCTTGCCAGGGTTCGGCTCCATGCCCGGCTTAACATGAAAATCCTTGGCATGGCAATGAAAGGCATAGGGCATCATCCGGCCCACCGCCCGGGCCGGATCTTCGTCGGCACAAAGAAAATTACCCATATCCACGAGCGCGCCAAAATTGGGATGGTTGACCCCGTTGATCAGCTTTTCGACCCGTTCGCTATCCTGGCAAAAATAGCCATGGTTTTCCACCATGGTCCGAATACCCAGGTCAGCCGCAAATTCCGTGACCAGCCGACAGCCCTTGATCAGGGTGGGCAATGCATCGTCAAAGCCGCAGGCCCCTTGATGTCCGGCCGGAAAACCTTTCGTCCCATCATGGCGCATACCGGGCACCCCCAGTATTTTTGCCACCCGCACTTCGCCTTTAAGCCGTTCTGCCTCGGCCTTCCAATCGCCGCTCGATCCATTGATAAAATCAGCGCCAATCGTGTAGTTGACCACCGGCAGGCCTGTCCGGTCGCTCTCCGCCTTCAGGCGGGATGCGTAATCGATCGCTTGCATACCCTTCGGCAGGGCCAGGGAGGAGAACTCAATAACATCAAAACCCATTTCTTTTGCCTTGGCAATAACATCAATTTGCTGCATCTGCCCGCCGGCAACCAGCCGGCTGAAGCTATAAGACGATACGCCGATTTTCATGATGCTTCCTTTTCTGTTGAGATTTTAATTTTGCGCTCCGGCTCAAGGGATCCTAGACCGGCATTACGCTAACCGACCAATGCGCCGAATGCAAGACTATCGCGCCGGAATGCCGACCTGCGCCAACATACTTCTTGACCCGGCAGACAAGACATGGGCAGGCAAATATTTCGTGCATTTCGTGTTTTTCTTGGTAGTTTTAAAGTGTAGCATTCAGATTTGAAATAGCTTGACAGCACCATAGTAACGTCTTGCTCTTGCACCTAAATCACATAGGATTGGAAGAAAGCATGCACCCATTTGTGATCAACGCCGTGGCGCCGACACGTATCTGCGATGTTGGCGGCTGGACCGACACCCATTTTGCTAAATTCGGGACGGTATTCAATATCGCCATTTATCCTTATGTCGAAGTACAGGTCCATCCGATGGCAAGAGGCACGGCGGATGGCCGATTAATTGTTTCGACTGAGAACTACGGCACATCCTATACGTTGGACCCCGATAATATCGTTTATGACAAGCATCCATTGATCGAAGCGGCAATTAAGTGCATGGCGCTCCCACAGGATCTTGCCTTGCGGATTAACGTCTTTTCCTATGCCCCGCCCGGCGCCTCGATGGGCACTTCCGCCGCCGTTTCCGTGGCCCTGATCGGCGCGCTGGACGCTCTTACGGGAAAAAAACTGCCGCCGCATGAAGTGGCCATCCTGGCCCATTCCATTGAGACGAAAGAACTGGGACTAGAGTGCGGTGTTCAGGATCAGTTCGCCAGCGCGTACGGCGGAATCAACCTCATCGAAATAAGCAATTTCCCCAAGGCAAAGATTTCCCCGATAGCGATCACCGACGCCATCTGGTGGGAGCTTGAACACCGCCTGGTCCTGACTTATATAGGCAAGCCCCATCAGTCTTCCGAAATCCATAAAATGGTCATTGCCGGGCTTGGCGCTTCACCCCATAAGGACCAGCGTATCGAACGATTGCGGCAATTGGCCCACCAAGCCAGGCCTGCGCTCCAAGCCGGTAATTTTATTGAGCTGGGCAAAATATTCAACGAGAACACCGCTGTTCAACGGGCAATGCACAAGAACCTTGTTTGCGACGCGTTCGAGGACATCATTTCCGTGGCGGGCACTTATCAGGCACTGGGCTGCAAAGTCAACGGAGCCGGAGGCGACGGTGGTTCCATCGCCATCCTTACGGATGGGGATATGTCGAAAAAGCGGGAAATGCAAAAGGTGCTCGATCAAAAAGGCTACCTGACACTGCCCGTTTACCTTTCCCGCCGGGGACTGCGCGTGTGGAAAAGCATTTCCACAATGCCTGAATGAAGCACCCTGCAGCACAAACAGATAGACACCGTTCGTAAAAGTCTTCGCATAGTCTCCTATTTGGCCAAGCTGGTCCAGACACTGTCCCGCATCCTGAACCGCCAGGGAAGTTTGGCATCCGCTCCTGCATAGTCAACGCCTATGCGAGTCGTGGCCACAACCTGTTCCGGACGCAATTTAATCCCTTTTTCCAGCCAGATTTCATCCCCCAGTAGACTTTGGCCCGAATGAAGCACGGTGATACCCAGGGCCTGGGATAAAACGCCAGGCCCCGCAGTGAGCTTCCGATCCAAGCAGGCCCTGCCGCGGCGCTTGAGCATAACCGAAATGCCATGAGTTGGTTCCAGCGCGCGGATAAGGACGGCGTCGGGAATGCCTTCGACGCCGGTAATAACGTTGAAGAGCGCATGCAAACCGTAACACAAATAGACGTAGGCGACCCCGCCGGCTGAATACATGACCGCCGTTCGCCGCGTACGCCGATTACCGTAGGCGTGCGAGGCGCGGTCCGTCGCCCCGGCATAGGCTTCGGTTTCCACAATGCGTCCGCCGGCCACGGTGCGTCCGTCTATCCGGGTAAATAGATACTGCCCAAGCAGGTCCCGGCTGATCCGGACCACGTCCGGCCTGCGGTAAAAATCAAGCGCCAAGGGTTGACTAACGACGGACATATGACAAAGACAAATAATAAACCGCACAGCCTTCATTTTCCTGCGGGCACACCGGCGGCAGAGGTCTGATTGATATTTCCTGAATCCGGCAGCGACTTAACCCGTGAAACCCCTTGTGTTGTTTCGATTCCAGACAAACCTTTCGTGCAGCCGCTGATGCGCGAAAAATACGCCGCCAGGAACCATCCTAAACCGATGATAAAGATCACTCTCGCCGCCGAAATGCATTGCCGGCGAATTGCAGCGCCTCTATGCAGGTAGTGTTGGCATTGCGGACAACGCGTTAAGACCGGGGGACTCATATAGCCGCACTTCGGGCACTGGATCTCGTTGGTGCGACCAACGGGAACGCGGGGAACATCAGGCTGCGATTCGCCTTGCGGCGGCCGGTTACGCTTAAGCTCCAACCGGACCGGAACAGTATGCTCCGCCTTGCACGCGGCACACAGCACCAATGCGCCGCCAAGATTTGTTGGGGCCGACATCTCTTCGCCGCAAGCACACGTCCAATGAATCCCGGGCGACGGAACGAGAAGGATCTTGCCACAGTCAGGACATTGAACCTGACTGCCGGCGTCGGAAGCTTCCACCGCCAGGCTTTTAGCGCAATCACATTTAAAATATACGAACGCCATGCCGCGCCTATCCTAATATTTACGGATGATATATCCATTTCCCGAGCACATTCTACACTGCATGCGCACCTCTTTCCCGTGAACCACGCGAACTATCTGTCCCATGCCCTGACAAGTGCCGCATACATCCGCGCCGGCAGGGAGGATCATTTTATGCCCGCCAATTTGATTACAAAGAAGACATGTGGTCTTATAGGTGCCGTCTCCCGTGTATCCTACACCCCCACACCGCGGGCAGCGGATGTTAACTGCATTTTCAGGCACAGGCGCAGGTGCAGGCACGGGTGTTGGAGGGGGCGCAGGCTCCGCCGAAAGCCACTTTGAATACCAGCGGCGCATGGCGCTCGACACATCGGATTGATAGTGCTGCAAATTCACGGCGACGGACCGGACATCACTCCAATCCACGTTCTCTTTTGTCCAGAAGCCGGCCGCGCCGATGGCCAGCAGCACGAACACCCAAAAGGTCGAGCGCAAAAACGACTTCCAGCGCGAGGACGGCGAAGGGCGCATCATGATACCGGCAGCCGGCTCCGGCAGCTTGCCCCTGCAGACCCGACAATGAACGGATGCCGCTCCGTTTTCGGTGCCGCATTTCGGGCAAATTCTGGTCATAAGCGCTACCCACTCCTGTGTTCGGAGGTTATGTATTCAGAGGCCATCCCGAAGGCTGTAGTTCTGATGAACGCCTGCGCCCGGCCATCCCCACGACTGCAAACGACTGCCTCGGGCATATTCTTCCAGGATACCTGAGCGAAGGACGGCGCGCCGCTTATTTCATGTTGGAAATGATACTGATCAGCGGCATGAACATGGCAATTACAATCGTGCCCACAACCACGGCCAGAAAAATGATAAGGACCGGCTCGATGATCGAGGTCAGGCCATCCACGGCGGCATCCACTTCCGTGTCATAGGTGTCGGCAATCTTGACCAGCATGTCCGGCAGCCGCCCCGTTTCCTCACCCACGGCAATCATGCTCACCACCATGCTCGGGAACACACGCGCGGCTTCCAGCGGCGCCGCCATGGTTTCGCCTTCCTTGATGCTGTCATGCACGGCTTGCACGGCCCGTGCAATGACTTCGTTGCCGGCCGTCTCGCGCACAATCGTCAAGGCCTGTAATATCTGCACGCCGGAGCTCAGGAGCGTCCCCAGCGTGCGCGTGAACCGCGACACGCTCACGCGCATGGACAATGGGCCGAAAATCGGCGCGCGCAGCATGAGCCTATCCAACTGATAGCGGCCAAACTTGGTGCGGCCCACCAGCTTCATGAGCACAATCACTGCCACAATGCCCCCGATCACCACCGGGAAGCGGTGAATCAACATATCGCTGATCGCCATCACAAACTGAGTTACGGGCGGCATTTCCTTGCCCGCCAGAAGCTCCTTGAAAATCTCCGTGAACTTGGGGATGATCAAAACCATCAGCACCCCCGTGATGCCCAGGGCCATGACCAGCACGACGATCGGGTAAATCATGGCGCCCTTAACGCGCGTCTTGATTTTCTCGGCCTTCTCCACAAATTCGGTCAGGCGGTTCAAGGTCACTTGGAGCACGCCGCCGATTTCACCCGCTTTGACCATGTTGACGAACAGCTTGTTAAAGACCTTCGGATGCTGGCTGAGGGCCTCGGCAAAGGTGCTGCCACCCTCAACGGCCTCGCAGAGTTCGCCGATTATTTCCCGCAGGCCGGTGGTCTGTTCCTGTTTTTGGAGAATTTGCAGGGCCCGCAGGAGCGGCACCCTGGCATCAATCAGCGTGGCCAACTGGCGCGTGAATGTCGCCAACTGCTTGGGCTTGACCCGCTGGCGCAGAAACTTCGGGAGGGGAATGGTTAGATTGACGTTCAGGCCGCTGCCGCCACGCGAACTCGCGCGTTGGGCGGAACTTTGCGCGCGTCGGGGAACGGCCGTGGCTATCGGCACTTCTTCAATGGCCGAAGTATGCAGGCCAAGTTCACGCAGTTTAACCAATGCAGCCGGCTTGCTGGCGGCATCCAACATGCCGCTTTTATCTTTTCCCTGGGAATCAGCCGCCGTATAGCGATACTTAGGCATGGCATCCCCTAAATCCGCTTGTAACAACACGCGGATGATGGTTGATGGTCCATGGTTGACAGTAGATAATTAATGAAGCTTTTCCCCACCAGGCTTACGCGCGAATCAGGGGCCGGATCAATTACCAGCTTTCTTTTCCTCTGCCTTCGCGGGCGACTTTTTTTCGTCCATCTTTGGCGCCGGTTTTTTCTTTGTTTTATCCACTGGCGCGATACTAACCCATTCCAGAATCGCCACGGGCGCATTGTCGCCCCGGCGCGCGCCGAGTTGAACGATACGCGTGTAGCCTCCGGAGCGATCCTTGCACTGGGGCGCGATCTGCTCGAACAACACTTTTACCACCGGAGGCCGCCGCAGAATCGTGATCGCTTTACGCCGGGCGGCCAGCCCTCCGCGGCGGGCCAGGGTTACCATTTTTTCGGCCAAACTCCGGGCCGCCTTGGCGCGTGACAGTGTCGTAACAATACGTTTTTCTTCAATCAGGCAACAAACCAACCGCGCCAGCAGGGCGCGCCGATGCGCCGATGACCGCCCGAACGTTGTTGAGACCATCTTGTGTCGCATTGTGCTTCCTTAATCCGTATATAATGCCGGAACGGGCGGTAAGTTATTCCTTTTTGGCGGCCGCACTGTCCGGCACCGCCGCGGGGCGGGTAGCCAGCAGATCGGGGTCGATTTTTATGCCCATGGCCAGGCCAAGTTCGCGCAGTTTTTCTTCAATTTCGAGCAGGGACTTCTTGCCAAAGTTACGGTACTTGAGCATATCCGCCTCGGTCTTCATGGCCAATTCACCCACCGTGAGAATATTGGCATTGTTCAGGCAGTTGGCCGCGCGCACGCTGAGTTCGATTTCGTTCACGCTCATATTAAGCTTCTTGCGCATATCCTCGCGATCAATGTCTACGCTCTTTGCATTCTGCTCGAATTCAATCAGGTCCTCGTCATAGTTGACAAACACGTCCAAATGATGGCGGAGAATGGCGGCCGAGCGGATCATGGCTTCGTCCGGCGTGATGCGTTCATCCGTCCAGATTTCCATGATCAATTTTTCATAATCCGTGCGGCGCCCCACGCGGACGTTCTCCACCTTGTAATTTACCCGCAGGACGGGCGAAAAGATACAATCGAGGGGGATGCCGCCGATTTCCTGCTCTTTTTTTTCCTTCCAGTCGGCCGGGCTATACCCGCGGCCCAAACTGATTTCGAGCTCAGCTTCAAACTTGCCGTCCTCGGCCAGGGTGCAGATATAGTGAGACGGGTTAACGACCTCCACAAACTGGTCTGTTTCAATGTTGGCGGCGGTCACCTCGCCCGGGCCTTTGACCTTGATGCGGACCTTGCGCGGCTCGCGGCAATACATTTTAAGCAGAACTTTTTTCAAGTTGAGAATGATATCGGTCACATCCTCAACAACGCCGGGCACAGCACAAAACTCATGGAAGGCCCCATCGATCTTGATAGCGGAAATGGCGGCCCCTTCCAGCGAGGAAAGCAACACGCGCCGCAAAGAGTTCCCCATCGTATGCCCGTAGCCGGACTCCAAAGGCTCGGCCATGAACTTGGCATACGTGCTTGTCGCCGTACGCTCATCCTTCACAACCATTTTCGGCATTTCAAAGCGACCAATTTTGACTGTCATGGAACTATCCTTCCCTACAGGCACTGCCGCTTAAAAGCTCAGGACGGCCGGGGCACCCTTTCCTCCGCGCCTACCCCCTTCGCCTGACACCTTCCGCCCGCGGCAGACACCGTCTTGTTATTTAGAACACAATTCCACCACCAGCTGCTCATTCACGAAGGGCCCGATTTCATCCCGGGTCGGCACGTGCAGTATATCGCCGGCAAAATTTCCACGGTCCACTGTCAGCCAGGGTGAAATGGTCTTGCCTTCATTTGCGTCCAACCATTTTTTGGCCATTTCCCGACTTTGCTTACGGTCTTTGACCACCACCCGATCGCCGGCCTTGAGGATCATGGAAGGAACGTCCGCCCGGCGAGAGTTCACGGTCAGGTGCTGATGCAGAACAAATTGCCGTGCCGCCCGGCGCGATGGACTGAAACCAAAGCGATAGACCAGGTTGTCCAAGCGCATCTCCAGCATCTGCAACAGGGTTTCCCCGGTAATTCCATGTTGTTGCGCCGCGTGATCGAAAAACAACCTGAACTGGCCGTCCCGCATGCCGTAAAACCTCTGCAGACGCTGTTTCTCCCGGAACTGCCGGGAATAATCAGACGCCTTGGTTCGACGCGCCCCGTGCATACCGGGAGCCGGCCGCCCCGTATCAATCGGACACTTGGCCATATTGCAACGGTCGCCCTTGAGGAAAAGCTTCATGCCTTCCCGGCGACACAAGCGGCACGCTGGTCCCTTATATCGTCCCATGCCTCATCTCCCCTTTCCTGATAATTAATGCAGGCAAGGGTTTGTCCCTCGATCCCACATCGCGGCGTAAAGCCGCTCCGACATTGAAATTCTTATATCACGAACGCGCTTACACGCGGCGGCGCTTACGCGGCCGACAGCCGTTATGCGGCATCGGCGTCACATCGCGGATCACCGTAATCATTAACCCCGCCGACTGCAGAGCCCGGACAGCCGACTCGCGGCCGGAGCCCGGCCCCTGTACACGGACTTCAATTTCCTGCATGCGATAAGGCGAAATCTGGCGCGCCACTTCCTGGGCAACCATCGTGGCCGCATAAGCCGTACTTTTGCGAGTGCCCCTGAAACCCATCCGGCCGGAACTGCTCCACGCCAAAACCTGACCTTTCGTATCGGTAATGCTGACCTGCGTATTATTAAAAGTGGAATTAACGTGCGCAATGCCCACGGAGACCGTACGCGCCACTTTGACGTGCACCGGTTTGGCTTCTTCCGGAGCTGCACCTTCCACAGCCGGAGCCTTGGTTCCCGGCGCGCGCACCTCCGCTTCTTTCTTGCCGCCGGCCTTGGCCGGAGCGACGCCTTCCGCAGCCGGCACCTTGGGTGCTGCCGTGCGCGCATTCGCTTCTTTCTTGCCGCTGGCCTTGGCCGCAACGGCGCCCGCGGGTTCCTTATCTTTCGGTGCCTGTTTAGTGTCGCTTGCCATAGCTTCAAATCTCCCTGGTTTCCACCTTATGCGGATCCGCCTTTGCGGTAAATGTCAATTTCTCACGCTTTGGATGCAGCCGCTGTTTTGGGCGCTCCGGCAGCTTTGGGCGCAGAAATCACTCTTGATGCGCCGGGTATTTTGGGCGCGACTGCTCCTTTTGATGTGGCGGCTATTTCCGTCTTAACCGCCGCGCGCGCTTCTTTACCGCGCACAACGCCGACGGTTTTGCGCACGCCCTTGCGCGTACGCGCATTGGTGTGCGTCCGCTGTCCGCGCACGGGCAGTCCCTTGCGATGGCGGATCCCGCGATAAGAACTGATACTAATCAACCGGCGGATGTTCTGGGCCACCTCGCGGCGCAAATCGCCCTCCAGCACGAAGCCATCCTGAATAATATTGGTGATCCTGGTAAGCTCGTCACCGGTCAAATCGTCGGCCCGCTTGACAGGATCAATCTGGGCCTTGCGCACAATATTCTGCGCCCGGGACAGGCCAATCCCGTAAATAGATCGCAGGGAATATTCCACCCGCTTCTTGCCTGGGATATCAATCCCGAGAATCTTAGGCATAACCGCACTCCTATCCTTGCCGCTGTTTGTGCCGCGAATTACTGCAAATGACCCGTACGACACCTTTACGCCGGACGATTTTGCATTGTTCGCACATCCGCTTGACTGAACTTCTAACTTTCATTCTGAGTACTCCACCTTTTCCGGCGACTCGCCTGGACGCGCCTTAAACTGGTTCCTATGGCATAAAAACTTTATAAAATATCATGCCGTCAGTTTCATGGTCAAGCAATTTTTTCAGCACCCGAATCCGTCAGTATGTCAGCCGCCGTTTCACCGACAACGATCGTATGTTCAAAATGAGCCGAAGGCCGCCGATCCCGCGTCACCACGGTCCACCCATCGCCCAGCACACAAACCTCGGCACCACCCAGATTGACCATAGGTTCAATGGCCAAAGTCATGCCCGCCAGAAGTTTTGGCCCTTTCCCCGCAGGCCCATAATTCGGGATTTGTGGATCCTCGTGCATCTTGCGCCCGATGCCGTGCCCGACAAAATCACGCACCACCGAAAACCCCGCTGCCGTTGCCGTCTGCTCGATCGCGTGCGATACATCCGATAGCCGCCGACCAACATGCGCCTGGGCAATGCCGGACTGGAGCGCCTGCTTCGTTACCTCAACCAGCCGGATCACGTCCGGATCGGTTACGCCCACCATGACCGTCAACGCGGTGTCTCCATTAAAACCGTCGACCACCACCCCGACATCAATGCCGATAATATCGCCCACGGCAATACGGCGCGGTCCGGGAATACCATGAACCACTTCTTCGTTCACTGAAATACAAATCGTGCCCGGATAACCCCGATATCCTAGGAATGCGCTCTGCACCCCCTGGTTCCGCATGAGCTCGGCTGCCTCGGTATCAAGCGCCTTCGTCGTAATCCCTGGACTTATATGCGCGGCCAACGTCTCGCAAATTACCCGCGCGCACCGCCCGGCAACGCGCATCTTGGCAATGTCCTCTCGACTTTTAATAATGATCATTGCAGACGCTTCATGATATCCGCCACGGTCTCATCGCGCGGCCCAGACGAATCCACCCGCTGTAACAAGCCGCGCTTCTCGTAATACGCGACCAAGCCGGCGGTCTGCTGCTGGAACACTTCGAGCCGTTTCAAAATGGTTGCGCGGCTGTCGTCGGGGCGCTGCGACAGCTCGCCGCCACAATTATCACAAATCCCTGCCTTCTTGGGCGGAATATTCCGCACATGAAAATTTGCGCCGCACCGGCGGCAAATCCGGCGTCCGCCCAGGCGTTCCAGCGACACCGCGCGCGAAACATCCAGCAGAAACACATGGCTCAGCTTTGCGCCGCGGCGGGTGAACTCGGCATCCATCAGGCGCGCCTGCTCCAGCGTCCGCGGAAAGCCGTCAAACATATACAGGGCATCCGGGCCACCCTGCTCCAGGCGTGCCATGACGATCTTCAGAATGACCTCGTCCGGAACAAGCGCGCCCTGGCGCATGAAAACTTCCGCTTCACGGCCCACTGGCGTCCCGGCATTGATCGCTTCCCGCAACATGTCCCCCGTGGAAACATGAATAAACGCGGTGGCGCCGCGGATGGCTTCCGCCATGGTGCCTTTCCCCGCGCCCGGCGCGCCCAGCAAGACAATCGCCTGAATGCTCATAAAAATCAACGCCTCCCGCGGAGTTTGCCTTTTTTCAGGAAGCCATCGTAATGCCGCATGATGAGGTGCGATTCCACCTGGCGCATCGTGTCAAGCATGACGCCGACAATAATCAGCAAACTGGTGCCGCCGAAAAAAGAAGCCACAAGCCAGGGAATGCTGAACTGGCGCGCCATAATCGTTGGAATGACGGCAATGATCGTCAAAAAGACCGCGCCCGCCAGGGTAATGCGGGTCATGGTCCGGTCCAGGAACTCGGCCGTCGAGGTGCCCGGCCGGATACCCGGCACATAACCGCCGGCCTTCTTGAGGTCGTCGGCAATCTGGACGGGGTTAAACACCGTAGCAACCCAGAAATAAGAAAAGAACAGGATCATGAGCCCGTAGAGCGTCAGATAGAGCGATCCTTCCATGCGGAACGCCACAGCCACATGCTTGAAAAATTCGCCGGGCAACATTTCAAAAATCTTTTGCGGAAACATGAGGATGGCCTGCGCAAAGATGATCGGCATGACTCCCGAATAATTTATCCGCAACGGCATATACGTGCTTTGGCCGCCAAACACCTTTCGCCCAACCACGCGCTTGGCATACTGGACGGGAATCTTGCGCTGGGCCTGGGTAACGGCAATGGTGGCGGCCACCACTAGGAACATCAACAACAGAAGCCCTATCAGATGGAAGGCCGAAAACTGGGATTCACCATCGCCCATCGGCCGGAACATGCGCATCATGGCCTGGACGGCGCCCGGCAGGCGGCTGATGATATTGACGGTGATGATCAGCGAAATGCCGTTGCCCACCCCCGACGCGGTGATCTGCTCGCCCAGCCACATCATGAGCATCGTGCCCGTGGTCATGGTCACCACCGTGACCAGCCGGAACCCCCAGACCGAATTCATGCTGACAATCTCGCCGACGTTGCGGCCGAACAAGGCTGACGGGTTCTGAAGCGCCACGGCCATGGCATACCCCTGAACGATACAGAGGGCCACCGTCAAATACCGCGTATACTGGGTAATTTTCTGCCGGCCAACATCGCCCTCGCGCGCCAGCCGCTCCAGGGCCGGAACGACAGCCGTCATCAGTTGAAGGATGATTGACGCGCTGATATAGGGCATGATACCCAGGGCGCCGATGGCGCAATTGCTCATGGCACCCCCGCTGAACAGATCCACGAGACCCAGCAATCCCCCGCCCACCTGGTTGGAAATATTCTGGATAAGGGCTTGAAGTTCGCCGGTGCTCACGCCCGGCGTCGGCACCACGCTCAGCAAGCGGCAGAGAAACACCATGGCCAGCGTGAACAGGATCCGCCTGCGGAGATCCTCGACCTTAAACGAATTGATGAATGCAGAAAGCATAAATTAGGGACATGGTTCAACGGTTCACGGTTAGGAGGTTCACGGTCAAGAAATTCGCTGAAATAATCTACAACCTGCCCGCATCGTTGCAGCGTTACAGGCGGACCGCTGAACCTGAACAATGCCGAAGTTCCTGTGCGTTAAAAATTACGCAACGACTTCCACGGTTCCACCGGCGGCAATGATTATTTGCCGGGCACTGGCACTGAAGGCTTGGGCCTTGACAGTTAGTTTTTTCTTCAACTCGCCACCGCCAAGCACTTTCACGCCCTCGGGACCGGAACTGATCAAGCCAGCGGCTATCAGAACGGCGGCCGTGACTTCAAGGCCATCCTCAAAACGGTTCAGGCGGTCTACCGGCACCAGCCGGTACGTCAGTTTGTCGGGACGATTAAAGCCGCGCTTCGGTATCCGACGGAGCAGACGCATCTGACCGCCTTCGAAGGCGGGTTTATGCTTATGGCCCGAGCGGGCATATTGCCCTTTGTGGCCCCGTCCGCAGGTTTTACCTTTGCCCGATCCCGACCCGCAGCCCACGCGCATCTTGTGTCGCCGGGCACCCGGCGTATTTTTCAATTGATGTAGACTCATCATACCCCGTATCATCCTTTATTTTCTGTCTGCGCCGCGCCTGCGGGACGAAGATCGGGACGACTCACGCCCCGCATGGCATCCGATTCAGCCTTCGTGCGCAACTGCTGCAAGGCAACGATAGTGGCATGCACAACGTTCCATTTGTTGTTGCTACCCAATGACTTGGCCAGCACGTTGTGAATGCCGGAAAGATTTAACACGGAGCGGACCCCGCCGCCGGCGATAACACCCGTTCCGTCCACAGCCGGCTTCAGTATGACCTTCGAAGCGGAAAACTTGCCAAGGACATCGTGCGGAATAGTGGTGCCGTTCAGCTTTATCCGGAACAGCGTTTTGCGGGCGATGTCGCCGCCTTTGCGGATGGCGTCGGCCACTTCATTGGCCTTGCCCAGCCCGTATCCTACACAGCCATTGTGATCGCCAACCACAACGACGGCACTGAAACTCATCCGGCGCCCGCCCTTGACTACTTTAGAGCAGCGTTTCACCTGGACAACATATTCTTCCAATTCGGAGGGCGACACCTCGTCCTTCATTACCCGGTCTTTTTGCATGCTATTTTCCATAGGTTCCACGCTTATAATTTCATTCCAGCGGCACGCGCCGCCTCGGCAATGGCTTTGACGCGCCCGTTGTAGGCATGCCCGCCCCGATCAAACACCACTGCGCTGATCCCCTTGGTTTTAGCGACCTCGGCGGCTTTGGTTCCCAGCCGCTGGGCGGCGGCGGAATTATTTTTACCAGCCATTTCCGGCAACAAAGTGGATACAGCCGCCAGCGTCACAGCGGCAGTGTCATCCACCAGTTGCACGTACATGTGTTTATTGCTCACGCTGACGCACATCCGTGGCCGACCGGCGGTCCCAATGACTTTCTTCCGCAGGCGTTGATGCCGCCGCTTCCTGTAATCCAACCTGGTTTTCAGCTTCATAAATTTACGCCACCGTCTTCCCGACTTTACGCTTGATATACTCACCCTTGTATCTGATCCCTTTGCCTTTGTATGGTTCGGCGGGATAATACGATCGAATATGCGCGGTAAAATCACCCACGCCCTGTTTGTCCGGTCCGCTGACCGCGATATTGACATTCTCGATGACCTTGATTTCGATGCCGGCGGGGACATTTAACTCTATGGGACGGGAATAACCCATCAATAAGACCAGTTTGCGGCCCTGCACAGTACCCTTAAACCCAACGCCTTGAATTTCAAGTTCCTTGGCAAAGCCCTTAACGACCCCCTCCACCATGTTGGCAATCAGGCGCCGATTCAATCCATGCAGGGGGCTTAAACCGGGGTCCGCAGTCTTGGGTTTGATCGCGACCAGCCCCGGTTCCATGCGGATTTCAAACGCCTCCGGAATTTCCCTGGTCAGCGTTCCTTTCGGTCCTTTCACGGACAGAATTTTACCGTTCAGATTGACATCCACTCCCGCAGGAATGGGAATCGGTTTTTGTCCTACTCTTGACATCGCCCCTCGTCTCCTTCCACACAACGCTCAATCGGGTGTAACTGCCTTTTGTTCCAACAACTTACCAGATCGTGCAGAGCCACTCGCCGCCGGTATTCTGCTGACGCGCTTCACGGTCGGTCATCAGACCCCGGGAGGTGCTAACGATGGCCACGCCCGTACCGCTCTTGATCGGCTGCAGGGCATCGGCGCCTATATAGCGCCGCAGACCCGGCTTGCTGACGCGCCGCAGGCCGCGGATCACGCTCTCGTGGCCGGGCCCGAATTTAACGTAAAGGCGCAAGATCTTGTCGTGGCCGCCACCCTCTGCGGTGTAATCCTGGATAAAACCTTCGCGCTTGAGAATGCGGGCAATGCTGTCCTTCATGCGGGAATACGGCAATTCCACCGAGTCAGCCCGGGCCATGGTCGCATTCCGCAGGCGGGTCAACATGTCGCCAATTGGATCTGTCTGATTCATAGTGATGCTGTCCCTTACCAGCTGGCCTTGACCACTCCCGGAATCTGCCCTGTAGAGGCCAGTTCCCGGAAACAGATGCGGCACAATTGAAACTTCCGCATGTAAGCCCGCCGGCGGCCACACCGGCGGCAACGACAATAGCCCCGGCTACTGAATTTCGGCTTGCGACAGGACTTTACCATTAATGACAACTTCGCCAAGCGGAGACCCTCCCTTATTTCGCGTCTGATCCAACAGCGGCAAACGGCATACCCATCAACTTGATAAAATCACGAGCTTCGTCGTCGGTCGCCGCTGTCGTCACAATCGTTATGTGCATGCCCTGAACCTTTTTTACATCGTCGGCCACTATTTCAGGGAACACCGTCTGCTCCCGCATGCCCAGCGTATAGTTGCCGCGCCCGTCGAATCCCTTTGGGGGAACGCCGCGGAAGTCCCGAAGACGCGGGAGCACGGTGTTCACCAGCCGGTCAAAAAACTCATACATTCTCGCGCCACGCAGGGTCACCATGGCCCCTACGGGCATACCCTCGCGCAGCTTGAAGTTGGCGATGCTCTTGCGCGCCAGGCACAACACCGGCATCTGCCCCGTAATCGTGGCCAAGTCGCGCAACAAGGTTTTGACAACATCCTTTTCCACCGTAGAATTAATGCCCATGTTAACGACAATTTTAACCATGCGCGGCACTTGCATGACGTTGCGATAACCCCGCAGCTTTTTCATCGCCGGGACCACTTCCTGGATATATTTATCTTTCAATCTGGCCATAATCATCACCCATCAAAGAGATGCCCGCACTGTTTACACTTGCGGGACACTTTGCCGTTTTCACCCCTCACGCGCGCCACGCGGACTCCATCCTTACAATGCGGACAGAACAGCATCAGATTGGATATCGCAATAGGTGCTTCCTTTTTGATGATGCCCCCCTTGGGATTGTCCTGCGATTTGCGCATGGTTTTATGGATATAATTCAGTCCCTCCACGACAGCTTTCGCCTTGCCGGGCATCACCTGGAGGACTTTGCCGGTCTTCTTGCCCCCGGCCTCGCGCCCCGCACAGGCAAGCACAATGTCGTTGCGTCGTATATGCATTTGGATCGTCGCCATACTCACAGGACCTCCGGCGCCAGCGAAATGATTTTGGCAAAATTCTTGTCGCGCAGTTCCCGCGCCACGGGCCCGGAAATACGGGTCCCCAGCGGATTCAGGCTGTCATCCACCAGCACGACGGCGTTGCTATCGAATCGCAGTAACGATCCATCCGCGCGACGGATCGGCTTGCGCGTGCGCACAATGACCGCCAGGCGCACTTCGCCCTTCTTCACCAACCCGCCCGGCTGAGCCTCGCGAATAGACACCTTGATGAGATCGCCAAGGTGACCGCAACGCTTGCGTTGGCCCAGAATGCGGAAGCACTTGGCCGTGCGCGCCCCGGTGTTGTCCGCCACATCCAAACATGTTTCTTCAATAATCATAACTGCTTACACTTTATCAACGTGCTCCACGGGCGCCGCGCCCGGCTGCACTATGTCAATCAGGCGCCAGCGTTTCATCCGGCTCAACGGCCGCGTTTCCATGATTCGCACCTTGTCGCCCACTTTGGCCCGATTGGCCTCGTCATGGACGAAACAGGTGTTCGACATCCACATCTCCTTGCCATACAAGGGGTGGCGCACGCGCCGCTCCACCTTGACCACGATGGTCTTATCCATGGCATCACTGATGACGATGCCGTTCCGTTCTTTACGCTTTCCGCGTGTTGTTTCCATTGCCGGCGTTTCCCGTTTCCTTCACGTTCGTTTTTTCTTTAATCAGTGTCCGCAGGCGGGCAATCTCGCGCCGGACCAGCCGCATCTGAAGCGGATTATCCAGCTTGCCCGTCGCCTTTACCTTCCGCAGGTCAAACGCTTCTTTGACACGATCCTGAAGCTTTTGATCCAGTTCGTCCTGCGCAAGTACTCTCAGTTCCTTGGCCTTGCTCATAACATCCGTTTCCTAAACAGCCCCCATATGGCGCGAGACAAAACGCGTCCGAACGGGCAATTTTGAAGCCGCCAGCCGCATGGCCTGCCGGGCAATACGATCGGTAACCCCGTCAATTTCAAACAACATCCGGCCGTTTTTCACCACGGCCACCCAGAATTCAGGCACGCCCTTGCCCTTGCCCATGCGGGTTTCCAGCGCCTTCTTGCTGACCGGCTTGTCCGGAAAAACCCGCACCCAGACTTTGCCCTTGCGCTTGAGGTGCCGGTTTATGGACACCCGACAGGCCTCAATCTGAATGGCTTTAACCCAGCCGCGATCCAGCGCCTGCAAACCGTACTCGCCGAAGGCCAGCGTATCGCCCGCGGTCGCGTTGCCCTTCATGCTCCCGCGCTGGACTTTGCGGAACTTAACTCGCTTAGGCATTTCCGGCACGTTGCACCCCCGCTTTCACATCTGGCTTCTCTTCCGGTTTTAAACAAATCCAGACCTTGATGCCTACCTTGCCAGCCACGGTATGTGCATCGACGGCGCCATAATCAATATTGGCCCGCAACGTATGCAGGGGCACCGAACCCTCTTTATAAGTCTCCCGGCGCGCCAGTTCCGCGCCACCCAGGCGGCCGGAGATTTGCACCTTAATTCCCAGGGCCTTCATGTCCATGGTCGTCTTGATGGCTTTTTTCATCGCCCGCCGGAAGGACACGCGCCGTTCAAGTTGGACGGCTATATTCTCGGCCACCAACTGGGCGTTGAGATCGGCATTCCTGATTTCCTTGATCTCCAGATAAACTTCTTTGCCCGTTATCTTGGCCAGCTCTTCGCGGAGCTTCTCGACATCCTGTCCTTTATGACCGATGACGATTCCGGGCCGAGCAGTGAAAATCGTCGCGCGCACCCGATTGGCGTACCGCTCAATAATGACTTCGGGGACGGCGGCGCCCGCCAGCCGCTTCATGATCAGCTCACGGATTTTCAGGTCTTCGTGGAAAAAGTCGCCGTATTGGCGCCTTTCCGCATACCAGCGCGACCGCCAGTTTTTATTGACGGCCACCCGAAACCCGATTGGATTGATCTTTTGTCCCAAGACCGCGCTCCTTTCCTCGACTGACTCTGCCCGGCCAACGCTCACCATCCAAGGCGTTGATGCCGGCAATTTTTCACTCGTTCGCTAAAATTATCCGGATATGGCTGGTGCGCTTGGTAACCGGCCGCGCCATGCCCCGCGACCGTGACCAATGCCGCCGCATCATCGGCCCCTGCTCCACAATGACCCGTTCCACCCGAAATTCTTCGGCCGATTGCTTGGCGTTGTTTTCCGCATTGGCAATGGCAGCTTTCAATACTTTGCCGATCAAAAATGCCGCCTTTTGACGGCTGAATGCCGTCGCCTGCAAGGCGTCGGGCACCGGCATGCCGGTCAACAGACGGGCCAGGGGCCGAGCCTTAGTCGGCGAAATCCGCGCGAATCGGTTTGATGCCTCAATTTTCATAACACTGATAAATTAGGCGGTTAAGACCGCTAATCCGTTATTGTTTAGGTTTTTTCCGCTGTTTTATCCGTATGCACACCGTGCTTCTTGAATATCCGCGTCGGAGAAAATTCGCCCAGCCGGTGGCCGACCATATTTTCGGTCACGTATACGGACACATGCATCTTGCCATTATGCACCGCAAAGGTATGACCCACAAACTCGGGGGCAATCATAGACCGCCGCGACCATGTGCGAATGGGCCGTTTTTCGCCTGACTTGTTCAGACGTTCCACCTTTTCCATCAGACCCACATCAATATACGGACCTTTTTTAAGCGATCGTGCCATGGATTACTTTCTCCGTGAGATGATGAACCGCTCCGACTTGCCGTGCGGATGCCGCGTTTTCATGCCCTTGGCATACTGGCCCCACGGCGAACGCGGATGGCCACCCGTGGACTTCCCTTCGCCGCCGCCCATAGGATGATCAACCGGATTCATGGCGCGCCCGCGCACGGTCGGCCTAATGCCCAGCCACCGGGAGTGTCCGGCTTTGCCATAACTGAAGCTCGCATGGTCAAGATTGCCCACCTGGCCGATGGTGGCCCGGCATTTCACATTGATCCGGCGCACCTCGCCGGAGGGCAGCCTGACATTCGCATACTCGCCCTCGCGGGACATTAACGTCGCCGCCAGACCCGCGCCCCGCACAAGTTGGCCACCCCGCCCCGGCTGCAACTCGATGTTGTGAACCTGCATGCCGAGCGGAATGCGCGCCAAGGGCAACATGTTGCCGACCGAAGGCTCCGCGTCCGGCCCAGCCACCAGCGTGGTGCCCACGACGAGTCCCACCGGCGCCAGGATATAACGCCTCTCGCCGTCAACGTATTGTAACAGAGCAATACGCGCGGACCGATTGGGATCGTATTCAATGGCCGCGACCTTGGCAGAAATATTGAGCTTGTCCCGCTTGAAATCAATACAGCGGAATAGCCTGCTCTGGCCACCTCCGCGGTGCCGCACCGTGATGCGGCCAGCCGAGTTGCGGCCCGCCGCGGCTTTGAACCCCTTCACCAGCGAACGCTCCGGCTTGGCACGCGTAATTTCCTCGAACGTCGACACACTCGCGCCCCGGTGGCTCGGCGTGGTTGGTTTATAGGTGTGTATGGGCATACTTATATCTCTTACACGATTTCGATTTTATCCCCGGCCTTAAGGGTGACCATCGCCCGTTTTTGAGACGAGGTCCGCCCATAGCCCGCCGTACGCTCGCGTTTGAGCTTGCCTTTGCGGCGCATGGTATTCACTTTCACCACGTGCACCTTAAATAACTGCTCGACGGCTTGCTTGATCTCCAGCTTGTTGGCCAAGGGATCCACCTTGAAGCAGTAGCGATTGGCTTTCTCCATCTCCCTCGAAATTTTTTCCGACAGGATCAGCGTTTTAACAATGGTATAAGAAGATTTCATGTTCTCAGGCTCCTGCCTTCGCCGGCTTCAACCGGTTCTCCAGCACCACCATGGCCGCTTTCGTGGCCACCAGCATGGGATACCGGAACAATTGATAGGCATGCACATCCCTGGCCATCGCCACCTCAACCTGGCTCAGATTCCGCGCGGCCAGCCGCACCTTCTGATCGGTTTTTTCCAAGATTATCAGCACGTGGCCACTAATATTTTGCGCCTTCAAGATCGCCAGCAGGGTCTTTGTCTTCGCATCGGCCATTGTCAGCTCGTCCATCACGCGCACGGCTTTACCGGCCACCTTTTCGCTCAACGCCCGACGGAACGCCAGCTGCGCCACTTTCCGGTTAACGCCCTTCCGGTAACTGCGCGGTTTGGGCCCAAACACAACTCCACCACCCCGCCATATCGGGGATTGCCGGTATCCCGCCCGCGCCCGACCTAAGCCCTTCTGGGCCCAAGGCTTACGGTTGCTCCCGGCGACCTCGCCCTTGGTCAACGTCGAGGCCGTACCCGCGCGCAATCCGGCACGATGCGCCACAATTACATCCTTCAGAGCCTGCTGGCCGCGGCGAAGGACAAGCAAGTCATCGGCAATATCCATTTCGCCTAACGATGCGCCGGTGCTGTTGGTTATCGGTATGCGACTCATTTAGTCTGACCCCGCTTCAACGATTTTTTTACAATCACCACCGTGCCCGCGTGACCGGGCACCGATCCACGCACCAGAAGCACATGCTCTTCCGGACGGACCTTTACCACTTGTAAATTCTGTTGGGTCACGCGCTCCATGCCCAGATGGCCCGGCATGCGCTTGTTCTTATGTATGCGACCCGGTAATTCGCGACAGCCAACGGATCCCACGCGCCGCTTGGAGTGGCCGCCATGGGTAATGGGACCGCCGCTCATGTGATAGCGGCGCACCACGCCCGCAAACCCTTTGCCCTTCGAAACACCCACAACGTCCACAAAAGGCACACCTTCAAACAGTTTCACGGTCACCACGTCCCCGGGTTTAAATTCATCACCGGTTTCCAAGGCTAACTCGCACCGATGCTGCAACGGCTTGACGTTGAGTTTCTTGCAGGCGCCCAAGGCCGCCTTAGTCAAATGTTTCTCCGCGGTCTCGCCGAAGCCCAGCTGAACAGCATCGTAGCCTTCGCGATCCTTGGTCTTGCGCTGCAGAACCGTGCAGGGACCGCACTCAATGGCCGTCACCGGGACTTGATGACCCTGATCATTGAAAATCCGGGTCATTCCTATTTTTTTGCCCAATAATCCTTGCATAGCAAACTCAGAGTTTAATCGAAATATCCACGCCCGCCGGCAGGTTGAGTTTCTTAAGCTCATCCACTGTTTTAGCGGTTGGACCGATAATGTCCAGCAGGCGCTTATGGGTCCTGATTTCAAACTGTTCCATGGACTTCTTGTCCGCGTGCGGGCTGCGATTAACGCTGAATCTTTCGATCCGCGTTGGCAGCGGGATCGGGCCCGATATGCGGGCTCCGGTCCGCTTGGCGGTCTCCACGATGTCGCCCGCCGACTGATCCAAAGCCCGAAAGTCATAGGACTTCAGGCGTATACGTATGCGTTGCTCTTCCATACCACCTTTAGCGACTCAGTATGCGTTTCTGTATTTGTTCCGACACTATTTCAAACATGAGCGGCTCCATCGTATAACTGGCCCTCCCGCGGGTCAGCGATCGGACGGCCGTTGCGTAACCAAATAGTTCCGCCAGGGGCACATCGGCGCGGATGATCTGCGCGGTGGGCTGGCTCACCAAACCCTTGATTTTGCCGCGCCGCGCGTTGAGATCCCCAAGCACATCCCCCATGGTTTCAGAAGGCGTCACGATCTCCAGGGCCATAATCGGCTCCAACAGCACGGGCCCTGCTTCTTTCAGCGCTTCCCGGAAGGCCATTACCGCTGCTGTGCGGAAGGCGACCGCCGTCGAATCTTGCGCGTCGAATGAAGCGGCTATAACGCAAACGGTGACATCCACGATCGGAAAATGGCCAAGCAGGCCTGTCGCCAAGGCATCCTGAATGCCCGCCGATACGTCTGCCCGGAATTCACGCGGAAGATTCTCCTCTGAAACCTGGATATCAATCGTGTTGCCGGATTTGCGGGGCGCGGGCGCCACTGTCAGCGTGATGCCGCCAAACTGCCGGCACCCGCCAATTTCACGGTCGAAACAATGCGACGCGGCGCCTTCGACAGTCACGGTTTCACGGTAGGCAACCGTCGGTTCACCGGCATTGGCCTTGACTTTGTATTCGCGCCACAAACGATCCTTGATGATTTCAAGGTGCAGCTCCCCCATCCCATTGACCAGCGTCTGTCCGGTGTCGGGATGGGTAGTCACCTTGAATGTCGGATCCTCTTCGCTCAGGGCGGTCAGGGACTTAATCAAATCTTCACGGTCGGCCTGCGTCTTGGGCTCGATGGCCATGGACACCACCGGCTCAGGGAAACGAATGCGTTCCAACACGATCGGTTTATTTTCAGAGCAAATCGTGTCGCCGGTGGAAATATCCTTCACGCCGGCCAGGGCGCCGATTTCACCCGCGAACAAACACTCGACGTCCTCGTGCTGATCGGCGTGCAACTGCACAAGGCGCATGACGCGTTCGCGCTGACGGGTGCGCGGATTATACACGTTCTGGCCCTTTTTCAGACACCCGGCATACATGCGCACAAAAATCATCTTGCCCATATAGGGATTGTTCACAATCTTGAACGCCAAGGCGGCGAGGGGTTCGAAATCGCTGGCCGAACGGGAGAGGACTTCCTCGGTTTTGGGATGAAAGCCCTGAACCGGGGGAATATCGAGCGGGGACGGCAGGTAATCCACCACCGCGTCAATGACCGGCTGGATGCCTTTGTTGCGCAGAGCCGTGCCGCAGAGTACGGGCACCAGCTTGCGGCTGATGGTCGCACGGCGCAGGCCGGCCTTCAACAGAGCTGAAGGCACTTCCGGATTTTCGAGGTAGGCGGCCAGCACGGCTTCGTCCGCTTCGGCTACTTTTTCCATCAGCTCAGCGCGGGCACGCTCGGCCGCCACGGCCAAATCCGCAGGTATCGCTTCCGTGCGGATTACCAAACCCAGGTCGATATCTTCAAAAACCAGCGCCTTCATGCTGATTAAGTCAATAACACCCTTGAATTTGTTTTCGGCGCCCAAAGGCAACTGAATGGCCACTGCATTCGGCGTCAGCCGCTCGCAAATTTCGGCGAGCACCCGGTTAAAATCGGCGCCGACACGGTCCATCTTGTTGATAAATACCACGCGGGGCACCCCATAGCGATCTGCCTGGCGCCAAACCGTTTCCGACTGCGGCTGTACGCCGCCAACGGCGCAGAACACGCCTACCGCGCCGTCCAGCACGCGCAGAGAACGTTCCACCTCGGCGGTGAAATCCACGTGGCCGGGAGTATCAATGACATTGACCTGGCACTCGCGCCAGAAACAAACCGTGGCCGCGCTGGTAATTGTAATGCCGCGCTCCTGTTCCTGGATCATCCAGTCCATCGTGGCGGTGCCTTCATGGACTTCGCCCATTTTATGAAGGCGGCCGGTGTAGAACAGGATGCGCTCAGTCAGCGTCGTCTTGCCGGCATCAATATGAGCCATGATGCCGAAATTACGAACTGATGCCATGGGACGCCGCCTCCCGGCAGCTTCCCGCGCCGAGGCGTCATCCGCAACCGCATCATGTTTCTGATGTTTCAAAACCGTCACCATGATATTCCCGCCACCCCGTTACCACTTGTAATGGGCGAATGCCTTGTTAGCCTGAGCCATCTTATGGGTCTCATCCCGTTTTTTGATTGCATTGCCCTGGTTCTTGAAGGCATCCAGCACCTCGAGCCCCATGGCCTTCTGAAGGGGCACGCCTTTGCGAGCCTGCGAAAATTGAATCAGCCACCGAATGGCCAATGCCAGCCCATGGTCCGTACTGACCTCCACCGGAACCTGGTAGGTGGCGCCACCCACGCGGCGGGCCTTGACTTCTACCTTGGGCCGGATGTTATCCACGGCGCGCATCAGCACTTCCAGGGGATCTTCCTTGCTCTGCTCCTTGATGAAATCCAGCATGCCGTAAGTGATGGCCTCGGCCACCGATTTTTTACCCCGGACCATGACATAATTAATCAGGCGTCCGATCAGTTTGCTGTTATAGATAAGATCCGGCGCAATTTCCCGTTTTTCGGCTGTGTGTCGTCTTGCCATGGCAACCTGTTATTTTTCCTGCTTTTCTTTAGCCCGCTTGGCCCCATACTTCGAACGTCCGCGTTTGCGTCCGGCAACCCCGACCGAATCGAGGGTGCCGCGCACAATATGATAACGCACGCCGCTGAGATCTTTCACACGGCCGCCGCGCACAAGCACGATGCTGTGTTCCTGGAGATTGTGACCAACGCCGGGAATATAGGCCGTCACTTCCTCGCCGTTAGTCATGCGCACACGCGCAACTTTGCGCAACGCCGAATTCGGTTTCTTGGGCGTCATCACGCTTACGGAAATGCACACGCCGCGACGCTGGGGACAGCTCATCAGAGCGGGCGCCTTACTGCGATTCACGCTTTTTCGGCGACCGTGGCGCACGAGTTGATTTATCGTCGGCATAATGTTTTTTATATCCTCCAAGAGCAAGCCGGGAATTCTATCGGAGCATTTAAATATAGCAAGTTTAATTTAACAATTTTCTTAATTTATCTTCAGGGTTCTCTGCCTTGGGTAATTCCATTTCCGGAATCGGTTCGCCGAGATGCACGAGCTTAAGCTGTTTGTTGATCGAAAAACCGACGCCCGCCGGGATCAAATGTCCCATAATAACATTCTCCTTGAACCCGAAGAGATGATCAACTTTGCCCAGCGTGGCCGCCGTCGTAAGCACGCGCGTCGTATCCTGGAACGAAGCGGCAGAGATAAAGCTCTCCGTTTCGATGGATGCCTTGGTGACGCCCAACAAAGCCGGGGACGCCTGCGCCGGCCGTTTGCCTTCGGCCATGGCTTTCTGGTTCACTTCCTGGAAGTGATACTTGTCCACGAGCTCGTTCCAGAGGAACTCAGTGTCGCCCTGGTCGGTGATCCGCACTTTCTTCAGCATCTGGCGCACGATGACCTCGATGTGCTTGTCATTGATTTCCACGCCCTGCAGGCGATACACTTCCTGAACTTCGTTAACCAGGTATTCCTGCAAATCCTGCGGGCCACAAACCTCGAGCACTTCCTGCGGAACGATGGGACCTTCTGTCAGCGGCTCGCCTTTCTTGACATGATCACCCTTGGAGACAATGACGTGCTTGCCGAGCGGTATAATGTGTTCCTCCTCATCGCCCGTAACGGTGTCGCGCACAATCAGCCGCCGCGTTCCGCGTTGAATGCCGCCGAAATCGACGATGCCGGCAATCTTCGAAATTTCCGCCGCATCCTTGGGCCGGCGCGCCTCGAAAAGTTCGGCCACCCGCGGCAGGCCACCGGTGATGTCCTTGGTCTTGGATTCCTTGCGCGGCATTTTGGCGAGCACCATGCCGGCGCCCACTTCCTTGCCCTTTTCCACGAACACGTAGGCGCCGGACGGAATACTGTAACTGCCCAGCACGGCGTTCGTTTTATTGTCCTTGATCATAATCTGCGGATGCAAGTCCTCGCGGTAATCAAGGATGACGATGCGCTTGAAACCCGTAATTTGGTCCACCTCGATCTTCATGGAAACGTTTTCCACAAAGTCGCGGAACTGGACGATACCCGCCTGTTCGGCAATGATCGGCACACTGTGCGGTTCCCAGCGGACAAAGACCTGACCCTTGGCCACGGCATCGCCATCGTTGATGGAAATGGCCGAGCCCACCACCAAATTATGTTGCTCCCGTTCGCGGCCGTCCTTGTCACGGATAACCACCGCGCCGTTTTTGTTGAGCGCGATATTGTTGCCCTGCGCATCCTTGACCGTGCGCACATCCAGGAAATGCGCGGTTCCGGAGTTCTTGGCCTTAATTTCGGTTTGCCCCGCGCGGGAACTCGCGGCGCCGCCAATGTGGAAGGTGCGCATAGTTAGCTGGGTGCCGGGCTCCCCGATGGACTGAGCGGCGATAATGCCCACAGCCGTTCCCAGCTCGACCAGCTTATCGGTAGTCAAATCGCGGCCGTAACACTTGGCGCAAGCACCGCGCTTGACTTCACAGGTCAGCACGCTCCGGATTTTAACGCTTTCGATGTCGGCACGCTCGACGGCCTCGGCATCTTCCTCGCTGATATCCTGGCCCGCGGCCAAGATGCGTTTCTTGGGATCGCGCGGATCGAAAACATCCTCGAGCGCCGTACGACCGATGATGCGCAGGCCCAGCGGAATTTCTACGCCACCGCTGATGGCGGACACCCGGATACCGTTCAGCGTGCTGCAGTCCTGTTCCGTGATGATCACGTCCTGAGCCACATCCACCAGCTTGCGGGTAAGATACCCGGCATCGGCGGTCTTCAGCGCCGTGTCAGCCAGGCCCTTGCGGGCGCCGTGCGTGCTGATGAAATATTCCAGCACGCTGAGGCCCTCGCGGAAGTTGGATAAAATCGGCCGCTCAATGATTTCTCCGGACGGCTTGGCCATGAGACCGCGCATGCCGGCCAGCTGACGGATCTGTTGACGACTGCCGCGGGCGCCCGAGTCCACCATCATGAAAAGCGGATTGGGCACGCCCGAGTCCTGATTTTTCTGCATGGCATCGATCATGGTGGTGGCGGTTTCCTCCGTCGCGCGTGTCCAGATATCGATGATCTTGTTGTAACGCTCGCCTTCGGTGATAATGCCTTTTTGGTACTGCCGCCCCACTTCCTTAACCTGCAGCCGCGCCTCCTCAATGATCTTCGTTTTACTGTCCGGTGAAATCATATCCACCAGACCAATCGAAACACCGGTCAGGGTCGCGTGCTTGAAGCCCAGCGCCTTAAGCGCGTCGAGCACCAGCAAGGTTTCGGCGTGACCGGCCGCGTGGCAGCACTTCCAGATGATCGTGCTCAGCAGTTTCGAGGTGACCGTCTCGTTGATGAACCCGACCGTATGTGGAAACACGCGGTTAAAAAACACGCGCCCCACGGTGGTGGCAATCACGCGCTCTTCCACCTTGCCATAGACGGTTTTTTCCTTCTTGTAATCGGGATTGCGGAACCGGATCGGCGCGTGGACCTTCAACTGGCCCATGTCAAAGGCATACTGCACCTCATTGGCATCCCCGAACAGGGGCAAATGCTTGCCGCTTTCCTCATCGGCCTTGCTCAGGAACAGCTCGTTTTTGATGGCGCTGGGCCCCATGGTCAGATAATAAATACCCAGCGCGATATCCTGGGTGGGCGTCATGATGGGCCGGCCGCTCGAGGGCGAAAACAGGTTATTGGTCGAAAGCATCAGCAGGCGCGATTCCAACTGCGCCTCGATCGAGAGCGGCACATGGACGGCCATCTGGTCGCCATCGAAATCCGCATTGAAGGCCTTGCAGACCAGCGGATGAATCTGAATGGCATCGCCCTCGATGAGAATTGGCTCGAAAGACTGTACGCTCAAGCGGTGCAGGGTGGGCGCGCGGTTCAGCATGACGGTACGGCCCTTAATGACTTCATCCAGCGCGTCCCATATAATGTCGGTCTGGCTTTCAATCATCTTTTTGGCGGCTCGCACCGTGTGCACGAGGCCTTTCTGTTTCAGCCGCCGGATGATGAAGGGTTCGAACAGGGTCAGGGCCATTTTCTTGGGCAGGCCGCATTGATGGAGGGAAAGTTCGGGTCCCACAACGATCACGGAACGGCCCGAATAATCCACACGCTTGCCCAGCAGGTTCTGACGGAAACGGCCCTGCTTACCCTTGAGCATGTCGCTCAGCGACTTGAGCGGTCGATTGCCCGAGCCCGTCACGGGACGGCCGTGCCGCCCGTTGTCCAGCAAGGCATCCACCGCTTCCTGGAGCATGCGCTTTTCATTACGGATGATTACATCCGGCGTCTTCAATATGAGCAGATTTTTGAGCCGGTTATTGCGGTTGATGACACGGCGGTATAAATCGTTCAGGTCCGAGGTTGCAAAGCGTCCGCCCTCCAAGGGCACCAACGGCCTCAAATCCGGAGGGATAACCGGCAATACTTCCATGATCATCCATTCCGGTCGCATGCCGTTGAGCCGCATGCTTTCCACAATCTTCATGCGGTTGGCAAGTTTCTTGCGCGTCTGCTGGCTGCGCGTGGCGCTCATCTGCGCCTCGAGCGTCGCCATCAACTTGGTCAGGTCGATACGCTTCATCAGATCACGGATGGCCTCGGCGCCCATCTTGGCAACGAACTCCTCGCCGTGCAGTTCCTGGGCTTCCCGGAATTCTTCCTCGTTGAGAATTTGCTTTTCCTTCAGGGGGGTCTTGCCGGGATCAATGACGACATAATCCTCGTAATACAAAATCCGCTCCAGACTGCGCGCCGTCATGTCAACAATCAGCCCAAGGCGACTAGGCGTGCACTTGAAGAACCAGATGTGCGAGACGGGCACGGCCAGTTCGATGTGCCCCATGCGCTCGCGGCGCACGCGCGACAACGTCACTTCTACGCCGCACCGGTCGCACAGCACACCTTTGTGCTTGATGCGCTTATATTTTCCGCAACTGCATTCCCAGTCCCGCTGGGGCCCGAAAATCCGCTCGCAGAAAAGGCCGCCGCGCTCCGGCTTGTACGTCCGATAGTTGATCGTCTCGGGATTTTTCACTTCCCCAAAGCTCCACGACCGAATGGTTTCGGGCGCCGCCAGAGCAATATTGACTGCATCAAAATTCGACGGCTTGTAAGCTTCCGGATTTCCTTTGTTGCCGATAGTGTCCATCCTGCTCCTTCCCTGAAACTTATATCTATTTGGCCTTCGTCAACCTTTTCATGCAGCCGCCACCAATAAGCTTGCGCGATCGGGATGGCCGCTGAAAGAATCCACATCTTCACGGGCACGGCTATGCGCCGGCCTTTTCCACGGCACTGTGCAGTCGTATATCCAAAGCCAGACTCTGCAGTTCCTTGATCAACACGTTGAACGATTCCGGCATGCCGGGCTCGATGATGTTTTCGCCCTTGACAATGGCCTCGTAAATCCGGGTGCGGCCGGCCACATCATCGCTCTTGACCGTCAGGATTTCCTGGAGCGCATAGGCCGCTGAATACGCTTCCAGCGCCCAGACTTCCATTTCCCCGAAACGCTGGCCGCCATACTGCGCTTTGCCGCCCAGCGGCTGTTGGGTCACCAGCGAATACGGCCCGACGGCGCGCGCATGGATCTTGTCGCTGACCAGATGATGCAGCTTGCATATGTAAATAATGCCCACGGTCACCGGCTGCTCGAAAACTTCTCCCGTGCGCCCATCATGCAGCCAGGTCTTGCCCGATTCCGGCAACTCGGCTTCCTTCATTTTCTTGCTCAGATTGCTCTCGGAAATGCCGTCGAAAATCGGAGTGGTCACATGGATGCCCAACTTCTGGCAGACCCAACCCAACTGGGTTTCCAACAACTGGCCGACGTTCATGCGCGAAGGCACGCCCAGCGGGTTGAGCACAATATCCACCGGCGTGCCGTCCGGCAGGAACGGCATGTCCTCATCTTTCACAATGCGCGCCACGACACCTTTGTTGCCGTGGCGGCCGGACATCTTGTCGCCGACTTCCAGGCGCTTCTTGCTGGCAATATAGACCTTGACCTGTTTAATAATGCCGTCTTCCGCGTGATCGCCGCTGGAGAGCCGGCTGAGCGCATCTTCCCTTTCCCGCTCGATCTCCGCAAATTTACCCATATGTTCGTTGATGATCCCCTGGATGCGTTCCTGGATCGGGCTCGGATCGATCTCAATGTGTTCCCAGCCCGACGCCAGTTTGCGCAACAGGAATTTTGTAATTTTGCGGTTGGCCGGAATGATGATCTCGCCCGTCTCCACGTTGACGACATCCAGCGGAATCTTTTCGCCCAGGAGCACATTGCTGAGGGCATCGGTAAGCTGATCGGTGAGTTGCTGTTTCTTGGCCTTGTGCTCCTCCTCGATCTGCTTCATCTGCTGGCGCCGAGCCTTGGAAGAAAGTTTTTCGCGGGTCACGCTCTGCTGGGACGAGGCGCTGACTTCCATAACGATGCCCGAGGTGCCGCTGGGCACGGTTAAAGATGTATCGCGCACGTCGGCCGCTTTCTCGCCGAAAATCGCCCGCAACAGCCGCTCTTCCGGGGCCAGCTCCGTCTCGCTCTTCGGCGTGACCTTGCCGACCAGAACAGTGCCCGGCTTGACTTCGGCGCCGACGCGGATCACGCCGTCATTACCGAGATCCCTGAGCGCCTCTTCGCCCACATTGGGAATGTCGCGGGTAATTTCCTCGGGGCCCAGCTTGGTGTCGCGGGCGCTGGCCTCAAACTTTTCAATATGGATCGAGGTAAAGACATCTTCGCGCACGACGCGTTCGCTGATCAGGATTGCGTCCTCAAAATTGTAGCCGCACCACGGCATGAAGGCCACCAGCACATTGCGGCCGATGGCCAGTTCACCGTCGTCCGTATTGGGGCCATCGGCCAGGACCATGCCGCGGGCTACACGCTGGCCCTGCTTGACGATCGGCTTCTGGTTCATGCAAGTGCCCGCGTTGGAACGCATGAACTTGCAGAGGTCATACACCTGTGTCGCGGCCTTGTCTTTTACGCCTTTTTTCTGGAGCTTGCCGTCCGGAGTGACGATTATCTTCGTGGCCGACACATAGGCCACTTTGCCCGGCTGCGTAGCCGAAATCATGACGCGCGAATCCAGCGCCACGCGCCGTTCCAGCCCGGTACACACGAAGGGACTTTCGGACCGGATCAGCGGCACTGCCTGGCGCATCATGTTGGAGCCCATGAGCGCACGGTTGGCGTCGTCGTGCTCCAGGAACGGAATCAGGCCTGCGGCCACACTGACCACCTGCTTCGGAGAAGTATCCATGTATTGGACCGTGTCCTTGGGCTTCTCGAGAAACTCGCCACGATAGCGGACGGAGACGTTTTCCTCCTTGAACCGCCCTTTCTCGTCCATGGGCGCATTGGCCTGAGCAATGACGTAATTCTCCTCCTTGTCGGCGGTCAGGTATTCCACTTTGGTGGTCACGCAGCCGTTTTCCACCTTGCGGTACGGCGTCTCGATAAAACCAAAATCGTTGACCCGCGCATAAGTGCTCAATGACGAGATCAGCCCGATGTTCGGGCCTTCCGGCGTTTCAATGGGACAGATGCGGCCATAGTGACTGCTGTGCACGTCACGGACTTCAAACCCGGCCCGTTCGCGGCTCAAGCCGCCGGGTCCCAGCGCGCTGAGACGGCGCTTATGGGTGAGCTCCGAGAGCGGGTTGGTCTGGTCCATGAACTGACTCAACTGGCTGCGCGCAAAGAAGTCATGCACCGAGGCCGACAGCGACTTGGGATTAATCAGCCGCTGGGGTGTTATTTTTTCAATGGCGGAATCCATAAACACCATGCGCTCGCGCAGGGTGCGCTGGGTGCGAGCCAGGCCAACCCGGCACTGGTTCTCCACGAGTTCCCCGACCGTGCGCAGGCGGCGACTGCCCAGATGGTCGATATCGTCCACCATGCCGTGTCCGCGCGACAGGTTGATCAGATAACGCAGCGCCTCCAGAAAGTCCTCGTTGTCCAGCATCCGCAGGTTCTTTTCTTTCTTCAGCCCCAGCTTCTGGTTGATCTTGTAGCGGCCTACGCGCCCAAGATCAAACCGACGCGGATCAAAAAACAGGTTCTTCAGCATCTGGCGGGCATTGTTAACGGTGGGCGGATCGCCGGGGCGAAGTTTTTTGAAAATGTCCTTGAGCGCCTCCTCCTCGGAATGGGTCGTATCCTTCTGGATGTTGCGGAGGAAAAGACCCTCATCCCAAGAGACATCCACCACATCCACGGCCGTAAACTTGGCCGTGACCATCTGCTTGATCAGATTGCGTGTGACGGCGTCATAGCGGCGCCCCAGAATGGCCTGGGATTCGACGTCAATGATGTCTTCCTTGAGCACGCGATTGAGCAGTTTATCATCGGCAATCTCTCCGCTCAGATTCAGTTTTTCAATCTTATAGAAGAGCCCCAGCAGTTCCTCGTCGGAACCGTAGCCAATGGCGCGCAGGAAGGTGGGCGCCATGAATTTGCGGCGGCGGTGCTGGCGATCCAGATAGATATGGATGATGCCGCCGGCGTCGAACTGCACTTCCACCCAGGAGCCGTGGTCCGGGATCAGCCGGAACGAATAGATCGTGGAACCGTTGGCGTGCAGGGCTTGTTCAAAACAGATTCCCGGCGACCGGTGCAACTGGCTTACCACCACGCGTTCGGCCCCGTTGACGACAAAACTGCCGCTCTCGGTCATGAGCGGGATCTCGCCCATGTAGATCACTTCCTCGCTCACTTCCTCGACGTTTTTCAGACGGAAAGTTACATGCAGGGGCGCAGCGTAGGTTTCTCCATCCTTGAGGCACTGATACGGGCTGTTCTTTGATTGGGCAAATTCGTATTTAACGAAATCGAGCACAAGCCGGTTATCGTAGCTCTCGATCGGGAAAACCTCTTTAAAAACCGCCTGTAGGCCCATCTCCTTGCGGTGATTGGGCGGCACATCCAATTGCAGAAAATCTTTATACGATTTAGCTTGTATATCTATCAGATCCGGCGGCTCAATAACTTCCTTCAATTTGCCAAAATTAATGCGCTCCATTATTCAGCACCTTCCTTTTGACCCCAACCCGCGCGTAAGCGCGCAGGTCGGGCATGGTTGCGATTCTCATCCGCTCGATTTTCCTCACGAATGATAACCGCCAGCCAAAATCGCTTACTTGATTTCCACTTTGGCGCCGGCTTTTTCGAGCTGATCCTTCATTTTGGCGGCATCGTCCTTGGAAACGCCGTCTTTGACGGTCTTGGGCGCGCCTTCGACCAGGTCCTTGGATTCTTTCAGGCCCAGTCCGGTAATCGCCCGGATTTCCTTGATGACTTGGATTTTCTGCGCACCGACACTGGCCAAAACGACGGTAAATTCCGTCTTGGCTTCCGCCGCACCCGCACCGCCCGCCGCGCCAGCCATGGCACCAGCCGGCATCGCCATCATCGGCGCCGACGCCGAGACGCCCAACCGCTGTTCCAAGGCCTTGACCAGCTGGGAAAGTTCCAGAACGCTGATTCCTTCAACCCAGCTGACAAATTCGGCCATTTTGCCTTCGATTTTGACTGCGGGGGGTTGTGCCGACGCTGTTGCATTTTCCGCTGTGACTGCTTCCGTCATGGTATGCTCTCCTCTGCTACATGCTACCGCTTATTGCGGTTTTTCTTTTTTTTCCTGCACCGCTTTTAGGACATAGACCAGGCTGGCCGTTTTTTGTTTGAAGACGCCCGCCAACTGCATCATGGGCGCCGCAACAACTCCGACCAACATGCCGAACAAGACCGGCTTAGCCGGCAATTTGCTAAGCGTATCCACATCCGCCGGGCTCAGCACCCGGCCGTCCAAAAGTCCCCGTTTGATGGTCAACACACGCTGATCCTGCTGAAAGCCCGTCAGAACCTTGGCGGTTTCCACCACATCGCCGCTTCCGAAAACGATCGCCGTCGGCGACGTCAGCACGTCGGCCACCTGCACTCGGCGATTCTCAGGCAAAGCCAGCTTGAAAAAACTGTTCTTCACAATATTAAGACGTGCGCCGAACTTGGCCAACCGGCGGCGCAGTTCCTCGCCCTGGCGCACCTTCAGGCCGCTGTAATCCATCAGGATCACAAAAGAGGCCCGCTCCAGACCGGCACGGAGTTCATTGACGATGGCCTTTTTTTCCAACCTCATAGCCAATTTCCTATACTTGCCCCGCGTCGCGCGGGATTACTCGGATTTCAAGGTTTCGCGCACCTGGACCTGTAGTCCTACGCCCATCGTGGAACTGACAACACAACGTTTGATAAACGCACCTTTGGTGGCGGGCGGGCGGGCGGCCAGCACCGCGCTGATGATGGTCCGGGCGTTTTCGTTCAGTTTGGCGGCGTCAAAGGAAAGTTTGCCAAAGGGTACCATGACGTTGCCGTGCCGGTCCATTCTGAATTCCACGCGCCCAGCCTTGAACTGCTTAACCGCCGAAGCCAGATCATCGGTTACGGTGCCGGTCTTGGGGTTCGGCATGAGCCCGCGGGGTCCCAGAAATTTACCCAGTTTACGGACCTCTTTCATGGCATCAGCCGTGGCAATGGCCACATCGAAATCGGTCCAGCCACCCTGTATTTTGGCAATGAGATCTTCGTAGCCGACGGTGTCGGCGCCGGCCGCGCGGGCGTCATCGGCGGCGGTGCCCGTGGCAAACACGAGGATACGCACGCGTTTGCCCGTGCCGTGGGGCAGGCTGACCGTACCGCGTACGGTCTGCTCTGATTTTTTAAAGTCTACTCCCAGCCGGAAGGCAATGTCCATGGTTTCATCGAATTTGACTGCCGGCTGCGTCTTGATGAACTCAATCGCTTCCGCCAGGTCACAGACCTTGGACGGGGATTTTGCCTTGATCGCCCGATATCGTTTTCCGTGCGTGGCCATAGTTAATCCACCACTTCTATACCCATGCTCCGCGCCGTGCCTTCGATCTGGCGCATGGCCTGGGCTTCGTTGGTCGTGTTAAGGTCCTTGTGTTTCATCTTGACAATTTCGAGAATCTGGGCATGCGTAACTTTGCCTACTTTCTCGCGGTTCGGCACCCCCGAGCCCTTGGCCAGAGCTGCCTTTTGCTTGAGCAGGACGGCGGCCGGCGGGCTTTTGACAATGAAGGTAAACGACTTGTCCTGATAAACCGTAATTACGGCCGGCAGGATCAGTCCGCTCTGGCTCTGGGTGGCAGCGTTAAATTCCTTGCAGAAGGCCATGATATTGACCCCCTGCTGACCAAGGGCCGGGCCCACCGGCGGCGCCGGATTGGCCTGACCAGCGGGAATCTGCAACTTGATAATCGCCGTGACTTTCTTTGCCATTTTCTACGCCTTTTTTATTTCCGTATCCTTACGCCCGCTGCATTCTTCATTCCGCCAAGCGGCATCCTGCATTTCTTCAGACGCGCTCCACTTGCCAGTATTCCAACTCCACCGGGGCCGTCCGGCCGAAGATCGCCACGGAAACTTTCAATTTACCGCGATCCGGATCCACTTCCTCGATGACCCCGTTAAAATTCAGGAAAGGACCGTCGTTGATCTTGACTGTTTCGCCCGGCTCGAATTGAACCTTGGGCTTGACTTTCTCTTTTTTATCCTCGATTTGATAGACGATGGATTCGACTTCCTTCGGCCGCAGGGGTGTCGGCCGCTCGCCGCCAATAAACCCAATGACCCCCGGCGTGTCGTTAACATAATACCAGGCTCGCTCGTTAATCTTGCCGTCCTCTTTGTAGAGACCGATCTGGATCAGCACATAGCCCGGATAAAACATCCGGGTAGTCGTGCTCTTCTTGCCTTTCTTGACCTCGGACACTTTTTCGGAGGGAATCGAAACATCCCCGACGAGGTCGCTCATTTCCTCAGTCTTGATCCGGCGCAGGAGACTATCCTGGACTTTCATCTCCTTGCCAGTGAGCGTATGAATCACAAACCATTGCTTTTCCATGCGTTTCCCCTGTCTTCCGCGCCGCCTATTACAGAATCAGGTGCAAAATCCGCATCAGGACCAAATCGCTGAGCCCTACAAAAGCCCCCAGTACGATGACCGACATGATCACAACTAAAGTGGACTCCTGCAGTTCGGATCGCGTTGGCCAAGCTGATTTTTTCAGCTCAAGACCGACTTCATTGATAAAGCCGACCACCTTGATAATGAATGCCTGTATTTTATTCACAGCGCCATGGTCCTATGCTGGTTGGTCATCAATCCACGCGCCCGTGCTGAATGCGCCAGTTCCTAATTCCTTGCTTGGCTTTCTCAAAAACGCAAATCCCTGGCCTCCCTTATGAGTAACCCGCAAAGGCGCGTGAGCCCATGGCAGGGGAGGGGGGATTTGAACCCTCAACACCCGGTTTTGGAGACCGGTACTCTGCCAATTGAGCTACTCCCCTATCCAAAGGAGGATTACCGAATCTCGCGATGCACGGTATGCTTGCGCTCAAACCGGCAATATTTTTTCAGTTCAATTCTGTCCGGCGTCAGTTTCTTATCCTTCGTCGTCGTATAGTTCCGGCGCTTGCATGCGCTACAGGCTAAGGTAATGATTTCTCGTACCATGGCTGCTCATGCTTTCGTTCTTGGCGTTGACCGTTTCGCTCGGGCGTCTCAGGCAATAATTTCCGTCACCTGGCCCGCGCCCACCGTGCGGCCACCTTCGCGAATGGCAAAGCGCACGCCTTTTTCCATGGCGATCGGGGCAATCAGTTTCACTTCGATTTCGACGTTGTCGCCCGGCATGACCATTTCCACGCCCTTTGGCAGGGTAACGGCGCCAGTGACGTCCGTGGTACGGAAATAAAACTGCGGCCGGTAACCGTTGAAAAACGACGTGTGCCGTCCACCTTCATCCTTGGTCAGGACGTACATCTGCCCCTTGAAATGAGCATGCGGCTTGATTGAACCCGGCTTGGCCAGAACCTGGCCGCGCTGGACATCCTCTTTTTTTGTGCCCCGCAACAGACAGCCGACATTGTCGCCGGCACGCCCCTCGTCCAACAGTTTGCGGAACATCTCCACGCCCGTGACAACGGTCTTTTGCGTGTCTTTGAGACCGACGATTTCGACTTCGTCGCTGACCTTGATGATGCCGCGCTCGATACGGCCGGTCACCACTGTGCCGCGACCTTCAATGGAGAACACGTCCTCGATCGGCATCAGGAACGCCTGGTCCGTGATGCGGGTCGGTTCCGGAATGTAACTATCCAAGGCTTCCATCAAATCCTGGATGCACTTGGCGTCCGGATCGTCCGGCTTGGTCACGTTCATAGCTTTCAGCGCACAGCCGCGGATGATCGGCGTCTTGTCGCCGGGGAACTGGTACTTGGTAAGCAGGTCGCGGATTTCCAGCTCGACCAGGTCAAGCAATTCAGGATCGTCCACCGTGTCCACCTTGTTCAGAAACACAACGATGGAAGGCACGCCCACCTGGCGGGCCAGCAGGATGTGCTCGCGCGTCTGCGGCATGGGTCCATCCGAAGCGCTTACCACTACAATCGCGCCATCCATCTGGGCGGCTCCGGTAACCATGTTCTTTACATAGTCGGCATGGCCGGGGCAATCCACGTGAGCATAGTGACGCTTCTCGGACTGGTATTCCACATGCGAGGTCGCAATCGTCAGGATCTTGGTCGGATCGCGGCGTCCCTGCGATTCGGAAGCTTTCGCCACCTGGTCGTACGAAATGAAGTTGCTCATCCCCTTCAGGGACTGCACCTTGGTAATGGCGGCCGTTAAGGTCGTCTTGCCATGGTCCACATGGCCGATGGTGCCGACATTGACATGCGGTTTCGTGCGTTCAAATTTTTCTTTTGCCATTGCGCGCCTCCTTCAATTTGCCCTGCATTTTTTACTGCCATCCAGAGCCCACGAACGGAATCGAACCGTTGACCTCATCCTTACCAAGGACGTGCTCTTCCAACTGAGCTACGTGGGCCAACACTTCGCTCCCCGCGAGCCCAAACCAAAAAACGCAACAAATCCCCTGTCCTCATTCCCTCATAGTTAAAATCAGGTTGTGAGGTCCACGAGCCGCCACGGTCTTTACTGCCGCAAGCGTAATTATATACTGCTAGAACCAGAAAGTTATGACAAACGAAAAAGTAATTTAACAAAAACTTGATAGGTGTCAACAGGTTTTTTACGTTTTTTTAAAAAAAATTTTACGGGCATTGGCCATCATGCTAAATGCAAAGGGCGCAGTTTGTTATGGCTGCAATTTATCATGGACAAACCGCGCGAATTATGGCAGACACGTTTCAAGTGATTCGCCAGGTATTGTTTGCGCGCCGGGTTTTTTACCGCCTTCAACGGGAACGAATCGAAACCGTCGCCAGCGCAACGCGTTGAACAAAGGAGTGTGCACTATGTCAATCGCCGTCATTGTTGCCCTGTGTATCGTCGGCATCGCGCTTTTGTATGCCGTCGGTGCTTATAACCGGCTCATTAATCTGCGCAACCGGTTCAAAAACGCATTCGCCCAGATTGATGTTCAGCTCAAGCGCCGCTATGACCTGATCCCGAATCTGGTGGAAACCGCCAAAGGATATATTAAACATGAGCGCGGGACGCTGGAAGCCGTTACGTCGGCCCGCAACCAGGCTTCGGCGGCCGTGCAAAAAGCGGCGGCTAATCCGGCCGATGCCGGTGCCATCCAGGGACTAATGGGTGCGGAAGCCACCCTGACCGGCGCGCTTGGCCGCCTGTTTGCCGTGGTCGAGGCCTACCCCGACCTGAAGGCCAACCAGACCATGGCCCAACTGATGGAGGAACTGACCTCCACTGAGAACAAGGTTTCGTTTGCGCGTCAGGCCTATAACGACGTTGTCATGATTTATAACATTGCCCGCGAAACTTTTCCGGCCGTGATCGTGGCCAACCTGTTCGGCTTCACGCTGGCCCAGTTGTTTGAAATCACCGCGGCCCAGGAGAAGGAAGCTCCGAAGGTGACATTCTAATTTCGGATTTGTGATTTCTGATTTCTGATTGAAAATCCGCAATCAGAAATCCAAAATCAGAAATTATAGAATCATGGATTTCTTTGAGCATCAGGAAAGAGCCCATCGCAAAACCACGCTGCTGGTGGCTTACTTTTTACTGGCGGTCATCCTGATTATCGCCGCGATCTACGCCGTGTTTGCCTGCGTCTTCCTGCCGCCGGCGCCAAGTAATGCATCCGGTTCGGCAGTGGCCATCGCCCAGGCCTGGTGGCGCGCTGATCTGCTGATGTGGGTGGCGACCATTACCATCGGCGTCATCAGCCTGGGCACGCTCTATAAAATCATTGCGCTCTCCCAGGGCGGCGATGCGGTGGCACGCATGCTGGGCGCGCGGCCGGTGCCCGCCGACACGACAGACCTGCAGGAACGGCGGCTGTTGAACGTGGTCGAGGAAATCGCCTTGGCTTCCGGCACGCCGGTGCCGCGCGTATTCGTCCTCGATAATGAAAACAGCCTGAACGCATTCGCCGCCGGTTTCTCGACGCGGGACGCCATCATCGGCGTCACCAATGGATGCCTGACGATGCTCACCCGTGACGAACTGCAGGGCGTGATCGCACACGAATTCAGCCACATTCTCAACGGCGACATGCGCCTGAATTTGCGGCTCATGGGCCTGCTCAACGGAATTCTTATTATCGGCATTATCGGCTACTGGATTTTCAGGATCGCCATCAACAGCGGGCCGCGCACGGCCGGAATCGGCAGAAAAAAAGGCGGCAATCCGATTGTCTTTATCCTGGTGGGCTTGGCCATCATGGCCATCGGCTACATCGGCGTATTCTTCGGCAAGCTGATTAAGAGCGCCGTCTCGCGCCAGCGCGAGTTCCTGGCCGATGCCGCCTCCGTACAGTTCACGCGCAACCCGGACGGCCTGGCAGGTGCACTCAAGAAGATCGGAGGATTTCTGGCAGGCTCGCGCATCCAGAACCCAAACGCCGAGGAGGCCAGCCATCTGTTCTTTGCCAACGGCCTGGGCCGTTCGTTTCTGAACCTTATGGCCACGCACCCGCCGCTGGTCGAACGCATTCGGCGGATTGATCCTGCTTTCAAAGGCGATTTTGCCGCCGTAAATGCGGCGCCCATGGCGGGCACAGATGGGGCCGCCTTGTCGGCTCTGGCCCCTGCCCTCTCCGGCACACAAGCACCACCGACCACAGGATCAAGTCGTCCCGCGACGATTGTCCTGCAGCCGCACGAAACCCTGCAGAGCATCGGGCATCCGCAGGCGGAAACCCTGAAGTATGTGACCGCCCTGCTTAACGCTTTACCAGACGCCATTAAAATCGCAGCCCGTGATCCGGTCGGCGCGCGCGCTCTGCTCTACGGCCTAATGATCAGCGCCGACGAGCAGGTCCGCAATATCCAGTTCCAGCGCCTGACCGAAAAAGCTGAGCCGGATGTAACCGAGCGGACGCGGGCATTGGCGCCTGAGCTTGCGTCCCTGCCGGCGGCATCGCGCCTGCCGCTGACGGATGTGGCCCTGACCGCGCTGCGGACGCTCTCGCGCGCACAAGTGGAAACCTTCCGGGACAACCTGCGCGCGTTGATCGAGGCCGATGCGTCCATTTCGCTTTTCGAATACATGCTGGAACGCATGGTCGTTCGTCGCCTCGCAAGCCAGTATGGCCGGCCGCGGCGGGTTATCGTCGAATACTATGATCTCAAGCCTCTTCTGCCGGAGTCCGCCACTTTGCTCTCCACCCTGGCCTACTACGGCCAGCCGGAAGAGGACCAGGCGGCACACGCCTTTCAGTCCGGCGCGGCACGGCTGAATTTGCCGTTGCGCATGCTCCCGAAGGATGCATGCGGATTGGCCGCCGTGGACCAGGCGATGAACATCCTGAACACGGCATCGCCCGCCATAAAAAAGATGATCCTGGACGCATGCATCGCCTGCGTCGCTGCGGATGGCCGCACGACGGTGACCGAAGCCGAACTCCTGCGCGCTGTTGCCGACTCGCTGGACTGCCCCATCCCGCCCTTTGTAGAAATTAAGTGACTTAGCGATTGAGTTGTTCAGCGATGTAAGAAATAATAAATTTTCTGACAATCACTCAATCATTGAATCGCTAAATTATTCAATATAGAGAGAATATTGCCTTATGAAAAACAAATCATCCTCCCCTGCCCTGCCCTCCCTTGATCGCCTGCTTTCCTGCGCGGAAGCGGCCGCGCGCGCCGGCGGCGCGCATGCCTTGAAGCATACCCATCGCCGGCGCATCGTTGCGGAAACATTTGCCCACGACGTCAAACTGAAACTTGACCGCGAATGCCAGGACGTGGCCGAGCGGACGATCCGGAAATACTTTCCGCGCGCCGTGATCCTGGGCGAAGAAACCCCTATGACGCCGGCTAAGGCCGACATGCTCTGGATCATTGATCCGATTGACGGCACCGTTAATTATTTTCACGGTCTGCCGCTATGGTGCTGCTCGGTCGCCGTCCAGGTCCGGGGACACACGGCCGCCGGCGCCGTGTATGCTCCCGTGCTGAAAGAATGCTACACCGCCCATCGCGAACGCTCCTCAACCTGCAACGGCAAACCGATAGCCGTAGCGGCCACACGCCGCCTGAAGGACGCCGTGATCCTAACCGGCCTCAACAAGCAAAACGATCTGCTAAACCATTCGATCGCGCTTTTTAAAAAGCTTTCGCGCAAGTCTCAGAAAGTGCGTATCATGGGATCGGCCGCTCTTGACATCTGCCAGGTGGCCGCCGGTCGGGCGGACGCGTTTTACGAATCCGGGATTTACCTGTGGGATGCGGCTGCCGCCGCCCTGATCGTTGAACAGGCGGGCGGGCGGGCCGATATCATGGCCACCGGCCCGCACTACCAATTACGGATTATAGCCAGCAACGGCCGCCTGCACTCCCCGCTGAGACGGCTGATAGTGTAGCCTGGGGCCCTGTAGGCAAGGGTGTCCCGCCAGCAGGCTGGTTTGCCTAAGGCATGATCCGCCTTAAGCGCATCCGCCATGGCGGAATTTGCCGAAAATGACCTGCCGCCTAACTTTCCGTTCAATGTCTCCCCACAAACACGTTTTTATTATCTGGAAAGCCCTAGGTCACCTTCTCAAACTCCAGCTTCGATGCCTCGTCGAGTTTGGCGTAGGAGGAGATATGGAACATGTTGCCGATTACGTCGCGGATGAGCACTTCGTCATTGCCGATCCATTTGATATTGATGTAGGGATTCTTCATTGCAAATGCGCGCGGCCCTTTGTCGGTCTCCACTTCCCAGTACCGGTTTCCGAAACGGGCCTCGGTCTTGATGATTCTCCGGATTTCCGGCATGAAATAGGACTGGGAGAGTTCTTCCTCGGCGATCCGGCGGGATTCCGGATCGAGTTCGTCGAGACTCTTCAACATCGCGAATTCTTCCTTCTCGGCGAGAAAAGAGACTTCGCGGCCTTTGCCGGAGACCGGCCTGACCCAGACAGGCGTGACGGCAGCATCCTCTCTGCCTTCGCAATGCGCAAAGACTTGATCCAACTTACGGTAAAGAGTGATTCTATCAGCCATTTGCAGATACTCCCTGAGAGCCTGCCTCAGCGCAAAACACCAAATATTCAACGCTTAAGTGCCAAGCATGGCGCGATGCTTCCCACTTGGACCTTGAATATTGAATGTCGGCTGTTCCCCTTCAATTCACAATCAATCTGCAATCCTTCATCCTCCCCATACAACGGAGCGGAGGGCGGTTATCTGTGAATACGATTCCGCCAGTTTCGCGTATACGCCTTGTTTTTTCGTAAGCTCGTCGTGGCTGCCGATCTCCACGATCTTGCCGTCGTCAACAACGACCAGCCGGTCGGCGTTGCGCAGGGTGGAAAGCCGGTGCGCAATCGCAATGGTCGTACGGCCCTTGATCAGTTTGGTGATGGCGTCCTGAATGAATTTCTCGGTTGTGGCGTCAACCGAGGAGGTCGCCTCATCAAGAATCAGGACCGGCGGATTGTGCAGAATGGCGCGGGCAATGGAAATCCGCTGTTTCTCGCCGCTGGACAGCTTTGCACCGCTCTCGCCGATCATCGTGTCGTAGCCGTCGTCTTTCCTGACGATGAAATCATGGGCATATGCGGCCTTTGCCGCCGCGACAATATCGTCAAATCCAGCGTGTTCCATTCCATAGGCAATGTTCTCGGCAATGGTTGCGTTGAACAGGAAAGGTTCCTGCATGACTATACCCATGTTTTTCCTGAGCTGGGACAGATTAAGATTCTTGACCGGAACGCGGTCTATCAGTATTTCGCCGCTGTCAGGATCGAAAAACCGCGTGATAAGATTAATGATAGTGCTTTTGCCCGCGCCGGACTTGCCGACCAGTCCGATCATCTCGCCGCGTGCAATCCTGAAAGAGATGCCGTGGATAATTTCCTTACCCCGTTCGTAGCTGAAGTGGACATCTTTGAATTCAATCTCGCCGCGAATCTGCGGAAGCGTTATCGCTTCAGGATCGTTATAGGACTCAGGGGCGGAATCAATGACCTCAAAAATGCGCTCAGCCCCAGTGAACGCGTGAGACATCCAGTTAAGGATAACGGAGAACCATTGCAACGGGCCATAGAACAGCCAGATGTAGCCCACAAACGCCAGCAGATCGCCAAGTGTGAGTCCGGATCCGCCGACGATCTGTCTTACGGCAAAGAGCCACACCATGGCCACGCCGACGGACATCACCCAGTACATGACTTCGTTAAAGCTGCCGTACACGCGCTGTATTCCAATGTATGTGCCCGCGAGACTCGTGTTCAAACCGTCAAACTGGGATACCCGGCGTTGCTCCTGCGAAAAGGCTTTCACCACCTTCAACCCAAGGATGGATTCAGTGAGCATGGAGTGCATATGACCGATGGCGCTGCCTTGCCGATGAAAGAGCGGCGTGAGCCTGCCCCAGAACCACTTGCTGCCGAACACGAAGACCGGAATTGGAATGAAGACCAGCAGCGCGAGTATCCAGTTGATCTTTATAAGAATGGCGCCGATCACAATGAAAGAGAGCGTGTTTATCAGCAGAAACGGAATTCCCTCAACGAGAAACTGCTGGAGTTCGCCGGTATCGTTCATGACTCTGCCGACGATTTCCCCCGGCTCGCGTTTGTTGAAAAAGCTGAGCTGCAGATACTGCAGAACTGCGTGCAATCTGCTCCGCAGGTCGGCCACAATCCGGGCGCTGATCCATGCGTTCAACTGGATGTTGACCAGGCGCATGACCAGGTACAGCACGCCGGCCAGTATCATTGCCCCGATGTATAGCCACAATTTACCGAGGTCTTTCCTGCCGATAACGTCATCTACGATCATTTTTGTGAGATAGGGCGGCACTACCTGGAACACTACGCCAAACGCGGTAACAACCATCAACGTTATCACTTTGCCCTTGTAAGCTTTTGTCAGCGATACGAGACGCGTAAAAATCTTCAGGCGTGGGACGCATTTCGGACATGCCGTATCCCGTTCGGGGAGTGGGGCCCCGCATCTTGGGCAGAACCCGTGTTTCTGCCTGGGAGGCATCTCGATCTTGCGACCTTGAATATGCCCCGTAATCAGGCGCGCAATCACCGCAAAATGCGGAACCATGTGATTCGAATAACTGATGAGGTGGTGAATACCGTCGCTGGCGACGGCCGAAAGCCGCCCGCCTCCGACCAGTTCGTCAACCTTGATTTCCTTTATTGTGGAAAGGGGATATTCGGCCACAATATCGGTTTCGCTGGCTGTGATGAGCAACCTGTCGGTGCAAATCAGGTAACTCCTGCCGAACCGGCGATTCATCGTGAGATCGCTCTCCTGGTGGAAAAGGACCTGCCCTTTTCCTTCAAGAAGCCGATTCACTTCATCCGTGAGTTTTGCGTCGGGATTCATCTTCTTTGCCACACGCCTTCATTTCCGCTACCGGGAACGAGGGGCTGCCCTTAGAACAAAGAATAAGAATTCGCCCCGGGGGTATCCCTCGACGGATTACACAGCCTTCTGCACGGCTACCCAGCCTTCACGGCCCGGCACGTTCCCCTTTGCGATGCAACCGGGAGGAATGACCGACGCGGCGGGCAACAGGGCGCCTAACGGCACGAACTCGTGGCCCAGCAAAAGCGCCTTTTGTACAAACCGATCGAACAAGTCCCGGCAAATGATGCCTTCAGCCTCGGCATGAATTGTCAGGACATTGAGCCCATCAGGGCGGATTTTGGACAGCAGGTAGTCGTTGTAGCTCTCAGAGTCAATGCCGCTGCGGCCGATCACCTCATCATAGGTCGGCATGGTGGCCGGTATCTGAGGCTGGTTCAACAGAACATTTGCGACTTGCGGACGAAAGACCGCCTGCCCGCGGCAGTCGCTGTTAAATACGAAAGGGAAATGTTCTTTTTCGCACAAGACGGTCTCAGTACAGCGCCAGCCGGGCGCCCCCGAACAGACCGGCGGTGTGCCGACAATCGTGGTCATCAGGTCAACTCCGCGCTCCAGGCCGTCACGAATAACCTCCGGAAGCATGTGTTCGATGTGCGCCTGCCAAGTGTAGTGATCCCAGGCGTGTAATCCCATTTCATGACCGGCGCCGGCGGCCTGACGCAGGCAATCGCCCAGGCGCTTGCCGATGAGCGTCCCCGGCCAGCATGTGCCCCGCAGAAGAATGTCCCAGCCGTAAAGCCCCGCGGCATTACTCCGCAGCATCTTCACCAGGAAACGCGGACGCACCAGTCGCCAGATGTGGCGCCCCATGTTGTCGGGTCCCACTGAAAAGAAAAACGTGGCGCGAATGCCGCGGGTGGCCAGCAGACGGCAAAGGAGCGGCACGCCGTCACGCGTGCCGCGGAAGGTGTCCACATCGATGCGCAGACCTATTCTCATTCCTGATCTTCGATGCCGAATTCACCGGACGCAACGGCTTCCTTGAGGAAGAAATCCAGGGTTTCATCCACCGACTGTTCGAGCGGAATCGTCGGCGTCCAGCCAAGCAGTTTTTGAGCCTTGCGGATGCTGGGCCGCCGATGCTCCACATCCTGGTAACCGGCGCCGTAATAACGGCCGCTTTCCATTTCCTGGAGGCCGGCAAACGGCGGGAACTTGCTCCGCAGGGGATGCTTTTTGAATTTGCGGATCAGGATTTCGGCCAGTTCCTTGATGCTGGCCTCGTTGACCGGATTGCCGATGTTGAATATCTGGCCGTCGCATTTACCATCCTGGTTTTCGATGATCCGGAACAGGCCTTCAATGCCGTCCTTGACGTCCGTGAAGCACCGTTTCTGTTCGCCGCCATCGATCAGACGGATGGGACTGCCCTCAACCAGGTTGAGAATCAACTGGGTGATGGCACGCGAACTGCCGATGCGCGCCGACATCAGGCTGTCCAGGCGCGGCCCGATCCAGTTGAACGGACGAAACAGGGTAAAACGCAGCTTCTCGTGCCGGCCGTAGGCCCAGATGACGCGGTCCAGGAGCTGTTTGGAGCAGGAATAAATCCAGCGCTCCATACGGATGGGACCAACGATCAGGCGCGAATTGTCTTCATCGAACTCCTGATCGTCGCACATGCCATATACTTCCGAGGTTGAGGGAAACACGATGCGCCGGCCATATTTTGCGCAGTAACGCACAACGCGCAGGTTTTCCTCAAAATCCAGGTTGAACACCCGCAGGGGATTGCGCGTATATTCGATCGGCGTGGCGATAGCCACCAGCGGCAAAATGACGTCGCACTTGCGCACGTGATACTCGATCCACTCTCGCGAGATGGAAATATCGCCTTCGTCGTAATAAAAGTCGGGCCGCTTGAGCAGCCGCGCGATTTTGTCCGAGTGCAGATCCATGCCGTGCACCACATATCGGCCGCTATCCAGCAGCCGCTCGCTGAGGGCATTGCCGATAAATCCGTTCACGCCCAGGATCAGCACGGCAGTTTTGCGCTTGGATGTGACCAGCTTGCGCGCACCCAGTCGCGCGCCCTTCGCCAGGCCCAGAACGGCGGCAACCTGGGCGCCCGCCATGACAATATCCTTGTCCGGCTGAGCCAGTTCCACGTGCACGGCGCCCTGACCACAGGCCACGGTCAGCGGATCGGTCGCCAGCACAGTGCCGGGATTTTCGTTCGTCTTCGATTTTTCCGCCGTGGCCGACCACACCAGCAGTTTGCGGTCGCCTGAGAGGGTAAACGCGCCCGGATAGGGATGCGTAACGGCGCGGACCAGGTTGCAGATGCCCTGAGCGCTTTTGTTCCAGTCAATTTCACCATCCTCCGGGCGGCGCCCGCCGAAATAGGTGGCTTTTGCCTGGTCCTGGGGCGTGCGCGGCGCCTTAAGCGCGCGGACGCGCGGCAACGTCTTGTCCAGAAGGCGCGTGGAGGCAGCGGTCATTTTGCCGAAGAGCGTCAGCGCCGTTTCGCCCTTGTCTATCGGCACCTTGGCCTGCGCCACGATATCGCCATCATCCGGATGCAGGGTCATGTAATGCAGGGTCACGCCGGTTTCTTTTTCGCCGTTGATCAGTACCCAGTTCACCGGGCAACGCCCGCGGTATTTCGGCAGAAGCGACCCGTGCAGGTTGATGCAACCCCGGGGCGGAATATCCAGGATCGCCGCCTTCACCATTTGGCGATAATAAAACGAGAAGATGATGTCCGGCTTCAAGGCCCGGATTTTTTCCACCCAGATCGGATGATTGATGTCCTCCGGCGCATAAACCGGGATGCCGCGCGCGGCCGCCAGCTCCGCTACGGAATGAAACCAGACGACCTCGCCGGGATTGTCCTTGTGGGTAAAAACCGCCTGCACATCGAACCCATTCCGCAAGAGCGCATCGAGGCCTGCACAACCAATATCATGATATGCTAAAACAATTGCTTTCATAATGGCTCCATTCTGAATTGACTTCACACCCCACCCTGTAATTGGCCATTACATTAAGCATTTCCGGCGGGTAAATGCAAAGGGATTTTTTTAGGAACAAGCTGTATTTGCAGTCACACTTCAAATCCACCAAGAAAGGGAGAAAGCGGCCTGTTCGATAATCCTGGGCTAAGGTTTATTCTCCCATCGCCATCACATTACTACATACACCGGGTAAATATCGCGCCTGGTTGCCGTGCGCGATGGCATCTGCCCCGCAAACATAACCTCGCCTGGTCAGCGTCAACAAAGTGGGCTATCGCCATCACATAACCACGTCGGCGGGACGGTCGCACTGGCGACAGGCGCCTTTGACGATGCCGACAATGCGCACGTTGTACCCCTGCCGGACGATCAGTTCCTGGGCGCACTTCGGGCAGAGCGTGTTCTGCCCCTCGCTCGACAGCACGTTGCCCATGTAGACGTAGGTCAGGTCCCGCTTGCAGCGGGCATAGGCGCGCTCCAGCACGGCGGTCGGCGTGGACGGGATATCCATTTTGTATTCCGGGTGGTAGGCACTCAGGTGGAGCGGCGTCATTTTACCAAGGTTCGCGGCCATCCAGGCCGACACCTCGGCGACCTGCTCTTCATCGTCGTTCAATCCGGGGATAAGCAGGCTGGTAATTTCCACGTGACGACCGGCCGCAACGGCTTGGCGCGCGAACCGGAGCACGGGCGCCAAAGCGCCGTGGCACTGCTGTTTATAGAAGCCCTCGTCCATGCTCTTGATATCAATGTTCAACGCGTCGATCAGCGGCAACAACTCCGCCGCGGGCTTTTCCTCGATAAATCCGTTGGTCACCAGCACATTGAACAGTCCCCGCGCGCGCGCCAATTGTGCGCAATCCCGAACAAACTCATAATTGATGAGCGGCTCATTGTAGGTATAGGCAATGCCCGGGGAATCCTGATCCCAGACTGCCTGCACCACTTCGTCCGGCCGGAACGTTTGCGCTTGCGCGTTGACGGCCTGGGAAATCTGCCAGTTTTGGCAGAACCGGCAAGCGAAGTTACAGCCCCAGCCGCCGATGCTGAAAATTGCGCTCCCGGGATGAAAATGATACAGCGGCTTTTTCTCGATCGGATCATTATGCAGGGACGAGAGCCTGCCATACCCCTCCGCCACCAGGCTGCCATCAATCACCCGCCGGATGCCGCACACACCGGTTTTCTTTTCGGCAATTACGCAGTGATGCGGGCAAAGCTCGCATTGAATTTTACCCGCTTCGGTTGTGCGCCAGAACGCCGCGCTCTGCATATTGCACCTCCATAATTCCCAGACGGATAATGCGAAAAAAAATCATGCAATGCAAGCACTCTGCAAAATTCAATTCCTTAGTGGCGGGAGCTGAATGTTTCCTGTCATTCCCGACCAGACTCGCCTCAGCGAAGCGCTCCGGCGTAGCCTGGGTCGGGAATCTAGAAATATTCAATACTGATACTGGATTCCCGCTTTCGCGGGAATGACAGCATTGAAACCTGCAATCATCTCTCCCTCAGCTGACGCATTGTCCAAAACCGCAAAAAAACATTGACGCTCGCATCGAAAAGGGCCATGATAATTTACAAAAGGCGGATTACGTTCAATCATGTCTTTAAGGAGAAAGCGATGAAAGCCATTCTTCGCGCAGTAGTGTCTGGTGCGGCCGTCGGAGGCATGCTGATACTTACCGGGTGCGCAATGTTCCGGCAAAAAGTGGAGGACAAGGATGTCTCCAATATGCCGGATCTTGATGCCACCTACAGCGCCAAGGACCTGCGGAACCTAAGCGAAAAAGTGGCCACGAGCATCGCCACGAGCGATTTCATCAAAAATCAGCCCGGTAATCTGGTTATGATCATCTACGGCGTCCAGCCCCGCACGACGACATTTGTGGATACCCAGGCCATGACCGATCGCCTGCGGAATACCCTGATGCAGAAGAGCAACAACAAGATCCAGTTTGTCAATGAGAGCCGCCGCCAGGAGTTGATGAAGGAACAGGGTTTCCAGGCCCAAAACGCCACCGATGAAACCCGCACGGCCGTCGGCAAACAGTTAGGGGCCAAATATATGCTGACCGGCGCATTGATCGAAATGCAGAAACAAACCGGGAAGCAAGTCCGGGTCTCCAAGACGGAACTGGTGTATTACCAGTTGACCATCGAAATCACCGATCTCGAAACCGGGATCATCGCCTGGTCCACGCAGGAAGAATTCGCGCGCACGGCCAGAGAGCCACTTATTGGATGGTAACATGCCTCAGGCGTATCCGGGAATGCTCCTGTTTCTCCGGTGCGGGGCTGTGCTGCTAGTGTGCCTGACCGGATTTCTGGCTGGCTGCGCATCCCCGCCGCTCCAATCTGCCCGGGCCAATTTTTATGCCGGAAGGTTTGAGCAGGCCAATACGAATCTGGCCGCCATCCCCAAGGGCGACAAGGACGAGATCCTGTACCTAATGGAGCGCGGCATGATCCGCCAGAATCTCGGCCAATACGGGGCCAGCGCCCTGGATTGGCGGCAGGCTGGGGAGCTGGACGCCCGGCAGGAAACCTACAGCATCTCCCGGGGCGCCTCCAGTCTGATCGTGAACGATCGCACGCTTTCTTTCCGCGGCATGCCGTTCGAGCGCACTCTCATGTACGCTTTCCTGGCCAAGGATTACCTCGCGGAGTCGAACTGGGATTACGCCGCCATCTGCGCCCGCAACATTATCAAGAAACTGGAGGTCTTGGACGGATTCCCGGATATCGCCTACGGCCGCTACATGGCCGGATTCTGCCTGGAAATGATCAACGACGAAGGCAATGCCGCCATCCAGTATCGCTCCGCCGGGCGCCTCTTAAAGAACAACGTCATGATTGACGCACTATCGGGCGATATCCTGCCCGGGACTAATGTAGTTCGCTCCACAACGCCAATTGCCAAATCCGCATTGAAGACCGAGCCTGCAGAGCTGGTTTGTTTCATCAGCCTGGGCCGCCTGCCGGCGGGTGAGATTTACGGTAATTTCTATTCTCAGTTTCCGCCCTATGCGGAAATCTACTGCGGAAATGAATACCTGGGGCGCAGTTATCCGTTTGCCAACACCGCCGACTTGATGGCAGACAGTCAGCGCCGCTTGGCAGCCATTCAAATGGCCAAGGACGCCGCGCGTATTGCCACGAAAGTTGTAATCGCCGAAGCCGTGAACCAACAAAACAGCGCATTGGGCGCGCTGACCATGCTGGCGTTATTCGCCATGGAAGCGCCTGACACCCGCTGTTGGGAAACTCTGCCTTTATGGCTGGAAGTGGCCCGAGTCCCCTGCCCCGCAGACCTGAAGAGCTTCACCGTGGTCTTTAAGAACGCCTCCGGCGCACAGCTGGGCAAGAAAGACATCAGCGCCCCTCTTTCCCGGCAAGGCAACACCTTCATTTCCTTCTGCCGGGATGTGGGGCTCTGATATACCATTGCGGCAACTATTCACAAAGTGTTCAGTGTTCGGGGTTCTGAGGAGCTCTGAGCGATGAACCAGCCCGCCTGCAATCCGTCAGCTGGCGGACGCAGCATGGAGGGCATTCGAACAATGGTTTTCCGAGAAGTCGCTTGAACGGCGCTTTCGCGAACCATAACACCGAACACTGAACACCTGAGTAATTACGACCGAACGATTATTTCCCCGTATCGATCGTATTGATGATCCAGGCGGGTTCGACGCCGCCGGTACCGGCAATGACGTTGACGCGCGCTTTATCCAGCACGTCCTTCATTTCCTCGGCGCTCAGCTTGGTGCGGAAGAGCGGAACCTCAATAGCGGTATCGGCCTTGAGCAGGATCTGTTTGCTGATATCCTGATAACCGGCCTTGCCGATCGTAATCACGTGGTCACCAGCATACACCTGAAAGTTCGTCAGGGGCGTCGTGCCGATCAGCACGCCGTCAATTTCCACCATGGCGGGATCCGCCGCGCCAGTTTTTACCGAAAGTTTGACCTTCGGCCGGCTGTTCTGCTGGGCCAGCCGTGCCTGAAGTTTTTCGTTCATCGCCGGCACGGCCTTGGTAAGGGCTGCCTGCAATAACTGCACAAGTTCATCCTCGCCTACTACCGTCTGATGCACGTCCGATTGCCGGAAACTTTTGTTGGCAACGCCTTCCGTCATGGCAATCACCGTGCCATCGCTGGTATCTAATGCTTGCAGGGCCACACGCAGGGTCAGTGTTTGAAACTCGGTTTTTAATCCGCCCTGGTTGACCACTTCCTTGCCGGGCGAATAGCTCATCAGGTTGCCGCGCAGGACCGCGTCGGCATTCACCGCCTGGGCCGCGCGGAGGAAGGACGGCTTGACTGAGGTCTTTTTATCGTTATCGGTCAAGGATAGCGACTGGATCTGGGCGATAAAATCACGGCGATCAATGAGCACATAAGCCGGGTCATTGGCCAGCACTGCGCCCAACGCAAAAACGCCCTTGTCAGCCAGGGCTTTGGGCGTCACGCCGCCCACCACGCCCGCATCTGAGGATAGCGAAGCCTGGTTGTCAAAGTCCAGCAAGGCTACCCGCATCGGCCCGGCGCCCACAACCGCCGCCACCATTACCATGCAACCGAACAGTATTCTGGTTTTCATTCTCGGGACTCCTTCCTTGTTGACTCAATGCGTTTGCAGATAATATATCAGCCAAAAGATGAGCGCCAGCACGAGGATCACCATCACAACGGCCTTGTTTCTCACAATCCGGTTTTCCTGGCGCAAGGGCCGCAGATTTTGGAAATGGCCCGCCATGAAATAATTTGCGAATTTTTTACGGACCGTCTGTGGATTGCTGTCCGGCTGATCAAAAAGCGAGGGATAGCCGCTTTCGGCTGCAAACGGGCTCCCCGCCGCCCCGGCGCCGCCGGCCTGCGACTGTCGCGACGCATGGGCAAACAAATCATTTTCCGCATCACCCAGCGGAGGCTTCACCCCAAATACAGGTTCCGGCGCCGCGGGAACGCCCGGATCGGGAACGGGCCGCTCGCTTTGAAATGGGATTCTGCGGGGAGGCATGGGCGGCTTGGCCTTTTCCGGCCGCGCGGCGACCTTCATCTCGCCCCGGACGCGCTCCATTTCTTTCTGGAGTTCCTTGATTCGCCGGTCAATAACGTTTCCTTTTTTCTTTCCGAACAGCATAACGAACCTTCCAGAACAGGATCAAGCGGACAAATAAAACCTGTCCTTAACCTGAATTATTCATGAACGATCACGAATCATTCACCCTTTGGGCTTCGACTACGGCCTGAAGACAGGCCCTGCGCTCAGGGTTAACCTTGAGCAAGGCGCAGAGCACCGCGTCGAAAGGTTAAAACAACCTCGCGATCAGTATCCCAATTAATACGATGAGCACAACAACCAGGGGCAGGCTGAAGGCCAAGCCCGTTTTCAGCTCATCCCAAAACCGGCGCGGGTAACGGGCCAGTTCGGAAGACTCACCCTGCAGGGCCGGCTTGGCAATCAATCCAATATTATGACTTTCCCGCATGGCTTCGAGCCGGGCGTAGTCCTTATTGTATTCCTTGCGTGTATTGTCAATAATAACAAGCGCTTTGTTCAGTTCTTCGCGCAAATCCTCGCTATCTGATGACCACTGCTCCTCGTTAAACTCGCGCATGTCATTCAGCATTTTCTTGAACCGCCGCTCCGTTTCGGCCAGCAGTTCCAGTCGTTGATTCAAAACGATTTCCTCGCGCTCCAGCGCGATGAGGCTTTTTTCAAGGTGATCGATCATCTCGCGTTTGCCGGCCTCGTATTTTTCCTGATTGTTGCGCAGGGTTTCCAGATAGTTTTTTTCCCGCTCCAGGGCTTCCTGCTTGGCGCGCAGCCGTTCCAGTTCATCCAGCTTGGTGGCCACCTGGCTGTTGATTTCCTCCTTGCGATTAGTCAGCGGCGTCAGATTCAAGTCCCCGGTGGGAACTGGTTCCGAGCGTGGAATGTCGCTGGCAGAGCCGGTATGCACCGGCCCCATTTTTACTTCCTTAACTGCATCGCGTCGCTGGATCAGATCGTCATCAATAAAATCCGTATTGCTCATGCCGCCCTCCTTGTTGTTTAAATGAAAAATGCAAAAATATTCTTCTTCCTGGCCGGCGCTGTCTCTCGCCATGCCCGGTTATTTAGCCGGACTTGCGCGCTTCAATCCCTATCCTACCCATACATATCAATCTAAAAAAGGATTGCCTTCATTCTGCATTCAGCCTGCAGCCTACTTTGGTATGATCAGTACCTGGCCGACTTTCAGTTTTTGCGACCCGCCCAACGTATTCCGGTTGGCATCGTATATCATTTTCCACTTGCGCGGGTTGTGATAAACCCGGGCGGCCACGGCCGAAAGCGTATCGCCACGCTGGACGACGTAAGGTGTCCCGCCAGTTTTGTCGGCCGGCATTGTCACGGCGTCCGCCGCAGAATCCGGGGCCTGTTCGGAAACCGGCGGTTCATCCGCCGCCAGGTTCTGAGTCGCCGGCTTGCCACCGCTTCCCGATACCCGCCCGAGCGATGTGCCCGGGACGGACTTCGGCAAGCTCAGTCGAGCTGCCGAGCGGGATGACGAAGGCAGGGTGGCGGTCACGCATCGGGCCAGATTGCTGCGAACCTGCTGCAAATCCTGTTTAAGCCGATCGTTCTCATCCTGGAGCGCCTGGACTTTCTTGTCCAGGCCGGGGACTTGCTCGGCCACGGATGCGGCGAACGCTATTTTGGCCTTGCGAATGAACCCCTCGATCATCTCCCGTTTTTCGGTCTGCGGCCGCAATTCCAGATAACGCTCATAGTGATAAATGGCGCGCACGTAATCACGGTCATAATCATCATACAACTGAGCGGCCTCCAAATGGGCCTGGGCCATCCTCGGTTTTTCGTCGATTGCCTTGTTAAGCAACTCCAGGGCAGCTTGCTTGTCGCCTTCGCGCAATTTGGCGCGCGCCTTGCGAATGGCCGGATAACTGAATTCCAACGAGTCCTGCTCCTGCACCTGCGCAGTACAGCCCGCCAAAAGACCAGCCGCCAACGCCGTCACCACGATCCATGCGCTAACCTTAAAAAACTTCAAGGCCAAAAACTCCTTTGCGCGCCGCCAATTCTCAAACGCCTGCAATCCGGCTCTTCATCGCCACACGTTGAAACTTGTTGATTTATATAGCGCAAACCGGCCGCCAACGCAACGTTATTTAAGTATAAAAAAAATCTATTTTTGGGTTGACAGCCTGACAAGTCTGCCGTATGGTTCGGCTTCTTTTACAGGACAGGAAGATGAACACATTATGAAAACAACAATACCCCGGGCGGAAGACGTCCAACACAACTGGCTATTGATGGATGCCACTGACCAGCCGCTGGGCCGGTTCGCCGTGAAAATTGCCAACCGCCTGCGCGGCAAGCACAAGCCGACATTCACCCCGCACGTGGACACGGGCGACTTCATCGTCGTGATTAACGCCCGCAGTGTCAAGCTGACAGGTAAAAAAGACGACCAGAAAATCTACAAGGACTATTCTGGCTACCGGGACGGCCTCAAGGAAACCAAGGCTTCCGTAATGCGCATTCATCATCCGGAGCGCATGATTTATGACGCCGTCAAACGAATGTTGCCCAAGAACCGGCTCATGCGCGAGGCGTTCCAACGGCTGAAAGTTTATGCCGGGGACACGCATCCCCACACCGGCCAGAGCCCTCAGCCCGTTGTTTAATAAGGAGAATTAACGTGGTTACGACCAATGCCGTAATTCAAGCCACAGGCCGGCGTAAAAATGCCGTCGCCTCCGTTCAGCTCTTTGCAGGGACCGGCAAACTGCTCGCAAACGGCCGGGAATTCAAGGACTATTTTCCCATGCTGTCCATTCGTAATTACGTGCTTCAGCCCCTGAAGCTGACCAACACCGACGTCAAGTTTGATGTCTTTGCCAAACTTTGCGGCGGTGGCACCGTCGGCCAGGCCGGCGCCTTGCGCCATGCGATTGCCCGGGCGTTGATCCGGGCAGACCAATCCCTGCGTGAAGTATTAAAGAACAGCGGATTCCTAACCCGGGATGCCCGCATGAAGGAGCGTAAAAAATCCGGCCAGCCGGGCGCCCGCAAACGCTTCCAGTTCTCAAAACGTTAAGCGGGACAAAGCTTTTTTGTTTTTTTGGTTGGATCGTCACATTGCCCGCCTGGAAGTGTCTGCCCTTTGCGGACAAGCCGGCGGGCGATGTTGTTTCGAGCAAGCATGAAAACCAAATTTACCATTGGCCTCGGCGGGATTACCTCCCCCCGCGGCTTTCGGGCCGCAGGTGTGGCCGCCGGCATCAAAAGCGACAAGCGGGATATGGCTCTTCTGGTCTCGGATAGCCCCGCCGTCATAGCCGGGGTGTTCACCACGAACCGGGTGACCGCCGCGCCCGTCCAGCTATGCCGCGAACGATTGGCCGCCCGGCAGGCATGCGCCATTATCGTCAACAGTGGCAATGCCAACGCCTGCACCGGCGCGGACGGTATGCGCGATGCGCGCCGCATGACCCAAATGACCGCTGATTTCCTTAAGGTGGCAGAGCCGACCGTTTTCGTGTGTTCCACCGGCACCATCGGCCGACCATTACCCATGGACAAAATCGAGGGTGGCATCCGCCTGGCCGTCAAGGCACTTTCACCCGCCGGCGGCGCAGACGCGGCCACGGCCATCATGACGACCGACACCAAACCCAAGCAGGTCGCCGCAACAATCGAAATCGACGGCAAACCTGTGACCATCGGCGGCATGGCCAAGGGCGCCGGCATGATTCACCCGAACATGGCGACGTTGCTTGTGTTTTTAACCACAGACGCCGCCGTGAAGTCGCTCGCGCTGCAGGATTGCCTGGCAACCGCAGTCGACAAAAGCTTTAACCGGATTTCGGTGGACGGGGATCGGAGCACCAATGACACCGCGCTTTTCCTGGCCAACGGCGCGGCCCAGAACGCGCCACTCGATGGCCGGCATCCGCGCTGGAAGGCGTTTTGCGCCGCCGTCAACGCCCTGACCGGCGAACTCGCGCGCCAGATTGTCAAGGACGGCGAAGGTGCCACCAAGCTGGTCACCGTAACGGTCCGGAGTGCGCCGGGCCGCCGCGCGGCGGAAAAAGTCGCCCGCGCCGTGGCTAATTCGCTCCTGGTAAAAACATCCTGGTTCGGCGCCGACCCCAATTGGGGCCGTGTGATTTGCGCCGTGGGCTATGCCGGCGTGCCGGTAAATCCGGACCGGATTGACATTGCCTACAATGGACAGACCGCGGTGCGCGACGGGCAGCCGGTTGGCCTGGCGCCGGAAATCCTGCATGCGATCATCGCCAAGCCGGAATTCGGCATCGAGATTGATTTGCACCTGGGCCGCTCAACGTATACCATGACAACCTGTGATTGCAGTGACGCCTACGTGCATATTAATGCATCGTATATGACATAAGAGAAAAGATTAGCGCAAAAAGGCGCAAAAAGCATAAATTGATTTTGCGCATCTTGCGGCGAAATGTTGTTGCCAATGCAAAAGATAATTGAAAAAGCCGGCGTCCTGATCGAGGCCATGCCTTACATCCAGGCCTTCCGCGGGGAAACGGTGGTCATCAAGTTCGGCGGCAGCGCCATGGAGGACAAGGCTTGCCACAACGGCATCCTCACCGATACGGCTTTCCTGGAGTGCGTGGGCTTAAGGCCGATCATCGTGCACGGCGGCGGAAAAGCCATTTCGCGGCGCATGGCCGAGGCGGGACTCCAGCCGGTGTTCGTCAACGGGTTGCGGGTAACGGATGAGGCCGCCGTGCACTTGGTGACAGAAGTGCTGAATCACGAGGTAAACGTCGAAATCGTGGAAACTCTGATCGCGCGGGGCGCGCGGGCCACAGGCATCCAGGGTCCCAGCATTTTACGCGCTGAAAAAGCGTTTTCCATTGACAAAGTCACGGGCCAGCCGATGGATATCGGGTTCGTGGGTAAAATCATCGGCATAGACCCGGCGCCGATTGCGGCCTGCCTGGAAGCGGGTATGATTCCCGTGATCACGCCGTTGGCCCGAGGCGCGGATGGCGCCGTTTATAACATTAATGCGGACGAATCTGCGGCGGCCATTGCCCGGGCCGTTCGGGCCCGCAAATTGGTTTTCCTTTCGGACGTACAGGGCCTCCTGCGTGACCCGCAGAATCCGGACTCGGTCATTTCCACGTTGAAACGCAGCGCCGTGGAAGCCCTGATCAGGGAAGGTGTGATTGCCGGAGGCATGTTGCCGAAAATCAGGGGCGCGCTTGACGCATTGGCCGCCGGCGTTCGCAAAGTGCATGTCGTGGACGGGCGCATGCCGCATTCATTGTTGTTGGAAATATTCACAGATCAAGGAATAGGAACGGAGATTATTCAAGATGAGTAAAACGACAGATATCATTCAACAGTTCGACGAGCATGTCATTCCCTCTTACGCCCGCCGGCCGATCGTGTTTGTCAAAGGCAAAGGCGTTAAGCTCTGGGACGCCGAAGGCAAAGTCTACCTGGATTTCCTGGCAGGGATTTCCGTGTTGAACGTCGGACACAGCCATCCGGCCGTCGTGGACGCCATCCGCCAGCAGGCGGGCCAGCTGACGCACGTCTCCAACCTGTATTACACGGAAAACCAGGGGCGCCTGGCCAAGGCACTCGCCGACCGCGCACTGGGCGGCAAGTGTTTCTTCTGCAATTCCGGCGCCGAGGCCAACGAGGCGCTGATCAAGCTGGCCCGCCTTTGGGGTCATGAAAAGAACCGCTTTGAAATCATTACAATGAAGAATTCGTTTCATGGCCGGACGCTGGCGACCCTGACCGCCACCGGCCAGGATAAGGTGCAGAAAGGGTTCGACCCCCTGCCGTCCGGTTTTGTCCACGCCAAATTCAACGACCTGGAATCGGTCAAGGAATCCGTCACGGCGCGAACGGCCGCAATCCTGGTGGAAGCGGTCCAGGGCGAAGGCGGCGTAATTCCCGCGGAAAAGGAATTCATGCAGGGCCTGCGCGCTCTCTGCAACGATAAAGATATTCTGCTCCTGTGCGACGAAGTTCAATGCGGCATGGGCCGGACCGGCAAGTGGTTTGCATTCCAGCATTTTGATGTTGAGCCGGACGCCTTTTCGCTGGCCAAGGCGCTGGGCAGCGGCTTGCCCATCGGCGCCATCGTGACCAATGCAAAGCTGGCGGACGTATTCCAGCCGGGAAAACATGGCAGCACCTTTGGTGGCACGCCCCTGGCCTGCGCGGCGGCCCTGGCTACCCTGCAAGTCATTGAGCAGGAAAACCTGCTCCAGCACGCCTCGGACCTGGGCGCCAGGCTGAGAAAGGGATTGCAGGCCCTGGTGGAAAAATATCCCAAGCACCTTGCTGAAGTGCGCGGGCTGGGACTCATGCTCGGCCTCGTGCTCACTGCTACGGCCAAACCGCTGGAAGACAAATTGATGGAAATGGGCCTGATCACGCTGGCCACAGGCAAACAAGTGATCCGGTTCCTCCCGCCGCTTACCGTGAAACCGGGCGAAGTGGATGAAGCGCTGGATATGATTGCCGACGCCTGTGCGGAATTGTTCGGCGCCCCCGCGGTAGAAGAAGCTAAACCGGAATAGTCTGATTTTAGATTTTCGATTGCCAATTGCCGATTTTTTCAAGCTTAATCAGAAATCGCAAGCAAGGGATTAGTTGCGGCACCCCAACAACTGTCCTCCTACAATCGGAAATCGAAAATCATAAATTGATTATGTCCACCCGGATCAATCCAAGAGTCGTGTATTTACCGACGCACGCGATCCAGCGCGCGGCGCGGCGGTTCCCCACGCCGTTTTTCATTTACGAGGAAAGCCGCATTCGCGCCAACTGCAAGCGCTTTCGCAACACATTCCGGCGCTATTTCCCGAACTTTGCGCCGCTCTTTGCCGTCAAGGCCAACACGAACCCGGAAATTCTGCGCATTATATTTTCGGAAGGCTTTGGCGCGGACGCCTCGAGCGAAGCGGAGGCCTGGATCACCCGGCGCCTGGGCGCCACAGGCATGTACACCGGCAACTACACCACCGCAGACGAATTTCGCTTCGTGCTCAATACCGGGTGCTTCCGGTTGAACCTGGACGATGCCAGCATGTTGCCGGCCCTGCGGAAAATCGGCGTGCCGGAATTTCTTTCGTTCCGTATTAACCCGGGCATCAGCCAGGGCGGCATGAAAAGCCTTTATCTGGCCGGGCCCGATGCCAAGTTCGGCGTCCCCACGCGCGATGTTGTGGCGGCGTACTGGGAGGCGCGTGCACTGGGCGTCCGGCGCTTCGGCATCCATGCCATGACCGGCAGCAATGTGCTCGACGAGCGCTACTTCGCGGCGGTGGCTGCCAAATTACTGGAAATCGCCGGCAAGGTAAAAAAAGCCATCGGCATTGATTTTGAATGCCTGAACGTGGGCGGCGGCTTTGGCGTCCCCTACCGCCCGGAGCAGCCCAGCCTCGATCTCGACCGGGTGGCGCAGGGCATTCGGCGCGTTTTCGACCGGCAGTGCAAGCGCTACAATTTGCGCGAGCCAGTGCTCATGGCCGAACCGGGACGTTGGATCATGGCCGATGCCGGCTGGCTGGTCGGCCGCGTTCACGTCGTGAAGCACAGTTCCAAAACGTTTGTTGGCATTGATGCCGGCATGAACGACCTGCCCCGCCCGGCTATTTACGGCGCTTACCATTACATCGCCGTTGTCGGCAAGCCGCCGCGCGGCCGGAAGGAACTGGTAAACGTGGTGGGGCGCCTGTGCGAGAACAACGACCAGTTTGCCAGGGACCGGCGCCTGCCGGTCGTCGCGGTGGGCGATCTCATGGCCATCCATAACGCGGGAGCGCATGCCTACGCTATGGGGCACAATTATAATAACCGTCTGCGGAGCGCTGAGGTCCTGATCACGCGCACCGGCGCGCTTAAAATAATCCGCCGCGCGGAAACTATCCGCGATTTGTTCCGGACAACAAACCTTGCGTAGAGCCTAAGAGGTTAAGCACTAAATTAGGCCCCGCAAGGCGGGGCGACTTTTATTCTGTTCGGATTGTCATCCTGAACGCAGTGAAGAGCCTGCCCCGAGCGAAGTCGAAGGGATCTCTCGCGGCGAGATTCCTCTTCTACGCTCGGAATGACAACAAAGACGGATTGTCCGCCATAGGCGGATCCGCCTCCGGCGGAAAATTCCTATGCATTTAATTAGGCCTTCGGCTACTTTCTCTTTTGTAGAAGGGCGGGCATACTGCTTCGGTTGCCCGTCGTTCCGCGATCCATCCCGGAGGGCATTTCCCGATGCCACATCGGGGAAGTGCCCTTCTCCAAACTGATTGAAATTCCTTATAAGACCCCCGCTAACTTGAAAAAATTGACCAGGATCGTCCGGCCGTCCATATACGGCTTTTCCCAGCGTTCGGCGTGGAATTGCGTGCCGTATAACAGCCGCGTGCCATGTCGGATCATTTCATAATTACATTCCGTGCTTTTCGCCAGGTGGATAAAGCCCCACGGCAGTTTTTTGATCTCGCACCGATGGCTTTCGCGAACCCGGAAGCTACGGCCTAAACCAGCCAAGACCGGATCCGCGCGTAAAATTTTTACCTCCACAAAGGCATCCGCATAGTAATAGCCCGGATGGCCCTTGACGGCGCCGGTATCCGGCTCCCCGGGCCGGCATTTGCGCATCGGCTCATCCGGCAAGCGATGGACCTTGTGCAAATCACGGTTAAAACAATGGCCGATCAGCTGGTGGCCCTGGCAGATGGCCAGAAGCGGTATTTTCGTAGTGTGCAGAATATCGTTGAGCCCGTATAGATCCGATATGCGGATCGTCGGCCAGGGATCCGGGGAGCCGGTGATAATGATGGCCCGGGGATTCACGGCGTTCACACAGACGGGATTCGCATTCGCATAGTGCATCGTTAAAACCGGCTTGCCGGTCAAATGTTCCACCCGGCATTTAAACCCGGTGGCCCCGTCACGCTGGTCATAGTCTTTCCGATTCCGCATGCTGACCACAAGAATCATGGCAGAACTCCCATAAAATATTGACCGCATGGCATGGCATTTGTTACATATTCAGCGGCGGCTGTAAAGAATTTACACCGCTGACTTGCCCGCAGTGCTTCGCCCCGCGATGCAGGCGGATTACACAGATGGGCGTGGATTCATATCCGTGCAACCCGTGCTATCCGCGGTTAAAATTTTTAGCTCATATCAAGGCATCATGAAATACCGTAACGTCTCGTGGTCTGAAATTGATGCGTGCGTTGAAACGGTAGGCCGGGCCATCCGCGCCGCGCGGTTCCGTCCGGACTGCATTGTCGCCATCCTCAAGGGCGGCATGGTGCCCGCGCGCCTGCTTTCCGACTTTTTCGGCTCCATTGAAATCTATCCCATTCGCGTCAAGGCCTACGACGGGATCCGCAAACTGGAACGTATCCGGCTCGAATCCTTCCGGTATCCCATTGGCCGCAAAAGCGTGCTCCTGGTAGACGACATTCACGATTCCGGACAGACGATACAGACAGTGATGCGGCTGCTTCAACGCCGCCGCCCGCGCGCCCTGCACTCCGTCACCCTGTATTTCAAGCAGGGCGTCGACCAGCGCCCGGATTTCCATTGCCGGACCGTGCCCCACGATGTCTGGGTGGTTTTTCCCTGGGAACGCCATGAAACCTACGGGGGAAAGTAAACGGAAATTGCCGTCCCGGCCAGCCCCTTTTTACCTTGTAGCAGCGGAAATATTGTTTTACGCTTACGAAGTTTTTGCCACGCGTCACTTAAAGCGCCGCAGGAGAAATAAACCATGTTCATTGATATTCATTGCCACGTATGCCGGAAAGCGGGGCCGCCGCGGGGCGCGGGGTATAAACTTGGCAAGCCGCAGGCCGCACACCAGGCGTTTGCCACGCCGGATCAGTTGTTGGCCATTTATGACCACCTCGGCGTCGAGCGCGGCGTAATATTGCCTGTAGGCATGGTGGAATGTCACAACCAGACTCAGTCCAACGAAGAGGCCCTGGAAATCTGCGCGCAGTACCCGCAACGCTTCATCCCGTTCTGTTACATCGACCCGCGCGCCATCAGCAACAGCGCGGATGCTCCCCTGGGGGATATGATGCAGTATTACAAGGACCAAGGCTGCCGGGGAATCGGTGAAATCTGCGCCAACCTGCCTTTCCTGAATCCGATGGTGCAGAACCTGTTCCGCCATGCCGAGGCGGCCGGTTTCCCGCTGACCTTTCATATCTCCACGCGCTTCGACCACGATTACGGCATTTATGACGACCCGGGCCTGCCGCAATTGGAAACGTCGTTGCAGCGTTTTCCGAAACTGAAGTTTTTCGGGCACTCACAGCCGTTCTGGGCCGAGATGGCGCCTTTGGACACCGTGGCCGGCCGCGCCGGCTATCCTAAGACGCCGGTCAAGGAGGAAGGCGCCCTGCCCAAGCTGATGCGCAAATACGGGAATCTTCACGGCGACCTCTCCGCCGGCAGCGGATGCAATGCCCTGACACGCGATCCGGAATATGCCGTCAAGTTTCTGACGGAATTCCAGGATCGCCTGCTGTTCGGTATGGACATCTGCACGCCGCCGCCAGCCTCGGCACCCTGCCCGCTGATCGATTTCCTGCTCGACCTCCGTAAGCAAAAAAAGATATCCGAGGCCGTCTTCCAGAAAGTGGCCCGCGAAAACGCCGTCCGCTTGCTGGGCCTGAGTTAGGCCGCCAAAGACGGCAACTGATTTATGTGGGAGGCGCACTGTGTGCGGCGACTGTCGCGGCACATAGCGCCCCTCCTACCAAGATTTTCCGCTGGCGGATCCGCCTCCGGCGGAAAATTCATTATATTTTCAACCGCGGGCCTTCCGCAAGGATCGCTTGCCCGGCGCCCGGCCGGACCCGGGTTTAAGCGCGTTTTTCAGTTCAAACAACTGGTCGCGCAACATGGCCGCGCGCTCGAATTCCAGCGCATCGGCGGCCTCCAGCATTTCCCGCTCGATATCCTGGATCGCCTCGTGGATGTCGAAATCTTCATCCGCTTCGCGTAAAACCCGGCGCTCCATGGACGCGCCTTCCTGGCGGAACACCAGGCTTTCCTGGATGTTTTTCTGGATGCTCCGCGGCGTTACGGCATGCTGACGGTTGTAGGCTTCCTGCAATCGGCGGCGGCCTTCCATAACCGCCAGCGCGCGGCGCATGGAGTCGGTGACCATGTCCGCATACATGATCACGCGGCCGGCAACATGCCGCGCGGCGCGGCCGGAAGTCTGGATCAGCGCCGTTTCCGACCGCAGGAAACCTTCCTTATCCGCGTCCAGGATTGCCACGAGCGACACTTCCGGCAGGTCCAGCCCTTCGCGCAGGAGATTGATGCCCACCAGGCAGTCCACCTCGCCCTTGCGCAGTCCGCGCAGGACTTCCACGCGCTCAATGGCGTCAATATCCGAATGCAGGTACGTGACCCGCAAACCGGCCTCAGTGAGATAATCGCTCAGGTCCTCGGCTGTCTTCTTGGTCAGGGTCGTCACCAGCACGCGCTCGTGGCGCTCGGCGCGCGCGCGCACTTCCTCGATCAGGTCGTCAATCTGGCCCTTCAACGGACGCACCACAACGTCCGGATCCAGTAGGCCCGTGGGCCGGATGATCTGCGGCACCGAAGCCGGCGACACCTCGCGCTCATAGGGCCCCGGCGTGGCCGACATGCAGATAATCTGCCCGGTCCGGTCAAGAAACTCGTTGAACGCCAGCGGGCGGTTATCGCGCGCCGATGGCAGGCGGAAGCCGTGCTCGATGAGCACGTTCTTGCGCGCCTGGTCGCCGTTATACATCCCGCGCAATTGCGGCAAAGTGACGTGGGACTCGTCCAGGACTGTCAGGAACTCTCCGGAAAAATAATCCAGCAACGTGGCGGGCGGCTCGCCTGCGCGCCGCGCGCTGAGGTGCCGGGAATAATTTTCGACGCCGGAGCAGTAGCCCATTTCGTGCAGCATCTCCAGGTCATACATCGTGCGCTGCTGAATGCGCTGGGCCTCCACCAGCTTCTGGTTGGTTTCGAACCATGCAACGCGTTCTTCCATCTCGGCGCGGATGCGCGGCAGGGCGCTTTCGATGCGGGTGGCCGGCATCACAAAATGCTTGGCCGGAGAAATTGTCAGGGTCGCCAGCGGCGCCTGTACGGCGCCGGTCAAAGCATCGATGCGCTCCAGGGTGTCGACCTCGTCCCCGAAGAACTGGGCGCGCACGCCGGCGGTGGAATAGGAAGGAAAAATATCCAGCGTGTCGCCGCGCACACGGAACGTGCCCGGCTGCGGTTCGTAATCGTTGCGGGTATACTGGATATCCACGAGCTGGCGCAGGAGGCTGTCGCGATCCAGGCTCTCGCCCCGCTTGAGCGTGATCAGCATGTCCCGGTAATCCTCGGGCGAGCCCAGGCCGTAAATGCACGAGACGGAGGCCACGATGATTACGTCGCTCCGGTTCATCAGCGAATTGGTGGCCGAGAGCCGCAACCGCTCGATGTCCTCGTTAATGGCGGAGTCCTTCTCGATATAGGTGTCGGTCTGCGGAATGTAGGCTTCCGGCTGGTAGTAATCGTAGTAACTGACAAAATATTCCACAGCATTTTCGGGGAAGTAGGTCTTGAGCTCCTGGAAGAGTTGGGCCGCCAGGGTCTTGTTGTGGGAAACGATCAGGACCGGCTTGCCCCAGCGGGCAATTACGTTGGCCATCGTAAAGGTCTTGCCCGAGCCCGTCACGCCTTCCAGGGTCTGGAAACGCGTGCCCGTCTCCAAGCCGCGGTACAGTGCCTCGATGGCCTGCGGCTGATCGCCCGCCGGCGCATACGGCGCCTTGAGTGAAAAAAGAGAGGCCATGGTAAGAAAAGGTCGGCGGAATGGTTAATGGCCAATGGTTGACGGTCAATTTTGATTAAAAATCCGCAATCCAAAATCACAAATCCGCAATCCGTAAATGGTCACTTCACTTCCAGCATCCTGGCCAGGGCCTTGCGGGCGTTTACGCGCAGCGGCTCGCTCACGCGCACGACCTGCTCCGCCGGCCACTGCTCCAGCAGGGCCAACAGCTTGGCTTCCGTCGTCAGGATCATATTCCGGCAGACCGATTGCCGCAGCGGAAAAATCGCCAGCCGCCCGCGATGCTGGCGCGCCAGGCGATCCACCAGGTGAAACTCCGTGCCGATGACCACGGTTGAGCCCGCCGGCGCCGCTTCGACGTACCGGATGATTTGCGAGGTTGAGCCGTGGGCATCCGCCAGGCGGGCGGCAACCGCCGGCGTTTCCGGATGCACGATAATTTTCGCACCCGGATGCTGTCGGCGGGCCGCGGTAATATCGTCAGCCGTAAAGGTATGCACGTGACAATACCCCTTCCAGGCCAGCACCCGCGCGCGAGCGATTCCTTCCACCCCCACCCCGCCCCATTTCTTGCCGGGATCATAAATCGCCACGGCCTCGTCGGGGAGTCCCAGGTCGCGGGCCGTGTTTGTCCCGAGGTGTTCGTCGGGGACAAACAGGATGCGCTTGCCCTGGTTGAATACCCATTGAAACACCTTGGCCGCGTTGCTCGAAGTACAGGTGCTGCCGCCATGTTCGCCACAAAAGGCTTTGATGGCGGCGGAACTGTTGACATAAACTACCGGGATCCAACCTGCCTGCGCGGAGCGCTCCGGCAAAGACAGGTCGGTTGTCACCGCCTGGATCTCATTCCAAACCTGCTGAACCTCGCGCAGGGGGGCCATGTCAGCCATGGGGCACCCGGCGTGGATATCCGGCATATACACCGTCTGGTGAGCTCTGCTCAAGATATCCGCCGACTCCGCCATGAAATGCACGCCGCAGAACACGATCCGCTCGGCTTTTTGCTCGGTAGCGGCGCGCCGCGCCAATTCCAGCGAATCGCCGGTCGCATCCACATGCTGGAGCACTCCATCCTGCTGGTAATAGTGCCCAAGGATAAAGAGTTTTTTACCCCATTGCTTCCGAATGCTTTCGATTGATTCGCCCACGTTCATGCCAAACGCCTCTTTGTTACATATATCCATCCCTGGTGGCGGCGGTTCGAGCCGCCATGGGTCTTCAACTACTGATACGCTTTTGCAGGCTTATTATTCTCATGCGGGGCATTGTCGCAAATCGCTTTAGGTTGCACAAGGATTTATGGCCGGATACCTCCCGGGAAAAAGCCTGGAACATCGTTTCTATCTGTTTCTTTCTTGACTTAACCGGGAAATTTTTTACGATTAATTCGTGGTAGGGGTCAACGTCATTACAGAGTTATATTATCCCATTGAACAAGGACATCCTAATAGGGATCAAAATGAAGATTTTGAGCATGTTCGCGCAAATTGAGACGGCCAGCATGGCGACAATGTCAAACATCAAGTCTCTAATTCCGCTGCTGTTGCTTCCGATGATGTTACTGTGTACCCAGCGCGCCTCTGCCGTGCCCGCCTGCCCCGCACCGGCCACCGTCATCCAACCGGATGGCCGGGCTATTCAAGTGTATCTCAGGGGCGATGAGTTTTACCACTGGAACGAGGATCAGCGCGGGTTTACCGTCGTCAAGGAGCCGCAGTCCGGCCGCTGGGTCTATGCAGTTCTTGACGCACAGGGGAATCTAGCCCGAAGCGAGCTCGTTGTGGGCAAAGACAACCCCGCGCAAAGCGGACTTGCACCCCGCCTGCGTCCCGTCGGATTCCATAGCAGGGCTAAGGCCACGGCGCAAGGTCGGCTCCTGTCCGGCGCCGTTGCCCAGAAAGGACCGCAAAGAACTCCCACGACTGGAACGATGAAGAATCTGGTGGTTCTGGTGGCGTTTGCCGATAAGCCCTCCGCATACACGAGAACCCAGTTCGAAGCCCTCTTCAACACAATCGGATACTCCTTCGACAGCGCCCAGGGGTCGGTCAAGGATTACTATAACGAGGTTTCGTATAACCAGCTCAACGTAGATTCAGTTGTGGCCGAATGGGTTACGCTGTCACGCGGCTACGCGTATTACGGCGCCAATGATATGTATGGCAACGATGCGCACCCTCGCGAGATGGTGCAGGAAGCCCTTGCCGCGCTTGAGGTGCGCGGTTTCGATTTCTCCACTCTGGACAGCGACGGCGACGGCTGGGTTGACGGCTTGACGGTGATTCACTCCGGCGGTGGAGAAGAATACAGCGGCAACGACGACAACTACATCTGGTCCCATCAATGGTCGTTGAGCAGCACCTTGGTATACGACGGCAAGAGGATGCAAACGTATCATACCGAACCTGAGCGCCGCGGGTGGGACAGCAGCCCGGGCACATATGGCATGACGCGCATCGGCGTAATCTGCCATGAGAACGGCCACTTCCTCGAACTGCCGGACCTTTATGATTACGGCTACGACAGCGAGGGCGCCGGCAATTTCTGCTTGATGGCCGGTGGAAGCTGGAACGGCAACTACGGCACACAGCCCGCGCAAATGAGCGCATGGTGCAAAAAAGACCTCAATTGGCTCACCCCCACCGTTGTGACGACATCCGGCACATATACAGTGTCGCGGGTTGAGGACAACCAGACGGTGTATCGACTCAGCGGCAATTTCCCATCCACGCAATATTTCTTGATTGAGAACCGGCAAGGCTACGGTTTCGACGCCAGTTTGCCCGGGAGCACACGCGGGTTGCTCGTTTGGCATGTGGATGAGACCGTAGACGATAATGACAATCAGTTGCACTACAAAGTTGACCTTGAAGAAGCAAGCGGCACTCAACACCTGGAGTTGAACGAAAATTCGGGTAATGACGCGGACTATTTCCGTTACGGAACGATGACGACGTTCAACAACGACACAGCCCCGAATAACCGGAGCTATGCCGGCACCGCGCTGGACCAGGATATCACCGCGGTTTCTGCGTCATCCACAAGCATGACGTTCACGGTTGCCACGCTGCCTGCGCCCATCCCCGCCATCCCTGGCGCCTTTAACGATTACGACGGCGACGGCAAGACCGATTACTCGTTTTATGGCTGGATGGATGGGAAATGGTACATCTGGTCTTCTTATTACCATCGCTACCTTTTTTACGGAACGAAATGGGGCGACGACGGGTATATACCCGTGTCAGGTGATTTCGACGGCGACGGCATAGCTGATATCGCCGTGTATTCGGAGAATTCCAAATATTGGTACATCTACTTCACCGGAACCGGGCTGTATTCAACCTTGCAGTGGGGTGGCCCTGGATTCAAGCCGGCCTGCGGCGATTACGACGGCGACGGCAAAACTGACTATGCATTGTATTACAGCCCCGGCGGCAACTGGTATATCTGGTCTTCGCTTTACCATCGCTACCTCTTTTACGGAACGAAATGGGGCGGCAACGGGTATATTCCTGCGGCAGGTGATTTCGACGGCGACGGCATAGCTGATATCGCCGTGTATTCGGAGAATTCCAAATATTGGTATGTCTACTTCACGGGAACCGGACTGTATTCAACCTTGCAGTGGGGTGGCCCAGGATTCAAGCCGGCCTGCGGCGATTACGACGGCGACGGCAAAACTGACTATGCATTGTATTACAGCCCCGGCGGCAACTGGTATATCTGGTCTTCGCTTTACCACCGCTACCTCTTTTATGGAGCGAAATGGGGCGGCGACGGGTATATACCCGTGGCGGGTGATTTCGACGGCGACGGCAAGGCTGATATTGCCGTATATTCGGAGGATTCCAAATATTGGTACGTCTACTTCACCGGAACCGGGCTGTATTCAACCTTGCAGTGGGGTGAGTCTGAATATCGTCCACCCTACGATTGGATCTGGTATAATTAAGATGCAAAGCCGGAAGGGGCTTGCGGATTATCTGACTAGAAGCCCTTTATTAAGCTTGTCGTCTTGCATGCTTTACGCTCAACGTTCCGTGTTCCCGAGCTTCTCCAGAAACTGGTCGCAGAACGCCGTGGCCTCCACCACTTGAGCGAACATGGGGAAAACCCCGCCAAACCCGGCCATTTCAATAATCTTGCAGCAATATGCCTTGGTGCCGGCCAGGGCCATGGTCCCCCCCACATACTGGAGCTTTTTGAACAGATTGAGCAGCAGGCGCAGGCCGGCGCTGCTGATATAATCCACGCCGGAGAGATCCACAACCGCAACACACACCGTCGGCGACACGACGGCCTCCAGGGTTTTATCCGCCTCGGCAATGTCAAGCGCATCCATTTTGCCCGTCAGAATAAGATCCAGACGCCGCCCGTGAATGTATGATTGGATTTGCATGCAGATCTCCCTTTGATAGTTTCAACCCGCACCCGTCCATGCGCACCAGCTAATATCATAAAACGCCCCAGTTTTCAAAGTCCGAAATAAACACACCATCCCCTTTCGCGAGTTTTGCGTGTTTCGTAGTTTTTGCCTGAAACGGATCAGCCAGGGCTGAAAATAATTTTTTTAGTTTTCATAGCGGTTTCTCATGTATAAGATAGTGACGTTGGGGCACTACTGATAATTAAGTTAAGTATTTATGCCAACGCCACTGTAACAGGAGGATGCTTAATGCACGGATCATATTACAACGCAAATGGGATATATCGGTGTTTCGACATTCATCCCCGGACATTGTTAATCCTCCTGGCAGTCGTCGCTCTCACTATGGCATCGAACGCACCCGCCCAGGGACCGGCAGGGCGCAAACGCCCTGCGCGCGAGGATCGCAACAAGCCATCCTCCCCGGAACTTTCCCGGACGATCGGCGACGGCATCGGGTCTCCGGAGGCGCCTTTGCTCTTTTGCATCGGCCTGCATATCGAACCTTTTGGCGCCAAGGTCAGCAGCCTGGCTGGACGCAAGCCGCAAGATCGCCCGGATAAGCCGGAAAAGCCCTCCCGCAGCGAGGGTTCTTACCAGGATTATACCGATCCCGTGTTCTTTAACCGGCATGTCAATGATATCGGACGGCTCGCTGAGATCGTGGCCAGCCATCATGGCCGCCTGACCGTCCAGGCCCAAACGGCCTTCACCCGTGTCTGCGTCGAGCGCAAAACCTCCATCCTGGCCGACCTGCTGAAGGCTGGTAACGAAATCGCCCTGCACTTGCACGAAGACGCGCATTTGGGACGGCACTGTGACAACTTGGAACCCGCTGTTTGGACAGCGATAATGAAAGAGGAAATGGATTGGATCCAGCGTGCCTGCCCCGACGCCCGCATTCGTTATTGGAGCGGCGGCAACAATTACCCGCAACTGCTGACGGCTGCGGCGGATGCCGGCCTTGAAGTCATGAGCGACCACAAGAACCCGCACCGTCAGCAGACTTTTACAGAATTGTTAGCCATTAATCCCTGGCGCCCGGCGGGCGGACCCACGGAGGACAGTGTGGAGACGTTTGCGCGCCATGATCCCCAGGGAAAAATCATTTACTTGCCGGATGGCATTTTTTCCAATGCTGACTTCCGTGAACGCAAGCAGGAAGGGAACGGCGCCTATTTCGACAGCATGACCGAAGGCCTGGAACTTTCTCTGAAAGCCGCGCGCGCGGATCGCGTCAATGTCTTTCACCTGACGGTTCACCCGGGCGAGTTTCGCGGAGCACCGGGCAACAGACAATTCGACATTCTGGATCGCTGGCTGACCCAGATCGTGGATCCACTGGTCAAGGCACGCAAGGTCCGGTGGGCCACCTTTAGCGAGATGGCCGAGGACTTCAAGCGCTGGGAAAAAGCCCATCCGGGGGTGGACCCGCGCGGGAGCAGTTCAGAGGCTACGGCGGCAACAGCAGCCGCTATTGCCATGCCGTTGCCATCAGGAACTACAGTCAAGGGGTATATGACTTTCGCCGTCAACGTACACGATTTTCCGAACATCGCCGAAAGCGCCGATACGCTCCTGCGGTTGGCCAAAATTTTCCAAAAAAATAAAGTGAGGGGTGATTTTTATTTTACGGGCCCGGTGGTCGAACGCTATATCGCCAAGCGCCCCGACCTGATCAACGCCCTGAAAAATTCGGCGATGACGATCAGTTATCACCTGCGGCCGCCCCACCCGGCCTACACCGGCTTTGACGCAAAGCTGCGCACGATGGACGACAAAACGCTCCGGGAAACGCTGCTGGAGTACGAAACATTCGGACTGGACCTGGCCAGCGGCGAAGTGCGCAAAAACCAGCCCGGCGGTTATACGCTTGTCTCGCAGGCCTTTGGTCGCCCGCCGGTTTGTGCCTCCACGCAAACCCATGACCGCCGTATAAAATCCGCGCTGAACGACATCTTGAAAGCCATGGGCGCATGCATGACGTTGCGCTATCACGAAACGGGAACGGATACTGACAAGCCATTTGAATACATGGATGGATTGCTCGTGCGGCCGAGCGATTTCAGCATCACGCGCTGGACCGGCCCGGACGAATCGGAAGATTCGTTCTGGTGGAACCGGCTGGCAGGACGCCGGGCCGATCCGGCTGTCTTCGATCCCTTGGCCCAGCTCAAAAAAAAATTGCAGCAGTGGAAGGGGCCACGCCCGCCCTTTATCACCGCATTAATCCATGAAAACAACTTTTATCATTCCGGGCCGGAAACCTGGAAAGCCTATTTTTTAAATGACACCAAGACCATGACTCCGCGCCAACCGCCCTACCCTCTGGATGCACCTGATCCGGGCCGCATGCGTTCTACGGCCGAGCGCGAGAATATTTTTGAGGCCTACGAGAGCTTGGTGGCCTACGCCGCCGCCAACCTGACCGTGGTTACTTCCGAGGATATCGTGCGGCTGGCTAAAAACAGCCCGTAGAAATTATCCCGATATTATATTATTGCACCGGTATCCAGCCCGGACCGCCCCAGACAAGTTCGAGAACACTACCCGCCATCGTGCAGATGGACCAATACCCGTCGCGGTACACCGACACATCGGACTTGTGGTCACCGTCATAGTCCCCTGACACTGGTATCCAGCCCGGACTGCCCCAGCCGCCTTCGATAACATTACCCGCCATCGTGCAGATGGACCAATACCCGTCGCGGTACACCGACACATCGGACTTGTGATCACCGTCATAGTCCCCTGACACTGGTATCCAGCCCGGACTGCCCCAGCCGCCTTCGATAACATTACCCGCCATCGTGCAGATGGACCAATACCCGTCGCGGTACACCGCCACATCGGACTTGCGATCACCGTCATAGTCCCCTGACACCGGAATGGCATCCGGAGCTCCCCACCCGCCCTGAATTACGTTGCCTGCCATCGTGCAGATGGACCAATAGCCGTTATGGTATACGGCTATATCAGCCTTGCCATCGCCATCATAGTCCCCTGGCACAGGGGTCCAGCCCGAAGCGCCCCACCCACCCTGAGTAATTCTACCCGCCAGCACCCTGGAGTAGATGGACCAATAGCCTTCACGGTACATCGCCAGATCGGACTTGCCATCGCCATCGTAGTCATTCAATGCGTGGCTTATCGAGCTCGCCCTGTTGGTCTTCAGAACCCAACCCGAGGCCGTATATAGCCATATGTCATAGGTTCCCGTCGCACGGTCGTCGGCATCGTTGAAAATGATCGGGCTGGTGCATCCCTCGTAGTTGGTTGCCACGGAATGGATGGCGGCGATAAGTTCGGCCATCGTATTGGTTCCGCCGGTTTGCTTAATTGCCAGCGTCGCCAGCCAGAGCGCGTCGTAGCTTGACATGGGATAGCGAGGCACCACCGGCACGCCGAGTTCCGCGCCGATCCGGGCTTCCACGGCGCCATAGAGCGTATTGGTAAACCGGCCAAACGCCGGACAGGTATATCCGACATAGGCGGCCATTTCCGAGGCCAGCGCATTCGTCGCCAGCGACCGGTTTTGGGCCATGCCGTCGGTGCCATACCAGCGCACGGAATACAGGGCGGGCCAGGCGGCCGCCTGCTGCAGCACTTCCACGCCCTCGTCAAAAAGAATGGTAACCACGCCAACCCGGTTCACGCCCCTGATCGCACTGCGGGCGCTTACTTGTACGGCCATGTTTGATACCGTCTCCGGGATTAAATCGGTGGCTCTCGGGCAGTAATTTGTAGCAAAAACCGTCCCGCCGCGCGCATTGTGTTCCTGGATCAAGGCGGGCAGGAATCCCTCCCCGTAAATATCCGAACGGCTCAGGATGGCGATATCGGTAATGCCGTTACTTGCCAGCAACCCCGCCAACACACGCGCCTGGTTGGAATCGTCAATGGTCAGCCGCATAAGATTATCGCCCGGCAGGGAAAGCGGTGTGGCCGTCGAAGAACTCGATAAGAGCAGAACGTCTTCCAGGTTCGCGTAGGTCTTCAATATCCGGCATTCCTCACTGGACTCCGGACCGAGCACAATATGGCATCCATTCGAACGCAATTCCACCAGTTGTTCGTAAGCAATCGCGGCATCCGTGCTGGTATTTGTGATTAATACCCGAATGAGCGGCATATCGTGCGTGTTGGTAATGGCACTCAGGGCCTGATTGATGGCCGATTGATAAGACAAGCCGGTATCGGCCAAATCGCCGGTAAGCGGCAACAGCACGCCGATCAGGTTTGTGCCCGTGCCGTTATCGGTTGTAAAAGGCGTATCGCTGTTTAGGGCGGTCAACGGTTCCGACCGGAACGGCTGGACGCCGACTCCGCCGCTGTTAATATACATCGCCACGCTGCAACTCATATCGAACGGATACCAGTTTTCATACCCGGCCATGACCCAGGCATTGAGCGGGCGGAACACGTCGTTCAGAAAATACATGGTAGTGCCCCAGCGCAACGAGGTGGAAACCAGTGAAAAATGCTCCGGCATGGACGGCGTCCCCTTGATCCGCAGCATCACCACCTCACCCGTGGTGGAACAACCGCTCAGGGAAAAACCGCGGTAGGAGCAGATGCCGCGATAGCACTGGTAATTTTCCCTGTCGCGCAGCAGGTTCATGCGATAGACGTCGCCGTACCCATTGCTCATGACCAGCGAATAACTTGTAGCGCCGGCAGGCGACAACAAACTGGCGCCCAATTCACTACGGTCTTCCGGAGTCATTATAGAAAACGACGATCCGCCCAAAGGATCGGGCGCACCATAATTCGGCTGGCATGGCGCAGTACCGTATCCGCCGCTGTTAATATACATCGCCACGCTGCAACTCATATCGAACGGATACCAGTTTTCATACCCGGCCTGGACCCAGCTGCAGAGCGGGTGGAACAGGTCGTTCAACACATACTGGGTCGTGCCCCAGCGCAACGAGGTGGAAAGGATCGAACTATACTCCGGCATGGACGGCGTCCCCTTGATCCGCAGCATCACCACTTCGCCCGTGGTGGAACAACCGCTCAGGGAAAAACCGCGGTAGGAGCAGATGCCGCGATAGCACTGGTAATTTTCCCTGTCGCGCAGCAGGTTCATGCGATAGACGTCGCCGTATCCATTGGTCATGACCAGCGAGAAGGCCGCCTGCGCGCACGGGGCAAATGCCATCAGGGCCAGCATGAGGAAAATCTTCTGCTTTCGGATCATTGTACGCGTAAACGTGTGCAACAGCAAGACAAGAGCCAATGAATGGACAATCACGATGTTCTCCCCGGGTAATAAATGCCAATGCCGAAATCCATGTAAAATTGTATTTATACTACCAGACAATAAAAGGGATATCAAGTTTATAGAATAAAACAGTTTGTTATATGTTTTCGACTTTATAACCTTGACTTAACCAGATGATATATTATTTTTTGCAAAGATTATAATTTCATGCCTATATAAGGAAATCATGAATAGGCGCCGCTTCCTGACTGCCGGTTTAGTGGTGTCGGCTGGTATTATGCAGGCATGGGCCATGGAGATGGCGCCGCTTAATCCTGAATTCCTGCAATACCAGCAACAGCGGCAAACCTCACACGTTCACCACCCGCACAGTGGATGGCCATGGTTTGGGGTATGGACCGCCTCCCTTCAAATTGCCCCAGCCCGCGGCATCTGTATCGGCACAACAAAACAAGGTTCTGACATTTGCCCCCAGTTATGATTTACGCACTTACAGCAAAGTAACGTCCGTCAAGGACCAGGGGGATTACGGCAATTGGTGGGCCTTTATTGCAGGAATACAATACTCAGGAGATGAATAACTTTTCGTTTTTCCACCCTAAAAGTGGTGCAAAATCGGATATGACCACTGAACAAGTCCAATCCCAGGAACAATCTGGGAGCCCCGAAAGAGGGGAAGTAGTGTTTAAAATGGCGTACCTGGCAGGAGTTGAACCTGCAACCTTCTGATCCGTAGTCAGATGCTCTGTCCAGTTGAGCTACAGGTACACCGGAAGCGGAAAAATATAGTATCTGCGTGTAATTGCAAGCACGTTATCTGCAATAAAAATATACGCGTCAAGACCATACCAAGTGGTCGGGGCGATGAGATTTGAACTCATGACCTTTTGCACCCCAAGCAAACGACTTACCGCTATATTCATCAATTATCTAATGTTTTAGCAAGTTCACCCGGCTTGTGGGTGCGTTTGTGGGTGTTTTTTGCTTGCCTACGGTCTCTTCCTGTGACATACTGTTCTCATCAGTTAAACACAGGAGGAATATACCATGGGACTCATGATAAAGCAACAGAGAGACGGAACTTTGCGGCCGCAGTGGTACGGAGTTTACACCGAGGGAGGCGAGCGAAAGGTTGTCAACCTGGACGTGGCGATCCGGGGCACACCGCCGGCAAGCTTGTCTCTGCGTGATCGGGGCGATGATCGTTTCGAACGTAGTCGCGAAGACGCCAAGAATGCTCTTGCCTCTTTTGTCACTGAGGCAAGCCACAAGGGGCGCGTCGAACACCTGACCGAAAGGTTGATCGAATCCAAGAGCGGCGTGGCTCCTGAATATGTCCGAATCGCCGATCTGCTCGCCAAGTGGACGGCCGGGGGCGGCTATAGTCCGGGATATTTGGGAGAATGTCGGGCGGTCTTCGGGCGCTTTGTGGCCTTCATGCAAACGCGGAACCCGCGGGCGGTCTTCCTTTATCAAGTGAAGCCGTCAGACGTGAGCGCCTTTGCCGCCGCCATGCGAACCACGTTGAGCCCGCGAACCTGTGCCGCGCACATGGGTATCTTGCGTCCGGCCTTCAGCAACTTCCTGCCGGTGGGCGCCGCGAACCCATTTACCGCCGGCAAGAAGGCGAAACGGAAATCGGCCGCCAATCAGAGCGAGGAGAGCATCCACCGTATCCCCTTTTCCCCGCAGGAACTCCAAGACCTGCTGTCCGCCACCAGCGACGATCCCTTCATGGCGGGTCTCATCACCGCCGCCGCCTGTACGGGCATGCGCCGGGGCGATGTGTGCGGGCTCAAGTGGGCCGATGTTGATCTTAAGGCTGGAATCATAGCCGTAAAGTCATCTAAGACCGGCGCACAGGTGGAAATACCCATTTTCAACCCATTGCGGACCGTACTCATGGCGTGCCAGGGGAATAAGAGCGAGTATGTCTTCCCGGAGGCCGCCAAGATGCTGGCCGAAAACCCCGATGGCCTCACCTATCGCTTCAAGAAGATCGTGGCAAAGACCATGGAAGGAACCACTCCGACCGCGTTGCCGTCGTCAACACCGCCCGCCGACGTGGAAGCCGCCGGAATCGCCGCAATCTCAAAGGCCATTGACGCGGGAGCCCGCAGGGATCGGCTCCTTGATACATTAAAGCGCTACTGTGCCGGAGCAGGCGTTCGCCGGATCGAAAGGGCAACCGGCCGGGCGCGCTCATCGGTTTCGACCGATCTTCATGCCGTGGAAGACCTGATGGGCACGCCCTTCTTGCGAGGTCAGACGGGATCAAATATCAAAGCCTCGATTGCCAGGCTGACCCGTAGTGCACGAAAGCAAGGGCAACGAGCCGCCAGCACCCGGGACTGGCATGCCCTTCGGACCACCTTCGTAACCCTTGCCCTCAGCGCCGGTGTGCCTCTGGAGCTTGTACGCCGCGTGACGGGCCATGCCACAGTTGAAATCGTCCTGAAGCACTACTTCCGTCCTGGCCGGGCCGAATTCAAGGCCGCGCTGACAGGAGCCATGCCGGCCGTCCTGACCGGGGGCAAGCCGAAGCGCTTGAAGCCGGCCGATGAACTGGCCGCCCTGTCCGGGAAGCTCGCGGCGGGCACGGCTACGGCCGAAGAAAAAGACCGCTTCCGCAAGCTGGCGGCGGCAGTGTAAGGCGGATTTCCTGTTCCGGGGAGGCATATAACATCATCAAAACAAGGTCTTTATGAGTAGATTTTCAAACAGGACATGTTAGGTGACATTTCTCTTGACATTTGTAATACAACTAACTATGTTATACCCTGTTTAACAACATATTAGAGAATTCCAATTGGGTGACATAAATGAAGACATACGAAAAGACACATCCATGGATTTCATTCAAGCTCAACATGACGGGGGCAAAGCCGACTCTCTGGATGCTTCTCGGTGAGGCGGCATCGAAATGCGAGCACATAGCCGGTGTGCCGCTCCAGCCAGAAACTGCCAAGCGGTTGCACCAACTCTATTTGGCAAAGGGCGCGGCAGCAACGACAGCGATCGAAGGAAATACGCTCACAGAAGACGAAGTGTTGAAGCGCATTGAAGGCAAATTGGAACTTCCGCCCTCGAAAGAGTATCTGGGCCAGGAAGTGGATAATATTGTCAAAGCCTGCAATCAGATCGTCAAAGATTTAGCGGCAGGCCATGACGTCCTAACCGCGCAACGCGTAAAGGATTTCAACCGGCTCGTGTTGAGTGGATTGACCACGCTGGAAAAGGAAGTTGTGCCGGGAAATATACGACCATATCCAGTTTTGGTTGGCAATGTTTATCGTGGAGCGCCTGCCGAAGACTGCGAATATCTTTTGGGCCGCATGTGCGAATGGCTGTCAGGCCCGGAATTCCAGGTGCCTGACAATCTCAAAAATGCCGGTCTTGAGATGGTTTATGCCATACTAAAAGCCATTGTTGCGCATGTTTATCTTGCTTGGATTCATCCTTTCGGCGACGGTAACGGCCGGACGGCTCGACTGATCGAATTTGCCCTGCTCGTTGCAGCCGGCGTGCCTCAACCGGCTTGCCATCTCTTGAGCAACCACTATAATCAAACGCGCAGTCGCTACTATCAGCAATTGGAACATGCAAGCAAATCGGGGGGCGATCTTCTGCCTTTCATCGAATATGCTGTACAGGGTTTTGTGGATGGCCTGCGGGAGCAGTTGGATACAGTTCGCGCGCAACAGTGGACTGTCTCCTGGATCAACTACGTTCACGATCGCTTTCGGGACAAGGAGAGCGTGACCCACAGGCGGCAGCGGCATCTACTGTTGGATCTGTCTATAAAGTCAGAATTTGTCCCTGCCGGGAAAATTACTGATCTGACGCCGCGGCTCGCAAAGGCATATATGGCCCGAACTGGCCGCACATTGTTTCGTGATTTGAAGGAACTGGAACAAGCGGGCCTCATAGAGAGAACGGCGGAAGGTGTACGCGCCAAGCGTGAGATTATCCTTGCATTTCTGCCTTGGCGCAAGAAGACAGCGCAGGTGAAGAAATAAATTGCAGATCACGAAAGGTCAGGATTCCCGAATGGCAAAATTGACACTACCCAAACTTGAACGGCACCTGCTTGCCGCCGCCGATATTCTACGCGGGAAGATGGATGCCGCCGAGTATAAGGATTTCATCTTCGGGATGCTGTTCCTCAAACGCTGCTCCGATCTTTTCGATGAGGAATACGAGCGTTTTATCGAGCGAGAGATCGAGAGAGGTTCAACAGAGCAGGAAGCCAAGGAAGAAGCCGAGAAACCAGAGAATTTCCCGCAATTGTTTGTCCCTCCTATCTCGCGTTGGGCATATATTCGCGACCGGATTCAACAGAATGTCGGCGATGGCCTGAATAAAGCAGTAGGCGGTCTGGCGGATAACAATAGCGCGCTCGATGGCGTCATTGACAAGATCAATTTCACGACGAATGTTGGCAATAAGGCAATTCCGGACGTAAATCTTCGCAAACTGATCACACATTTCGGACAATACCGGCTCCGCAACGATGATTTTGAACATGCCGACCTCTTGGGGGCGGCTTATGAGTACATGATCCACGAATTCGCCGAAAAGTCCGGCAAACGCGGCGGCGAATTCTACACACCGCGTTCCGTGGTTCGCATGATGGTCCGCCTGGTGAATCCCCAGGCTGGCCAACGCATCTATGATCCATGCTGCGGCTCCGGCGGCATGTTGATCTATTCCCGTCTGCATGTTGAGGAAAACGGCCAGGATGCCACAGATCTCTCATTGCACGGGCAAGACCCTGTCGGCACCGCCTGGGTCATTTGCAAGATGAATTTGTTTCTTCATGGCATCACCCAAAGGGTATTCATTGATAACGATGAGTGTTTGAAGATCCCGCCGACGGATGGAGGCCAGCGCCGCTATTTCGACCGGATTATCACCAATCCGCCATTCAGCCTGAATTATGAGCGGGAGAACATGCAAGCACCGGAACGGTTTAATTATGGATGGGCGCCGGAGACCGGCAAGAAGGCCGACCTCATGTTCGCACAACATATGCTTTCTTCGCTCAAGGAAGACGGCATTGCCACAACCGTCATGCCGCACGGCGTCCTGTTCCGGGGCGGCAAGGAACTGGCTATCCGCAAGGGCATGATCGAAGACGATGCGATAGAAGCCGTCATCGGCCTGCCGCAAAATCTATTCTATGGCACAGGCATTCCAGCCTGTATCCTGGTCATGCGCCGGCCGCGCAAGAAGGACCGTGCTCGCCAAGGAAAGATTCTGTTCATCAATGCCGACCGGGAATATGAGGCGGGCCGGGCACAGAACTATCTTCGGGCCGAGCATGCGGAGAAGATTATCTCCGCTTTCCATAACTGGGCGAATGTTGACAACTTCGCCCGCGTGGTCCCTCTCGATGAAATCAAGGCCAACGACTACAACCTGAACATCCGGCATTACGTGGATAACTCCCCGCCGGCGGAACCGCAGGATATCCGCGCCCACCTGGCCGGCGGCGTACCGCGCGTGGAGATCGAATCTAATCGTGCCCTGTTCACAGCCCATGGCTTGGACACCCGCCGTATCTTTTCTGTGCGTGATACGGATTATTATACCTTTGCCGAGAAGATAACCGACAACGCCCAAATCCCCGAAGTTGTTAAGACCTCCCCCACCGTCCAACGACAGGAACAGGCCGTTCTTGATGCTTTCGGCGCATGGTGGAACGAGACCGCCGCAAAGCGCCTCGGCAACCTGCCGAACAGGAACAATGTTATGCGCATCCGGGCCGATTTCATAAGGTCCTTCGATGCGGCCCTGTCCGCTGTGGAAATGCTTGACCATTACAAGCGCGTTGGCGCGCTCGTGACCTGGTGGGATGAGTCCAAGGAGGAATTCAAAACAGTGTCCGTCCGGGGTTTTGAGGAACTGATTGACGGCTGGATCGACTTCATCCGGGACATGATTGAGGACGAAGAAAGCCGGAAAAAAGAGAAGTTCGATCCCTTTGATCATAAGCTTGTCAGAAAAGTTCTGCCCGATTATTTAAGGGAAATAGAGGATACCAAGGCCGATATCGCCAGACTCGAAGGCGAGATCGAGAAATTTGAGGCAGGCCCCGAGGACGAGGACGGCGGCGAGCCTGCCGAAGAGGAAGAAGCCCGCGACTATGCCAAGGAACTGCAAGATCAGATTAAGGCTCTGTCGGCGCAGATCGGACGCGGCAGCCGAAGGCGCCGCAGAGGACTACGAATTGTCGCGGGCGGGGCGGCTACCACAACTGATGAATCCTTACGCATGGTTGCTGAACCTCGCGCCGAATATGGCGCCGCTGGAACCGCGCAATCCTCTGAAGATATTCAACGTGAAATTACAGAACTGGAAACCAAGCTCGCCCCATGGAAGGCACTTAAAAGCCAACTGACAGAAGCTCGGCGGAAACTCAAGACTCTTGGAAAGGCGCTGGTTGCACGACTGGAAGCCGGCCGAAAAGACCTGTCGGCGAAGGATTGTCGGGAACTCGTTCTCGCGCTGGCACGCGATTCACTCGAAGCCATTCTCCATAAGTACATGGATGAGCACTTGCAGGAGATTATCAAAGTCCTGGGCAACCTGTGGGATAAATACGCCTTGGACTTTCGGACGATTGAAGGAGCGCGGACAAAAGCTACATCTACGCTGAATCGTATATTTGGAACATTACGCTATGAATGATGCGGTGACATACCCGGCAGAATGGGAAGTTGTTCCGCTAAAGTCTCTGGGCGAAATCAAATCCGGTGGGACACCGTCGCGAAATGTCCCCGCCTATTGGAACGGGACAATTCCCTGGGTCACGCCTACGGAACTGACGGGGATGAGCGAGAAATACCTTCGCGAAACACAAGAGCGAATCACTCCGGCCGGCCTCGCGGCCAGTGCAGCAAGTTTGTTGCCCGCCGGTTCCTTGCTCGTCACTACACGCGCTACAATCGGATCAATCGCAATTGCCGGTCTGCCTGTCACAACAAACCAAGGCTTCAAGAATATTGTCCCCAATGCGAAATCTGATTCCGGGTTCTTCTACTATTGTCTTCAGACCCTTGTTCCGGAGATGTACCGCCGCGCCATAGGAAGCACGTTTCAGGAAATCTCAAAGAAGGAGTTTGAGCGCATTTCGGCGCCGCGTCCGCAAAAGCCAGAGCAGACCGCCATTGCCGGCATCCTTGACACCGTTGACGAAGCAATCCAGCAGACTGCGGCGGTAATCGAGAAGCTTAAGAAAATCAAGGCCGGCCTGCTTCACGACCTGCTGACGCGCGGCATTGATGAAGATGGACAAATCCGAGCAAACACACCGTCGAATAATAATTTTCAAATTTCGCAACTCGCATATATCAATCCTAATGTTGATACGTCGCGGTTGCATCCACAGACACCTGTTTCGTTTGTTCCAATGGAAGATGTTTCAGAAGGTGGCCACTGGGTGCACAGGCAGACACAGCAGATGCAGCATGTCAGTACCGGCTACACAGCCTTTCAAGAAGGAGATATTCTCTTTGCAAAGATCACCCCTTGTATGGAAAATGGCAAGGGTATCCATGCAATTGGCACGATAAACGGGTTCGGTTTTGCCAGCACAGAGTTTCATGTTCTACGAGCCAAGGGCAAGAACTCTGCCCGTTTTGTGTTCTGGCAGACTATGAACCCGGCTTTGAGATTGCTTGCAGCAGCGCGTATGACTGGCTCGGCTGGGCAACAGCGTGTACCATCATCATTTTTTGACCATTTTGCCGTACCGTACTTCGACCCAGATGAGCAAGGCCGCATCGCAGATAGACTTGACTTAATGGAAGCGCGTCTCCAGGCTGAATCTGCCACGCTTTGCAAACTAACCCTGATAAAGCAAGGACTGATGCAGGATCTTTTGACCGGCCGCGTGCGCGTGCCGGTTAAGACGAATGGAAAGGCAAGAATCCAATGAAGACGCTAAAACTCTCGCTGCGAAAAATCGTCTCCTATCTGAACAACCCGGACGAGGATGGCGGATTCTGGCTTCCGAACATACAGCGGCCCTTTGTCTGGTCGGAGGATCAAATATGCCGGCTGTTCGATTCAATTCTCCGTCAATACCCCATTAGCACGCTATTGATCTGGAAAACTAAGATGGGCGTCCGGCGACGGAAGTTCATCGACAATTTTAAGGAGGAAAATCGGAACCACCTAAGTAATTTCAAGGTGCCCGATGACGAAAATAAGAAGTGTCTTGTCCTGGATGGCCAGCAACGACTTCAGAGCCTCTATATTGCATTGCGAGGCAGTTACGATGGAAAGGAACTCTACCTCGACATCCTCAGCGGCGAATTGGCCGCCCCGGACGACGTGCGCTACAAGTTCAAGTTCCTCGACCCGCAGGCTGCGATATTCCCCCATATTCGCTTTAAGGACATCGTCTTTTGTGATGATCCACGTCGAGAAATCGAGGAGCGCATCGCGGCGCAATCTACGACGGTTCTAAGCCGGACCCAGATGGATAGAATCAGGGATCACGTTGATCTGATTCTAACAACATTCCTTCGAGAAGACGGTGTCGGATACCAAGAACTTGACAGCATCGAGCAGCCGAAACTGTATAGAGAAGACGACGTGGTTGAAATCTTCATCAGGGCAAACTCAGGCGGCACAAGGTTGGGCAAGTCCGACCTGCTGTTCTCGCTACTAACTTCCGCATGGGACGAGGCTGACGACAAGATGGAGATTCTGCTCGACGAACTTAACATGCAGGGGTTTGCCTTCACCCGTGACTTCATCCTGAAAACATGCCTCACCCTGTTAGGCCAGGGGGCGCGTTACGAGGTAGAGAAGTTCCGCAAGGCTGGCGTGCGCGGGGACATCGAAGGGAAATGGGATAACATTATCGCGGCGACGAAGGATGTCGCTGACTTCGTGCAGGGCAGCACCTTTATTCGTTGCGACAAGGCGTTGCCGTCGTACCTGGTACTGATTCCACTGGTCTATCTCCGCTATCACTTTCCGGCCGCATGGAACACCAAGAAGGATGTTGAATTGTACCTCCTGCGTTCTCTTCTTGCCGGGGCGTTCGGCGGTACGCCCGATCAACTCATTGATGACATTGTAAACAAGATGAAAGAGATCAATAGGTTCGACCTGAACGAAATGTTCGGTGTCATTCGATCGGCAGGGCGAAGCCTTGAACTCACGGAGGATCGGTTTTGGGCAATCGGGTATGGCAGCGAGAACATTCACCTGTTGTTCAATCTCTGGTATCGGGATTTCAACTACACGCCTGCCTTTGCCAGCAACCTGCCGCAAATAGACCACGTTTTCCCACAGAGCGCGCTGAAGCAAGTCAAGGTCTCGAATCCAAACACCGGCAAGTTGAATATCATGAAGTATCGGGAAGGCGATCGGAACCAGCTTGCCAACTGCATGCTTCTCACAGCGGCAGAGAACGGCGCTGGCGGGAAGAGCGACACTCCACCGGATGAATGGTTTAAGGACAAGGACGCGGCCTACTTGGCCCGGCATCTGATACCGCCTGACCCAGCATTATGGAAGCTCGATAGGTATGAGGATTTCATAGCGGCACGCAAGAAACTCATCAAGGATAAGTTTGCCTATCTGCTAACTGTGCCGGCGAAGAAAGAGGTAGCAGTTGATAGTGGCAATTCAACACCGCCTAATCAAGTCGCTCCCAATGCGGTTACGATTGCAGGCAAAAGAGATGCGGAGGTAATAAAGGAAGATCCAAAGCGATTTGAGATTCGTAAGCACTTTTGGACCGGATTGTTGGAAGAAGCAAAGCAGCATACAAGATTGTTCTACGATGTCACGCCGGGAAACTTTGGTTGGATTGGAGCAGGCGCAGGAAAAACCGGTTTGACTTTCTGTTTCGCCATACGGGAGCATTATGCTCAGGTGGAAATATACATTGACCGCAGGAAGAATTCCGATAAAGAGAACAAGAATATTTTCTGTCAGCTTTATGCAGATAAGGACGCCATCGAAAAAGCGTTTGGAGATAGTTTAGAATGGCAAAAATTGGAGGATAAGCGGGCATGCCGCATTCGTAAGGTTATATCCATTGGGGGCTATCGTGACGAAGCGAAATGGCCGGCGATTTATACGGCGGCGTCCGAAACTATGGCGCGATTTGAGAAGGCGCTGAAACCGTTTGTTGCTAAGTTGCAAATTTGACTGGAGGCCGTTATGCCTGACATCCCATTAACTGACCCCGACCGAGAGCATCCGAATGAGTATACGGAAGTCGAGTACCCGATGCTGGCGCAACTGGTTAGCATGGGCTGGGAATACCTGCAAGGCGACCTGGACTATCCGCAGAAGACCCACCGTGAGCATTTCAGGGAAGTGATTTTGAAGCCCCGTCTTCATGCGGCGATCCGTAAGGTCAATCTGGACGACAATGGCAACGAGTACCTGGATGATGTGACTATTGACCGGGCGATTCAGGAATTCCAGCGGACACAGACGCAGAACCTTCTGGACCGCAACAAGGAATTAACAGAAAAGCTGGTTTTAGGTGTCAAGGTTCCCTGGGCGGAATGTCCCGCTGGTTCGAGGGATAATGAAGTCCGCGTCCATTTTTTCGATTTCGAACATCCCGAAGGCAACGACTTTCTGGCGATCAATCAATTCCGTGTGGAGTTTATCGGGCGAACGGGTTTTGTAATCCCGGACATCGTGCTTTTCGTTAACGGCATTCCATTGGCGGTCATCGAGTGCAAGAGCCCGGCGATCATCGAGCCGATGAATGAGGGCATTAACCAGCTTCTACGCTACTCCAACCAACGGCAGGAAGTGGTGGAGGATGAGGGCGTTCCGCATCTATTCCTTTTCAACCAGATTATGGTCTCAACATGGTACTATGAGGCAAGGGCGGCCGCGCTGGGCGGAGAATATGAGTTCTATCAGGAGTGGAAAGATACTATTCCGGTCCCGCTTGAGCACGTTGCGGTGGAACTGGGCAAAGCGCCGGCACAGCTCAAAAGTCAGGAGATTCTGACCGCCGGGATGCTTCGCCCAGCGCATTTGCTCGACATCCTGCAAAACTTCGTCTTGTTTGGCGAAGACAACGGGAAATTGGTCAAGATCGTCCCCCGCTACCAGCAGTTTCGGGCGGTCCACAAGACGATTGAGCGTATGTCCACGGGCCGAACGCGGATTGAGAGCGGGGATGCTGACGAGCGTGGCGGCGTGGTCTGGCATACGCAGGGCAGCGGCAAAAGTATCACAATGGTTTTCCTTATCCGTAAAATGCGGACAACGGATGAACTGAAGGATTTCAAGGTTGTGTTGGTGACCGATCGCACACAACTTGAAAAGCAACTGCGCGCCACGATGGCGATGTCAGGGCAAAATGTCCGCCCGAATCAGCACGACCGAGGGCGGCAGGAAACTGCGATAGATCGCGTCCAGCGCATCTTGAGAGAAGAAGGCCCCGACCTGGTCTTCTGTATGATTCAAAAAAATCAGGACTTGGAAGCTGAATTCACAGTCCTGGAGTACGAAGTGCCGATCCCTGCGCTCAGGGTGGCTGAGGGCCATGCGGATTATCCCGGCGGCGAAGTTACGCCGGACACGGAACGGATTCCGATTGATGAAACACAGGCTAACGGCGAACCGCCGGGAAACCCGCAAACCAGGACATTGCGACAACGGATTCCAACTGGGGAACAGACCTTCCCTGTGCTGAACGATTCCGAGAAGATTCTGTTGCTTGTGGATGAGGCGCACCGCGATAATGCCGGGACGCTTCATGGTAATCTGATGACCGGTCTTCCCAATGCGGCAAAAGTCGCCTTTACCGGGACACCGATCTTCCGCAAAGAACGAACCAATACCTTCCGCATTTTCGGCCCGCTTATTGACCAGTATGGCATGAAGACATCTGTAGCAGATGAGGCCACGGTCAAGATTCTTTACGAGGGGCGTATCCCCGAGGGACTTGTTGAGCGGGCGGCGGAACTCGACAAGGTCGCTCGCTGGCATTTCCGGGCATACACCGATGCCGAATTCCAGATCATCATGAACCTTTATGCGACCGAGCCGCGCGTTCTGGAGGCCCCGGAATTGATTGCGGCAAAGGCCAATGACATGCTCCGGCATTATGTCCGGGACATTCTCCCGGAAGGATTCAAGGCCCAGGTTGTCGCAACAAGCCGGCTGGCGGCTATCCGTTATCAGGAATCCTTGCAATCGGCCAAAGACAAGCTCGTAGCCGACCTGGAGGCATTGGACCCGGCTCTCCTGCAACTTTCGGACGCGGATGTCGCTCAACTGGACGAAGATAAGCAATACCTGATCGGGGTTCACCGGCAATTGGAGAAAATCAAGCGACTGGAGTTCGCCGCGGTCATTTCCCATGCCCATAACGATCCTCCATCCTATCGGATCTGGAGCGACCAGGATAAGCGGGACGACTACGAGGCAAGGTTTAAGCTGCCTTTTGACCATCAGAATCCTGCCCAGCAGAGCGGACTTGCCTTCCTATGCGTTCAGAACATGCTTTTGACCGGATTCGATGCTCCGGTTGAGCAAGTCATCTACATTGACCGTCGCATACGCGAACATGTCCTGTTGCAGGCCATTGCCCGAGTTAACCGGAAGAAGCGGGGCAAACCATGCGGCTACGTTGTGGATTATATTGGAATTGGGAAGTTTCTGAAAGAAGCCCTGATTGAAACCGAGGGTGGCGATGGTGAAGGCGGTCTGGATACCAAGCGCGACGAGATTCCCCGCTTGGAGGACCGCTATCGTCAAGTTATGGCGATCTTTACCGAGCACGGCATTACCGACATCACTGACATTGAAAAATGCGTTGATCTTTTGGCCGACGTTAAGGTCCGGGCAGACTTTATCACCAAATTAAGGCTGTTTCTCATAAGTCTTGGCATCGTCCTGCCGCTGCCGGAAGGCAATCGGTACTTGCGCGACGCCAAGATATTAGGCTTTATCGCCAAGGTGGCTTCGAATCTCTACCGGGATAACCAGCTTAACTTGCTGGGCGTTGAGAAAAAGGTTCGGCAACTTATTGATGAATACATTAGCGCCCAGGGCGTTGATCCAATAATACCGCCCATTGATATTATGGACGCCGGCTTTGAGGAGCACGTCAAAGGGAAGAAATCGGCCAAGAGCCGGGCATCCGAAATGCTCCATGCGATTCGCTACCACATCACTATTCACGTCAATGAAGACCCGGAACACTACAAGAGTCTGAGCGAAAAGCTCGAAGCAATCCTCCAGGAACTACGCGAAAACTGGAACGAACTAGAACGGGTGCTGCGCGAATTCCTAAATCAGGAACTTATACTGGGTCGCGAAGAAACCGTTGCCGGGATCAATCCAAAGATTCAGGCCCCATTCTTCGACGTGATAAAGAAGGCGGCAGAGGTTGAGGCTGGGGCTCAAATCGCCACCCAAAACCCGGTGTTTGCGCCGCTGGTGGCATTGACAGTATCAATGGTGGAACATATCCAGTCGGAGATTAGGAAAGTGGATTTCTGGCGGGATAATCCGAGCCGTCTGGTTCTTGAGGCGGCCATCCGGGAGCGCCTACGCCACTGCCGTGTGGATGACCGACGAGTATTCACGAAGAATACGCAGGAACTGGCAACCCGGATCGTGGATCTGGCTTATCATCGGAGGCGATTCCTGGTCGAATGAACGAGATAATCAATATTGACGATCTAAAGATAGAAGTCCGGCGCAGTGCCCGGCGGCTGAATGTGGATTTGACGATTGACCGGGATGGCGGCGTTGTAATCGCTGTGCCCGATCAGATGCAGGAAAAGGAAATCACACGGATCATCCGCAATAAGCAAGCCTGGATTTATACGGCGCTTGGCCGAAAGCAGGCGTCCAAGAAGGGCCCGCCACCAAAAGAATATGTTTCCGGAGAGGGGTTCTTTTACCTGGGCCGCAAGTATCGGCTGAAGGTTCTACGTGATGACCAGCCCGCTGAGTCGGCCGATGGGCTTCAACTCAAGAATGATCGTTTCTTCCTGCCGCGAGATCTGGTTGCCAAGGGCCGGGAAGTGTTTCTTAAATGGTACACGGACCGGGCTGCGGAGTGGATCACCCGACGTATGAACACGCTCAAGGGGCGTGTGGCCTCCGCGCCGCAGTCCATCGCAATTCTTGACTTGGGCTTCCGCTGGGCATCCTGCACGCATAAAGGCAAAATGTTCTTTCATTGGCGGACGATCCTTCTGCCGCCGGAAAGGATTGACTACCTGATCTTGCATGAACTTGTTCACGTCCACGAACATAACCATAGTCCAGCATTCTACGAACGGCTCCGCCGGGCATCCCCTGACCACAAACAACATGAAAACTGGTTCCTCCGCAACGGGGACCTCTACTCGCTTTGATGCCATGACACCTGCAGCTATTCAACAGGTTCCCCTTGATCGCGTGACGCAGACCATCTACGCCCGTATTTACGCGGCTATGGCCCCTTTGCGCGAGGAAATGGAAAGGGTTCAAGACAGCGCGGCAATCCTGATGGGTACGTTTGCCAAATTTCGTGAATCTCTACCGGTCCTTGATGCAACTGCCTATGTGGCAATGAGGGAACAACTATCCGTTGTTTCGCAATCTCTTCAAATGGCTCTCAAAGTGCCGTTGTCCATGCCGACACGGAACCTCGCGGCGCAACTCGTATTACATGACCTTCCCCGTCTGGCGGCTATTGCGGTCAAACTTAATGAGGAAGAGGCCCCGAAGTTCTTTGCGGCAATCAACTACACCGATTCGAAGTTTGAAACATTCGCCGTTGATGCTAAGCAAAAGACGACCATTCGCAAGGCGGATCTGGAAACGGCCATTCAGAACATCGTCAGCAAGCGGGTGGCGGATTTAGAGCGCCTCGTCAAGGAAGACACGGCCAAGTGGTTCGCTGCAAAAGGTATTGTAGGTGACACTCTGTCTGTCGTAAGTGGTCCACGCTACGCGTTACGTCGCGACCGAGCCGCGTGGAAACTGGTGTATGACGGTCAAGAGGCGGTTCTGAGGCATGAACGTGGCATCCTATACGTGGCATATCTTCTCCAGAACCCGCCGCGAGAACCAATCCACGCTTTGGACTTGGCTGTTCATGTTCCAGACATCTACCGCAAGCAACTTGGCATCACAGCAACGACCGACGCATTGACAGGTGAAACCGTCCAGTTACACCGGCACGCGCGCATACAGGAACGTAGCCTCGGAATCGAAGCCCTGGAATCGGCTAAAGGAGTATGGAAGGCGCAACAAAAATGGGAGGCTGTTCTCGAAGACAACAATGCCACCGAACCGGAGCGGGCCGAGGCTTTGCGCTACCTGGAGGAGATTGCGACGTTTCAACGCAAATACGCGGAACACAGCAAGAGCAACGCGGATAGACTTGTACGCGCAGTGCGCCGGGCAGTCACACGTTTCCACGATAACCTTGTTAAGGCTCTCGATGCTAACGGAAATCCGCACCCAGTCTTAACGGCTTTTGCCGAGCACCTGAACAATCATCTTCTGATCCCATCCGCCCGATACTCTGGCAGCTACCGTTCACGCTCGCGAACTGGTATAGCTGGTTGTTTCACATACGAACCCCCGGCCGGCGTGACCTGGGCCAGTTGAAGCTTATCTGATCCTCGACCCCGTGGAGGCGAACCCTTCACGGGGTCTTTTTTTTTACCGTGACATGGTTTGTCCTATCCGTGCCGCACTTTGTCACCCCATGCAAGAAAAGCGGCGGAATGGTTCCGCCACTATAACTACATGGAGGTCGAAAATGACCAACCTCAGACTCAGGACGGCGCGAGTGGCTCAGGGACTCACCCAGCTCCAGCTCGCGGAAATCATCGGTCGCAAGGAAATCGAAATATCGCGCTTCGAAACCGGACGGGCAAGACCGGACCAGGAATTGAAGCGCCGAATTGCCGAGGTCCTTCAGAAACCCACCTACGAACTCTTCGACTGCTGAAAGGATATATCCCATGACGAATCAGACAAACCAAAATGAAAGACTTGTAAAGATTCTCCAGGCATCGCAGGAGGTCCAAGCCGAAATTGATCGTGTCCTCGAAGGTCGGCCACCAACCCCGCAACCCGAACAGCCGAGCGGTCCGCTCCTCTTGGGCGTGTCCGCTGCGGCAAAATTAATGGGTTGCAGCCGCGCCACGATTTGGCGCATCTGCCGCGCTGGGAGATTAGAGAAGGTCGAGCTATTCCCTGGTTCCTTCCGCCTACGCCGCGCCGACTTGCTGGCGCTGGCCGCCGGCAAAGGAGGCCGTCATGAATAAATGGCAACGGCTTCTACGGTGGCTACTGAAATGTTCGCGTATGAATCCACACATGATCCGCAAGGTTTATCTGAGCCTGCGGGGGAGGATAAAGAATGACGATAAATGAAATAATAGAACGTCTGCACGCTCAAAGAAACGGAAACGGCTGGTCGGCGCATTGTCCGGCGCATGAGGACCGCAACGCCAGTCTATCCATCAGCGAGGGTCGAGATGGACGCGTGCTTTTGCATTGCCATGCAAACTGTCCCACGGAACAGATCGTTGCCGCAATGGGCCTTAAGATGGGTGATTTATTCCCACCCCGCCAGGCATCGGCAAGGGCGCAAATTGTAAAGACGTATGACTATACGAACGCTGCGGGCAATTTGCTGTTTCAGGTTGTCCGATTCGATCCCAAAGGCTTCCGTCAACGCCATCCGGATGGAATTGGCGGATGGATATGGAAGATGAAGGGCATCGAACGGGTGCTCTATCGCCTGCCGGCAGTCCTCGAAGCGGTGAAGGCCGGCCGGGGCATTCATATCTGCGAGGGCGAGAAAGACGTTGACGCCCTGAGCAGATTAGGGCTCTGCGCCACAACGAACGCGGGCGGTGCCGGCAAGTGGTTGCCGCAATACACCGAAACCCTGACTGGGGCCAAGGTGATCATCATCGCCGACCGGGACGAGCCTGGCCGAAATCATGCGGCGCTTGTGGTCGCCAGCCTTCAAGGCAAGGCCGCATCGGTAAAGGTTCTGGAACTGCCAGACCGAGATGGGCACACAGTCAAAGATGCCCATGACTGGCTGGCTTCCGGCGGCACGGTTGAGGAACTACAGGCACTTGCTGATGACGCGCCGGAATGGACGCCGCCGGACACACCACCTGACAGCCCGACGAGCAAATACGGGCCAGCGCTGATCGGCGCCGGCGATAAAATGGCGATCAATCAATCGCATTTCGCCGCGCGCTATGCGGCCGAGTCCGGCATTGTCCACGATCCGGCGGTTTCGCGCTTCTATATCTATGTTCCCTCGACCGGATTATGGCAGCACCAGACCGACGAGGTCACAGTCCGCGATCTTGCCTTCTGTTTTCAAAACATTGTGACAGAGGAGGGTTACCCGGACCTGATCTCGAAACGGAGTTCATCCCTACTGCATGGGCTCCGGGAATTGACGCGCGGGATAGCCGAGCGGCGGGACGTGTTCAACCAACGCCGGGATGTGATTCATGTTGCCAACGGCATGCTCGCAATGGATCCCGCCGGCAATGTCGAACTGAAGCCCTTTGGCCCGGACTGGTTCTCGCGCAATCGGAGTGAAATCGCATGGAATCCAAAGGCGGTCTGCCCACGCTTTCGGCAGGAGTTGCTTCTTTCGGCAATGCCGGAGGAAGACGCGAACCTGATCCAGCGCTATGTCGGCCAATGCCTGATGGGTATAAACGTATCGCAAACGTTCCTTACGCTCAGGGGCGGAGCAGGCACCGGCAAGACTACCCTGGCAAACGTCATCGAGGGGCTGATTGGCCGCCACAACGTGACCGAACTAAGGATCGCCCAACTATCCGAACGGTTTGAGCTGATCCGGTTTGTTGGACGCACGCTGCTGTCGGGGAAAGATGTGCCGGGCGATTTCCTTAATATGCGGCCGGCGCACGTCCTGAAGGCCCTGGTGGGCGGGGACACACTCGAAGGCGAGGTTAAGAACGGCAATGAGAGCTTCAGCGTCCACGGCTGTTTCAACGTCCTGATTTCCACAAATACCCGATTACGGGTGAAGCTGGACTCGGACGCCGGAGCCTGGCGGCGCCGCATGCTGATCGTGGACTACGCCCGCCCGAAACCGGACAAGCCCATTCCCGGCTTCGATTCGCTGCTATTGCGGGAAGAAGGCGAAGGCATTCTCGTCTGGGCCGTCGAGGGCGCTA
>JAQUMN010000015.1 GCA_028718125.1 Kiritimatiellia bacterium
AATTCCCTTCCCGCGCTTCGCGTAACCGCAGAGCGACTGACTTGTTTTTCTGGCGTGGGGACCATGGCTTCGATTGCGCGTAGCGCCTGGAGTGTCTTGCTTTTCATTTCTTTGGAGCGAAGCGGTGCCCGGCAGGGGTGACATAGGGAGCTTCGACCGCGCCATTGCGGTTTGTTTCAAAGCGCCGGCGTGGAACCCCTGTTGGCTGGCGCGGAGCGACCTGCTTTTCTTCCGCGCCGCCGCTTCGGGCCGTGGTGCGCTTGGCGGGGAAGGCAGTGCCATGCCGGCTGACGCATGAAGCTGCGGAACGCGAAGTATGAAGCGTGGAGCCTGCTGAATGCGGCATGTCCCCGACAAGTGCCCCGGCGCGAAGCAAGGCGCGTCTTGATTTAGCTTCAATGCCGTCAGACGGCTGACTATTTGCTGGGGTCCGCGAAGCGCCTGGTCCGTAGGACGTGGCGCGGAGCTCTTCAAGCGGCAAGGGGCGCGCCGCGACGCCTTGCGTGGCGGTGCGTGCCGGCCGCTTGATCCTGGAGGGCTGGCTTTTATCCTCACCCGCAAGTGTTCGAGCAGCGAGGACTCTGCGGGTGATCTTCGGTCTGACGAAACGCGGCGTTGCGCGGCGTGGAGTTCTTTTCCTCCGGCGATGCCATGACCGGATTCATGAGACCTGATCAACTTCAAAAACGAATGAAGCCGGTGATGGCTGCGCCGGATCAGGGGCCCGCCGTAGGCGGGTAAACTTTGCGGGGGGAATTGCTGAAGCGGCGGTTTTACGGCGCTGAAGCAACGCGGACAATCCCAGACGTTTCGGCTGGGTTTGGCCGTGCCCCGCTCTTCGGCGGCGTGCGAGGAATGAGCCGCCGCCGTTCTTTGCCGGAAAGCGCGCGCTAATCTTGAATTGCGGTTGCAACAGACAGAAAAGGCAACCGCCTGAACCTGCTGACGGCATGGGAGTTGCGATCGCGGGAAAGCGGCGGGGAACAGAACACGGCGTTATGCGACTTTTTCCGAAAAGTGGCATCCGAACGCATAACGTCCTGTTCTGTTCAGGGCTCCGAATCTTCTCCGGCGAAGCCTCCGCCCGACCGCCGCCCGATGACAAGGCGTTGGGGTCAGCCCTTGATAATTGATATTCTGTTTGCTTTGCTTATATAATTGGTCAGACCAGGGCCGTTGACCTGCTCCCCAACGCCCTCCACTTGTCATGTGAGAACGCCAACAAACTCAGCCACAATATTAATATTATCCGTTTCACTACCCGTTATAACGATAGGTTCGAATTCGGGATTCAAAGGCAACAGCTGGATACTGAGGTGCCTCCAGCCTTGATCCTCATCTGCTACTTTCTCCGATCTATACTTTTTGACTGTGTATCGCCCACCAGTCTCTGGGTCTGTATATCCTGCGATCTGAGCCAAAACAATCCTGCCGGTCCGATCTCCCACAACACCGAAGCGGAAAACGCAATACGATCCATCAGGAATCAAGGGTTCCATTGACCGGCCAATTACTTGAGCTACAAAATGGAGTGGACTTCCCCGAATACTGGCCGGGGTTCTCACCCATCCAATACATTCGGAAAGATCGGGTTTGCCAAATGGCCCGGCGGCCACCTCCATAGAATATACGGGAAGACATTCGGCATATTTCTTTCCTGCGGGTTCTTGCAGATATTTCAATCGAGAGTTAACTTCAACGGTTTGTTGTGAGGCAAGAGCCAGGCGGCTTTTTAGATACTCGCGAAGCGCCTTATCTGCACACCACACATAGCATCCCTTCCGGCCCCTTGAGAGCAGAACCTTATAAGTGCTCTTGATGATGGATTGCACCTTATCTAATACAGCCCGCATCTTCTCAGGGTCGCCTCTTGAATCTGCCAATTCCTTTTTCCAGCCTTTTAGCGAGGCGTCGGTTTTCGCTCGCTTTAAAGGCTCACCCACAACTTTGCCGTTCCTGAATGTAAGATCAGGCCCGACGAGAACGCCCAGCCAGTCGAACTCAATACCTTGACTCGTATGAACACATCCGACCTGCTCTATACCATCCGAACTGGTAGCCCAATTTTCGCGATCATAGTTCCACGGCAAGGACAATTTATCAGCTTGCACGTGATTGACGGAAGCTCCTCGTCTCCGCCCTTTGCCACTAGGCCATGCCCATGAGTATCCCGCAATTAATCTTGCTTTATTGTTACTGTTTTTCGACTTAAGGGCCGAATAAAGATCCTCGGCCCGGTCGAATACCCGAAATTCATACTGCCCGTCTCCCCAGTTTTCAAAATTGGCTGTTGCCCGAATTTGTAGAACATCATCTAGCCAGTTCAAATACCCGGTCGATCCATTGCATCTATATTGTGCTCGAAGCATGAAAGGAGCATGATACTCGGCCCCGAATTTATTAGCCGCTTTTTTTATAGCTGCGACAGAACCAACATCATTCCATGAGACACGCTGGGTTTCATCAATAAAGAAAATACTTATTCGAGCCGCTCGTATCATATCCTCGACCATGCTCTTGCCGGCATATCGGTAAGCCTTGCTCTTTAAACGATGAGCCTCGTCTATCACAAGAACATCGTTTCGAGGATCCTTCATATAGTCGATATTATGAAAACGCCACGGGGATTGGATCAAAGCGTTGCCGTCCTCCCTGTATCCTCGGTTGCCCTTGGAAAGAAATTCTATCACAGTCTCACGGAAGGCCCTATTGGGTGCCACAAAGAAACTCATGCGTTTTGCCTTCAGGAGTTCTGCGAGCAAACGGACAGCGACTACAGACTTGCCGGTACCTGGGCCGCCTTCTACAACAAAGACGTGCCTTCTCTTGAAATCCTTCAGGTTCATGACTTGGTGGCGAATGATCTGAAAGGCTTCGTTTTGTTCGTCGATAAGTTCGAATTCCTCATTACCTTCCAGCATGCTACTAACACGACTAATAAGTTCCGGAGCCGGAACCATGCGCCCGTTTTCGATTAAGAATATCAAGTCTTTGGTCGGCTTTTTCGGAACTATCTCCTTGACGAATTGGCAAAGGGCATCAACATCATTTGCGAGGAACAAACGCGAATCCCGAAGAGCTTGATGGTAACGAACATCTTCGAGTGGTTCTGGATTCCTCCTACTAAGATTGAAAAGGTAGGCAGCGGAATGGAGGCTGATGGACTTCGCGCGAACATCCTGATTGAACCGAAGTATTAGACCTTTATATTTGCTGGCTTGAACACACGGATGTTGCGTATGGGAACCGCCGGCAATGGGCGAATACACGAGACCGTCATAATCAGAAATATCTACCCTGTCCCACGCCTTTAATTCAATAATCATTCCATTATCAGTGCAACCATCGCTACCAGCAAGAAGGACGTCGACTCGGAATCGACCTGCGGCAGAGATGTGGTATTCAATAGCAACTTGGATGTCGTCTTCTACGTCGGCTTTCCGCAATACAAGGGAGAACCGGCTGTATTCTTCAGCCCAGACCCGTTCGTCGGATGGGACGCTCCCCGTCTTGGCACGAAACGCTTCAACCAATCGAGCCCTGATAGCGTTATGATCAACGTCATCGATGAAGCGTTTCTTGGTTTCTTGATAGATAATCACTCGTTCATTAACTCCGTATACTTTCGCGCATTTCCTCTCGCCTTCTTAACCGGGTATTTGCGTGCATTACAGACAAGCTTCCGTCGCACAACCTTATCAACATCAACATCAAGTCGCCTAGCGAGCAGGAGAGAGAAGATCATAACATCAGCCAGTTCCTCGATCACTTTCTGTCTCTTTATTTTATTGAGCAGGGCGGATTCGATTTCAGCGTCAGATTTCCACAGGAAATGTTCCTGTAACTCCGCAGCCTCTATCGCAATTGCGGCGGCCAGATTCTTGGGCGTATGGAATTGCTCCCAATCCCGTGCGTCGCGGAACTTGAGAATCTCACGAAGCAATGTATCCCATCTACGGCTCATGTTCTTACACCACCAAACAGACATTGGGCAACCGATAGAAAATCGCTGCAAGAACGAACATCCTGTTTCCAAACCCGCCCACTTGCGCGATTAAAATCGTTTAAAATGTATCAGGGCATATCCCGAAAAGCCAGATGAAATATTGGAAGAGAGGCTGAAGGCTGTAGACTGTGGACTGTGGACTAGAGTCAAAGCAGTAGATAATTTCTCCATAGGGTCACCCATTAGAATAAAGATTAAGGAATTTTAACTTTCTCGAGCGGCCTGGAGCACGATCTACCCACCTCCGCCCACCCCGCCTCCATTTCCGATTTGTTATTCCGTGCCAATCTGATATGAATGAGCAGCTTAATTTTACACTGCCCATCACCAGCGGGGAAGATGGCTGAGATAAAATGCGGAGTATTGTCAGAGGCAGAATTCCCGATTCGGCAACTGAAACACGAGGGATATATGAAACAGCAATATCTGGCACTTGTGATACTTGGCACGCTGGCGTTAACGCCTATCTATGATGCTTGCGCGAGACTAGATGAGACTCTGGCGCAGTGCGAGCAACGCTATGGAAAGCCGCAGGAATCACCCAGCGACAAAGCCATGCCACTTTTGTCCGGTGCTTTAAATGTTTCCTATCAATATCAGGGCTGGCATATCCGGATCGCGTTTCTCGATGACAAGGCCGTGATGATTAGTTACTCGAAGATAGCTCAAGCGGGTGGCGATAGTTCAATCAAGGATGACGAAGCCAAGGCCATTCTCGATTCTGAGGGAAATGGAAATGAATGGAAGAAGTCCTGGACCTTGAATCCGTTTGCCCCGCTAGTTTATCCTAAGAGATGGCTCAAAACCAATGGCTCAATTGCATATTTAGTAGGCATGAATAAGATCATGCTGGTTGTTGAATCTCCGAAAGCGGAAGAATTTCGGAAGGCGCAAGCAACGGCAAAGGAAGAACAACGCAAGGCAAGCATCCCGAAGTTTTGAAAAGAAAACAGCACTATCGGTGCTTTAGCGAATTAGGGTCAAGTCTCAATTTTCAATTATTCAGTTAACGTCTGATCGGGTTTTATGGTCTCGGATTTTGCAGGCCATGGCAAACCTTTGCATGTATATTCAGATCCAGCCTGAATGTATCAACCCCTAGCCTACTTGCGGCCCATTTGACGGCTTTTGCTTGACCGCAGACTCAAGCTGCTCGGGCTGAGGATTTCCATGCTTGAGCCAGTCAATCCCAAATACATCGGCCAGTGCTTTGGCATACTCTGAGGCGGTCGCTCCGGTGAAGCCTGGGCCTGGGAGACCTGTCTCTTGTTGAACGACGAGTACCGTCAGCGGAGGCAGATGATGGATGAGGCAATATGACTGAATGGGTTCCAGCAGTTGACCGAGACCTGCGGCGTGTGCTCCAGTGAGCTGGCCAACCTGCTTGTATCCGCGGTTCCAGGCCGCATAATGTCATCCCGAGGACCCAAAGTTCAAGTCCTCCCGGGCCCACCCCATTTTCCGACCTTACCCCGCTTGCTCGACACGCGTTTAATCCAATAAACACAAGGGTTTGATGAGCATACCCCGTTTTTCGGTCGGGCTTACCGATGCTTACCCATGCTCTTCGAGGCGAGTGCATTTAGGGGTTTGAACTGGAAGCATATGCCATCCGATGAAGAACATCGAAAAGCCGTGTGCGGAAAAACCGCACACACGGTTTGATGAGGGGCGGCAGGTTTTTCCTCCTGCCTACTCTACCTAATTTTATTTCTCTGACATTAAATTGTTTTCACCAGCGTCCTTCCGCAAGATAACGTTTGTAGGCCCGGAGAAAATTTTGCGCGTTGCTATAGCCGCACATGCCCGAAATTTCTTTCAAGCTGTGCCTTTTCAAGGCAAGCAATTGCTTGGCCCGGGTCATGAGATAAGTAAGATAATATTCGCGGGGCGACATGCCGGTATTGTCTCGGAAAAAGCGGGTGAAAACACGCCGGCAAATATGCATTTGCGCGGCCAGGGCATCGACTCCCGGAAATCGGAAAGGTTCATGTTGGAGCTTGTCTGTCACAGCGGAGAAAGCAGTATAGTTTTTGTCGCAGAGAGGCGTTGACGCGGTTCCCTTGCTTTGGTATCCCATGTCATATAATTCCGCCAGCAACAACCACAGCAATGCCATTATCCGCGGCCCCCTGCTGGGAGATGATGAGCGATGCGATAGATAGTTCAGTTTTCTGAATATGGCCATGCCGGATTTGCTAAGCATGGAAGCCTTGAAATAGCGGGGAAACACATGAGGTACATTTCCCGAACATTCGATGTGGATGTGGTAAATGGTATATGGATTTGTATGATCAGCGGCATATATGTGTGGTTCGTTCGGGTAGATAACAATTATATCTCCAGGGCGTAACTTGTACCGTTTATTTTTCACTACGGCCGTTCCTTTGCCGCGGATTGTATAGCCGATATGCCAACGATGGGGATGCAGATGTTTTTGCGTAGCAGCATTAGGTGGGGCGACAAGCAAATTTGCCGTCACGGACATGATGTTTCCCTGAAGTTGCCTGAATATAGTATCGCTATTTGATTGATATTCTTCCATTTGCATAGATTACCTATCCTTCTCGACGTGTCAACACGGTTTTCTCTTGTCCCGATCGGATGCTTATTATGCCCGATCGGATTATTGACTTTCCACTACTAAGGATTACGATTTTTAACATAAAAAAGGAGGGATATCTCAAAGTGAAAAACAACGAACAATGGTTCCAACGCCTGCGCGTCAGGATTCCTTGGGGCAGCAGCACGTGTTCGAAGGCAGCTAAGTGGATGCCTGATGAGCCGTCCGTGATTGTCCGGGGCAAAGGCTGTCGGGTCTGGGACGCGGACGGACGCGAGTTTATTGATTTCCGCAACGGCTTGGGACCGGTTACCCTCGGATATCAATTTCCCGCGGTTAATGAAGCAATTGAACGGCAATTAAAAAACGGCATTGTATTCGGTCATCCGCACCCCCTCGAAGCCGAAGTCGCCGAAATTCTTGCTGAATGCATTCCTTGCGCCGAGCGCGTGCGTTTCCTGAAGACCGGCGGTGAAGCCCTGTCCGCTTGCATCAAATTGGCGCGCTATCATACCGGCCGCGATTTCATTATTCAAATTGGTTACAACGGCTGGCTGAACAGTCTGGCAAGCGGCGGCCGCAGTCTGCCGGGCATGACGGTGGTAGAGGTTCCGCCCGGCGTGCCGACTGCCTTAAGTGCATTGCACCACGCCTGCGGTTGGAATGATTGCGCGCGTCTGGAAACATTATTCAGCGAGCACGGCGATAAAATTGCGGCTTTGGTTATCGCTGCTAATTACGAACGCATGGAGGAAGGTTCTTCATTTTATACTTTTGCGCATGAACTGACCAAAAAACACGGCACCGTGCTCATTTATGATGAAATTGTCACAGGATTCCGGGTGGCTTTGGCCGGAGTTCAGGAATATTTCAAAGTTACGCCGGACATGGCGGTTTTCGCAAAGGGGTTTGCCAACGGCATGCCGCTCTCCGTCTATTGCGGCAAGGCGGAAATCATGGATAAGCTCGACAAGGCAATCGTGTCTTCAACTTATGGCGGCGAGACGCTTTCCCTTGCCGCCGCCAAAGTAACGTTGGAAACTTATAAGGAGAAAAACGTGGTCGCTCATCTCTGGCGCATGGGCGAACAATTCTGTTCAGGTCTAAATTCATTGTTCCAAAAACATTCTCTTGCCATGGAAATCAAAGGATTCCCCGTGTGCCCGATTATTACGTTTGAACCCAACGCCCCGAAGGATTTGTGCGAAAGATTTTTCCGCTCCGCTTACCGGCATGGCGTTTCCTTGTACAATGTGCCTTATGTAAATTTCAGTCATCAGGAAAGCGATATCTGCGAAACCTTGGAACGTCTTGAAGAAGCGATTAAGTCTTTAAAAGGCTAAAAATGATCGTTGACGTTCATGTTCATAGTTTGCCCCGGACAGACAGAGACATTTTACCGATGATGCGCGAAGAATGCCGCAGAAACGGCGTTTTGTTGTGTCTGCTCTCATCGCTCGGCAAAGACAACTGGCCACGGTTTCCGACAACAAAAGATATAAGCATGGCCAATCAGACCGCGTGTTCGCTTGCTGAAAATTCCAAAGGACTTTTGCGCTGGTATGTTTATATTAATCCGCAAAACTCCAATTGGCGTAAAGAACTGGATAAATGCGTCGCGCAGGGTGCGATAGGGATCAAACTCTGGTTATCGCTTAAAGACAAACACGGCAAACTTACAAATACCAAAAAGGTGCTTCAATATGCCGCCTGTCTGAAGAAGCCCGTGCTCATTCATACCTTTAACAGGACCGATGAAAGTCTGCCGGGTGAAATTAATATTGCGGAATTCATGGAACTCGCCCGGCGGCATCCAAGGGCAAAAATGATCGCGGCCCATGCCGGTATTCATTGGCCGTCCGAGACCGGACTTTTTCAGCGTCTGCCCAATGTCTGGGTTGATATCTGTGGCGGGTACCCCCTCAAAGGTCAGGTTGAAGCTTTGGTGCGTGAAATCGGCGCGGACCGGATTCTTTTCGGCAGCGATTTCATGGGGCGCTCCCAGGCATCCCAAGTGGCCAAGGTAATGCTGTCCGATATTTCCGAGGAGCAAAAAGAAAATATATTTTATCGGAATGCGGCGTCGCTTTTCGGACTAAATATTACCCCGCAAAAGCATTTCGTGCCAGAATTATATAACTGCCCCGTGGACGCAACCGAGGATCATTTTTGTTTTTGCGGTCAATGGCCGTTTTTCAAGTCAGCCTCTTCAACTCCAAAAGAATTGCATTCATTGTTGGTAAAAACCGGCATAAAACGGGCTTACGTTGCCGACTTAGGCGGTATTTACCGTCAGGATTTGGGAGCGGCCAATGCCGCCTTTTTAAAAGCTGTTCGGGAATTTGAGCGAATTAAACCGTTGGCAATAATTAATCCGCAGGTTGCAAACTGGCAGTCTGTTCTGGAAAGTATGTCACCGGAATTTGCGGGGATAATCCTGTTTCCGTTTTTGCACGGATGGAGCTTGGCAGATGCGCGCTATAAAAACCTGTTTCGTTGGTGCCGGCAACATGAAATCAGGGTTTGGATAAATTGTAGCATGGATGACGCGCGTTTTCGTCATCCCGGCACTGTTTCGCGAGCTGTTTCCGCAGAGGATTTGTTGAGTTACGGCGCCTTGGCGAAAACGTCCACAACGGTTTTTCAGGGAGTATCTAGAGATGTAATGGACGCATTCCTGAAACGTCATTCAAGGGATAAACGGTTCAGTTTCGAGATATCGCGCTTGACAGATGCCTCAGGCGCATTGCGCAATATGTTAAAAAAGTACGGCAAAGGCCGCCTGGTCATGGGCAGCGAATATCCGTTCCGTGACATGGCTCAAGTGCGCTGGACGAGCCAAAGAGTTTGATGTTCATGCGATGGATCGTGATCGAGTGAAGGTAATTTTATGTCAAGGCAACTGCCGGAATCCGTTCGCTGGGTCTGGAACGCGCGCTGGGGCAACTATTGGCTTGGCGACCGGGAAGTCCTTGAGTTTCGTCCGGCTGATTTTGACCGCAAAGCCCGCGATCTGAACAGGGCGGGAATTAATGCCGTGATCACGTTCGGATTTCATTTCCGATGGGGGTTTGTCAACGAATGGGCGTTGTTGTCGAAAACCCTCGAAAAAATATGCGCCAGTTGTCACCGGCACGGGATCAAAGTTGTCGAACATCACAGTTCCATCTTGACAAGCAATCCGTCCGGGGAGAAGGAATGGATGATGATGTCGCGCAAGTACGACAATGATTCCTGTCCGGTTGACGTGCGGCGGCACCCGGAAATGCTGCGGACAATGGAACAAGGCGATGCGGAGTATCGGGGAATAAAACTTTCGTCATTGCGGCAGATTGATCCGCGCACGGGTTGTTTTGCGCGGAGCAATTATCAAGGATGGGCATTTTGCTTCAATAATCCGGACTGGCAGAGATTGTACTTCGAATATTTGGAGAAGATCTATGCCTGCGGCGTGGACGGAATCATGACGGACGATATTCAGTTCTGGCCCCCTGGTTATGGATGCGGCTGCCTTCATTGCCGGCGTTTGTTTGAAAGCGAAACAAATTATCGCTTGCCTCCCGCAGGAAATGACGACCAGAACTTTTACGGTAATTTTGAGAATCCGGCCTACCGGGCCTGGATATTGTGGCGAATTGACTGCCATCGGAAACATCAGGCGCGATTGTTCAGGCATTTTCGCGGGAAGGGGCTGGAGTTGGCGAGGCCGATATACTGCAGTTCCAATACGAACAGCTATACAACCGTGGGAACAGGAATGTCGCTGGATGACCTGGATGGCCTTTACACCGCGATTTTCACCGAGGTCAATACCTTTGACGTGCAGGCGCATTGCTGGCTGAGAACAGCGGCGGAATCCTCGCAGCGCAGCGCTTTGGCACGGCGGAACCGTGTTCCGGCCATGTGTTTGTTTCATCCCCATAATGAAGATGAAAATTTGTTTTGCTGGGGCATGACAAAGCTGTGGGGCCAGAATTATTATTACGGCGCCAATCGCCTGCCAAGTTCGAGAAAGGCGGCGGGAATTCCGCAAGGACCGTTCCGGTTCGAATCAAGTCATTCGGAGTTGTATCACCAGCCGGAATCGGCGGCGGAAGTCGGCGTATTGTTTTCGTCACGGACAGTGTGGCTGCACCGGGATACGGAGGGAAAGCCGGACCCGACTGTAATGAGCGACCCCGCCAGCACTGATTGCTGGGCCGGCTGGTGCGAATTGCTGATGTTGAACCGCGTTCCGTTTGACACGCTGATGGATCGCGACCTGGCTGACGAACGTGTTTTAAAAAAATACAAATTGTTGATTGTGCCGAATGCGGTATGCATGTCGGACCGGGAAACAATGGCATTGAAAAGTTATGTGGCGGCCGGGGGCCGTTTAATTATCACGCACCAGAGCGGCTTGAAAGACGAAACAGGCAAGTGGCGGAAACGGCATCCATTGGCGCGCATGATGGGAGTGGAATACCATGGCGTGGAGCATGCATCCCCGGATTGGACGGCGGTCGGGGAAAAATACGGTATAAAGCGCTGCCGGGCCCATAAAACTCCGATTGCGCTGTGGCGCGAGCGCCGGGGAATGGAAACATGGATGTATGCGGGAAAAGAGGGGCGCGTGGCCGTGGGAAGGAACCGTTACGGAAAAGGCGAAGCGATTGCGTTTGCGGGAAAACCGGGCAGAATAATCTGCATCAATCGCCAGCGGCGCTATGAGCGGAATGGAAAACGCTATGCGCATATTGATTATAACATGGATAAGAACGTTACGGCTTTAATGATGCGGGCCGTTCACGATTTGTATCGCGAACCGCTCTTGAGGACCGATCATGTGCCTTTTGGAATAGTAACCGGTCTGTATCGGCATGACGATCGGCAGGTGTTGCATGTGATGAATGCGGCCGGGGTTCTGGCAGACAGCGGAAAGGAAATTACGATTCCGTCAAAACTGGCGTTTCCCTCCCCGGAGCGGCTGCCGGGCGGCGGTCGTGAAATGGAATTCTGGATTCGAACCATGAACCATTTTGCTCGCCTTTATTCTCCTAACATGTGCGGACCACAAACACTCGATACTGTCAGGGATGGCCGCTATCTGCTGATCCGAATGCCGTCTTCGCTGTTGTGTTGTTATCAGGCAATTGAAATATATTGATTTTTTGTGAAAAGCTCGGCCGGCATAAAGAAATATGGAAACGGAAACGATGGATAGATAATGAAAACGATAAAAAGCATTCGATGGATTTTAGTTCTCTATTTATTATTCACCCTGGCAGAACCACCCAAGGCTGCGCCGTTAGCTGCGCAAGCTTATGTCGGAAAGGAAGTTTTAGAAGAACTGCTTCCGGTCTGGAACAGATTGAGGGATTTGATTGTTTTGCTTGATTCAGCTCCGTCCCCTTCCGGGGATGTTAAGAAGCTGAAGGATGAAATACAAACCGCGATTTCCGAATTGGACAAGGCAATCTATCGCCTGGATGCGGAATATACGCCGGAAACGAAGGCGGTTTTTGAAAATGAAGCGGAAAAGGTAAGGGAACAATATTCCAGCAAAGAGAGGGAATGGCGGAAAAGGGTGATGGAAATATTGGGCCGGGATGACTTGCCTTATGTCTCCGTCCCTCTTTTAACGGACAAGGAGAAAGAGCAGTTGTACTCCAAATATCTCCGGCTTGCCGAAAAGGATAATTGCGTTGAACGCGCAAAAGGTGCCAGAGGTATGGGCGCAATCGGCGAAAAAAAAGGCATTCCTGCCTTAATCAAGATGCTTTTCGATCCGGTTGAAGATGTGAGGGTAAAGGCAATCACTTCCCTGGCCTGGCTTCAGGCAACAGAGGCAGTGCCTTTGCTGTCAGAGCTGCTCCAGAAGGATACGAATAAATGGATAAAGAGAAGATGCGCCCAGGCATTGGGTCAAATCGGGAACAAAAGCGCCGTTCCTTTGTTGATGAAGTATATCGAAAATGAAGACCCCTATCTGGCGGAAAACGCGATTCTTGCCCTGGGTTGGCTTCAGGCAAAAGAAGCGGTTGATGAACTGATAAAAGTTCTTGAAGAAAGAAAGGTGGACCTCCCTGTGAGAGAAGCCTGGCAACAAGCAGTTTCTCCTTCAGCCTGCGCCGCCATTGCCTTGGGTTGTCTGGGAGACAGGAAAGCTTTGGAGCCGCTTCGGGAGGTATGCCGGACATGCGTATACCCGATGCCTTTTGGAAAAAAGGCCGGTAAATACGAGCTTCTATATATGGAACGCAATTGCGCAAGAAGTCTTGAAGGGGTGCTTAAGAACAGTGCTGTTTATGCTTTAAATTGTTTAGGAGACGACTCCATAACAAAGACAAAAGGAAGTCGCTTTTATTTCGATGCGGAAGAAATAAAAGCGGGCCGGAAAGAATCATTGCCGGGAATCAAACAGCCGGATTTTAGCGCCCATCCCTCTTTTTATGACTTCAGCCGGAATACCTTCATGAGAGCCTTCCATGCTTTGGCATTTCCCGCATATGTACAGGAAAAAACCATCAAAACGGTCTCAGGATATAAAATTGAGGAATTGACCAATCAGGATTTGCCTTTTCTCTATCGCCTTGCGGCCTCAAGCGGAGCCAATATATGGAGATTACTGTGGACTTGCGCTCTGCCTGATTCCTATTCAGAGATACGCAAACGGTTGGAATATCAGGGAAAGATCGGGTTAAAGGATCAGATATTCCATCCTGGAAGCACCAAGGCGGACATTACGGCTTTAGCGGCGCGTTATGGCGATTTGCCGGCCTTGCAGAGCATTGAACGGGAAGAATGGGAGTTTTCCCTTACCGTACTCTGGCGCACCGGGGAAAAAATTGATGATCGCTTTAAACAGTATCTTTCCTCCAAATATACGGAAGATGAGTTGAAGTCATTTGGGATTGATTTGGATAAGGTCCATATTCCCCCCTTGAAGTCCGGTCATTTTTATCCGCCGGAACTTTCACCAGTCCTTTTCACCGAATATAACGATATGTGCGATGAAAATTTTCTAGAATTTTTCAAGGAATTGGGGCAATTTATCCATATGCTGCGCAGGGGAACAGATTGTCGGTATGCTTTTTCCCAAAGGTATGCCAATGGTTATCCGGGAAGATACTTGGAACTTTCCGATGTGGTTGACAGTAGCGGCCCTGAAAACGGTTCCGATCAGGTGGATGCGGTGACCTCATTTTGGACGGAATTGGGCAGAAACGGTGAGGCGCGTTCCTCGTATATTTTTCACTGGCCGGGCGTCCACCCATATAAACGTCCATCCCCATCCGAAGAATACGTGGAAAAGGGCATGGCTTCCGGTCTTGCTCATAGCCAGGGGATACTCGCTTGGGACATGAAGACCTACTATTACTGGGCTGACGCTCTCTTTGGTGCGCCCCCCCCGGGAACGAGGTTTTACAGGAACAACAAGATGGACGTAATTGCGGGCTACTTCAAGTTAGCCGGGAAAACAGAGCCATATCTGGTAAAAACCAGGATAGCCACTCCCCTAGCCCTCCTTTTCAGTGAAAGGACGGGCAGGTCTCCTTTCTATGCCAAAATCAACCCGTCGGGTTATGCGAATGATTATTCCAACATGCAGACAGATATCTGGAAGAAGCTGCTGGAAGCGCATATTCCGGGCGAGCCCATAATTGTGGAAACCATCGCCGAGCGTGGCACGGAAGCGCGTGGAATCGAAAGTGCAAAATTAAGCCCATACAAGGTGTGCATCCTGGCAAACGGCCGGACATTAACCGAAGCTGAAGAAGAAACTTTACGTAAATATGTAAGGGGAGGCGGTGTGTTGATCGCAACATCCCAGACCACTCTTTATGACCGCTGGGGAAGAAAAAAAAAGGATTATGGACTCGCCGACGTATTTGGCGCGAGTTATGAGAACGACGGGAAGGGATGTATGAGAGTCGAGATCAAACAAAAAAGCGAGACTCTGCAAAAACTTATTCCTGAAAATTTGAATAAATGTTTTTTGTCTAAAAATGGCGCGTCATTTAATTATGACTCGGTTAAAGACATCAAAGGCGAAGTCATTGCCAAATATGAAAATGGCGTTGCCGCAGTCATTCTCCATCGCTTTGGAGGCGGCTATTCCGTCTTTTTTGCCGGCAGTCTTTCCAATTTGGATTCGCCCGGATGGGCTGAACTCCTCAAGTGGACTCTTGATGGCGTAAACGCAAAACTCCCTGTGGAGGCAATTGACGCGTCCGCCGCCGTTGAAGTGGTTCCCAGGCTTCAGCTGGAGACAGGCAGGATTATTATTCACCTGGTGAACTGGACAGCAGAAGATGGGACAGGCGTGGAGACCCGAAGCTCGGAGGGAAAAAACGTAATAACACTCAAACTCAATCTGCCGGATGCAGGGAGAATGTTTTACAGTTCCGACGGGAAGGAGATAGCCCCCGGGCGGAAAGACGGAGACTTAATTATTTCCGTAAGGAATTTCAAGACTTATGAAATGATCGTGGTGGAAAAGAAGTGAAGGATGGACAAAATGAGGAAATGTAATTTGGTTATCGGCTTGGTGTTGTGGGTGGGAACAGGCGTAAGCAGTTTTGTCCTTGCCCAGGAGATGATATCCGGCTGGCCCAAATTGGATGAGCATGGAATCCCGATGAGTTGGTACGCAGCCGCGCACAAATGGATTGGCCCCAGGGTGTTCGGAGATCTAAACGGAAACGGCAGTGAAGACGTGGTGGTGGCAAAAGGCCCCGGGATTGCCGTCTTTCAGAAAGATAAGGATGGCAAATGGACGGAAATTGCTTCCTATGTTCATCCCACCGGCACCGCGGATGTGAGAAGTATGGCCATCGGAGATACGGACGGTGACGGTAAAAAAGAAATTTATTTAGGAACTGCTCAGGGCGGGAATCCGGCCAATGCCTGCCGGGTATATATCTTTGAGCATGCCGAAGGCAATAATTTCTCCCAGGTGGGAGTTCTTGGCCCATATGGAAGGGATGGAGTAAGACACCTGGAAATTGCCGATGTCAATGCAGACGGGAAACAGGAGGTCATTGTTACCCATGCCCGGCTCAGGTTCTATGCATCTAAGGAAGATAACATCTGGGAAGAGGTCTGGAAGAATGCCGAGGATAACGATGACGGCCATTATTTCAATGGAGCGGCAGTTGCCGATTTAGACAACGACAATAAACCGGAACTTTATGTCGGCGTTGAGCAGTATGATTCCGGCGTTAAAAAAGACCACGGCTGGCTCTATGTTTACGAGATGGCAGGAAAGAACCAATACGGGAAAATATGGGAATGCGACGATATGGGGGCTTATGTCACTGATGTCAGGTTGCTGAATGAAAAGGAGACAGGAAAGGTATTTGTCGCCGGGCAACTGAAAACAAGCCCGAGCACGTGGGCTTTGTTCGAGCCTTCCGGAAAAAAGTCTTATTCTTTCAGGGGTGTGAAGTCGCAAAAAGATGTTGATGTGTTATTTGAGGCGCAATAAAAATGACATCGTGTAGCAGGAAAAACAGATGATGCGAAATGGGACATTATATTTTGCCATATTATCAAGCCTGTTGTCTTCGTCAATTGTCCGGGGCGAGGTGGAATTGCCGTCGCTGTTCGGCAACAACATGGTAATCCAGCGTGAACTGCCGGTTCGCGTTTGGGGAATTGCCAAGCCTGGGGAACACGTCAGGGTCGAGATTGCAGAACAGAAGGCTGAATGTATTGCAGATAAGAATGGGAACTGGGTCATAACGTTAAAGCCTATGCAGGTTGGCGATCCTTTAGAAATGACAGTTGCAGGTAAAAACATCATTATCATCAGGAATATTCTTGTTGGAGACGTTTGGCTTGCTTCGGGGCAGTCCAATATGGATCGAGACAGTTCATCTTCGAATGCGCGGGAGGATGTTCTCGCGGCCAACTATCCGGGCATACGCCTGTTCACGGTTGGACTGAGGCCTAGCCGGGTTCCTTTAAAGGATGTCGAGGGCAAATGGAGTATTTGCGGTCCCGAGACTGCGGCTCGTTTTTCGGCTGTTGCCTACTGCTTCGGACAGCAAATACATAAGGAATTGAATGTTCCCGTTGGATTGATCAAAAGCGCCAGAGGCGGCACACACGTGGAATCATGGGTATGCAAAGAGACGGTGTTCGGTTCAGACAGTGATATGAAGTCATTTATCGAGCCATGGGAAAAAAGCGCCAGGGTTTGGCCGGAAAAGAAGAAGCAATACGAAACTGAATTTAAAAGGTGGAGGCAAGCCTGTTTGACGACTCCCTTTCTGGATGAGCCGGAACGCCCCTTTCCGTGGGATCCCGAGAATCACATCAACTATCCCGGCAATCTCTATAACGGCATGATCGCCCCATTGGTCCCCTATGGCATTAAAGGCGTAATCTGGTATCAGGGAGAAGCGGATGCTGCCGGGCGGGCCGCCGGCCTGTATGGGAAATTGCTTCCCGCACTTGTTAAAAACTGGCGCACGGTCTGGAATCAGGGGGATTTGTCGTTTCTTATTGTTCAGTTGTCAGCCTGGGGAAAGAAGCAGGTCGAGCCGGTGGAACCAAGCACATGGGCGGTAGTTCGCGAAGCCCAGGCACAAACCCTTTCTGTTCCAGCAACATGCATGGCGGTCACCATTGACATCAACGAGGAAGGGAATATTCATCCCAAAAACTTGCGCGAGATTGGCCAGCGGCTAGCCCTCGCGGCCTTGGGCGCCGTATATAAACAAAAAATCGTTGGTTCCGGCCCGATTTACAGGTCTTTGACCATTGAAGGGAACAAGGTCTTGCTGGACTTTGACCATGCGGATGGAGGGTTGGCGATAAAGGGCGGAGAGAATGATGCCAACGGATTTGCGATTGCCGGCGAAAACAAAAAATTCGTTTGGGCAAAGGCAAGGGTTGAAGGAAATAGAATTGTCGTCTGGAGTGAAGACGTAAAGGACCTTGTTGCGGTCCGGTACGGTTGGGCAAATAACCCTATTGTCAGTTTCTATAACGCGGCCGGGCTTCCGGCTTCTCCGTTCAGGACAGACAATTGGAGATTTTGATGTTCACGAGATTGGTGAAGATGGAGTTTGCAAGTAAACAAAAATGAAAAATAAAATGACACAAGGAAACAAGATGAAAATCGAGGAGATGGCGTGTCCGGAATTGAGGCTCCCGTTTGTCAATAACCCCATTATTTATCTACCGGAAAGAAGTCTCCTGGCGGCGGTAAATTATTCTACTACCGGCAAAGATGCGAACATTTTCCTGATAAACATTGCCGAAATGAACGACAGAAAAATCAGTTTACCGCAGGGGGAAAAGGGGGTGTATGGTTTTGTCAAGGGCACTGACGGCAAGTTATATCTTGGGACGCATTCGGGCAGATTGTATTCCTATGATATTAATCGCAGCGAATTGACGGAACTGGCGCGACCTTTTCCAAAAGGGCAGATGATTTGGGGGGGGGGCGCTTCTTCCGGCGGCAAAATTTACATGGGTGTTTATCCAACGGCCGAATTTTGCGAATATGACGTTAAAACCGGTAAAACAGCCGTTTTTAAACCCATGCCTGAAAAGAAGCTGGGATTTTATGCCAATTATTTCCTGGAATTGCCGGATGGAAATATCCTGATCAGCATCGGTGGGGCATCGTCTGTGTTGTTAATTTATAATCCGCACTCCGGAACATACAGGATGGCCGGAGTCGGGAATCATTTGTCACTCGGCACTTTTGCCGGCCTGGAATGTTTCTTCGATGAGGAACGGATTATTGTCAGCTCCGAAAAAGGCATAGGACTTTTTAACTGGAAAGAGGAAAAGCTGGAAAGCGGTTTTCTGTCCGAAGAGCCTCCGGAACAATTATGCGGGATCATCAGGGGCGAGGACCGTTTTTATGGAACCGGCCTTACTTCCGGGATTCTCTATGAGCTTGATCGTAAAGGTTGCCGGGTCGTATGGGAAAATTTTCCCTGCGGAAATTCGTTTATCAGAAAGCTCCATTATTTGCGCGATGGCGAATTTATCGGCCTGGGCGACAATGGTCTTTTTGTCCGGTTCAATATAAAAAACAAAAAATTTGCATCCTTTCAGGTCCGGAATGAAAGCCGCAACGGCATAAGCATTAAGATGCTCACAAAAACAGCCGGCAATGATCTATTGATGGGTTCTCATCATATCAACATGCAGTTGTTTAAAATAAATATTTCTGACAGTCGATCTGTCTCATCTCTCAATAAAATCTCCAGCTACAGCGGTCAGATAAACTGCGGCGTCTCTTGCGGCGACAAGTTTTATTTTGCTTCTTATGTAAAGGCTGTTTTTTACTCAATGGATACTGCCCAACCATTTGAGTATGGAAAGAATCCGGTTGTTATTGGAGAAATCGGGAAAGAACAAAACCGGCCGATAGCCATGGTAAGCGACGGCAAATTTGTATATATCGCTACCGGGGCCAATTACGGAAAATTGGGAGGCGCCATATCGGTATTCAATCCCGAAAGCGGGGAAATAAACGCATACCGTGATTTTGTTCCCTTTCAAAATCCGAATTCGATGTTTTATCATCCCGCCAGCGGCGGTTTGGTCGGTACCACCACCATTCACGCCGATTGCGGGACATCCGATCCCAAGGCCGATTCCGCCGTTGTTTACGTGTGGCATGCCGGGAAAACGGAGCATACCTCCGCGCCGTGGAAAACCTCTTCATTGAATGCCTTCGACCTTTCTCCCGCCGGCCGCCTGATTGGATTCGGCGGCAATAAATTGTATCGTTTCGAAGCTGGAACGGATGGCAATAAATACTATCTCTTCGATTTATCCAGCAAAAAATATGTTGTTCGGGATTGGCCTTATCAGGAAGTTAGATGCGGAATATTTATGGATGAGAGATGTTTTTATGGGGCAACTTCAGATTTTATTTTCCGGCTTGATATAGAAACGGACAAAATGTTCAAGCTTGAAAATGCGCATGCCGCCAGCTTGTTTCAGAAGATCTCCGAACGCGAGATTGTATTTGTGGTTGAAGGACATATCGTAAAGAAATTGACAATCAATTAGCCAGGTACCTTATGAATAAAAGCATGTTGGCGGGCGTTGTCCTGTTGGCGGTTGTTTGGTCTGCGAAATCGGACACCTATTACGTGGCCACGAACGGCCATGATAACGTGGCTGGCACGGATTGGACTACGGCCCTTCTGACGATCAGCAACGCCGTGGCCAAGACTACGCTCAATGGCAACGATCGGATTTTGGTCTCGAATGGGACTTACGTGCTTTCAACCAATATTTATATCACCAACGGGATCACACTGAGCGGCTTCAACGGCCGGAATGTGACCATCATTAACGCCAACCCGGCTGTCAGCAACCGGTGTGTGTTCATTGACCATTCCAATGCGATAGTGGAAAGATTCACTCTTACCGGTGGCAATATGCCTACCAACACGTTTGCCAACAGTGGAAGAGGAGGCGGGGGGTATATAAATAATGGAACATTGCGAGACTGCATTGTCAGCAACAATATTGGTGTTCAGGGGGGTGGAGTGTTCAATGCAAACGGCCTCGTGACAAATTGTGATATCATGTCAAACATGGCGTGGGGAGTGGGGTCTGTTGATTATGGGGTTGCCGGTGGTGGCCTGGCCTGTAGAGACGGCGCTGGCGAAGTTTATGATTGTCGTATTTTTGGAAACACGGCTACATCAACTGTTTCCGGTTATGGTGCTGGCGGCGGGGTTTGCTTTTATGCATCATCGAAGAACGCATTGATGAACTGCACCATAAGCAATAATTTCAGTTATAGTCATGGCGGTGGTGTTCTTATCCAGGGGGCCGGCAGCAATGCAATAGTAATATCAAACTGTATTATAGTTGCCAATGCTAGTTCCAAAAACGATGGCGGTGGCATCTATCAGCGTTTATTCACGTCAACTATCACTGATACCATCATAAGTAATAACGCCAGCTATGGCGTTGGAGGAGGTTTTTTTTCCTCCACTTCCACTTCAGGCTGGTATAACTGCAAGATCGTTGCGAATGCTGGACTTTACGGAGGTGGAATAAGCCTTAGCGCGAGCAGCCTGCTGCTGAGCAACTGTGATGTCAATTATAACACGACAACCCGTGACAGCGGGAAGAAGGGATACGGCGGAGGTATTAACTCTGGGTGGTATGCCGGCAATACCATTACGGCAATCTGGTGCCGGATAATGAATAATTGTGTCCAGGCCTACGCGGGTGGCGGTTACGGTGCCGGTATTTATGCAAAGAATGATTGCATGTTGGACCATTGTTTCATCCAAAGCAATTATTTTCAGTATGCAACGTTGGCATCATACTCCAATTATGGCGCGGGCGTATTCATCCGGTCGGGCGGCAATGGAATTATTCGTAACTGTCTGATTACCGACAATGTGGCTACCGGCTCTCACGCCACTTTGGGAGGATTTGGCGGTGGAATTTATATTGAGCCGAACGCGGATGTCCGTGTCTCGGCCTGCACGGTTGCGGGCAATTATGCCAAAATCAGAGGTGGCGGGGTATATTTAGAAGGGGACGGTAGTGATACTTTCACCAACAGTGTGATCGCATCCAATAGATTAGCCGCGGCGGCGGCAGACAACGACCTGTATCTGCCGACTTCGGCACGGAGCAACGCTTTTTATTACTCCTGCGGGAATGTGCTGCCCAACACACAGGGGAACATAACGAACGCTCCAGTCTTTGACGGCGCCAGCACGCATAATTGGCGGTTGGCTAACGGTTCGCCGGGCTGCGGCGCCGGGACAATTGAAGCTTGGATGCGAGGCAACATGGATTTGGACGGCCGGCCACGCATTTGGCGGGGCTTCGGGGGCGTGAACATGGGCGCATATGAGCGCGAACATAAAGGCGTTGTGTTTAGTATTCATTGATTTTTTTGATGTACATTAAAAATATGAATGGGCGCCAAAGACGGGCAGGGCTCTCGCTACTCTGCGAATGAAGCCTTCGCTACGAAACACGCGCCGAGTGAGCCGCTCTTCCCTGTACGGCTCGGCAGGGACGCCTCGTCCTACCAACTTTAAAATTCCTGTACATTAAACTATGCGATCAGCCGCTAATATAAAATCTCTCATTGCCGGTATGACGTTGGTCTTTAGCCTGAATGGTTTTGGTGGCGGGACGGCGGCGCGAAAAGCACAAAGAAAAGCGTTGGTAGGAATGATGCAGTGGCGAAAACAGAAAAAGACTTGGAGGAGTTGTTTGACAGTTGACTGTGGTCCGAATAAGGAAATTTAGGACAAAAAAACGATGAACAAGTTGTTATTGGCAGCATTAGGCGTGGTGGTGATGATAAGTATGGCGGATGGCGCTTATGCAGGCGCGAAGATAAAGGTCGGCATCTTCTCTCAGAATCAGAGAGCAGATACTGCGCTGAAGGAGATAATACGCACATTGGAAGAGAAAGGAATGGAAACGGGGACGTTCAATAGCCAGGACGTCAGCGCCGGTAAAATATACGATTATGACGTTCTATTCTTCGGCGGCGGCTGGAATGGATACGACTGGCTTACCCTGCAAGGTAGAATGCATCTGGTGGAGTTTGTGCAGCAACGCGGCGGCGGCGTAATCTTTTCCATGTTCCGCTGTGGTTGCGCGGCCAAAAGCAGTATAAGGCCGATTTTTCCCGAGATTGCTCAGGCCTACAACAAATCAAACGGGCCTGAGATTATCATGGCCGACACAAACCATCCCATTGCCAAGGGACTTCCGAAAGAATTTGCAACGCCCTTCTGGGATCATGCGGTATTGAGGTTGGGGCCGGAAGGAGAAATTATCGCGCTTGATTCCAACGATGATATATCAATTGCCTGCGGGAAGGTCGGCCAAGGCCGGGTGGTGTTTATTGGTTCCTGGATCGGGATAGATAATGACGGGAAACCCTGTTATCCCCTTCCTCCCAACGACGAAAAACTTTTTTTAAACAGTATTGGCTGGGTCGCATCGAGCGTCAAGCGACCAACAACCAACGTCCAGATAAGCGCGGAAGTAAAAATGAAGGTATTAAGGAGAGAACGGACCTGGGACTGGACACATGACGAGCGCGGATTTGATTCGCGACCAGGACTGCTTGCCTCGCAGATGTTTGAAGAAAAGGCACTTCTGGATGATCTTTTGTATAGAACCAAGGAACTGATTCCTTTTGCTTCTCCTGATTTGGCAAAAAGAATCTTAGCGTTGCAAGACCGGGTCTACTCGCTCGAAAACCATTTCTTGCTGATTTATGTGGAGAAGAAAAAGGAAAAGGAGATAGAAATAAGCAAAATGGGCTTGAAAGAATTGGAGCAAAAACCCGAATGGAACGGGACGTTCCTTTTTCCCCATCAGATTGAGCCTCTGCAAGCACAGGTGGAAGAACTTGAACGGATTCTTTCTCCGGCAATCGCAAATGCACAGGAAAAAAAAATTGAGAACGAAAAGAAGGAAGACCTGAGAAATATCCCGGATTTAATAAAAGAATTAAGTTCCGGGGATAAGCATGCAAGGGCGGAAGCGCTTCTGGAATTAGGGCGCATCGGCGATAAACGAGCGGTTCCGTGCATGATAATGGCATTAAATGACAGGGAGTATGAAATAAGGAAAAAAGCAATTTACGGTTTGAGCTGGATGCAGGCCCGGAAGGCGGTTCCCCACCTTTTACGGATGGGCAAGGAAACAAAAGACCGGTTGACAAAAAGAAGAATCGTGCAGGCATTGGGGATGATTGGTGATGCGAAAGCGGAAGATTTCCTGATTGAGCAATTGGAAGACAAGGATCGGCACACCCGCCAGAACGCCATCTTATCGCTGGGCTGGCTAAAGAGCAAAAAGGCGACACCTTATCTGTGTAAAATGGCGGAAAAAGAAGATACTGACAGAGAAGAAAGGGTTTGTCTTGTTCGGGCGCTTGGTCATATCGGAGATCAAAGTATAATTCCCTGCATCAGGAGAGTATCCGAAAGTTATTATGAACCTCCTACGGCAGATTCGGCGGGCTATCACAATTTTATGATTATTCCCCTGGCCTGCGAGATGGCGATCAAAGAAATAGAAGACGGGGGCAGAAAACAAGTCGGCATAAGCCAGGAAGAATTTTTGCGGGAAAAGGAAAATTTCTATTGGCTGACCGGCAGATACAATGCCTTCTATGGCAGATTCTTCTTGTACGGTGCGATAGATAAAAACTTAAACGACACCCAGAGGATGCAAATCCTCCGCTACGCCAGATTTGCCGGCATAACCGGATTTATTGAATTCAACCATGTTTTAAGAAAACATAAATATACGCCATGGTTTCCTGCCCTTGAAGAAGAATATCTACCCCGTTTTTCACAGTACAATTTAAAATATTTGCCCCAGTGGCGCCGCCGAGGAACCATTATATTTGACAAGGCGGGCTTTGAATACGATATATTTAAGCAGGGAAAATATCCCTGCCTGGGCGGGTTCTGGGATGAAGAGAGTCTCGGCTGGGCGGGTTCCGGGATTACCGGCCGTATAAAAAGCGATACGATGTTCCATGACGATAAGGATTTCCAGGGATATCTGAGCCGGAAATACAATCAGGCGGAACTTTCCCGGTTCGGGATAAAGGAGATCAATGCGGTAAAAATTCCTCCACTTGACGACGAAGGCCGAAAAGAAAAATTCTTATTTGCAGAATATATGGAGTTTGTTGCCGAAGGCGGGACGGCAGAATACCAAGAAGCCGCGGAATGGCTGAGACAATTGAGGATGGGCACAGAACTGCTTTACAGTTTATCTTCAAGGTATGACGGCGGAAACTCCACCTATATTTCCGGTTATCCAAATGTTGCCCGCTTGATTGGAAGCGGCGGCCCACAGAGTTATGAATGTCATTCAGCACAAAATAATTTCGATCTTGAGATGCACCTTGACGGCGAAGCCCGGCCTGTAATCGGCGAATGGTATGCCCATATGACAGATGGGAATGCGAGGGTCGAAAGGGGGTTTGCCTCAAGTTTGCTCCACGGCCAGTGTTTCTTTGAAATGAATTGGCAGCAAATAGCGCAAAGACCCTGGCGGGACATGAAAGCCTGGGAAAAAGGACGTTCTGAAGCAGCCGAAAGGCAATTCCAGAAGGGCAGGGCAATAAGCGATTACTTGGTCAATGCGGAAAGCCCCAAGATCATTGCCTTGTTATATTCAGGCAGGACAACCACCCTCACCTATGGCAAAGGTAGTCCTGATGAAATGCCTCAGGGAAGAAGAAACCGTTACACCCAAGACCAGGAAGGTCTATGGGAGACCTTAATCCAATTACATCTGCCGGTGGACATTCTGTGGCTGGAGACATTGACTGAGGAAAAAATGGGAAGATATAAAGTGGCGATTCTGTCCGGCGCAAGGTCTTTGTCCTCAGGGGAAGAGCGATTGTTAAAAGGTTGGGTCGAAAATGGCGGAATATTGATCTCGAGCGGCGGCGCGAGTCTGCATGATCAATGGGATATATCTCTGGCGAACTATGCGCTATCCGATGTGTTCGGCCTGGATTATGTGAAGACGGAGATGCAGGCTAAAGACGAGTTCTGGCGTTTCGTGGAGCGAGACATTAAACCGGAGAAAGTGGATAAGATCAAGCTGATTGATGAGGAATACAAGAAACATGCTCAGGGAAAAGAGACGGCTGAATACGAGCAGGCCGTTGGCTATGATGTCATCAAGCCGACAAAAGGAAAAACTGTTGCCGCATGGGAAGATGGTTCCCCGGCGATAGTAGAGAACAAATATGGCCAGGGGCTTTCGATCTTTCTTTCCCCGAGCTATCCCGGATTAAGCCATAAGACCATCGGCTGGACGGCGGCCCCGCTTTATCTTGAATTCTGGGACGGGACGAAGGAACTGATCGGTGCCGCCGTTAAGCGCGGGCTTGAGTTTGCGCATGCGAGATTACCCATAGAAGCCATGAACTGCCCGCATTATGTGGAAGCGGCTTTAAGGGTTCAGGAGAAACAAAAGAGAGCCATGGTCCATCTTTTCAACATTGATTCCAAGGTAAACCTTGTCAAGGATGTGGAAGTGAAAGTAATCCTGCCGGGCAAATCAATCAAGGCTATTTACTATCCTTATCCGGCGCGGCAAGAATTGAAATGTACTGTTGCCGGAGATACCGTCCGATTCAAGGTGCGCCCTCTCGACATTCATGAAGTGGCAGTGATCGAATACGAATAATATGGAGAAATTAAACATGTCCATCTCGAAGGCCGACTGTTTAAATTTGAATAGCCATGTCCTTCAAAATAAATTTCCACTGGAAACCGAGGTGCAGCGGATGTTTAAAGATGGTCCAATTCCTGTTTCGCCGCCCGATTATCCTCTCTATCTGGACCTGGCTGAAGTCATAATCAATCATGCCGCCCCGTGGGTGAACGACGCCGGTGTGCTGATCGATCCGGTGGAAGGGCATGATGACCGCTGGGCGAGCAGCACAGTCGCGCGTTTTGTCTGTCCCGCTTCCATCTTGGTGCGCGAAAAAAAGCGGACTGATCTTGTGCCGGTTATTACCCGGTCCATGGATCAATTATGCGCCGGAGTGCTTCAGCGGGCGGTGAGCGGCAAGGATGTTGTCTGGGGCGTTCTGGACTTGGTGTTGAAGGAAATAATCGTTACCTGGGACATTATGCGCACATATGTGCCGGAGGATGTTTCTGAAAAATGGCGTAAAATGCTTTCGGCTGTTTCGGCAAATGTTGCGTATTCATGTCTGAATTGCCTGGCGGAAAAGGGGTTGAGTTTGACCAATTACGGCGTTTCGGCTTGTACCGGCGAATGGATAAGGCATGTGCATGGGCTTTCCGGCGACCGCCAATGGATTGACCGTGTGCTGGCGCTGGAATTGCCTTTATTCACTCCTTTTGGCATGTATCAGGATCCCCATGATCCCATGCTATACGATTTGATGGTTCGCCAGAACCTTTCCGAATTGCTGGCGCATGGATATGACGGAGCTCATAAAAAACACCTTGTCGATTTGCTGGTCCGATCGGGATGGACAATGTTAATGACACTTTCCGCCTGCGATTATGCGCCGTTCGGAGGCCGCTCCAATTTTGTGTTACACAACGAGGCCATGCTTGCCTATAATTGCGATTTTCTGGCCGGATATTGGAGCGACCAAGGGCGTCCGGATTATGCGTCGGTTTTCAAGGAAGCGGCATATCGATGCGGCAAAACAACAGAATCGTTTATCAGCGCCGATCCGGTTCGTTTTATCAAAAACTGGTTTGATCCTTCAAGCCGGCACGGCAAAGACGGTGCTTATGGCGAGTATGCCAATTACCTTCTGTTGACGGCATCGTTATTTGCCCGCATTGCCCTTATGCCAAACAACAACATCCCGCCGGCAACATTGCCCGCAAAATCAATGCGTTATACGGTCAACCTATGGCCCGCCTTTCACAAGACATTTGCCCGTTGCGGCGATACTTCCGTTGAAATTGACACACGGGCTCAAAAAGGATATGACGCCACCGGACTTGGTCTATTGCATCACAAGGGTGCTCCTCCGGAACTGGTGTTATCCATGGGAATTCCGGCCGAGCCTTCTTATGTGATTTCCGGGGCGGAAAAAGGCCGGGCAGCGGCGCTTGGTCCCTGCTGGAAACTTCCGTCCGAACAATGGCAGTCCTTGGCCGCGTTAAATGACGAAATCGAACATGTGGCGTTTACAGAAGCGACGATTTCTTCGGATAATGTGATCTGGTCGTTGGAATGGTTTTTTAAATCGGGCGCACGGCTTCCAATGGCGATCATAAAACAGGTGTTCACTTTGTCGAATGGAAGTCTTGCCGTGGATGTTGCGTATCAGGGTGTTTTTGAAGAAACAGGATTTGAAATTCCCTGCCTGGTTGCCTCAGGTAAAGCTCAATCCGAAATCGAGGTTATTTCCGCGGAGACCGTGCAGGTCCGTTATCAGGGCTGGCGTTTTACGGCTGAACTTGCCGGCGCAACGGGCTGTGAAATCGAGGACGCGATCAGGGCCAACCGGCAGGCTCGGTATTGCATGGCGCGCTTCAGAATCAAAGCTCCGTTCTTTCGGGTGTTGTTAAAGGTAGTGCGCGAAGCCTGTCAGGCGGCTCCATTGGATAACTGCCGGCAAAAATAGCATGTTGTATTTCGCGCGCGGAGCGCTGCTATAATATCGCATGGAAACATGATGATAACGAAAAAAAAGATACGCCTGACGGTTGATTATTATCGGCATTTTGACGCCGATTTTGCGAGGGCTGTGCCGGCGGAAGGATACGGCGGCTGGCAAAAGACCGAAATTGAACTGGATCTGGCCCATACGGCCGTAGTGATTATGCATGCCTGGGATACCGGAACGCGGGAACAGTACCCGGGCTGGTACCGTTGCGTCGAATACCTTCCGCGCGCTCAGGAAATATTGCGCAAGGTATTTCCGCCCCTCGTGGCCGCCGTCCGCCGGAGCGGTATGCCTTTTTACCATGTAGTCGCAAAGGGCAAATATTATCGACAATATCCCGGCTTTCAACGCGCCTTGCGTTTGGCCGGCCCCGAATCAGTCCCCGAGCAGGCAAAAACCGATCCGGCCCTGGAATCATTGCGCAGTTTTCGCTCTGAACATGTTTTCGTTGGACGCCGCAACCAGGACGATGTTAAAGCCGGCTTCAGCCGCCTGGATTTTCCGCCTGAAGCCAGACCGGAGGGCGAGGAGGGCATAGCCGAAAACGCCGCCCAGTTGTTTGCGCTGTGCAAGGCCGACGGCGTCAATCACCTCGTTTATGCCGGTTTTGCAGTCAACTGGTGCCTGCTGATGTCGTCCGGCGGCATGCTTGACATGAGCCGGCATGGCATTATGTGCTCGGTAATCCGTCAGGCGGTCACCGCCGTGGAAAACAAGGAATCCGCCCGACTTGAATCACATAAGGAGGAAGCTCTCTGGCGCATTGCGCTGGCTTTTGGGTTCGTGTTCGACTTGGCCGATCTTATCGCCGTACTTTGTCAAGGGTCGGATCAAAACCAGCCAGTACGGGTCACTTCAAAACCAGCCGGTTAAGTTAAGCTAACGAGTATCATTTCTGTTCCTTTGTGCAAGCATGCTCCGGTGATCTGAGGGCCGGAATGGGGCAAACTGTTACACGCCATGAACGCCCAAAATATGATTGCTTACAGGATGAATGGATCCTATTATGAAAGCATATTGTCCGGCATTTTCATGCGACCATGGTTCGGCAGGTAGGAGATATAGGCTATTTTATGAAATTTTTACGTTTTCTTTTATTGGCGTTCATTTTGACCAGCGTTGCGATCTGGCTGATCAACGCAGGATATGTGCAGCTGATCCTGCCCTCTAAACTTAACCGGGAAATCGACCGATGCCAGAACGAGCAGGATCTGGCCGTGTCAATTCGCATGCTGCAGGAGGTCCTGGCAAAATATCCCGAGGCGCCCAACCTCCCAGTGGCGGAACAACTGCTGAAAACCCGACAACGGCAACTGACCCATACCGAGCAACTGATCAGGATCTTAGACCAGGTCAAAAACACTCCTCAGATTACCAATGCGCTTATCCTGCTGAAAAACGGCATGGACACATATTTCGATGCAACCAACCAGGCGAACGCCCGGCGGATCCTGATGGACCTCCAGTTACGGCTAGTTGAAACGGAACGTCTGGCCATTGCTATCCAATATGCCAAACAATCCGAGGACGCAACATACGGCGTGGAGGTGCTGACCCAGACTCTCGCTGAATCACCTAACGCCATTAACCGGCAGGAGGCTGAGGAGTTGCTGGCCAAGAAAAAACGGCAGCAGGCCGTTGATGAAGGCCGGGCAAACCCATGATCGAAAGCCCGTGAACCGCTGGAAAACAATCGCCGCAGGAACAAGCTTCATCAGGATCAAGTCAGTTTTGCGATACCGTGCGCCGAAGAAGAAGAAGACCGAGAAATCCTGCCGGCCAACTCCACCGCTCTCTACCCATGGAAGCCATTTGCGCAAAACTCCTTTGATTGCTGCCCGGCTCAGTGTTTCCGTGGTGAAGGTTTGTGCTACATCGCACGCCTGCCAAGTCAAATCGTCAATAAAATGTACCACGTAAATACGGGCGAGCCTTATTCTAAGGGCTTCTCGCCCCTATGCTCGACTATCCGGGGCCTTCCTTCTGCCATTGAAGGCCAGTATGGCAACCAGGGCGAAAACGCCCCAGACCACGTGCTCCACCAAGTTCAGCAGAGTGAGAAAACCGCCCATCGTGATTCGGCCCTGCTCGATAAGGCTGAAAGGAAAGGTGCTGACTTGCTGTCCAAGCGTCAACCGGTCTATGCCTGCCTGAAGCCAGAAGCCGAGCGGCAGAGCCACAAGCGGTAACAGCACAAGCGGCAGACCAAGCCAGAGAAACCCAGCATCCCTCGTTCCGCGATATTTCCGAACCAGCAGCACAGCCGCTAAAGCGTAAAGAACGAACGTAGTCGCGCCTAAAACACCAATCATTCCTGCTTCCCCTTTCCCGGGTGCAACAACACCCTTAATTCATTTCATTGAGCGTCCTTGCTTGAAGCTGTTTGGATGGATACACGGATCGATCAAACCTGCGTGGCGGCCAGCGGTCGTGAATCACGGCGGATGGACTGTCCACGCACGCGGCAACAATCATTTCCCGTCTGTCTTTTTAATAGTGTAAATAACACCGGCAGTGAGCAAGGCAACAATCACCACTTCAATATTCAGCCGATACCGGTCGATAGGCATACGGTTATTTAGCGATTTGCTGAAGATATAGCCGAAGGTTATCGGCATATAATAATATTCCCGATCATAATGTGGCGGGAACAGCAATGCCAGTATCACCAGGCCGATACCAACCCACAAGGCAATCAGTTGTTTTTTCATTTTGCTCATTTACGAAGCCGCCATTCTTGAATCGTTTTTTATTTCACGCGCTTTTCGGCAACAATCATGGGCAGCCCTGAATGGCGCTAAGTTAAGATGACTTGCGGGCGTTTGACAAGTTTTTTACCATTGTTTTTCACCATTGTGAGGAAGAGGTTTAAAGACACGTCTAGGCTTGGTGAGCAAAGGATAATGTTTTGGGCGCATTTTAACGGCACGCGGTTCAGAACGCCCTGCCCATACGGGCAACACGTCGGCTGCGAGAATGTTCCGCAAGCGTAAATGCAAACGGGTACGCGACCGTTTTGAGGTGGTTCGGAGCATGACCGGGGTGAAGGATCGGAGGGAGTCGACGGCCCCTTTGAAACTGATGCGCTGGCGTGGCAGCGCAGGTGTAATGGCCGCCTCGGCCATCAGCGCACGCACGCAGTTATACGCGATGAGAAACACGCGGAGTTCCTTTTCAATCATGTCCGGAGTGCGGCAGCGTATGGCCTCCATACCCATGGTGGTTTTCAGGTCCCGAAAGGACAGCTCCATCTGCCAGCGTTGCAGGTATACGTTGCAGATGGCAGTGGCGTGATAGCGCTGTGCGTCGAGCAGTGTCGTGACGATCCACAGGGTCCGGGTTCGGGAACCTTTGATCTGTAGGCAAGAACGGATGCTGCGCACGGGGATAATGGCCGGCAGGATCTTCCATTCGGCCGGCGTCATGTAGGCGGGTGGAATCGGCGGTTTAGGCAACGAGGTCAGCCAGTCATTTGGTCCGAGTTTGGGGACGTGCCACAGATCGAGGTTTCGTCCTTGTGATAGCCGGGCCACCACATCGACGCCTTGCAACGGCATGGCGGCCAGAAAGACGAAGCAACCATACATTCGGTCCCCGAGCGCAATGTCGCCAGTCAACAGCGTGCGCCATAAGAGTTTAAGCATGGCCATCTCGCCTGCATAGCAGGCCGCGGTAACGATATGGGAGATGGCGCCGCTGGCCAGAGAAAAAACAGCCAACGCGCGCATGACGGGGAATCCGTGTCCGGATTTTCCGCCGAAGCCGGAACTGCCTGCGGCATGGCGGGCCACAAGGCTTTTTATCCGGTAGAAAGCGTTCTTACGGGGCCTTGGCGAGTTCGCCGATCTTCTGATGGACCTCTTCTGCCATCAATACGATTCCGGATGAACTGTTGAAATGAATCCCGTCGCCGGAGAACAGGCCGGCGTATTGATCGCCGGAAAGTTTCCGGGCCAGGTCAATCAGCGGTGTGTTGGTGTCTGCCGCAACTTTGCGGACAATATCGTTGTATTCATCGTGCGCACGGATAGCCTCTTCGACCGATGACGTCAGCTTGCGGTGAACGAGTGCGCGGGATAATTTTGCCGCGCGCGGCGACGTCATCAGGATCGGGATCGCGCCGACGGCGCGGACCTCGGCAACGAACCGCATCAGCGTCTGTTCATATTCCTGCAGCGGCACGCGGACGCCGGACGCATTCTTTTTCTGTACCAGGCTGCGCTGGCTCGAAAGGGAAAGCAGAAGCTGGCCGAACCGTTTCATGCGCAGTATCCTGTATAATATAGCCCGCCCCGGGCTCACCTCGCGCACCATCCGGTTGCTGTCCGGCAGAGGGCTGAGCCAGTGGTCGTTCCAGCCGTACATGATGGCCACAATATCGGGCTTCAGATTGACCGCCTGGAGTTCGAACAGGCGCAATCCCTGCACGGAGGTGTAGCCGTGCACGGCCATGTTGAATGATTCCCACGTGCCTGCGCCCGGCGGCGCGGCGGCGAGTTTAGCATTCAGGTGGCCCGAGTAAGGCGGGATCCCCTGCCCCGTTACGGAGTCGCCCATGCAGATCACGCGCATCGTTCCGGGTTTTTTGGCGGGGTCAACCTCGCGATCCAGGAACCCCATCCGGTTCACGGTGCGCCCGTTGAATTCAGCGCCCGGCCGGAACCGGAAGAGCAGCAGGGAATCCTCCAGGTAAAGCCCGTCGCTTTGCGTGTCGGATTCTTTCTGGCCGACAATCACGATCGGCGGCACGTGGGCCTCGTAACCGGCAAGTTTCAGGCACTGTTCCACTCCGAAGAAAAAAAGGAACGTGGCGGCCAGCGCAAGGGACACTTTCCTGAAAGCGGAATACTCCCAGATGCCGTTGCCGGGGAAATACCTGTGGATCACAACCCGGAGAACCAGAATAACCGGCGGTACAAGAATTAGCGCTGCGCTCCAGGGGATTACGAGATGAATGGGGCCGAGCGACAGCGTCAATGGCGTCATCAGCCATGCTGCCAGAACGATGATCAGGGCTGCGAGAAAGGCCAGATCGAGAATATACAGGATAATGCGCATCTTTGACTTACGCGCGACGCCGCAGGCCAAAGGTTTCGTTGACATCCTGCACCAGATCAGACACCGTCTCCTCCGCAACCTGGCGGCCGAGTTTCGGCGTGCTCAGCAAACGCGGGTCGTCATTGGGTGGCATGGCATGGCCGGGACCGGGCTCGCCATCAAAGCCGCCGCTATCCACGATGCTGTAATCCGTATACTTGAGCTTACGGGACTTTGGCGGCAACTTGGAAAGATCGACCTGACGCGGGCTTTTATACATCATTAGCGCCGTTTCCTTAGCCCCGCCATGGCCCGCCGATTTCGTAAGAGCGGCGCTCTTGGGAAAGGCCAATCCACAGCCGACGGTTACCCCCTTGACCTTGTGGCTGAATTCGATGGCCAACCTCCGAATGGTTTCAATCTGGTTCACGGCGCCATGGCCGTTGACGACAAAAATGTGCTTGTAGCCGTGCTCGATGCAAAGCTCCAGGTGGCCGCGCAGCGCGACGGCAAACACGTCCTCCGGAAAATAGAAGCTCTTATATAGCCCCTTGGCCCGCGGGAAATTCATGCCCACCACGTAATCGCTCCGGGCAAACCCCAGGCTTTCAAGCATATCGGGCAACCGCTCGCGCTCCGTGCCCATGAAGAGGGTCGGCATAACCACGCCGCCCACGCGGCGGGCCACGGCCAGCGCCGCCCATTCTGCGCCAAACGCGTCCATGCCCAGCGCCAGATGCGGCCCATGCCATTCCAGTGGCGCCACCGGCAGAAACACGAGCGGCAATTTTTTCAATTCTGCGTTGAGCTGGCCGGGCAGCATGAATGCGACGCGAATTTCTTTTTTTGACGTTTTACGCATGGCTGAATCTCCTTGTGATGTGCATTATCCTATAAAATACTGGAGAGCATTGTGCCATGCTCATGGTTAATTAGATTGCCAAAGGAGGCAAAAAAAACCGATGGATTCCCGATCAGGTCGGGAATGACGAACGATGCCCATCCATTCTGTCATTCCCGCGAAAGCGGGAATCCACTCCAACCTTCCAAATTCCTTAGCAATTCCTGTAAAATATTTTTTCATTCACTTAACATGGTACGGCCACAACCAAATCGGCGCATGGTTATGGAGGACGGCAGGCCTCTGCCGCCGTTGACTGCGGCGACGGAGGCCCGTCGCCCTCCTATCATATTCTCCACAAAAGCGTGTATTATAGGCACTCTGGCCAGCCATCACTTCTTCAGCGCTTTCTTGAATTCGCGGGTGAGAAGCGGAACGAGCTTGAAGAGATCGCCAATCAATCCGTAAGTCGCTACGCGGAAGATGGGCGCATCGGGATCCTTGTTGATGGCCACGATGATGTCCGAACTGGACATGCCGGCTAAATGCTGGATCTGCCCGCTGATGCCGCAGGCAATGTAGATTTTTGGACAGACCGTCTTGCCGGTCTGGCCGACCTGGTGCGAATAAGGGATCCAGCCCGCATCCACCGCAGCGCGCGAGGAGCCGACGCCGGCCCCCAGCACTTCGGCCAGTTCGCGGACAATCGAAAAATTCTCCGGGGCCTGCAGGCCGCGCCCACCGGACACAATAATGTTGGCTTCCGCGATGTTCATGGTGGTTTCCGCTTCCGGCACGAACTTCACGCGCTGGGCGCGGGATTTCAGCACTTCCGCCGCAACCTTCTCGATAAGCGTCTCGCCTTTCCGGGAAGCATCCACCAAGGCTTCTTTCATGACCTTGTGACGCACGGTGGCCATTTGCGGCCGGTGCTTGGGCGTGATGATCGTGGCCATGATATTGCCGCCAAAGGCCGGACGGGTCTGCATCAGGTTCTTTGTCTCCGGATCAATGGCCAGGCCGGTGCAGTCGGCCGTCAGGCCGGCCCTGACGTTTACGGCCACGCGCGACACCAGCGAGCGCCCGATGGTGGTGGCGCCGCAGAGCATGATGGCGGGCTTGTGCCGCCGAATGAGATCGATCAGCACGGCGGCATAGGGCTCGTCCTGAAAATAGGCCAGTTCGGGGGCATCCACCACGTAGACCCGGTCGGCCCCGCGCTGGACCAGCTCAGCCGTCTTATCGCTCATGCCGGAGCCCAGCAGGACCGCGCACAGACTCATGCCCAGCTGATCGGCCAGCTTGCGCCCCTCGCCCAGGAGCTCATAGGTGATGCTTTGAATCCGTCCGTCCTTCTGCTCGGCAAATATCCAGACATCGCGGTAAGCGCTCAGGTCCGCGACGGCGCCGGCGACGGGCGCGTCCTTCTTGCGCATCTCGATGGCCTTGAACTTGCAAACCGGGACACAAGCCCCGCAGAGCGTGCACCTGGTAAGCTCGATGACCGCCAGTTTTTCCTGCATGGCAATCGCGCCAAAGGGACAGGACTTGATGCAGAGACGGCAGCCGACGCATTTATCCTTCATAACCACAATGGGATCGTTTTCCATTAATATTCTCCTGGATATACTTAAGAGCCGATTTCAGAAGTAACCGCAAAGAAATATAAATAAAGATTTGCCCGCGAAACACGCGAAAGGAACGCTAAATATGATCGCTGGGATAATTTCATTCGCTTCCAACTCGTTTGTTGATCTATCTATTATGTAAAAAAATCTGATCCTGTTCGCGTTCCTTTCGCGTGTTTCGCGGGCAAGGTTTTGTTAGTGCGCTTACGAAGCCGCGGCAATCACGGCATCCTTAAGTTTTTCGACCAACTGCGGCACGATTTCCTCGGGTTCCCCCTTGAAGATTTGTCCGCCCTGCCTGGCCGGCGGCGTAAATATTTTGACGACCTTGGTCGGCGACCCGTCGAGGCCCAGGTTCCCTTTTTCGGCCTTGAGATCGTCCGCTTTCCAATGGGTAATCTGCGCCTTCTTTGCGGCCAGCTTGCCCTTGAGCGAAGGCAGGCGCGGCTCATTGATTTCCTTGACGACCGTCAGCACGCAGGGCACCGGCGCGCGGATGACCTCGGTGCCTTCTTCCAGGAGCCGCTCGCCAACCACGTGGTCGGCGCTGATTTCCTCGATCTTGCGCACGTAGGTGATTTGCGGCAGGTCAAGGTGGGCGGCAATGCCGGGTCCCACCTGGGCAGTATCGCCGTCGGAGGCCTGCTTGCCGCACATAATCACGCCGTAATCGCCGATTTTTTTCAAGGCCATGGCAAGCGTATAGCTGGTGGCCCAGGTGTCACTGCCGGCAAAGGCCCGGTCGGAGACGAGGATGCCGGCATCCACGCCCATGGAAATGGCCTCGCGCAGGGCGTTCTCGGCCTGGGGCGGGCCCATGGTGATGGCCGTTACTTTGCCGCCCAGTTTCTCCTTCAGGCGGATGCTCTCCTCGATGGCGTACATGTCGAAGGGATTGATGATCGAAACGACGCCCTCCCGGATCAGCGTATTGGTCTTGGGATCAATCTTGACGTCCGCCGTATCCGGAACCTGCTTTATACAAACCACGATATGCATAAGACCTCGCTTTCTTCAAAAAGGCTGGAGACTGTAGGCTGAAGGCCATGGACCTCAACATCAAACTTGCATTCGGGATATTTTTGCTTCAGAATCTTTACTATGAAACGTTGGCCGCGATTGTAACGGTCTTGCCTTGTATTGCAAGCCGTTTTCAGATTATTTCGTGATGGGTCAGATACGTGGGGCCTATGCCAAAATGGCGCGACGCAAGGTCGCGCCCTACGACCGCAACCGCAGGGCCTCAGCTTGCTGAGGCCATTGTTTCCCTGACCAGGGTCAACGCCACCCCGCGAGCGGTAATAGCCGCATGATTGACACCGCCCCATAACATCCTACAATGTGATTCGTTATGCACAAACCTCCACGCCATACGCCCTTGATCCCGATCGCCGGGCTGGTGATCCTGCTGATTGCCGGCGTGGCCGTGGTCAATCTCTGGCTGCTCGTCAACCTGTACGAGAGCACGGCGCGCTCGTCCTCGGCGCTATCGGCCATCCAATACGGGCTGCTGGTGACCCGGTACCTGGAGCAACAGCCGTTTTTCAGCAAAAGCGCCATCGGCAAGGAAAATGCCGGGCAGTTCGGGCAAGTCGTGGATGCCTTGCAGATGGTGGATCCCGGCTTGGAATATGTATCGGTCAACGAACGGGGTGCCGTTGTCTATCACAAGCAGGCGCGCCTGGCTGCGAAACCGGAAGAATCCGCCGGCGCCATCACCAACCGGGCGGAACCGGTGAGCGTGGGGCGCAAAAAACTATGGGTCGGCACCAACATGATCCCCGTGATCACGTTCACCCGCACCTTGCGTTCCGCCGATGGCCGCTCACGCGAATTGCAGGTGGCGTTCAGCAAGAATGTATTTGAGCGCGATCATGCGGGCGCCGCCACGGCCGTGACCACGATGTTCCATATGTCGCTCCTGACCCTGGTAGTTTCGTTCGGCCTGTGCCTGCTTGTGATCATCGGCCTGGTCCGGCGCGAACTGATCTGGCAGAAACGCCAGCGCCTGAACGAGCACCTGTCCTTCGCGGGCGCCATGGCCGGCAGTATTATTCATGATTTCCGGAACCCCATGTCGGCCATGCGGCTGGATGCCCAGCTGCTCCAGAATGAAACCGCCAAGGGCCCCGCCGGCCGCCCCGAGCGGCTGATGGACCTGGCTAACCGCATTACCCAGGCCATTGACCGGATGGACACCCTGCTGGGCGAGTTCCTGGTCATTTATAACCCGGATTCCGCCATCCGGGAACGATTCGACCTTAACGGCTGCGTGCAGGATTGCATCGAGCTGGTCAAACACCGGTTTGCCAAAGCCGGGATCAAGGTTGCCCTGGAACTCTCGCCGACGCCGCTCTGCGTCCAGGGCTATCCCGTGCAATTCAAACGGGCGTTGTCAAATGTATTGAATAACGCCGAGCACTTTTCGCCCGTGGACAGCACGGTAACGGTTCAATCCCGGAAGGAGAATGACCAGGCGATCGTGACCGTCACCGACGAAGGTCCGGGCATACCCAATGCCGACCGCGGCCGCATTTTTGAAATCTTTTTTTCCCGGCGCCCCGGCGGCACGGGCATCGGCCTGGCCCTGGCCAAAACCGCGTTGGAAAACTGCGGCGGCACTATTGACGTGGAAACACCGGCCTCCGGCAAAGGCAGTCGGTTCATCATTCGGATCCCGATGCAGACCTGACCAGGATAACCAGCCTCGTCATCAATGCCACTTCGGTCGTCAATATAGGTCGTGGTTGATGATGGGATAAAGCGGAGCGCGAGCGGGCTAACGACCCCATTGCTTATTCGCAGACTAACGTTTCTCTGACCAGCAACAAGCCATGGATCACTTGTTTTTTCTGCCCAAGCGTCATACGATTCATAAATGAGCGATACACTAACTCGCCAGCAACGCAGTTGAACCATGTCTCAGGTCCGATCACATGACACAAAACCGGAATTAGCAGTTCGTTCGTTGTTGCATAGAATGGGGTATCGGTTCACGTTGCGGAGAAAGGATCTGCCGGGTAACCCAGACGTGGTGCTGCCACGTCAGTAATAAGGTTAGAGCACAACTGACAAGAAACCGCTTGATAGACAATACGGGCCACGCCCGTTGAGACCGGCCTGAAGAAACGCGTTTGTATCGGTAAGTATGCTGAAATTGGACTGGAGCGTCAAGATCGAGGATGAATCAGAGTTTAAGTTCAATCCTGCGGCGTTCCTATGGGACGATAGTGAACTTTATCCTGTAATCCTTCCGTTTTTTTCATTATCTTAATCACCAATGAGCAAGAAAACCTCAGCCCGAATTCTGATCATCGAGGACGATCCCGACGGGCGCCGCTCCGTGGCGGAAGCCATGGAAGAAGCCGGCTATGCGGTGACGACCGCCGCCACGGGAGAAACAGGCATCCGCCTGTTCCAGGAACAGCCCTTCGATGCCGTACTTTCGGATATCCGGCTCCCGGATATTGACGGCCAGAAAGTCCAGGAACGCCTGAAGGCGATCAACGCCGAAGTGCCGGTTCTGCTCATGACGGCCTACGGAACGGTGGCCTCCGCCGTCTCCGCGCTCAAGGCCGGCGCTTACGATTATATCCTCAAGCCGCTTAATTTGACGGATATTCAGTCCAAGGTGGCGCATGCCATCGAAAACCGGCGTCTGCGCTCGCAGGTATCGTCACTAAAAAAAGCGCTTTACGGCCGCACTATTATCGCCGTCTCACCCGGCATGGTCGAACTGCTCCGGCAGGTAAAAACCGTCGCCGCCACCCAGGCCACGGTGCTGATTCTCGGGGAAAGCGGCGTCGGCAAGGAACTGATTGCCCGCGCCCTGCACGATGGAAGCGCCCGCGCCGATGGGCCGTTTGTAGCCGTCAATTGCGGCGCGTTTTCGGAATCTCTGCTAGAATCGGAACTCTTCGGCCATGAAAAAGGCGCATTCACCGGCGCCATCAACCGGCACGAAGGCGCCTTCGAGCGCGCCCGGGGCGGCACGCTGTTCCTGGATGAAATCGGGATCGCGCCCCCCGCCGTACAGACCAGGCTTCTGCGGGTCCTTGAAGAGCGCGAAATCATGCGCGTCGGCGGAACCCAAATGATTCCAACCGATGTGCGCGTGATTTCCGCTTCGAACCGTAACCTGGATGATCTCGTCGCCGAACGCATTTTCCGCCACGACCTGCTCTATCGGCTGCAGGTGGTGACGCTCTCCGTGCCGCCGTTACGCGAGCGGCAGGAAGATATCCGGCCCCTGGCGGATTTTTTCATCGCCGATGCATGCAATCTGCATGGCCGCCACATTGACCAAATCGAGGATGGTTTTTACAAGGTCCTGGAACGCCATCCCTGGAGCGGCAATGTCCGCGAATTGAAAAATGCGGTTGAATCCGCGGTTATCATGGCAACCGCATCCCGTCTGACCGCGGCAAGCCTTAACCTGGAGCAACCCGGCGAACGCGCACCCGCAGGAATTGTCATCCTCCCGCAGACGACCCTGGCCGAGATCGAGCGGCAGGCGCTGCTGCAATCGCTGGAGCGCCACACCGGCAGCCGCAATCTGGCGGCGGAAGAATTGGGACTTTCCACCCGCACCATCCAACGCAAGATCAAGGAATACGACCTGCCATTTTGACACAGGCTGCTGTTTCTCTCCTAGCAGTGTGATCGAATTCGATTCGCGGAAGGTGACAAAATGTCCGCTCAATGGACATTTTGTCGGGTAATTCCATAACAGCCACGCCGTCACCGGCGCGGCTACGATAATGAAATCAAGAACAGGCGGTCTTGGCACGATTGGTGCTATTTATCACGAACCTTATTAAAGAGCCATGGAAACGAACATTCCAAATTATGAACCTGAACCCAAACGGGAATCCAGGATCAACTGGTTCCTGATCACCGTCATTATCCTGCTTTGCATCGTATCTTTTGTGCAGGGGGTCATCCTGTTCAACATGAAAAACGAACGGGACGGTCTTTCCATAGGCAGGATATTGCGCGAATGCTTTCAAAAAGCTTGCCCGGGCCAGCTTGGAAAAGTCCGCCAAGCGAACGTCAGCCCGCAGGATAACCAGGTTGTTTTCTGGGAAACCACGGACGATCTCGATCAAATCCACGATCAGATTAACCGGCTGTTGCGGAATATGACCACGACCTTCGGCTCCCCCATGGCCAGCGGGCCGTTTCCCGGCATAACCATTCAACACAAGGACGCCCATCGTTCCCCGGCCATGCCGCCATCCAGCCGCGATCTGAACGAGCTTCAACGGGAAATCGAACGGATCTTCGAAGACGCCTATAACGAAAATCAGCAGAGCAGCTTGCTGTCGCGAGTTAACCACGGGTGGGACATGGTCCCATCCGCTGCGGCCATGAATATCGAAGATCGGGGCAGCAATTATGTGGTCGCCGTCGCCATGCCGGGATTTGAAAAGGAGGCAATCACGATCAGCCTGGAAGGCCGGCTATTGATCATTGATGCCGAGCAACCGGCACGCGCACAAGCCGCGGCAACCCGGAACGTTCCAGCCGCGCACCAGGGCCGGCTCCACACGCAGATCATGATGCCGGACAATATCGAAGGTATTGGGACGCAGGCCGTGTTTGACCATGACGTGCTCCGCGTGCACATTCCGAAGGCGGTTGAGACCAATTCACTTGTCAGGGCAATTGCAATCCGATAACGTGAACAAGTTTTGTTTATATTCAGTGAAACTGAGATTCCTCGCAAACGCGGAATGACATGTTCGTTGTACGCGGAACGGCATATAAGATCTTGTCATTTCGAGCGTAGCGAGGAATCTCAACTGTCATGCCGTATAACAGAGTTGCAACCATGATCGTTACCAACAAAGGAGAGAACTGATGCTGGCAGTCAAGCACCTCCAAAAAACATTCGGACTGATCCACGCGGTTCGTGATGTGTCATTTAAAGTCGCCCGGGGCGAAGTCCTCGGCTTCCTGGGTCCCAACGGCGCGGGCAAAACCACGACCATGCGCATGATCACCGGCTTTATCCCGCCCACGGCGGGCACGGCGGAAATCATGGGGCACGATATTCAGGCGGAGCCGATTCCCGCCAAGAAGCTGATCGGGTACCTGCCGGAAAACGCCCCGGTTTATGCCGAAATGACCGTCTGGAATTACCTGGAATTCATCGCCGAAATCCGGGGCTTTAACAATCGCGCCAACCACGAGCGGGTTCAACAGACCATCGCAGACTGCCGGCTGGATGCCGTCAAGCACCAGGCCATCGGCACGCTCTCCAAGGGGTATAAACAGCGCGTGTGCTTCGCCCAGGCACTCCTGCACGATCCGCCGGTGCTCATCATGGACGAGCCCACGGACGGCCTGGATCCCAACCAGAAACATATTGTCCGCACCATGATCCGCGACATGGCGGCGCGCAAAGCCATTGTGATTTCCACGCACATTCTCGAGGAAGTGGAGGCCATCTGCACGCGCGTCATCATTATCCGCGACGGCACGATTGTCGCCAACGCCACGCCGACCGAACTGAAGGCTAAAAGCCGCGCGCACGGCGCGGTGGAACTGATGGTCAAGTCGACGCCCAGCGACATGTTGGCCAAGCTGGGACACACGGCCTCCGCCGCCCGCGTGGAAGTTTACCCGCCTCTGGCGGCGCAGGCGGTGACCGGAACCTCGTTGCCCCGCGTGGTGGTCTATCCCCGTGATGCCGCCCAGCTGAGCAAGGACATTATTGCGCTGGTTAAGGCCAACCCGGGGTGGGAAATATCCGCAATGAAAACTTTGGAAGGCCGACTTGATGACGTCTTCCACGAATTGACCGAAGTCAAAAATTAACGTGGGCCATGCCCATAACTGAAAAAATTCTAAAATCCAAATTCCAAGGAATCATCTAATTCCAATGGAAACAAACAAAATCTTAAATTATTTTTCACCTTTGGCTTAATTGATTGGTTTTTCTTGGAATTTGGAACTTGGATTTTGGAATTTGGTTTGCGCATCAATGTTCGATGTTCACTAACAAGGAGATATATGGATTCTATACGCAACACCAAGGCCATCATCAAACGCGAGTTGGCGTCATACTTCGAATCGCCGGTGGCCTACGTGTTTATGGTTGTATTCCTGATGCTGATCGGGTTCCTGACGTTTTTTGTAGCGCGATTTTACGAAAGCGGCCAGGCCGACTTGCGCGGATTTTTCTTCTGGCACCCGTGGATGTTTCTTATCCTCGTGCCGGCCGCCGCCATGCGGCTCTGGGCCGAAGAGCGCCGCGCCGGGACCATTGAAACCCTGCTGACTCTGCCCGTGACGGCCACGCAGGCGATCCTCGGCAAATTTCTGGCCGCATGGATTTTCATCGGGCTCATCGTGGCATTGACCTTCCCCATCGTGCTGACTACGGTCTATCTGGGCGCCCCGGACAGCGGCGCCATCATCTGCGGCTACATCGGGAGCTTCCTGCTGGCCGGGGCCTATCTTTCGGTCGGCATGCTGACTTCGGCCCTGACACGCAACCAGGTCATCAGTTTCGTGCTCTCGCTGGTCATCTGCCTGTTTCTTCTGCTGGCCGGCTGGCCGCCAGTAACGGATCTCATGGTGCACTGGGCGCCGGAATGGCTGGTGCGCACCGTGGCGGCCTTCAGTTTTATGCCGCACTATGAGGCGTTCCAGAAAGGCGTCCTGGACCTGCGCGATTTTGCATATTACTTCAGCGTGATAATATTCATGCTGTTCGGCACGCACCTGGTGCTGGAAAACCGGAAGGCAGCGTAATCTAATTGCTGATTTGGAATTTGGGATTGCGGATTTCAAATCATAAATCAGAAATCATAAATTCGAAATAATTTAACTATAAAGGAATACCCCTATGGCAATACGGCAACTCTGGAAATTCACCGGCAGCCTGATCGGCCTGCTGGCCCTGCTGGCCGTCCTGATCGCGGCCAATATTCTTCTCAACCGCGTGCGGGCAAGGGTGGACCTGACGGAAGAGAAACTCTATACCCTCTCCGAAGGCACACGCACCGTTCTAAAGTCCCTGGACGGACCTGTGACCCTGAAGTTTTTCTTTTCCGGCAGCAGCCCGGAAGTGCCCGTGCCGCTCAAGAATTTTGCCCGGCAGGTAGAGGATTTGCTGAAGGAATATGAATTGGCTTCCGGCGGCAAGGTCCTGGTTGAAACCTACGATCCCGAGCCAGACTCGGACGCGGAGGAATGGGCACAGCGCTACGGCCTCGCCGGCGAACAGCTGGGCATCATGAACTTCGCCCTCTATATGGGCCTCGTGGCCGTGAAAGGCGACACCCTCTCGGCCCTTCCTTTCCTCGACCCGCGCAACGAGGCAATGCTGGAATACAACATCACCCGCATGATCGCCCGCGTGGCGAACCCGAAGAAGCCGGTAGTCGGCATCCTGAGCAGCCTGCCGGTAATGGGCGTGCGCGCTTTCCCTTATGCCATGCCGGGCCAGCCGCGCCCCAAGAACCAGCCGCCCTGGGTGGCATTCCAGGACCTGAACAAGGACTACGAGGTGCGCCAACTGCCCGTCGATGTCGACGCAATTGATCCCGACCTTGATGTCTTGATCGCCGTCCATCCCAAGGCCATCTCCGAGAAGACGCAGTATGCCATTGACCAGTTTGTCCTGCGCGGCGGTCGTCTGCTGGCGTTCATTGACCCCATGTGCCTGGCCGACGCCATGAACCAGGAGGCGGCCATGGGCATGGCGCGCCCGATGTCCGATCTGGGCCGCTTGCCCGCGGCCTGGGGTATCACCTATGACCCCGACCAGGTCGTCGCCGACCTCACGGCTAGCACCCGTGTGCAGCGCGGCGACAATGTAGTCGAGGATAATCCCATGTTTCTCACCCTCCGCAATGCAAATATTAGCGGCAAAGACATCGTCACCTCCTCGCTGGAATCGCTTGGCCTCCCCATCGCCGGAGCGTTTTCCGGAACCGGCACGGAAGGTTTGAGCGTCGGTTCCCTGCTGGTATCCTCGGAACAGTCTGCGCTCATCAGCTTTTTCTCCGCCCAGTTGGGCGGGGAAGCCGTCCGCCGCGAATTCAAGAGCGGGCTGAAGCGCCTGAACCTGTCCATCCGCCTGCAGGGCAAGTTCAAAACCGCTTTCCCGCAAGGCAAGCCCAAGGCGGCTCCGGACCAGGAGAAAAAGGATCCGGCGGAGAGCGCCAAGGAACCGGCCAAACCGGAAGACACCACACCGGCATTGAAGGAAAGCATCAAGGCAAGCACGGTGATCCTAGTGGCAGACGTGGATATGCTGTATGACCCCTTCGCCGTGCAGGAAATGCCTATTTTCGGCCAGCGCGTATTTCAGCCGCTGAACGATAACGTCAATTTCTTTGCCAACGCGCTTGAGCAGCTTTCCGGTAGTGTGGACTTGCTCCAGATCCGTGCGCGCGGCCGGATCGAACGTCCGTTTGACCGCGTTCAGGATCTCCAGAGCGAAGCGCAACAGCGCTGGATGATGCAGGAACGCACGCTCCAGGAACAGCTGGCCGCCACCCAGACACGACTGGAAAGCCTGCAGTCCCAGAAAGACAAGAGCCAGCGCTTCATTCTCAGCGCCGAGCAGGAACAGGAGATCGCCAAGTTCAAGCAGGAACAGATCAAGACCCAGCGCGAACTCAAGCAGGTGCGCAAGAACCTGCGCGAAGGCATTGAAGAACTTGGCGTGAAGGTCAAGGTCATCAATATCCTGGCCGTGCCCGTGCTGGTTTGCCTGGCAGGACTGGCCTTCGGCTGGCGCCGGCGGCAGAGCATGAGGCTCTAGACTCCGGAAGACGGACGCCTGACACCAGACGACTAAGGATGGGATAAGAAACTAAACAATAAACGTTGCGTTCGGCGTGAGACACTTTTTCGACTTGTCCGCCTATGGTGGAACCAAATTTGACACACTGCCGAAGTTAGACATCAATCGAATATATACGGAGAAAGACAGGAGACATAGACCATGAAGACACGGAACCTAATTCTGCTTGTTGTGTTGGCAGGCGGTCTGATCGGATGGGCCGCATGGACAATGCGTCCCCAGGCGAAACCGGGATCCGCGCTGATCGGCACGCAAGTCCTGCCCGGCCTGCCGATTAATCGCGTAAACAAAATGGTGTTGACGACCACGGGGAGCACCCTCACGCTGGCTAAGGTAAAAGGCACCTGGACCGTGGCCAACCGGTTTAATTATCCTGCCGCCTTCGACAAGATCGCCGATGGCCTGCTTCAGCTCAGCGAGATGAAGGTGGGGCAAGTAATGAACGTCAGTGACTCGCAGAAAGGCGCCTTTAACCTGCTGGACCCTGTCGCGGTGACCACGGGACGCATGGAACAGGCCGGCACGCGCGTAGAACTTCGGGACGAAAATGACGGGCTGCTGGCCAGCCTGCTCATCGGCAAACCTTTTATGCGCGCCTCCCCGGAGGGTGGCATGCAAGGGCCGCTTGACTCCGGCAGTTATCCGGATGGACAATATGTGCAGACGGCCGATGGCCATGTTGTTCTGGTCGGCAAGACCCTTGACCGGCTGACCGAAGGTGTTAAAAACTGGCTGGCCGAAGAGTTCATCAATGCCACCGCCGACGATATTCAGGAAATTTCGATCACTGCGCCCGATCGCGCGGCGATCAAGTTGGTGCGGGCAAAAGAAGGCAAGCTTTTCACACTCGAAGGGATGAAGGCCGAGGAAGGCACATTAGACACGGCCAAGGTCAACCAGATAAGCGGCGCGCTGAATTTGCTCGGGTTCGACGACATCGCCGCCCCCACCCTGTCACCCAATGAAACCGGCCTGGAGCACCCCGTGGCGTTTGAAGCCAAAACACGGCAGGGCCAGACCTATACCATACGCATCGGCAACACGCTGACCAACGACACCTTCGACCGTTACATACAGGTGGGCACAACATGGGAAGCGCCGGCGGAGCCGGCGGCGAAGGGAGCGGCGGCGGGGACGAACGCGGTGGACGCGGCCAAGGCAGTCCAGCAGAAGGCAGATGAAGCCGCGAAGAGAGCGGAAGAAGTCAAGGCGCTCAACGACCGGCTATCGGCTTGGACGTTTATTATCAAGTCATATCGGGCGGAGCCTTTGCTGATCAAGCGCGCGGACCTGATCAAGAAAACCGAGCCGGCCGGAGGACAGAAGACTGACACCGGCCTGCCCGCCGAAGCCCTAACGAAGGCGGGAGGACGGACGCTGGACGACAGACGCCGGACACCAGACCAGACAACGAACAACGGAGAAGAGAAGCAAACGCCCAACGTCCATCGCCAGACGCTCAACGCCGAATGACGGACACCTGATGAATTGCGGATTTAAAATCCGAAATCAAAAATCATAAATCAAAAATACTCTATACAGGAGATAAAACCATGGACCACACAGAAATCACCAAAACCACCGACCTGATTCACGAGCAAACCAAGGCCATCGACACCGTGCGCCAGGAAGTGATGAAAGTCATGGTGGGCCAGGAGCGCATGCTCGACCGCATGCTGATTGCGCTCATCACCGGCGGCCACATTCTTCTGGAAGGCGTGCCGGGGCTGGCCAAAACCACAGCTGTAAAAACGCTGGCCCGGACGCTGGGGCTCAAATTCCAGCGGATCAGTTTCACGCCGGACCTCTTGCCGGCCGACCTGATCGGCACGATGATTTACGACCCGCGCGCCGGAACATTCTCAGCCAAGAAGGGGCCGGTCTTCACCAACCTCCTGTTGGCAGATGAAATTAACCGGGCACCGGCCAAGGTGCAGTCGGCCCTGCTGGAAGCCATGCAGGAACACCAGGTGACGATTGGCGACCACACCTATCCCCTGCCGGAACCGTTCATGGTCATGGCCACGCAGAACCCCATCGAACAGGAAGGCACCTATCCCCTGCCCGAGGCCCAGATCGACCGCTTCATGCTCAAGTGCAAGGTAACTTACCCCTCCAAGGACGACGAACGCCGGATCATGAACCGGTTCACACGCAAACGGGATGACCAGGTCAACACCGTCATGTCGTCCGAGCAGATCTTCGTATTGCGCGACCTGCTGGACCAGGTCTATTGCGACGAGAAGGTGGGCGAATATATCCTTGACCTCGTCTTCGCCACGCGCAAGCCCTCGGCATACAACATCCCGGCGGATCACCAGATTGAATACGGGGCCTCGCCGCGCGCCACCCTTTATCTGAACATGGCCTCCCGCACCAACGCCATGCTGCGCGGCCGTGGTTACGCCACGCCCCAGGACGTCAAGGAAATCGCCCATGACGTGCTCCGGCACCGCATCATGTTGACCTACGAGGCGGAAGCGGAAGAAGTCACCAGCGAGGACCTGATCACGCGCCTGTTAAACGACATCCCGGTGCCCTGACGGAATTTAGTGATTGCCGATTTGCGATTGCCGATTTCAGATTTATGAAAGATCGCCATCATCAACCGTGACCATGTTCCACATCGCTCGTTGACAGGTTCAGGTCAAATCGACAATCGGAAATTGAAAATCGAAAATCTACCATGCCCATTGACACCAAAGAACTGATGAAGCATGTCCGCCGGATCAAGGTGGTTACGGCCAAGCTTGTGGACGAACACATTTCCGGCGAATATCACTCCGTCTTCAAGGGGCGGGGCATGGAATTCGACGAAGTGCGCGAGTATGTGCCCGGCGATGACGTGCGCTCCATTGACTGGAACGTGACGGCCCGCATGGGCCACCCCTACGTCAAGCGTTTCTGCGAAGAGCGCGAATTAACCATCATGTTCCTGGTGGACATTTCCGGCTCCATGATTTTCGGGTCCGCCCTGCGCTCCAAGGCCGAGGTGGCCGCCGAACTGACCAGTCTCCTGGCTCTTTCGGCCATTAAAAATCAGGACAAGGTCGGCATGATCCTGTTTTCAGACCGGATTGAGCGCTATATCCCGCCGCGCAAGGGACGGACGGCCGCGATGCGGCTGGTGCGCGAAGTGCTGGCCGCCGAGGAAACGCGCCGCGAAACCAACATGGGCGCGGCCCTGCAGTTCCTGAACAAAGTCCAGAAACGCCGGGCAGTGGTTTTCCTGGTTTCCGATTTCCTGGCAACGGGATATGACAAGGAATTACGGGTTATGGCCCGCCACCACGACCTGATTGCCTGCCCGATTTCCGATCCCCGCGAACAAAGCATGCCCAACATCGGACTGCTGGAAGTGATCAACCCGGAAACGGGCGAGTTCATGCTGGTCGATACCGGCTCCCGCCGGCTGCTGGAGTCGTTCCGCTCCCAGGCCGCCGCCGAAGAACAGACGCGCAACAAGCAATTTCAGCGGCTCAAAGTGGACCGCCTGGCGCTGACCACCGACCGGCCCTTTGTGGACGATGTGCGCCGGCTTTTCCACCTTCGCCAGCACCGGAAACAGCGGGGATGAAAAAAGGCGGGATAAAGAGAATGTCGGATGAAAAATAAATGGAAAATTACCCCGGTATCATTGTTTTTTGCCGCAGGCTTATGGCTGGCGACCATTTCTTGCGCAGCGCCGCTATCTTCCAATGCCGCCCCGCGCGTGGAAAAAACGACCTCGGGCCCCGTGGAACTCATCATCACCGCCGACCCGCCACAGGTTCACCTGGACCGGGACATCCTGCTTTCCATCAAGACGATCACACCGGCCAAAATCACGGTTCGGCTGCCGTCCCTGGATAATCGGCTTGCAGGATTCACGCTGAGCGGCGAGTTTGACCGCGAGCCCGTGACCCAGGACGGGGCCATTGTGCGCGAACACTGTTTCCGGCTGACGCCGCTCGTGGCCGCCGAATACCGGCTGGCGCCCATGGCCGTGACCTATACCGATACGAGCCGCCCGGAGGCGCAGGAAAGCTGGTTTGCCACACGGGCCTTTGTTTTCGAAGTCGCCCCGGTCGGGACGGAACATCCGGGTGCCACGATCCGCGATATCCGCGGGCCGGTCTGGATTTATCCGGCTTTCAAGACAGTCGCCGGCTGGACGGCTATCCTGGCGCTGATCTCCGCGGCAATATGGGCGCTCTATCGGTTCAGCCGCCGGATTCACCGTGCCATCCAGTTGCGACGGATGTCGCCGCGTGAACGCGCGCTCAATCAACTCGGTGAACTGCTTAAAAAGGATTTGGTTGGCAAAGGCAAAATAAAGGAATTTTACACGGAATTGACCATGATCGTCCGGTGCTATATAGAGGGCGCTCATTCCATAAGAGCACCTGAACAAACCACCGAAGAATTCCTTGTAACAGCGTCACACAATCCCTCCTTCAAGCCCGAGGTCGTTAATAAACTGAAAATCTTTTTACAAACAAGTGATCTTGTTAAATTTGCCGTTTATCAGCCTGACAAAGAGATTATCGACCGAACTCTGGCTACCGCTGGCGATTATATAGATACAGACGAACAATACCACGATAAGGCAAAGGAAGCCTGATATGTTCCGTTTTGCAGACCCTTATTACCTGTTTCTGCTGATCCCGCTGTGTGCAGCGGGATGGGCCATGCTCGCACGGCGGCGAAAAGCAGCTGTCCTCTTCGCGCCCACGCATCGCCTGCCCACATCGCCCCTTACCTGGCGGACCGCCGCCATCGCCATGACCCCGCTCCTGTTCCTGGCCGGCGCCGGGCTGACGATCTTCGCCCTGGCGCGGCCGCAAACCGTGTTATCGAAGACGGCCCATCAGTCCGACGCCATCGCCATCCAAATGGTGGTGGACGTCTCAGGATCGATGGAAGCGCTGGACTTCTCAACGCGCGATACGACGCGCACCCGGCTGGACGTGGTCAAGGAAACGTTTGCCCAATTTATTGAGAAGCGCACTGACGACTTGATCGGCCTGGTGACGTTCGGCGGCTATACCGCCAGCCGCGTGCCGCTGACCATCGACCACAGCGCGCTACTGCACGTCCTCAAAGGCGTTCAGATTCCGAAGCCCTCTCTGGACGCGAACGGACAGTTGGCCAACCAGGAGGAACTTTTGACCGCCATCGGCGACGCGCTGGCCATGGCGTGCGCCCGGCTGGAAAAGGCCGAAATCAAATCTAAGATCATCGTGCTTCTCAGCGATGGCGTATCCAACACGGGACTGATCAAGCCCGACGAGGCCACCAAGGCAGCCAAGGCGCTGGGCATCAAGGTCTACACCATCGGCGTGGGCTCGAATGGCCGCGCCCCATTCATGGTGCGGGATCCCTTCGGCCGGAACGTTATTCAATACGCCGAAGTCCAGATTGACGAGGATACACTTCGCCGCATCGCCTCAACAACCGGCGGACAATATTTCAATGTTAAGGATCCCAAGGGACTTTTGCGGGCTTTTGGCGACATCGACAAGCTGGAAAAAACGAATATTCGCAAAGAGGTTTTCAACCAATACACGGAATTGTTTCCCCACTGCCTCTGGCCGGGCTTATTGGCATTGGTCCTGGCGGTGTCAATGAATATGGGCGTACGGAAGGAAATCATCTGAATTTCTGATTTCGGATTGCTGATTTCGGATTCGAAATCCAAAGATTTAGGAATTGCGAACTTTTGATGGATCATACCGAAGACAGATGTGCATTTCGCCGTCGCTGAAGCTTCCGCCTTCGTCGAAGCTGCACCGGACAAAATGGTGGACAAGCTGATGGAAAATCAGAAATCAAAAATCCGAAATCAGAAATAATTAATTATGCATCTTCAGTTTGCCAATCCCTGGGCCCTGGTCCTGCTCTGGCTGCTGCCGGTTATTGGGATCATCTGGCTGGCAGCCTGGCGTATCAAGAGCCGGGCCCTCGACCGGTTCCTGTCGCCGGCCATGCGCATGAAACTGTGTCCCCCGCCCCAGATCCATCGTTTTTTCTGGCAATGGGCATTGGTCATGCTCGGGCTACTTTTGGCGCTGATCGCCGTGGCACGCCCGCAATGGGGACTGCGTGAGGAAAAGCTCCTTCAACGCGGACGCGACCTGATTATCGCGCTTGACGTTTCGCGCTCCATGCTGGCGCAGGATGTTCATCCCAATCGTCTCCAGCGCTCCAAGGCGGATATCCAGGATCTGCTTCGCGAACTGCGCGGCGACCGGGCCGCATTGATTGCCTTCCGCGGTAAGGCTGTCCAGCTTTGCCCGCTGACCACCGACTATGCGTACCTCGAACAGGCGTTAGCTGAAATTTCCCCGGAATCGGCGCCGCGGGGCGAAACTGATATCGGGGACGCCATTGCCAAGGCCCTGGACGCCTTCGAAAGCGATGCCGGCGCATACCAGGCCATCATTCTCATTTCCGATGGCGACGACCTGGCCGGCCGAACCAAAGTTGCAGCCGAAAGCGCCAGGAAAAAAGGCGTTGTTATTTTTACGGTGGGCCTGGGCGACCCGCAGGGCGCCAAAATTCCCAGCTCGTCCCGGCCCAATGAATTCGTGACCTACCAGGGCAAGGATGTGATCAGCAAGCTTCAGCACGATACGTTGAAATCCATTGCCGAAATCACGGGTGGCGCCTATGTGCCTGTCGGCACGGCCAATGTCAAGTTGGGCACGTTGTACCGCGATCACTTGAGCAAGCTGACGGCTCGCGATATCGAGGAATCCATCCAGCGCCGGTATATCGACCGCTTCCAGTGGTTCCTTATGCCTGCCGTGCTGGCCTTCCTGGCAGGCGCGCTGCTGAGCCGCGGGCGATTGGGCCGGAAAGTCAAGGCGCCGCCATCCGCCCAGCCTGTAACCGTGCGTGTTTGGCCGTTGCTATTTTCGCTTGCACTCGTTGCCGGCCTTGTTCAGGCCCAAGTCCCGCAGCAGATCGCTTCGACAACCACCAACGGATCAAGTAGCCGCGGCGGTAGCGCCGTGACCGCCGGAGGAATCCACGCCCTCACAGGCGCGGCTACACCTTTGAAATCTCCGAACACGGCACTGACCACCGTCCCCTCGACCAATGCGGCCATACCCAATACAGGGAGCGGCAACGGCCGTAACGGCGCGCGTCGCGCTCAGCGCCTGTACCGGATAGGCGCCTACCACGAAGCGGCCAAGGCATATCTGGCGGCCATGCAAGGCCAAACGGCGGCGCTCCAGAATGACTGCCTTTTCAATGCCGGGGACGCGTTGTACCGAGCCGGGCAGTACCAGGCTGCCGCTGATAAATTTGCCGAACTCACGATGCGCCAGCCAACTGATCCCGCGGCCGCGTTTTACAATTCGGGTTGTGCCGTTTTCCAACTGGCCGAACAAGCCAAGGCCGCCGGAACCAACCAGCCGCCCGAGATGCACCCGATGTTGCTGGAAAAGGCCGGGCTGGCATTTCAGCGCGCGCTGCGCATTCACTCGGATGATACAGCCTCCCGCGCCAACCTGGGCGTAGTCACCAACCTCCTGCCATCCGCTCGCGAAGAAGCCAAAATCAAAGCCTTGTTGGCGCGTTATCAGGGCACTCCGCCGCCGCAGTTGGCCGACACTCTGCTGATGAATCAGCGCAAGCTGATCGGAGACCTGCCCTCAGCACTGACCAATGCCACCCCCGCCCGAATCGACCAGATGGAGGGTTTGAGCGCACAGGAACGTGCCAATACGGATTTGCTGATCCCTCTGAAAATCGGGCTGGCCTCGGCTTTTGCCTCAATGGGAACCTCCACTTCGGCCCCGCAACAGGCGGCCCAAGTTGAACAACACCTTGAAGCCTTGCGGAATAGTATGCAGCAAGCCGCGGAAAGTCTGCGCAACCTGGATTCCGGCGCATACCGTCCGGCGATGACGGCAGAAAGCGGCATCTACACCCTGTGGAAAGGCATGGTCCAATTTCCCCAGCTTCTCCGCGAAGATATTTTCCGCCAGACCAACACGATCAGCCTGACAACATCCGTCCTCACCCGCGCGGCAGAGGTTGAGCTGCCCGCCATCAGTTACCAGCAGAAAGAAGCCCGGGAATTGACCAGCTTGTTCGTGGAGCGTTTCTCGCAGGCTGTGCCTGAGGGTGGAACTCCACCTGAGGGCGGCATTACGCCTCCGGGTGGGACGCCACCTCCGAGCGGAATACCGCCTCCCGCCATGGCTGGCACGGCCGGTGCAGCCGGAGTCGCTGTCAACATTACAACCAACCTGGCGACTGGGATTGCCGGGACCAATGCGCCGGAAGCAAAACAGGCAATTACGGCGGAAACACGCTCGAAGATTCTTGCCCTAGCTCGGCAGACGCTGTCCCTGCAAGGCCAGGCGCTCCGGCAAATCGAATCTACCAATCTCACCGCTTCCCTGCCCAACCAGCGCAAAGCCTATGAGCTCCTGCAGGAAATTGCAAAGCTCCTGCCGAAAAACGAGGACCAGAACCAGCAACAGCAAAACCAGCAACAGCAAAACCAGCAGCAGAACCAGCAAGACAAACAGCAACAAGACCAGCAAAAGCAGGACCAGCAAAAGCCTGAACAACCGCCGCAAAACAAACCGCAAGAGCAACCACCGCAACAGCAGCCGGAGGCAGACCAAAAGAAAGCTCAACAGGATAAAGACAAGGAAATGACACCCGAACAAGCCCGGGCGCTATTGGAAAAAGTCCAGCAACGCGAAAAAGACCATCGCGAGGAACGTGAACGGGACACCTATATTCCACCGTCCCCGGTGGAAAAGGACTGGTAGCGGAAGATTTTTAAGCAAACGTCGAACATCGAACGCCCAACGTCCAACGCCGAAGTATAAGCATTTTCGGCATGGTTCAATATCGGCATTTTGCAGGTTACAGGTAGGGACGGCTCTCCGAGCCGTCCGAATGTCCAGGAACGGATGCCTCGGAGAGGCATCCCTACCAGAATATGTAACCCCTGTTTGAACCATGCTGCATTTTCTGTTTTCATTCGATGTTCGATGTCGGGTTTTTCTCCGTCGCTGAAGCTATGGCGGACAAGTCGGCGTTTACTTCGATGTTTATTATCATGAAAGATCGTCGTTACATATTGACATGGATTTCGCTCTGGCTGGTCGCGGCCTTGCCGCTCGTGGCCGATGAGGTGGCCGTGACCGTCGAAGCCAACCGTAACCAGCTGTTCCTTGGGGAGTCGTTTATTCTACAAGTCAACGTATCCGGAGCCGGCGAAGCCGAGAGCGATCTTTCCCAGATCAAGAACAGCAAGGTCCGCAACCTGGGCAAGCAGAACATCAGCAACTACAGCATCAGTTTTGTGAACGGCCAGATTAGCCGACAGGGGTTTGCAGGCCTGATTATCAGTTACGAAATCACACCACTGGCCGCCGGCACCTTCAAGGCCGGGCCGACTATCGTCACCGTGAATGGCCGGAGCCATACGGTCGAAGGCCCCTCCCTTACCGTCACCGATATTGAAAAACAGGATTTGGTCAATCTGGCCATATCATCATCAAGCGAGACGGTTTTGATTGATGAGCCGTTTGACATAACGCTCATGGTACGGATTAAGCGGCTGCAAGGCAAATTTGCCAATGCCGAGCCGATTTTCCCCGACAATGCCCCCGTCTTGACCATCCCATGGCTGGCCATGGCAACCATACCCGGTTTGAATGGGCCTGACATCAACCAGCTCCTGAATAAGTTGTTGATCCAGAACAATCGCCCCGGGTTCGCCATTAACGATTATACGCGCCAGCCTGATCCATTCGATTTCAGCAGTTTCATGTCCGGCGGCCAGCGGCGGGCCCAGTTTGCGCTGGACCGGCGGCCGGCCCGCCAGGGCTTCATGGATTACGTGGAATATTATCTTACGCTCCCCTATTCACCCAAGGATGAGGGCAATTATGTGTTCGGGCCGGTGGTATTTAAAGGTTCTGTGCCGGTCGAGACGGACAATACGGGCAAGGCCCGTGGGATGGACATCTTTGCGGTGGGCCCCGCCTGCACGGTCCGGGTCATCCCTCCGCCCGAGCAGGATCGGCCCACGTGCTTTACCGGGGCCATTGGCCGCAATCTGGCCGCCAAGGCCAGCCTGGACACGACGGTTTGCTCAGTGGGCGATCCTTTAAAACTGACCCTGGAATTGACCGGCAACGTGCGCTTCGATAAAATGTTGCCGCCAAAATTAACTTTGCAAACCAACTTGCTGGAGCATTTCACCGTCTATGACAACACCGTTCAAACAGTCAGGCAGGACGGCGTTTGCCGCTATATCTACACAATGCGGCCAACGCATGCCGGGGCATTCCAGGTGCCGCCGATTGAAGTGGCCTATTATGATGTCAAAAGCCGCGGGTATAAAACCATCGCAACAGCCATGATCCCGCTTGCAGTCAAACGAAGCTCAGAAATCACGGCTTCCCAGATTATGGTCAATACCAATCGCCTGCAGGCTGCAGCAAAAATAAACGATGACCGGACCTTGCCCGTAGCCTCCGCCCGCGCGAATGCGGCGGGCGCCGACTCGGCATCCCTGCTGGGGCACCCGGTCTGGCTGGCCGTGGCGCTCTCCGGCCCCGCCTTGTTTCTCATCGGCCTGATGATCCAATTCTATCTGGAGCACAGCGAAAAGAACAAGGCCGCCTTTCGGCGCCAACAGGCCATGCCACGTGCATTGCGGCGGCTGGATAAGGCAATTAAGTTAAGCGCGACGGCAACGACCGCTGCGACAGCAACGTCCGCCGCCGCTGAGTTGTGCGCCGCCATACGCCAATACCTTGCCGAACGCCTGTGTGTTTCGGCAGCAGGCATCACGCCGGAAGATGCCCGTTACCTGCTGGCGGCAATGGCCGCTCCAGCGGCAACGACCGCTCCGGCGGCAACGGCCGCTCCGGCGGCAATGGCCGCTCCGGCTGAGGAATTATGTCGCCTTTTTGAATATTATTTTAATGCCGGCTTTTCAACCCGGGCGGAACCGAAAAATTTCAGCACTGATTGCCGGAAGCTTAAGAAACTAATCGGGAAAGTTGACCAGGAGCTGCGGGTACAAGGGAAAAGGAAAAAGAACGTTACGGCATCGCTTCTTCTGTTGCTGGCAACAGGAAGCCTTGTGCTGTTTTACTGCACAACCGCATTCGCCCTGGACAAGTCCGAAAGGGATTTCATCTGGAATGAAGCCAATGCGCGCATGGCGGCCGCCCGCAATCCGGATGCCTACCTGCAAGCCGCCCGGACGTACCAGAAGCTGGTGGACGACGGTGTGCGCAACGGGCCCCTATTTTACAACCTGGGCACGGCCCTCCTGCAAGCCGGGCAGAATAATCCGGCGATTGACGCCTTCCACCGGGCCGAGCGGTTCTTAGGTATTCAGAGCGATATCCGCCGGAATCTTAAAATCGCCATGGCGCGCAAGGATAACATTGAAACGGCGGAGTGGCCCTGGTACCAGCTGGTGCTGTTCTGGCTATTCTATTTGCCCGCCGCCACGCGCACGATGGTGGCTGCGCTCGCGTTTTTCATCTTCTGGGCGATGCTGACCCTGCGGCTGGCGGGGATTCAACGAAGCATGGCAAACGCCGTCCTGATCCTGGCGGCCATCACCATGATCCTGTTCGGATCGAGCGTGGCTACATCGTGGTATCAGGAAGCCACGGCAAGCAGTTATTCGTTGAACCAACCATCCGTACCAAGGTAACAACCTTCTTGTAAGCCGTTTCTCCGCCATCCGGTACTGATTCAATTCCCTCAGTAATTGACGCTATCAAAAGGCGTTTGTCATTCCGAGCAAAGCGAGGAATCTCAAATCCATGTATAATCGCGTGATATGGAGATGCTTCGACTCCGCAAGGCTTCGCTCAGCATGACAGACAAATAATACGGTCAGACCGTTCGGCGAATATTTCACCACTTCTCATTGGGGTCGCCCCACCCCGACTTATGCCTCCCACATCCGGTTGATCGCCTGCAGGATGCGTTCCACAAGGATCTGCCAGCCTTCGGAGCTCACCTTGTTATCGTTGACCTTGGCGCTATAGCCGCCTCCCAGGATCGCCTTGGCTGTCGGCAAGTACCCGGCCCAATCTCAGTGAGACCGGGCGGGTCGTAAAAACGGACCTCGCCGCGGCAGCGCCTCACCAGGTCGCGTGGAGACTGATCGCCTCCAGCAGTGCGCCAGGGCAGAACGAACAAGCCCGCTCCGTAACGCTCGCCCAGGATCCGACGCGTCTCACCCCGGTAATCCGCCGAAACATACTATTTGCTCTCGACGACCTGCGAAGGGCAGGCCTGATTATGATCCCGGTGAGTTTCCGGTCGGCGCTCCAACAGAACAGCGTCTCGATCGCCAGCGTGGTGGCGGGAACCGGATCATGCACGTACCGGGCAACCCGCTCGTGGAACTGACCGCAAAGCTATACCGGCCGGTCCGGGGTAATGCTCGCTGACGTCCAACCGACATGGATCTGTTTAGCCGGATGACTGGCCATCATGTATCCCCTATTCTTTTCCGACCTCCACGTTCAGGGATGCGAAACGGGCCAGCAAAATGTCATCAAACCAGAGGACGCTGGTCAGATTCAACCAGGCGCCGATCTGCAGGCGGCCGCCAAACGACACCGTGTCATCTTCCGGCATGACGGGCTTGGCCTTGACGGCGTCCGGATCATCCAGCGGCTCGGGCGTCGCCACAGCCTTGCGCGCTGGCGGTTTTGCGGCGGTGTACAACCCGTAGATTGTCATCCAGTCATAATCATACTGTGGCCACTTTATTCCTATCACACCCGGAATCTGCGCGTTTGCGTAAGCCATGGGCACCGGCGAAAGATTACGCGACTTGCTGGAGGCGGCCAAGATCAACTGTTCCCCGCGGTGCAACGGCTCGTTCAGCTTTAACGTGCCCGCTGCGATGAAGGCGCCGCCGCCGGGGGAGTTGGTGCTCGTGCGCAGACACATGCTCACCGAACCCGAGCAGGGGTCGTTGGTCGAGCGACCGCTCCCTTCGCCCAAGATGCCCGCCCAGGAACCCCATCCGGCCGCCAACTGCGGATTTTTCGGGTTTTCCTCCTCAAACCCGGGATTGCGAATGCAATTCAGCTTCGTATACGCCAGGTTAAGACGCTCGTGCCGGCCCGCCTTCGGATTGTCGTACAACAGGAACAGTTTTTGCTGCCCACCCGCCGGCAAATCCACGGTAAACAGCAGGATAAAGCCGAAGTATTCCCGCACATTGGCTACCATCACTGGTTGCTCAAAACCATTTTCATCCGTCAACCGGATATCGCCCATGTCCGGCTTCATGCCATCCTGGATTTCGATTTCCACCTTGGCGACGGCGTTTGACACCGGCCGCTGAGTCTGGTTCCGCACGACCAGCGACAGGCGGTGTTTCCACTGCCCGGCGTCGAGCTTGCGCGGCTCGTTAAACGCAACCGCATTGGTTGCGGGGAGCGCCAAGCACGTCCCGCATCCGCAAGTCCACAACAAGACCACCCCCACCCCAACCATGATCCATCGATTCATTCTCGATTGCATGTGTGCACCTTTATTGAATGCCAACACTATTAGCGTTCATTATATTTGCTCGACCCCGTTAAATCTGATGCCGGTATAGATTTTAATGCTCCGCGGCGTTGTCTTCAGCGCCCGCGCCACGAGAGCGGACTTCAGGCGGACCCGGTCCCCATCTACGCGGGCGCCGGCCTTCCGCAACAGGGCACATGCTTCCGTGTCTTGGACCCGCACCCCAGTTTTCTCCAGGATATCCAACGAGGCCCGGTGAATCTTCTGGATCTGCTGCCGGTTAGGAATGCCAAGCGAAATGTTTGCCGAATTTCCAATTTGTTTTTCTGTCATGAAATCATCCTTAGCATTTTGCACATATTCAAGCGGCGCCGGAATGCAACGGGCAGATTATGTTAGTCGCTTTTCCCATGGAAAACAATGCGGCATTTCGCCCCTAAATCCACGCGTAAAAATGCGCGGCTCGGGTCCATTCACGTGTTCTTGACACCATTCCTAAAGATGCCTACGCTCTTCCTCAGCCATTTGTAAGCTGCATGTTTCTATGCGTATTTGTTCAGCCTCAGGCTAATCCGCCTCCGGCGGAAAATACACGGAGAGCCGTGCAAGCCATAATGCTTTTCAGGGCCACGGGGAACAACAATGCCTGAATCTACCGGAACAACCGCCTACGTCACCATCAACGACCAACCGGCTTTTTCAACGCCGACCGGGCGCTCACTACTGGCAACGTTGAAAGCGCGGGACATCTTTATACCTTCCGCCTGCGGCGGGCATGGCGTGTGCGGGCTGTGCCGGGTCAAGGTGCTTTCGGATGCCGGGCCGCACACCAGCCGGGAGGAAGCGCTTCTTAGCGCTGCAGATCGCCTGGCCGGCATGCGCCTGTCCTGCCAGGTGATGGTGGAACGCGATCTCAAGCTTATTATCCCGAACGATTTTTTCCACGCGCGCGAATACAAGGCGGAAGTCGTCGCTCTCCGGGATCTGACAGCGGATATCCGCGAGATTACGCTCCAGCTTCGATCCCCGCCGGTTATCGATTTCAAGGCCGGGCAATATATCCAATTTCGCATCCCGCCTTACGCCGCCGTACGCCGGTTCACCGAACGCGCCTATTCCATTGCCTCGCCGCCCTCGGCGCACAACCGGCTGGAACTGGAAGTTCGCAAGGTGCTGAACGGCGTGGGCACGACGTATATCTTCGATCACCTGCGGTTAAACACCCCGGTGACCTTCAATGGCCCCTACGGCAATTTCTTTCTGCACGAAAACGACCTTGAGATCATCCTGATCGCCGGCGGTTCGGGCATGGCGCCCATGAAAGCCATACTGTTGGATATCAAGGAACGCAGCATTCGGCGGAAAATCCGATATTTCTTCGGCGCCCGCACACGGGATAATCTCTTCCTGCTGGATGAAATGCAGTCCTTTGAACAAAGCCTGCCGGATTTCCGGTTTATCCCGGCGCTTTCCAGGCCATTGCCGGAGGACCAGTGGCAGGGAGAAACAGGGCTCATCACGGAAGTGCTGAAGCGACAGCTGGCAGACCAGTATCCCGGGGAAGCCTATCTTTGCGGCAGCCCATCCATGATCCAGGCCTGCATTAATGTACTGTGTGAAAAAGGCGTTGCAAACGATCGCATATACTACGACTCGTTTGCCTGACCGAGGTGATCCATGAAAAAAACCGATGTCCCGAACGCCATCGAACAAACCCTGCGCCAGGCAAGCGCCACGCGCGAAGGATTCCTGGGGCCGGACTCCCGGAGCCTGGCGGCCATTCTCCGGGCGGATGATAAAGCCGTGCGGCAACGCGGGCTGACCCATGCGCGCATCGCCAAGCAGCTGCTTGCCTTACGACAGGCCGGCTGGAAGGGATTGGGTGAACTTGTGTCCGTCCCCCCGCATTTCGAGGTGCGCGTTGACGCCGCACGGGGCAAACTCCCCTGCCCCTTCGGCGATCCGGGATCGTTTGCGAAAGTAAACACCACCGTCTGCAACCTGGAGCGCGGGACGGAAATCACGTTTACCGACTTGAATATTCACCTGATTGCCATACACGGATTTTATGAGGGCCGCGGCGCCCCGTTCCGTCTCGACCCGGAGCAATTGATGGACACGCTGGAAATGGGAAGAGACCCGTGAAGCAATCCGCAGGGTGCTTCACTTGCTGCATCCTCATGTTGCGACAACGGCCAGGCGCGTCCACACGCACCTGGCCGTCGCGCTATCATCGGATGATTATTTCGCCGCTTCGGCAGGCGCCGCAGGCGCAGGAGTCGCCGCAGGCACTGTCGCTTCGGCAGGAGCCGCAACCGGGGCCGCAGGCGCCGCAGCCGGAGCCGCTTTCATACCGCATTTGGAGGCATCCAACCCGCAGGGCATGGTCTTGCCAAGGACATCCGGCTTGCAGCAGCCGGGAGAATCCTTGTCCATCTTGCATTTATCGCATTTCACGGCATCGGGCTTACAGCACTTGTCCGAGCCCTGGTATTCGCCGCACTTCGGGCACACGACGCACACGCACTCGGGCTGTTCGCCGTTGGCTTTGATCTTGGCAATGGCCGCTTTCGGGTCCGCTTTGACTTTATCAATGCAGTCCTTGCAGCACACGAAGATCCGAACGCCTTCGGCATCCACAAATATATCCTTGCTGCACTTGCCGCCCATGATCGGGCAGAGCGTCTGAGCCTTGGCCGCCGCCGTGTCCTTGGCCATGCTGCAGGTCGCAGCAGCCGGAGCCGCAGGCGCAGCCGCCGGAGCCGCCGCTTCCTGTGCCACCAAACCCGCTACCAAACCCATAGTAATCGCCGCCGCCAATGCACTCATCATTCCTTCATGTTTCATAGGCATCTCCATTTTTGTTTGATCGATAATAAACTGGTTTTACTGATTGCCGGTTTAAACTTTTGCCTTGTACCTCCTTGTTTATTTGTTGCCAAATTGTTTCAACAAATCTTTCAGATGATCCACGTATGCTGCCGCCCCGCCCCGCCGATAACCGGTGCGGGCAATGACTTTGCCGCCGGCATCCAGGAGCAATACGGTGGGAAACCCCTCGACAGCGTATGTCCTGCTTAACTGCTCGTTTTGCGCCTTCAAGTCGGCCGTCTGTTCTTTGCCGCGCGGGAAGTCGGCGATAAACAATATCAGGTTTCCCTTGGCAAACTCGTTGAATTCCTTTTGCGAAAATACTTCTTTGTCGAGCTTGATGCACCAGCCGCACCAGTCGGATCCCGAAAAATCCGCCAGGATCGGCAGTTTCTTTTCAGCCGCTTCTTTCTTGGCCTTGTTAAAATCTGTCAGCCACCCCTCGCCCGCCAGGGCACAGGACCCAAACAGGATTGCCAACAACAGTCCAGCCATTAGTCGTTTCATAATGCCTCCTCATTTTACTTTCCGTTCGAACCATTAAAGACAGTGCTCTACCGCGGCGTGGCATCCGGCAGTCCGCCGTCAACTGGGATCGTGGCGCCGGTCGTCGGCGTTTGCCGGGTGGCAAAGAAAAGCACGGCATTGGCCACGTGGTCGGACGTTACCCGGGCTTTCAGTAAATTCCGGCTGCGATAATAGTCTTCCAGCCCCTTTTCATCAAGGCCGCGGGCCTTCATTCGCGAAGGACCGACCTCGGCCCATAACCCCGACTTGCGCTTGCCATCGGAAAAAACAGCATCGGGCGCCACCATGTTCACACGGATATCGAAGCCCGCCAATTCCAGGCTGGCGATGCGCGCCAACTGATGGGCCGCAGCCTTGGTGGCACTGTAGGCCCCGAATTGGGCGCCCGGGGCAAACACGTTCTTGGTGGAAACCAGGATGATGTCGCCGCCCGTCGCCTGGCGGCATAAACGCCGGCCGGCCTCCGCCAGGGTCAGCAAGGTCCCTTCCACGTTGACCCGCTCCAACCGCCGGAATGCCTCCAGATCCAACTCAACCAGGGGCGCCACCATGGCAATCCCGGCATTGACCACAACAATATCAACACCACCCCATGCCTCGGCTACGGCATTGAATCCGGCGGCTACGGAAGCGGCATCGGTAACATCCATGGTCACGCCCATTATACGGCCCCGACTCTCTGAGAGGTCGGGGTCAAGTTCCCTGGCCAGGGCATCCAGGGCTTCACGCGCCAGGTCGGTGGCGGCCACATGCGCGCCCTTCGCCAGCAAGCTGCGGCAAATCCCCGCCCCGATGGCGCCCGCCGCGCCGGTAACCAGCGCAATTTTATTTTGCAGAGGCGCCTGAACCGACGCCGCCCCGCGCTCAATGCAATATGCGCTGCCGCCGGGCACGGTAATCTTATCCGGCCGGACTTTGGCCTGTTGCAGAACTCCCCGCATCTGACTGCGGAGTTCATCGTCCTGGGCCACACTCTTAACACCATCCAAGGATACCACCGCGCCCGATACCCCGGAGAATGAGGCCCAGGACTTGAATACCACCCTCTGCCAGGGGTCATCGGGAAGGCGAGAAGGCTCGGCCAGCAGGCCCCGGAGGATAGTCAGAAGGCGGGCGGTATTTACAGGTTCGCCCATAAATAAAATCCAATAATATTACGTTTTTTTCGCCTTCAGCGCCTGGTAATACTTGAGCGCCTCGGCAGGCTTCATATCCTCATGCACGACCTTGCGAATCGCCTTGATCATGCCTACCGGACAATCGCTCTGGAAAATGTTCCGGCCCATGTCCACGCCGGCAGCACCTTCCTGGATGGCATTATACGCCATGGTCAGCGCATCCAGTTCCGGCAGTTTCTTGCCGCCGGCCATGACAATCGGCACCGGACAGGAGGCCGTTATGGTGTCGAACCCCTGCGGGACGTAATAAGTCTTAACCACGTGCGCGCCCAGTTCCGCGCAGATGCGGCAGGCCAACCTAAAATATTTGGCGTCGCGCGCCATATCCTTGCCAACCGCCGTGACGGCCATGACCGGGATACCGTAGCGCAGGCCAAGATCCACCAGGCGGGTCATGTTATGGACCGAGCGGGTTTCAAACTCGCCGCCGATGAATACCTGGATCGCCAGGGCCGAGACGTTCATGCGGATGGCATCCTCGATATCCACGGCCAATTCCTCGTTGGAGAGCTCCTTCAAAATGCTGGGTCCCCCGCTGGCGCGCATGACGATCGGCCGTTCGCAGGCGGGCGGAATGGTAGAGCGCAGGATGCCGCGCGTCAGCATGAGCGCGTCGCAATGGGAAACAAGCGGGACAATATTCAGGTCCACGCGCTCCAACCCCGTGGTGGGGCCCTGAAAATAGCCGTGGTCAATGGCCAGCATGACCGTATGCGCGTCGCCGGGATTGAAAATCCGCGCCAGGCGGTTTTTCATGCCCCAGTCAAGCGCACCCGAACCTTTCAGGAAAAAGCCCGGGGTCTTCATGGGGACGTCTTCGTAAAAGCGCTTGCCTTCCTTAAGGGCTTCCGGATCCGGCATGACCGTTCTCCTTTTCGATATGCGCAATATGGTTCGAATGGCCGTCATCTTCCCTTTTTTTAACGGGCCTGTCAAGAGCAGGCAACGGCCTGTGCGTGCGACGTCCCGGCTGGTATCCAATTGAACAACAGCAATCGCATTTTAGGGCTTCTTTCACAAAAAAGGCGCTGATATCACCGTTAACCGTGTGGTTTTTTTTGGACGTGTTTACGGCATTGGGTTGGCGTCAATCCGAGGTATCTCCGAAATCGTGTTGCGAAATGTCGCTGGTCGTTGTAGCCACAGGCAGCCGTGACCAGCTTAACGGGCAACCCCGTAGTCAAGAGCAGATCCCGGGCGTGATTGAGGCGGGTCCGTTCGAGCCATCGTTGCGGTGTCTGCCCAATGCATTCACGGAAGAGCCCCCCCAGGCGTGACGGCGACAGGCCACAGGCTGCGGCCGCTTCAGGGATTGACGGAGGATTTACAAGCCGCTTGAAAAAGAGCTCTATGGTTGCTTGAACTCTTCGGTCGATCCGCACATCGGCAATTTTCAGTTCCGCCTGCAACCATAGCAAGGCCCGCTCCAGGGCATTCATGGCAAGTGCCTGACCGCCGGCCGGACTGATCGCAAAGCGGTGGGCCTGTAACAACGAGCGCCTGATCTTTCCGTCATATTTTCGTCCTGCCAGGGCAATTCGACTGAATCGGGGAAATTCCTCTGGAAGATCAAGTAATGGGATCCATTCAGGCTTTGGCACAAACACAAACCAAATCACCCGCCAGGGTTCGCGCACATCGCGCGGCACCTCCCAAGCATGACTACCGCCCGATTTGAGAATCATAAGATCGTGTGGTTGTTCCCAAGTTTCACCCTGCGCCAGGATCTCCCGCACGGTGCCTGAAATCGTGTAGCCAATATTCCAGGTTCTTTCCCCCGCCTGCCATGTACCTACACTCCGACCTGGCGGATGGGCATGAAATCCATGCTGCAGGACTGAATCGGCCATAGGATCCGGAAAGATGGGATGCGATTTTCTCATTTATTCAACATAAATACTCGATTTACAAACATATATATTCTCGCAGTTATCTAATTACAAGTCTATTTCTATTCGCGCGCGAATATTCTCAGCGTAAAAACAAACATTCAGAATAGTGCTGATGGGAAGGAACGCTTAATAACAAGACGTAATATGAGCCTCTTGAAACGACCGAGCATAGGAGATGACAGTCAGTGACTCACCGGAAATACTTTCACAAGATCATGCATGGCAAGCCGACCGATTGGGTGCCGAATTATGAACTGGGGTGCTGGGGACAGACGGTTCAACGCTGGCTGGATGAGGGAATCCCCGGCGACCAGATGTACTGGAACTTCTGGCAGGGCGAACCGTTTTTCAAGATTGACCGCCATGATTACGCTCAGATTAACATGGGCATGATTCCGTCGTTCGAATATCAGGTCATCGAGGAGACCGAGCACACAATCACAGCGCGGCGTAAGGACGGCATTGTTACGAAAGCCCTGAAGGATGGGACGGTCCGGGGCACGCGGATGAGCATGGATCAATACATTTCCTTTCCCGTGACGAACCGCGCCAGCTGGCAGGCTGTCAAGCAACGCTATAACCCGAATGCGCCTGTTCGCTACCCGCTCCTCTGGGATGAGCTGGTACGGACATGGAAAAAACGGGATTATCCGGTCTGCCTGCTGGGCAACGCAAGTTTCGGACTGTATTCCCAACTGCGCGCATGGGTGGGCACCGAGAACATCTCTTACCTGTTTTACGACGATCCCGCGCTGGTGGAGGAAATGATCGAGTTTAACACGGATTTTCTCCTCCAGATTGTGGGACGGGCGTTGCAAGACGTGGAGTTTGATTATTTCAACTTTTTTGAGGACTGCGCCGGCAAGGGCGGCCCACTTTATGGGCCGGAACTATTCAACCGGTTTTTCCGCAAGCCGTATCAACGGATTATTGATACCCTGCGCAAAGGCGGCGTAAAATACTTCTGGCTGGACTGCGACGGTGATCCAATGCCGTTGATTCCGCTGTGGATGGAGGCGGGAATAAACTGTTTCTGGCCGCTGGAACAGGCCTCCGGCATGGACCCCCTGACGTTGCGCAAGAAGTTCGGCAAGGAACTCATCCTGGCGGGAGGGATTGACAAAATGGAGATTGCCAAAGGCAAACAGGCCATCGAAAAAGAACTTTACGCTAAAATTCCGCCTCTGTTGGAACAGGGCGGTTATATCCCGCACTTAGACCACACGGCCTCGCCGGAGATTTCATACAAGGACTTCCTCTACTACATCGAACTGAAGATGAAGCTGATGGGGAGAGGATAAAACAGGACACTTGTTTAACCCGGTTGATGGTGCGGGAATCGATCTCGGCGCGGTAACGCCGGATACCAATGGCGACTGGCTAATGCCGCTTCAAAAGGACACTTGCCGGCTGCGGCCAATTTATCAGACCTGGGTCATCGTGCTGTGAACACAAGGAGAGCGCCAATGAACACCCGCGAACGTTTTCACGCCTGCATGGCGTATCAACCGATGGACCACACGCCCTTTTGGAGCGGGGGCGGATGGGCTGAGACCATTGAACGGTGGAAGAAAGAAGGTTACGATCCGAAACGAAACGAACCGGCGAATATCTGCGATCAAGGACTCTGGTTCGGCGGATGGTTTAAGCCAAACCCGCCTTTCGAACGCCGGGTTATAGACGAGAACGAGACAACCGTGGTCTATATCAACCACGAGGGCATCCTGATGCGGGAGTTGAAAACAAATGCTTCAAGCTCCATGCCCCAGTTTTTGAAATTTCCCGTTGTAACCCGCCAGGAGTTCCGCGCCTTCTGGAAAGAACGCATGCAGCCGGACCTGACCCGGCGGATTGGACCGGATTGGCAACAAAAAATGAAGGACTGGCGCGCCCAGCCGCTGCCATTCATTATCATTTCGGATCGCTGGGGCGGTTTTTTTGGCCCCCTGCGCAATCTGGTGGGCGTAGAAAATCTTTGCCTGCTTTTCCATGATGATCCGGAGTTTGTGGAAGAAATGATGGAGGCCAATGCGGATTTCATCATTGCCATGATGGCGCAAATCCTGGATGTGATCGAGATCGATGCTTTCGGCTTCTGGGAAGACATGGCGTATAATCACGCCCCGCTCATCTCGCCGGCCATGGTCCGGCGCTACATGCTCCCGCGATATCGCAGGGTAACGGAATTTTTACGCAAGCGGGGGGTCAAGTACATCGGCTTGGACAGTGACGGCCAAATTGACTCGCTTATTCCAATCTGGATGGATGCGGGCTTGAACTTCCTGTATCCCTTTGAGGTGCAATCGGGCATGGACGTACTCGCCGTCCGCCGCAAATATGGCAAGGAATTACGCATATGGGGCGGGGTGGACAAACGGGCGCTGGCCAAAGGGCCCGCCACAATTGATGCCGAACTCTTTCGCTTGAAACCGTTGATCGACGCGGGCGGTTACATTCCCCATACGGACCACGCTTGTCCACCCGACATATCGTTTGCCAACTATTGTTATTACTTGAAAAAACTGGCGGCAGCCTGTAATAAATACTGACCTGTTGCCACTTTGCCGAAAACAGAAAAATAGATGACGATGAAAAGGCACAAACTGCCGGCCTTGGATTATCTGGATGATCACGACCTTGTTTATGAGCGCGCTCCGGAGGGATGGGTAGACGGCGTTCCCATGGCCAATGGCCACCTGGGCGCAATGCTGTGGGGCGACGGCCAGCCTCTGCACGTAACGCTTGACAAATACGATGTCTGGGAAACACGCGCCCCCGAGCCGAATTGGGACCGTTTCCGGTATTCCGTGATCAGGCAATTACTGCGCGAGAATCGCCTGGTGGAGATCCAGGATATTTGTTCCTCGTTACCCAAAGGCAGCGGAGATACCGTACCCTACCCCACGCGCCTTCCGTTGCCGCGCATGGCAATAGACAACTTGACTTTCCAGGGCGGGCGGCTGCGCTTGAAAGACGCCACGTGGGAAACGGGGCGCTGGCGCGCCTTCGCCCACGCAACACGCCGGCTTTTTGTGCTGCAAGGCCTGCCGGCTGACGTGACGGTTCGCCTGGATTACGCGCCCAACCCCGGCGGCAAGAAGGTTCGCCAGATTCAGGATCTGCTGAATCTGTGGGGCTATCCACCTTTGGAGCGCGGAACCGCAGGTACGACGCAGTGGGTGCGGCAGGCATTCCCGGCCGGCGGCGAATATGTGATTGCATATCGGGTGCGCTCCTGCGAATTACTTCTTTCCATTCAGAGCAGCCGGGATGCGGCGAATCCGTTGCAAGCGGCGGTGGCGGCGGTGGAAAACCTCCCGGAATACGACAGCCTGCATAAGGAGCATGCGGCGTGGTGGCGCGATTTCTGGGGCCATTCCGCGATCGCGTTGCCGGATGCGCGCCTGGAAAACCTGTATTACGCGGAAATCTATAAGTTGGGTTCGAGCACCAGGCCGGACGGTTATCCGATTCCGCTCCAGGGCTTATGGTCCGTGGATGGGTGCCAGCCTCCCTGGTGGGGGGATTACCATCTTGATTTGAACGTCCAGGAAACCTACTGGCCGATTTACACCTCCAACCACCTCGATCTTGGAGACGCGCTCTATGAACGCTTCTTCGCGATGCTCCCCCGTTTCCGCGAGGATGGCCGGAAATTTTTCGATAGCGAGGGGGCTTGGGCACGCTGTGCGTTGGCTATTGATGGTATTCCGATCGTCGGCGCGAAGCCCGCCGACGACAAATATGTCGGGTGGGTGGCCACGGCTTGCAGTCCTTCGTACCTGGCCTGGCTCAGCCATCATTACTGGCTGCATTACCGCTACAGCCTGGATGCGGAGTTCCTGCGCGCGCGCGCCCAGCCGATGATGAAAGCAGCTTGGCAACTTTATCGCGACCTTTTAGAAGAAGGCCCGGACGGCAAACTGCATTTGCCCGTTTGCCATTCGCCGGAATATGCCGAGGGCACGCCCGCTGAATGGCAGGCGGACACGTCGTATGACGGCGCGCTGATTCGATTCCTCTGCCAGGCGCTTATGGAAGCCGACGACGTGCTGGCCGCGCACGATCCCGATCGTTCCAAATACGCGGAGATACTCGCCAGGCTCTATGATTATCCCGGCGGCAACGAGCTTTGGATCGCCAAGGATCTTCCGTTAACGCAATCCCACCGTCACTTGTCGCATCTGCTGGCAATCTACCCGCTGGGGCTCCTGACGATCGAGGGCACCGAGGCGGATCGGTTGTTGATCGAGAATTCGTTGCGAACACTACGCCGGCAGGGAATGGCGGCTTGGGCCGGGCATACATATCCACCCATGTCCCTGATCGCCGCCCGCGCAGGCAAGGCGGAATGGGCCTGGAATATGCTCCAGCTGTATTTCGCCTGGCTCACGCCGAATTCATTGCATCTTAACGGCGATCGCCGGAATTTCGGCATCACTCTTTTTGCCGGTACCGCAATGACCCTGGAGGCCGGGTTCGGCGCGGCGGCGGCCGTCATGGAACTGCTGCTGCAAAGCTGGAATGGCCTGATCCGTGTTTTCCCGGCCACGCCCGATTTCTGGCCGGATGTGTCCTTCCGTGACCTGCTGGCGGAAGGAGCTGTGCTTGTATCGGCCGAGAAAAAAGCCGGTCGGGTGCAATGGATCGAAATCGAGAGCCGGAAAGGCGGGATGGTGAGGATCAAAAACGTGTTCCAGGGCCCGGCAATGATTGCGGGGCAGAAATATTCCGGAGATATCCTGGAAGTGCCGGCCAAGGCAGGCGAACGGATCAGGATTGTGCCGGCAACGCCGCCCGCTCAAAAAATGGAAAAAACCGACCGGACAAAAAACTGGTTCGGGCTGAAGCGCTTGCCGCGATATTAAAGAAGCCAGAATTCTGAATTCCGACACCTTGCACGGCTTTTTTAATTCTGAATTTTGACTCCCGAATCCCGGCTTCTTCCGAACAGTTGCGCTCAGGATGTCAGCGCTTGCCGGTTAATTCGCCGCTCAGCGCCAGCAGGAAGTCGCGGTTATCAACGGACAGGTAGCGCATGGCGCCGCCCATGCGGCTGAATGTCTTGCAATAGCGCAGGTAATAGGCCGGGTTATCCATGGGCGGCTCGCTCTTGGCGCTCCAATCCCAATGGGCGTCGGCCAGGTCAACCACCAGGATAAAATGGTCTTGAATGGGCTGCCCTGCCTGGCGGTGCAGGTTCTGGGCCATGGAAAAGGCTTTTTCAAAAATCATGGGCGACATAACCGCGGAACCGACCGAAAGGTACGCGCCACCGGCCAGGTTGTTGACACTGTGCGCGAAGGACAGGAAATCACGCTCGGCTGTCCTCCCGATGGCCGCCCCCTGATTCATGGGGTGGTTATAAATGATGTCATGCCCGAACATGGGATGGCCGGTAAACGGTATGTTCAGGCGATAGGCCGCCGCCTGCACGCTGTAGGACTTGAAAGGATGCGGAATCGGCAGGGGCCCGGGCTGAAGGTCAAAATGGCGCACGGTCGCCAGGAAATCGGCGGCCGCGGCAGCGCGCGCAGGATCCTTGGCCAGGGCATCCATCACCACGCGCCGCAATTCGTCGGCGGAAGGGATCACCAGGCGTTCATTCTGGATCAGAGCCCCAACCGATTCGCCGTAGCCTAACCCCTCATAGGCGCCGGCGATCAGCGCCAGATTAATATAGCGGCCGGTTTCCTGCCAGATGCCAAACTGGCCCTCGGCCACGTACCGGCGCACATCCTCGCTACTCTGGCCCTGGAAGGCGAATTCCCAGTCATGAATGATCCCGGCGCCGTTGGTCGCCAGATGCGTCAACCACCCCTCTTCCATCAGCCGGATAAGGACCGGGGCCAGGCCGTTCTTGATCGTATGTGCGCCAAACGCCAGCATGACGGACCGCCCCGCCTGCCTCGCCTGGCGCATACGCCCGGCTGCTTCCTGCACTATTTTCCGCGCTTCCCTGGAAAGTGTTCGGGGCGCGGCCCCAGGCAAAACGCAATCGCGCTCAATCGCGAGCTTGTTCTTGCGTTCGCTCAACGGCTTGACGAGCAACTTGTTACGGTCGAATTGCGGGTGGGGCATGCCGGTATCTCTCCTACAGGGTTGATTTGTGGAAACCCTATCATAATGGCGACTTAAGACAACAAAAAACGGGCCAAAAAGCGCGAAAATGCTCCCCAAAAATACATAAAAATAGTTATTGCATTCATTTTGCAATATGATAGGTTATGCATCACTTGACTGCAGAATGAGAGAGTTCACAGTGCGAGATGGTAGATTGTCAGTCGACGTTTTTGTTCGGTAGACGATCTGAAACCCGAATGAGTCGGGAACAGTCGCTGAACGCTCATACCGCAGTTTAAGGGAGGAAAAGTATGGCTACGAAGCTGTATGTCGGAAACCTGTCCTTCACCACGACCGAAGGTGACCTGAAGGAACACTTTGCCACGTGTGGCACGGTGGTTAGTTGTAACGTCATTATGGACAAGTACACGAACAAGTCGCGCGGATTTGCCTTCGTGGAAATGGGATCGCAGGAAGAGGCCAACAAGGCCATTGCCGAGAAAAACGGCGCGGACTTCCAAGGCCGCACCCTGACGGTCAACGAAGCGAAACCCCGTGAAGATCGCCCCCGCGGCAACTTTGGCGGCGGCGAACGCGGTGGTGGCAAGCGCGACTATCGTTAAACCGATTGTCGGGTTTTAAAATCGGGAAGAGCGTTCCGTGGAGGCAACTCCCGGGACGCTCTTTTTTTTATCGCAAGCGAATCTGAAGCTATTGTTACCACGGACAGCACGAATGGCACTGATTTGAATTCCGGATCATCGATTCCGATATCCGTGCCACCCGTGTAATCCGGGGTGTCTGGTATTCCATGTCCAAATCCCCATCGCCCCTGCCCCCCGTCCTGTTCGAGGATGAGTGGCTGATTGCCTTCGACAAGCCCAGCGGCCTGTTGACCGAACCCGACCGCTGGAACGCGCCCCGCGCCAGCCTGACCGCCCTGATTCGCCAGCACCTTGCACCCAACATATTCAATGTCCACCGGCTGGATGCCGAAACCAGCGGCGTCCTGCTATGCGCCAAGCAAAAGCCCGCGCTGATCGCACTGGCCCGTCAATTTGAAGCCCGGCAGGCCGAGAAGCATTTCCTGGCGCTCGTAGGCGGCGCATTGCCGGAACCCGACATGGTCATCCGCCGGGAACTGGAACGCGATCCCGGCCAACCGGGCCGGATGCGCGTGGCCGCCGCCTATCGCCGGGGCGCCTGCCGGACGCGCGTGCATGCGCTCGAGGTTTTTCGTGCACACAGCCTGCTGGAGGCCTGGCCCAGCGCCGACCGGCCCCACCAGGTCCGGGTCCACCTGGCCCACGTCGGCTGTCCCGTGGTCGCCGATGCGTTTTACGGCAACGGGCGCGGTTTATACCTCTCCGAGATCAAGAGCGACTACAAGTTCAAGCCCGATGTGCCCGAGCGCCCGCTGATCGGGCGCGTGGCCCTGCACGCCGAGAGCCTGACCTTCACACACCCGGTCAGCCAGGCAAAGGTCACGATTGCCGCGCCCTGGCCCAAGGATTTTACGATTGCGGTCAAGTATTTGAAACGATTCGCGTCCACCGGCGGACGGATGACAGAGGACGGATGACGGATAGGGGACGGAAATAGACGGTCAGGAACGGACCAGCACATAATATGTGCCCTTGTTGTCCCCCACCCTGCGGATCAGGCCCCGCTGTTCCAGCGTATAAAGCAGACGATACGCCGTGCTATGTGAAACGCCTGATTGTTCCATCACCTCCCGGCGGGTCACCCGACCCTGGGCTTTGAGCAGATCCAGAATCCGGGCCTGTTGAACACCGATTTATTGCCCCGCGTATCTTTCTCGACTTGTTTCACAAAAAAGTTTATACAATGCGGTGTCTAACCTGTTTCCCTGAACATTCGATTTATGAGCACCTCATCCAGTGTCCGCGAAAACGAGGTCGCCTTTTGTGGCGACATTCAATCCTGGTCGGAAGCCCTGTTTGCGCGGCATCCGGAATGGCCCTTTTCACGTGCGGCCATTGAGCATTATGGCCCCACCGGGCATAAGCGGCAGGACCTACGATTTTTTCGGCGCGGGAACCAATCCCCGGTCATATCCGGCGAGGTCAAAATGCTGGGCACCCCCGAGGGCCAAAGCCCCTATCAGGCCGATCTGATGCAGGATGCCTATCAGAAATCCGACAATATCCAGTGTCCCTTTTTCTTTACCTGGAACGTCAATGCATTCGTCCTGTTTGACCGCAGCCGCTGGAATGTACCGATGATCCAGCGGCGCGTGCGCGACTGGGAACTGGGTATCCATTTGGCTAATCCTTCCGATTGCCGGCGACCGGATGTCCAGGCCGAAATCCGTGAAAAGTTCCTGCCCCGCCTGGGCGTCACCGGCGACCTCGCGTTGCCCAAATCGGAAGCCGACTGCCGGCATTGCCTCAAGGACCTGAACGACCGCCTGCGCCAAGCCAATGAGCGCTTCGCCGCCCTGGCCGCCTCCCGCACCGGCAACGCCGAAATGCAGGAAAAAACCGCCAGCCTGTTGTTGCATTGGTATATTCACGGCCGGGGGTAGGATTAATTATCCGTCAATATCGGACAAACTAATTATGAAAAAACGAGCCCAGCTTGTCTGTCAGCATCTGGAAAACATTTCCCGCGAGGCGCTGGAGAGGAATCCCGAAATCATCTATCAATACGTCCGTGGGCGGCAGGGCGTATATGCGCTGTACCGGCACGGGAAATTATACTATGTGGGCCTTGCGACAAATTTGCGCAACCGGTTGAAGCATCATCTCAAAGACCGGCATGGCCATTCGTGGGACCGGTTTTCAGTATATCTCACAATCGGCGATCATCATCTGCGAGAGCTTGAGGCCTTGATCCTGCGCACGGTGAAGCCTAAGGGCAATAAGCAAAAAGGCAAGTTTGCCCGGTCAGAAGACTTGCGTCGCCGATTCCGGCGCGATAGCAAACGGAACGCCCTGGCACAGGTTGATGGATTGTTCGTCGAGATGCATCCTGCGCGGACGAGGCGAGAAACGGTCGATGAGCCCGATGGACGCAAGCCCATCCTCGCGGTGTATATCACCGGACCAATGAAGCTAAGATCATTCTACAAGGGAAAGAAACTCAACGCCCGCGTGCGCAAAAACGGCACCATTCGCTATGCTGGAAAAATTTACACATCCCCTTCTGTAGCTGGCGCCGCCGCCGTCAAACGCCGCACCTGCAACGGCTGGACCTTCTGGGAATACGAACGCGCCCCAGGGGATTGGGTGAAATTGGATACCTTAAGGATATGAATAACATTACAGAATAGTGTTTCCATGACCACTACGGGATTAACAACCAATGTGATGGTGCTCCTGAGTGGCGGAATCGACTCATCCGCCTGCGTTGAGTTCTACACGTCCAAGCGAATCTCCGTCACGGCCCTGTTTATAGATTACGGGCAGGTATCCCGAAGGTGTGAGCAACGTGCTGCCATGCGTATATCAAACTATTTTGATATTCCATTCCGATGCCTATCCCTTAAGGGGGCGGCAAAAAAATGCAAGGGAGAGATTAGAGCAAGGAATGCGTTCCTTCTCTTCACGGCCTTACTTGAATTCCCACATCGAAGCGGGATTATAGCCATCGGAGTACATTCTGGCACACCTTACTTTGACTGTTCTGCCATGTTCATTCGTAAATGCCAGGATTCTTTCGACGAGTATGCCGATGGGCGCATCCAGATCGGAACCCCTTTTATTGACTGGACAAAAAGTGATATCTGGTCTTATTCTATTAAGAAACTTCTTCCTTTGGAATTGACGTATAGTTGTGAGATAGGTCGCCGCCAACCTTGCGGCAAATGTCTGTCTTGCAGGGATTTGGAGGTTCTGCATGCTGGCGCGAAGCACAACCATTAGACCCCCGGGCGGGATTTCGATCCAGACACCAATCTTGGTTCCCTCATTCTCCAGCAAAGGATTCAAAGTCAAACAAAATGGGATTTCAGAGGTAAAAGATATTTTCGTCAATACGGCAGAATTTCTCACAGAAACCATGTTGGTCAGCGCGTATGATATCTTCTATCGTCACATTCTATCCCCGCACAAATTTCCATGTGTGCCCGCCCTGACATTTGTCGATAGCGGGGGTTACGAGACAAATGCTGATCATGATTACTGCACCGTATATCATTTTCATAACAAGCCTCGTCCATGGGAACTGAAGCATCTTCAGAATATTCTTGATTCCTGGCCTGAACGCATCCCTGCAGTCTTTATAAATTTCGATAAGAGTAGCGCGGGAAAGAGCCTTCCTAAACAAATCGCACTTGCGCGAGGGCTCTTTGCTAACTACCCAAAACAAATGCACAATTTTCTTTTAAAACCCTCCTGGCAATCAAAAGGAAATCTCTTGCCCATTATCAATGCGCTTCCGACCTGCATCACTGAAATTGCAGACTTTCATATACTCGGAGTCACGGAAAAGGAACTGGGTAATACGCCTCTTGACCGCATGGTTGCAATCGCTACCTTGCGACGCCATATGGATACCGCGAATATCCGCGCTCCAATTCAGGTGTTTGGCGCACTGGACCCACTTTCCGCATGCCTATATTTTCTTGCAGGAGCAGAGATATTTGATGGTCTGTCTTGGCTTCGGTTCTCCTATACCGACGGCTACTGCACGTATATGCAGAACTATGGCATTCTGCACATCGGTCTTGATCAAAACGACGATTATGTCCGCGCCAAGACATTCTCTGATAACTACACCTTTTTGAGGGATCTTCAGCTAAAGATGCGAACCTTTGCTACGACTAAGGATTATAGCGCTCTACCGTACCATTCGGGTTTTTTGCGTCAAGCGTCGGATGCGTTATCAGGAAGGCTCAATGGAGGTGTCTAATGGGTTCATCAGGGGGATTCTTCTCTAGTGGTATTGGTCCATCTAATCTTAGGCGGCAAGTCCAACAGGCCAACGATCTGAACCGGAGCGATGAATTCGTATCAAATATTGCGGCCATCTTAGATAGCTACCTTGCGAACGCGAACAAACGCGATTCGACCGCGTTAACCAAGCATGTTCAGGAAATCATCGACGCTTTGGAAAAAGATATTGAGGGCTCAGTGAGCCTTCTCTTTGGCGGCTCCTTGGCAAAAAGCACATATGTCAATGGTTTGAGCGACGTTGATGCGCTTGTCTTTATCAATCGTTCGGAGTTAATCGACAAATCTCCCTCCGATGTTCAGACCTATTTTGCGAAATGCCTTCGCCAACGATTCCAGAACACAGAAATCCATCAAGGCAGTATGGCTGTGACCGTGATCTTTAATGACATGGAGGTTCAACTTCTCCCCGCCATCCGAACAAAGACCGGTCTGCGATTATCTCTCGCTGATGGCTCCGCTTGGTCTGATGTCGTTCGTCCTGATAAATTCGCGTCCAAGTTGACAGACACCAATCAGCATTGCTCCGGCAAACTTGTCCCAACGGTAAAACTGGCCAAATTAATACTCGCAAAGCTGCCCGAGAATCATCAACTTACAGGTTATCATATCGAGTCGCTCGCCGTACGTATTTTCGACGAATATGCTGGGCCCTTTACAACAAAGGCCATGTTGAGGCGTTTTTTCATTGAAGCCCCAAATCATCTGCTTTCAAGAATCGGCGACTCTACGGGTCAATCATTCCACGTCGACGACTACCTAGGGTCGGCAAGAAGTCTAAAAAGACGCATCGTCGCAGATACCATTGCACGAATCGGACGAACTATCCAGAATGCTGATGCCGCCTGTTCTGTGAATCAATGGCGAGACGTATTGGAGTAGTGTCATGCAATGTGCTTGCGACGAGATACAAAGGCAATACCGTGTTATCGATCAGACACTTACGATGTATTCTGTTCTCCGGGATCGTTACTCGCGACTTGCCCTTATAATCATTCTTGGTGTGCTCGCTGCGTCAGTATTTCTATGCGCCTTTACATTCACTCCTGATGACATTCTTCGTCTGTTGGGCGTTTCTGAGCCCATTGCTAGGCTCGCATTGGCACTTCTGTCAGCATTTGTCTTCTTTCTATCGATTGCTAATCTCTGTCTTGGCTGGAGTGATAAATCGGCTCAGTTTGGTCAGGCTGCGGAATCCGTTTATCGTCTCAAAACGATATATCGATCTATCCTGATAAAAAACGCTGATCCAACCTTTGATGCTCTTTTACAACTTCATGAAGAATATAAGAAGGGCATGGAAGGCCTGCCTCGCATTCCGGATTCAGAATTTCTTAGGCTCAAGGCGTACCATCTCCGGAAAGTAGAGATCAGCAAGATGATCAGCTTGAGACCGGGGTATCCAGTATGGGTTCTCCGGGCAATATTGCTCATCCGCGGTCGATTTAAGGACACTACTAAGGAGGCAGAACGTCAGTGAACACACAAGATAATCTCCAGTCCTTTGACAAGCATACGCTCCACATCGCTACTGCATACATGACAGCTAAAGAAACCGTAATAGAACAAGGCTATGCTGATGAAATCGACTGGCAAGACTGTCTTGATTTTAATGATATTACGGAATGTTTTTTCCTTCGGGAGAGTGCTTGGGTCATCCTTTCTGCCGGGATGAATGAACGTGTAATAAAAAATAAATTTCTTGCGATCTCATCAGCTTTTTGTAACTGGGAATCGGCAGCAATAATAGTTAAAAACAGTTTGCGTTGTCGCCAAGTAGCCCTCGCAATCTTCGGCAACATCAAGAAGGTCGACGCAATTCTCGACACCGCCCGCATTCTTAAAGAACGCGGGTTTCAAACAGTAAAGACCGAGATACTTGAATATGGCGTAGACTCCATTCGCCAATTTCCGTATATGGGGCCAGCTACATCCTTTCATTTGGCGAAAAACTTGGGCCTACCCCTGGCAAAACCTGACAGGCATCTTGTCCGTGTTGCACGAAAAACTGGCTTTCCATCACCTGCCGTGATGTGTGATCGCATTTCACAGGTTGTCGGCGACAAGGTTCCTGTCATTGACCTTGTCATCTGGCGATATGCAACCATCAACAGACAGTATCTCAATCTCTTTTAACTTGCAAAGGGCAGTCCGTGGTTTGTAGAGTTTGGACGTCATTCACCAGCCATTCATGAGTCCCGAGAGTCAGTCCTACGCATAGCGAATAAGTCTATTTCCGGAACTGCGCACTCAGATTGGTGTCCCGATGCTTCACCTCGCGGGGCCAGCTTCGCATCGGCCACCAGGCCACGCGCAGGTTGGCAAAACCCAACCCAGCGAAAGAATCGGCGCTGCCATATTCGACCGTGGATTCACGGACCATGAGCTCGCGAAGATTCATGATTCTCAATGCGTTTGATCTCCCGGTCGAAGTCTGAGATATATTCCGCGTCCTGCCGCTGGCGGTACACCTCGAATGCCCCCTCGGCTTTGAGCTTGGCCTCCAGCGCGCTCACTTTGCCCTTGTCTTGCAGAATCGGATAGTTCGACAATTCCAAAAAGCTGTTCAAGAAACCCACCCAATCGGCCATCTTCATCAGGATGCCCCGCTCGGCCCGATTCTCCGCCAGATCGAGGTAGGCGGATACAATCCGGTTCAGCTCCTTCACATGGGCCTCGTTCAGGTAGTTCTTTGCCACTGTGACATCGGACTTTAGAATCTTCCCGTGTGGCGCATGTTTCCAGGTTGTCAGGCCCAAGTAAATCTTGGCCGCATCGGCGGAAGCGTAGATCAGTTCCGCTGCCGTCTGGCCGGTAATGGCCCAATGCAGCTTGTTCTGCACGGTGGCGAAGAACTCCTGGGTCACCGGTGCATCTGCGCTGTAATCCACCGACAGGGCGTAGATATCCGTGATCTTCTGGTAAAAGCGACGTTCACTGGCCCGAATCTCGCGGATGCGCTCCAGCAGTTCGTCGAAGTAATCCTTGCCAAAGACCTGTTTGCCCTGTTTCAGCCGTTCGTCATCCAGCACGAAGCCCTTGATGATGAACTCCTTAAGCGTCTTCGTAGCCCAGATGCGGAATTGCGTAGCCTGGTAACTGTTGACCCGGTAACCCACGGCGATAATGGCGTCGAGGTTGTAAAAACCGGTCTGGTAACTTTTTCCGTCGGCGGCAGTTGTTTCCAAAATGGAAATAACTGATTTCTCCGCCAACTCTCCCGACTCGAAAATATTCTTCAGGTGCTTGTTGATGGCAGGCACCTTGACGCCAAACAGCTCGGCCAGAGCCTTTTGTGTCAGCCAGACCGTCTCATCTTTGAAGCAAACCTCCACCTTCACCGCCCCGTCCGGCGCGGAATATAGAAGAAATTGATTCTGGTCGTTCATGCAGGCATCCCCTTAAAATGAACTATTCGATAACGCCGAATAGTTGCCCGCGCCTCCTCGGAAAAGGCCGGATTCAGCCACAGAATCGCATCGCGCAAGCAGCCCACCAGCAAGTTTTTGCTGCATGCATCCCTCCGCCCGGGGGAGAATACCATGGCGACGGGTGGCTCCACCGCTATCAGGGCGGTGATACCGCGCCCTGCTCCAACTCGATCTTCAGCGGCTCGCGGCGCGACTCGAACGAGTCGGAAACATACTTGAGAAAGAACAGCCCCAAGGCAACGTGCTTGTACTCGGCGGCATCCACCGTGCCGCGTAATTTATCCGCGGCAGCCCAGAGGGTGTCTTCAAATCCAATACCCGTATCGTTCGCTTCCGGTTTTGCCACGATTATTCCTCCATGGATCATTTGGGCCGCACGGAGTTCTTATAATATAGATAAACAAGCCGTTTTGTCCAAACAGCTTGATATGGCCATTGCTTTCAGGCGCTTTGGCCCGGTACCACATTCAAGGCTATGCAACAAAGAAGAAGATTAACTTACGCAGGTTGCCTGTCAACGGAAAATCCTCGGATTTTGGATCTAACGGAAGTAACAGTTTAGCCCGTTTTGCTGAGCGAGTCCTGAGGGTCCAAGTCCCGAGGGTCAGTCCTACGAATAGCGAATAAGTCTATTTCCGGAACTGCGCACTCAGATTGGTGTCCAGACGCTTCACCACGCAGGCCAGCTTCGCATCGGCCACCAGGCCACGCGCAAATTCCTCCAACGTGAGATTCCCCTGCGCACGATGCGGCCGATTGGATGATATATCCATGCCGATACCATTCCACCTGGGGATCAAATCTATTTTGGCGTTTTCCGCCGGTCGCGCGGGCCTTTCTATCAGGAAGACCAGGGCCAACCTTACCATATTAAATATCTGGGCGAACCCGGAAATATGAATTGAATAACTCGTCTAACCATTGAAGATATGGCACTGTATGGACCATGCGGAAAGGGCTACGGATGATTCATAATAAGCTGCTCATGATAAGCCTGGCCTCGGTCATCCCATTTCTCGGGGCCTGCAACAGCATGAAGCTCATGTCCACCTATAAAGATGCCGGGTTTCTTGGCGATTATTCCAACCTTCGGCCCGATCCTGACCATTGCGATGCGGCGATATGGATTAAACCGGGATTCAGCCTGAAGAATTATGACAAAATCCTCCTGGATAACATTATCGTCTGGTATAGGGACAAGTCCGATTACAAGGGGGTTGATGCATCCAGGCTCAAGATTCTTACCGATTATTTCCATGCGGCCATTACCCATGCGCTTGGCGCCGATTACCCGGTTGTGACCGAACCCGGGCCGGGTGTCTTGAGGATTCGTGTCGCCATTACCGAAATGGTCCCTACCAAACCTTCCATGAGTGTCGTCGTCCTGGTCTTACCCTATGCAACGATAGCGGATCTTGCCGCAAGTATGACGACCCAGGGCGGGTTCGGCAGTTCCCCGTATGTCGGGGATGCCGCGATCGAGTCGGAGTTTCTGGATAGCGTAACAAGCGAACGGGTTGTGGCCTATGTGGACCGGCGCATCGGCAAAAAATACGATTACGATTTTCATCGCGGACCTGTGAAATTCGTTTCCCAGGCCGCCGTGTCCTATGTGGAAGCTTATACATTCTGGAGCTATACAAAGGAAGCCTTCGATTACTGGGCCCGGGAATTGAGAACGCGCCTTGATAAGGCGCATGGGAAAGCCCCCGTAAAGAAAAAATGGTGGTAAATATCCTTGTGCAGGGAATGGGCTGTTGGCCAGCCCACTCATCGAAGACGAGTTCAAGGATCTGCTTCGGCAGGCCGATCATGGTCGCCCCCTGAGGCTTCAAAAACAAAAAGGCGCCCCCGATTCGACATCGGAGACGCCTTTTCGAAAAAATCCCGGCAACGTGCTACTCTCCCGTGGCCTACACCACAGTACCATCGCCGCAGGGGCCCTTAACGGTCGTGTTCGGAATGGGAACGCGTGTTACCTCCCCGCTATGATCACCGGGAAAAAAAGCCAATTGCATAGAGGTTGAACAAGGATTCACCTATTCGCACTCGAGTGGCGAGATAGGCAAAATATGGCCAAGTCGCACGGCGGATTAGTACCGGTTAGCTCAACGTCTCACGACGCTTACACACCCGGCCTATCAAGGTCGTAGTCTACAACCTGCCTTTAGTGCCGCTTGCGCGGCAGGGAAATCTGATCTTGGAGGGGGCTTAGCGCTTAGATGCTTTCAGCGCTTATCTTTTCCGTACGTGGCTACCCAGCGATGCTCCTGGCGGAACAACTGGTACACTAGAGGTACGTCATTCCCGGTCCTCTCGTACTAAGGAATGTTCTCCTCAAATTTCCTGCGCCCACAGAGGATAAGGACCAAACTGTCTCACGACGTTTTGAACCCAGCTCGCGTACCGCTTTAATTGGCGAACAGCCAAACCCTTGGGACCTTCTTCAGCCCCAGGATGCGATGAGCCGACATCGAGGTGCCAAACCGCTGCGTCGATGTGAACTCTTGGCAGCGATCAGCCTGTTATCCCCGGAGTACCTTTTGTCCGATGAGCGATGGCGCTACCACAAGCAACCACCGGGTCACTAGGTCCTGCTTTCGCACCTGCTCGACTTGTAAGTCTCGCAGTTAAGCTCTCTTCTACCCTTACGCTCTACTCATGATTGCCAACCATGATGAGAGAACCTTCGAACTCCTCCGTTACCATTTGGGAGGAAACCGCCCCAGTCAAACTGACCATCTAACACTGTTCCCCTCCCGGATTCACGGGACAGGGGTTAGAATCTTAATCATCCAAAACTGGTATTTCACTGTTGACTCCATTCCGGCTAGCGCCGGAACTTCACCGTCTCCCAGCTATGCTACATATGAAAAACCGAGATCCAATATCAGAATACAGTAAAGGTTCACGGGGTCTTTCCGTCCTACTGCGGGTATCCGGCATTTTCACCGGAAGTACAACTTCACCGAGATCCTCGTTGAGACAGTGCCCAGATCGTTACACGATTCGTGCAGGACGGAACTTACCCGCCAAGGAATTTCGCTACCTTAGGACCGTTATAGTTACGGCCGACATTCACCGGGGCTTCAGTTCGGAGCTTTGCCTTGCGGCTAACCCCTTGCCTTAACCTTTCGGCATTGGTCACGTGTCACACCCTATACATCCTCTTACGAGTTCGCAGAGTGCTGTGTTTTTGTTAAACAGTCGCCTGGGCCATTTCACTGCGCCTCCCCTATGCTTTCTTGCGATTACATTGGAAAGGACCCCTTCTTCCGAAGTTACGGGGCTAATTTGCCGAGTTCCTTAACGAGGTTTATCTCGCGCGCCTTGGTATATTCTACCATCCCACCTGTGTCGGTTTGAATACGGTCGCCTGTCTGACTCGCTTAGAAGTTATTTCTTGTCAGTGCGGCATCGATCAATCCGCCTTGTATCGCTACTCAGCGTCCTTACGCCTCTCAAGGTTAATGCCCCGGCAGATTTGCCGACCAGGGCCCTCTAAAGGTTTCGGCCATCACTTCCAGTCGATGGCTGATTTAGCCTACTGCGTCACTCCCTCGCTCGAACGTCAGACCGGCGGCACAGGAATATTGAACCTGTTTCCCATCACCTACGCCTTTCGGCCTTGGCTAAGGGGCCGGCTAACCCTGGGTGGACGAACCTTCCCCAGGAAATCTCAGGATTACGGCGGTCCGAATTTTCATCGGACTTTTCGTTACTCATGTCCGCATAATCACTTCCATCCGGTCCACGGTCGGTTACCCTCCCGCTTCACTCCAAATGGAACGCTCTTCTACCACGTCATGCCGCCTAAACGGCATGACATCCGCGGCTTCGGCAGTTGATTTAGTCCCGATCATTTTCGGCGCAAGATCACTCGACGAGTCAGCTATTACGCACTGTTTAAATGATGGCTGCCTCTAAGCCAACATCCTCGCTGTCTTTGCAATCTTACATCCTTAGTCACTTAACCAACTTTTGGGGCCTTAGCCGGCGGGCTGGACTGTTTTCCTTTCGACTCTGAAGCTTATCCCCCAGAGTCTGACTCCACATCTGACTGAAGCAGTATTCGGAGTTTGATTGGCTTTGGTATCCCGGTAAGGACCCTATACCATTCAGTGCTCTACCACCACTTCGAGCATTGATGCAGGCTAGCCCTAAAGCTATTTCGAAGAGAACCAGCTATCACCGAGTTTGATAAGTCTTTCGCTCCTACCCACAGTTCATCCAAGACCTTTTCAACGGTCACTAGTTCGGCCCTCCACCTCATGTTACTGAGGATTCGGCCTGACCATGGGTAGCTCACCCGGTTTCGGGTCTACAGCAGGCAACTGATTCGCGCTATTCACACTCGCTTTCGCTGCGGCTCCTCCGCCATAGGCGGATTAACCTGGCTGCCTACCGTAACTCGCGGACTCATTATGCAAAAGGCAAACGGCCATCCTGCGGCGCTTGCGCGTCGAGGACTACCATAGTTTGTAAGCACACAATTTCAGGTACTATTTCACTCCCCTAACAGGGGTTCTTTTCACCTTTCCCTCACGGTACTAGTTCACTATCGGTCATCAGTGAGTATTTAGCCTTGGAGGTTGGACCCTCCGGATTCGAGCTGGATTTCACGTGTCCCGCTCTACTTGGGATACTCCTAGGTCCGTTAGGCATTTCGCATACGGGTCTATCACCCTCTATGGATGATCTTTCCAGATCATTCTGCTATGCCATTCAATACCACATTAGAGTCCCGCAACCCCTCCCGACAAGTCGGGAAGTTTAGGCTGTTCCGCTTTCGCTCGCCACTACTTACGGAATCACGATTGTTTTCTTCTCCTCCGGTTACTGAGATGTTTCACTTCACCGGGTATAGCTCTGAAGCCCTATATATTCAGACTCCAGTGGACCGATATTAATCGGCCCGGGTTTCCCCATTCGGAAATCTCCGGATCAAAGCGTGTTTGCCGCTCCCCGAAGCTTATCGCAGCTTACCACGTCCTTCTTCGCCTTCTGATGCCAAGGCATCCATTGTGCGCCCTTTGTAACTTGACCAATACATTTGCCTGGTCTCGCCTACCCGAGCACAAGTAGATTGTACTTGTTTTACCCTCTATGCAATTGTCAAAGAACAACGCCCCTTTACGGAGCTAAAAAATCGGCACATCCGATCCGCCCCCGCGGGATATTCGGACGAATAAAATCGAATCCAAAACGTCAAACGCAAATCCAAAATCTCAAATTCTTATGGTGGGCGTGCCTGGAGTCGAACCAGGGACCTCGTCCTTATCAGGGACGCGCTCTAACCAACTGAGCTACACGCCCCCGATCCACGGCCAATTTATGATTTATGATTTTTGATTTCTGATTTACCGCTCTGATTGAAAAACCAGCAATCATATGTCATCAATTCAGCTGGTGGAGGCAACCGGGCTTGAACCGGCGACCCCGAGCTTGCAAAGCTCGTGCTCTGCCAACTGAGCTATGCCCCCGATCCCATTTTTGATTTTTGATTTTCGACTTCTGATTTACCATTTTAATTGGAAAAATCAGCAATCAGCAATCACAAATCATCAATGCTGACGCCCCGGTCGCCGTCATTCAACAGAAATCTGCAGGCCAAACTTTTTTTCGAACCGGAAGAGGTGTGACTTGCTTCAAAGCCCCTGTTCACTTCAATCTGCCCCGGTTGCCCGGAGCTGACCCCATCCCGGCGATAAAACCAGGACAGTTGACCTCTCATTGTTCCGCAAGCTTGCGCTTTTGGAACGCTGATACTCCTTAGAAAGGAGGTGATCCAGCCGCAGGTTCCCCTACGGCTACCTTGTTACGACTTCATCCCAATTGCTCCCCACACCTTTGGTGCCTACCTCCCTTGCGGGTTAGAACAGCAACTTCTGGTGCAGACAACTTTCATGATGTGACGGGCGGTGTGTACAAGGCCCGGGAACGTATTCACGGCGCCGTAGCTGATGCGCCATTACTAGCGAATCCAACTTCATGAAGTCGAGTTGCAGACTTCAATCCGAACTGGGACCGGTTTTTAAGGATTAGCTCCACCTCGCGGTCTTGCTTCCCTCTGTACCGGCCATTGTAGCACGTGTGCAGCCCAGGACATAAAGGCCATACTGACTTGACGTCATCCTCACCTTCCTCCCACTTGATATGGGCAGTCTGTTTAGAGTGCTCACCGATT
>JAQUMN010000016.1 GCA_028718125.1 Kiritimatiellia bacterium
GTCGGCAGTTGGAGCGGCTCCGTGATCGCCGGGTACGTGATTCAGATTTGGGTGCACACATAGCAGCGATAGCATTCGCCCTCGAAAGAAACTGAAATATCAATTATCAAGGGTTGACCCCAATCCTGTCGGGCGTTGGAGAAGTTTTTCGGCGCGCCGGCGGGCTTCCGAAAGAAAGAGGGTGGGATCCTTGAATTGGGAATGGGCTATGCCGACCTCCAAGACAAGGTTGCCGGAATAGGCAAGGCCGTGAAATATTTTGCGGAACTTATCCCAGTCCATGTTCCCTTCATACGGAAGCATGTGGGAGTCTGACCCGCCATTGTCATGGATATGAACGGCCACCAGACGGCGGCCTAACTTCTCCAGGATACGATAACATGTTCCCTGGACGTTTTCGTGGCCGGAATCGTAACAAAACCCGATGGTACTACCGCAGAATGCCGACAGACAACTCTCCAGCACCTGGTCATAATCCAGCTTCTGGCCGTTTTCCAATGCCAGCTTTACTTCTTTGCCAGCCGCATACGCTTCAAGCGTCTTGAGGCTCTCCATCCCCTGAGCGATCATCCGATTCCGTACATCTCCCTGTGGGATGCCATAAGGAATGAGGTGGAGCGCCACGATCCGGCCGTTTATGTCCAGAATATCCCGTGCGGTATCGATGGCGATCTTGCATTGGCGAATTGATTCCAGGCGCGCGGCCGCATCGAGCGAAAAAAGCTGATCGCCTTCCGGAAAGGGGGCATGCATCGAGTCAATCGTCAAGCCGTTTTGCTCAACCAGTTTGCGGATCGCAATTCTTCCCTGTGCCGTGTCGAAACCCGAATGCTTGGGTCGCGCACCCAGGGAAATCGCCTCAAATCCCGCCTGCCTGATCATGGTAATACACTGGGCAAAAGGAATCTTGTAGTCAAATGATGTACAGATGGATGGTTTCATTGGTAGTTTTTTTCTGAGTTTATTGCACACGTCTTTTGTCATGTGATGTTTCGTTTCGGGCAGTGTGATCGAATTCGGTTCGCAAAAAACCGCGGCGATCTCGTGCCGCCTGCGGGTTTCCTCCATAGGCGGACAAGTGACGCACTTGCGCATACACAAGTATAGCGCGGCGTGCGGCTCGCCCGCATCCGGCCCAAGCTTGCCTTGTTTTTGCGAAGTCCGGCAATTGCCGGATACCCGAATTCGACACATGGTTGCACACGCTAACGCGGAAATCAACGTCTTAAAATACGGATGTTGTCAATCGACAAATAGAAGAAGACGGCATCAACCGCCGGTGATGTGTTGTGATTCGGTGCGCATTACCTAATCTGGTTTGAGTGTATCTTTCCCTGCGGCCAGCTGGCGATAGAGGACCTTGCCGGCCTGGCTCTGCGGCAATTTGGCAACAAACTCCACAAGGCGCGGCACTTTATATGACGGCAAATGTTCTTCGCAGTAGCGCCGCACATCGGTTTCCGTCAGTGTCTTGCCCGGCTTGAGGACCAGCACCGCCTTGGGCACTTCGCCGCGCCGGGCGTCATGCGCCGGCACCACCGCAACGGCGTCAATGGCCGGATGGCCTTCCAGCACCTCTTCAATCTCGGCGGGAAACACTTTCAGTCCTTTAACCTTAAGCATGCCATCCCTCCGGCCCACAAAGTGAAAACATCCATCGGCATCACGCCGGGCAAGGTCGCCGCTATAAAACCAGCCGCCACGCATGTGTTGGGCGGTCTGTTCGGGATTGCGGTAGTAAGCCCGGCAAACAGCCGGCCCGCGTATGGCCAATTCCCCGATTTCGCCGACATTGCATTCCCGGTCGTCTTCCGCCATCAGCCGCACCTCATAATATCGGCACATTTTTCCAAGGCAGCTGCTTTCAGTTGTTTTATCGGCTGCCAGCGCAATGCCCGTGGTTTCCGTGCTGCCCCATACCGTCACGATGGGGACGCCGATCCGTTCCTTGAACTCGCGCAGCAGCGACCGGCTTGCGCGCATGCCGCCGTTCTCGACAAGCCGCAGCGATCCCAGGTTCATCGCATGACCCTCACAAAACCGCAGAAGGCTTGCATAAATCGAAGCCGTTGCCATCAAGCAGGTCACGTTGTGCTCCGTAATAGCGCTGGTCACGGCGCGGGGCGAGACGCTGTCCACCAGCACGATCGTGCTTCCCAGGTAGATGGAACGCGCAAAAATCTCGTGAGGATGTCCGAAAATGGGGAACATGCAGAGATGCACATCCTCGTGATTAAGGCCAAGCGTCTCAATGGCGGACCGGGCATTCCAGTAGATATTGTCATACGTGGCCATAGCCGCTTTTGGGGCGCCGGTACTCCCGGAGGTGAAGTTCAGGTAAAAAGCGTCGTCCGCTTGAATCTGCACATCCTGGGCAGGGGGCCACGCCCGGCTGATGATATCATCCCATGGATGGCCGCCGGCTTGGCGCGGTCCGACAACAATGACGGTGCGGCCCTCGCCGCCGGAACGAACGGGCGGCGGGAGCAGGTCCAGAAATCCGCTGTCAACGATCAACGCCGAGGGCTGCGTGATATCGAGCACCATCCGGATGCGTTCAGGCGTCTGATTGTAATCCACGGAAAAAGGCACCCCGCCGGCGATGGCCACACCCAGAAAAGAAACAATAGCCTCCGGCGTTTTCCGCAATAAGACGGCGACCGTATCGCCTTTCCGCAATCCGGACTGGAGCAGGAAACCGGCCAGCGCGTTACAATGACGGAGCAGCTCGCCATACGGCAACGCCGAGCGGCCGAAGAGGATCGCAGGCTTCCCCGGGAATCTATCGGCAGCTTGCGTTAGGGCCTTGATGATGCTAATCATGATGGCGGGTGGCAGCAGCCTGATTTTGGTTATAGGGCTTGATGTTCTGCATGCCGCCCTCATGCGAAAAAATAATTACGGCACCATTATGCCACGAAACCGGGCAATGTCAAAGTTCTTGTCTGGCACGAATCAGCACGGCTGCGTCAAAAACGGTCTCGCAGTAGCTCGACCCTCCATGAATGCCAATTTTTTCGCGATAGTGGAGGGCGGAGCGCCTGCGACGCCGCTGGTTTCAGCATGAATGACGCAGCCATACACGAATCAGGTTCGGCAGTTATGAATACGAGCGCCCAAAACGAGAATAGCCCGGGCGGGCCGGCGCCGCACAAGCGCAAGGCCGGATGGCTGGTCGCGGGGGTGCTGCTGGCGGCCGGCCTGGCGCTGGACTTTGTCAGCTCGACGATCAAGCCCAGCGCCACGGAATACATGCTGCACATGATCCAGGCGCCCATCGGGCATGTGCCCAAGCGCGATTTTCAATGCTATTTTGGCGTTCGGTTCTGGGATGAGTTCAAGAACCCGGTGGCATTCAACAATCTCGGGTTTCGTAACGACATCCCTTTCAATTCAGAAACGACGGCAGGCAAGCGGATTTTGTTTACCCTGGGCGATTCGACGACAGCGTGCCTGGAGGTCCCGCTGGCGCAGAGCTATCCGGCCGTGCTGGGCGCCGCCCTGGGGCCGGACTGGGTGGTTTTCAATGCGGGCGTGCGCGCCTACGACACCCAGCAGGTCATCATCAATTATCTCACCCGGGTGCGGCCGTTAAAGCCGGAAGCGGTTGTTTATCTGATTTGTGCCAACGACTATAACAACAATGTGGCACTGGACAGCCGCTCGGATTATGTCAGATATTTCGGCAAAGGCATCATCAACGACCGGCTCGAAGTCGATTATGTGGCCCCCGTCGTGCCTCGCCTGCAGGCCAACGACCGTTTCAACATGCTGTTCAAGATCCATTTCAACCTGACTTCCCTGATTGTGCGCCGCCTGGCGGCGCTATTTTCCGGCTGGCGTGGCGCCGGCGCGCCGCAACCGCCGCACTATTACACACTTGACACTTTACGCAAGATGCATAACCTGTTGGAGTGGTTTGATGCTGAAACCGCCCGCGATGGCGTGAAACTCTACCTGGCATTTATGCCGGAATTCGAGGCCGATCCCGGAACGGCGCGCGCCAGCGAGATGTACCGGGTCTACAAGGCCACGCGCGAATTCAGTGAGGCCAATTTGACTAATACCGTGTTTATTCCAACGTTCGATATGTTCCTGGAACAAGCGGCCGGCCGGCCCGGCCGTCCGCGCTTTACCCTTGTCCGCGATCCGCATGCCAACGAGCATGGCAACCGCTGGCTGGGCGAAACGATCGCCGCAGGGATCCGGGCGGGAGCCCGGTAATACAATGATCAAGTCTGGAATTCAATTATTGATCGGGTTGGTTACGGCGCTGGCGCTGGCCGCGTGTGCGCACACCAAGCCGGATGAAGCAGCAACCGCGCAGCCGAACGTGGTGGCCACAACGGCCACCAATGCCGTGGTGCTCGGACCCGGCGATGAACTCACCATCAATGTCTGGCGCAATTCCGAATTGACGAGCGTGGCGAAGGTTGATGCGGATGGGACGATCCAGATGCCGCTGGCCGGTGAATTCCATGCCGGCGGGATGACCCTGTCGGAATTACAGGGCGCGATTACGACGCGCCTGGCCAAGTATATCGTGAATCCCAGGGTGCATGTCGGGCTCACGGCCATGCGCAGCCGGAAGTTCAACGTGCTTGGCGAAGTCAGGACGCCCGGCTCGTTTGTCATGGACCAGACCATCCAACCCTTTGATGCGGTGGCCAAGGCGGGCGGATTCACGGTGGACGCTAATCACCGGCAGGTGTTGCTGATTCACCCGGAGGGGGGCACCAACCGCATGACGACAATCAATATGGAGACCGAGCTTGGGGGGCAACCCCCGCCGGTGTTGCCCATGCTTCAAAACGGCGACATCGTATACGTCCTGCCAAGAAAGATTGCGAATGTCGAGCGGTTTATGACCCGGTTTGCCAATATTCTCGCGCCGTTTGTCGATGCGGTCAGCCTGGTGGTTTTGACGCAGGGCGCGGTTGACATTGTCAAGGGCACGAACAGGTAACGCCCGCGCGGGAATTTTTTGTCACGGCGCGTTGCAGCGGGGACGGGTCAGCCATACGACGGGTGGAGAGCCATGAAAAGACTGTGCTTGTTGCCGGTGCTTTGCGGCCTGGCGTTTTTAACCGGATGCGGGGGCATGCAGGAGACCCGGTCGTTGGATCGGCTCAAGAGTGACAATCCTGTCCTGAAAAAACAGGCGGTCGTTTACTTGGGACAACACCGTTGTGCAGAGGCGGTCCCGTCTTTGCTGGAATTATTGAACGGCGAGCAGCCCCGGGATTTGCGGTTGGCCGTGATTAACGCCCTGGGTGCGATCGGCGGCCAACCGGCGGCCGATCAGCTGATCCCCGTACTGAGTGATAAAGACCTGGACGTGCGCACCGCGGCCATCGTCGCGTTGGCGCGCATGCGCAGCCGGAATGCGGTGAGCCCCCTGGCGGAACTGGCGCGCAGCGGCGAACCGCGCCTGCCGGCCATTTGGGCCCTGGGCCAAATCGGGGACCCGGCCGCCGTGCCGGTTTTGAAAGAATTGCTCAAGAATCCGGATAAAGATGTCAGCTACAATGCCATGCAATCGCTTAAAAAACTTGCACAATGAGGCCTTTCCCTTGGACCCTCTCCTAATCTGGCAAATTCTATGGCGGCGGAAATGGATCGTGATCCGGGCTTGCCTGGTCATCACGGTTGTGGCCGCCCTGGGCGCGCAGTTGCTCCCGCGGATTTATCAGGCCAAGGCCAAGGTCCGTTACAAGAGTTCAGAAGCAAGCTTGATGTTCATGTCCGGGATTGGACTCTCCCTGCCGCCCGGCGCGGCGCCGGTGGAAACCATGCAAACGCGGATTGCCCTGGCAACTTCCCGGCCGGCGCTGGAACGGATAGCCGCGCGGATGCAGACCAGGAATGCCCAAGGCGTCATGGTATTGCCCCGCGCCCGCTCCGGCTTGATCCGCAAGCGGCTGCAGGCGGGTCCGTTTATCGATTTGCAGGTCTTGTCGGAAACGGATGTCATTCAGATTGATGGCCGCGCGGCGGATGCCGATGCCGCGGGGATGCTGGCCAACAGCGTGGCGGACTCCCTGATCGAGGTCATGCGCGAGCAAGCCCGGGAGGAATACAAAATCGCCAAGGTAGCCCTGGAGGGCCAGATTAACACGCTGAAGGCGGCCTATCTGCAGGCCTCGGAGGAATTGCGCAACTACAAGGTCAGCGCCGGCACCGTGGATATGAATAACGAGATGCGGGTTGCCGTCGAGCGCATGGATACCCTCATGCAGAACAAGCATTCCGCCATCATTGAATTGGCCGGGATCAAGTCCCAAATGGAAATTCTGCGCCAACAGGTCGGCGCGGAAAGCGCGGATAAAGTGTCCAGCGCCACGCTGGCGGAGAACACCCAGATCCGCGCGCTCAAGGTGACCATCTATGATTTGGAAATGCAGTTGGCCGGGATGTTGACCGAGAAGACCCGCGAACATCCCGACGTGCAGGCGCTAACGATCAGAATCGCCAAGGCCAAGGATCAATTGGCGATTGAAGTGAAGCGTTTCCAGGAGGCGCCCGGAGCCTTGCAGGCCCTGGAACGGAATGCGGCGGCCATGGAAACGCACCTGGCCGGCATCAACACCGAGATCGAGCGCCAGGCCGCCGCATTGTCGGCCTTGCCGCAGAAGGCCTTCGGGGAATCGCACCTCCAGATCAAGCTGGCCACCAGCCAGAACCTGTACAACGCCGCGCTGGCTTATTTGCACCAGATCGGCATGGCGGAATCCATGGTGACCGGCGATATCCGCCTGATTGAGGAAGCCCAGGTGCCGGACGCGCCGAAAACCAAATTGGCCATCTATGTCATGTGCATGATCATGGGTATTTTGGGCGGCCTGGTTTTCGGGTTCCTGATTGACAGCGCGGACGACACGATCAAGAGCGCGGCTGATGTCCAAGCCAGGGGCCTTACCGTCATGGGGGTCGTGCCGTTTATACGCTCCAGGGAATCCCGCTCGATTGCAGGCCGGGAGTCGCGCGATCCGGTCTGTGAGGCCTATCGCGCCATTCGCAACCAGATCGACTTTGCCAGGCAGGCGAAACCATTCAAAAGCTTGCTGATCGCCAGCGCCATGGCCGGCGAGGGTAAAACCGTCACAGCCGCCAATCTGGGCGTGGCGCTGGCGCGTGCGATGAAGAACGTTCTGCTCGTGGACGCCAATCTGCGGAAGCCGGCGTTGCACCAGGTCTTTGATTTGCCGAACGCCAAGGGGTTGACCACCCTCCTGACCGAGCAAGTGCCGGCGGCCGAGGTCATTCAACCGACCGGCATCAAGGGATTGAGCTTGCTGGCCGGCGGTCCGCACTCTGCCGATCCCGCCAGCCTGATCGAATCCGACCGGATGCGCGCGCTGCTGGCGGAATTGGCTGGCGCCTATGATGTCCTGGTGCTGGACTCTCCATCCTTCCTGAATTGCCACGATGCCATCATGCTGGCGGGCTATACAGATGGCGTGATTATCATAGGAGCGAGCGGCCAAACGACCGATACCGCACTGTCCCAGGCTGCCTATATCCTGCAACAGGCTCGGATTGTGCCGTTGGGCATGATCCTGAACAAGTTCCGGTCCGGCTCAGGCTGCATCTTGTTTGGGGGCTGAACCGGCGCCGTGCGCCCGGCTTCCCATCAGGCCCGGAAACTCCATTGGTCGCATGGAAGCTCAGGCGTTTTTTATGAAAGTGCTTCTCGTTCAGTCTCACTTGGGTCGCCGGGAAGGCTGGCCGCCGGTCTTCCCGCTGGGGCTTTGTTACCTGGCCGCGGCGCTGCCGACCCACACTGTGCGGATTCTCGACCTGAACTTGTGGAGCCCGGCGGAGGCCGACATCCGGTTACGCCAGGAACTGCTGCGGTTCGCGCCGGACATCGTGGGCCTTTCCATCCGCAACATCGACACCACGCAGTGGAGCGACCGGTTTTATTATTTCAAGACCGTGCCGCTCGCGGTGCGCCTGATCAGGGAAACAGCGCCCGGCGCCAAGCTGGTCCTGGGCGGCCCGGGCTTTTCCATGTTTGCCGGTTCGATCATGGCCCGGGTTCCCGAGGCCGATATCGGCGTGGCCTTTGAAGGCGAAGAGACGTTCCCCGAACTCCTGGCGAACCTGGAGCATCCGGAGCACGTGCGCGGGCTTTACCTGCGTCGCGCGGGGGAGGTTTACTTTACGGGCAACCGGCCGCTGCCTGATTTCGCGGCCTTGCCTTTTCCGCGCCGCGAAATGCCGGTGATCGACCTGGCGCCGTACATAACGGGCGATGGGAGCAATCTGGGCGTGCAGAGCAAGCGGGGCTGCGTGCTGACCTGCGCCTACTGCAGTTATCCTTTCCTGTCCGGCAGTTGCCTGCGCCTGCGCGACCCCCGGCAGGTAGTTGATGAAATCGAATACCTGCAGTCGCTAAAGGTCACGCGGTTCAGCTTTGTTGACAATTTGTTTAATATCCCGCCAGCGCATGCGCAGGCAATTTGCGAGGAGCTCATCCGGCGCCGTCTGAAGGTGGTATGGAGCGCCTGGTTTGAAATCGGGCAGACGACCCAGGAGCTGGTTGACCTGGCGCGGAAGGCCGGCTGCGCGCATATCGGCTTTTCGCCCGACGCCGCCTTTGGTGCCGGGCTTGCGCGCCTGCACAAAGGCATCACCACCAAAGATATTGACCGGAGCATCCAGGTGGTGCGGCGCAGTCCTGGCCTGCGTGCCGGCTACAATTTTTTTCTGCTGCCGGATATGAGCTGGGCGGAGCTATGGCAAACCTGGCGCTATTTTCTGAAGATCCCCTGGCTGCTGCGGGGGCGCGGGCGGGTCTTTGGCCTGGGCTGGATCCGGGTCGAGCCGGATACCGAGATCCTGCGCATGGCCACGGCGGAAGGCGTCATCCGGCCGGATGCCGAACTCCTGCCGGAAGACGAGGTCAAGCTGGCTGGCCTGTTTTACCGGCGCGGCGCCGGGCTGGGCGTTGCGCTGATCACGGCTGCTTTCGATCTGGTCGAGAAACGGATGATCCCGGCCGCCCGGCGGTTGCTGAAAAAGAAAAAGAATCAGGCGGCCTGAAAAATCGCGGCATGGGTTGACGGGGATGGGAAAAGGCCACTTTTTATGGATTTGATCAGGATCCCGACCCTTTGATGGAGGTAATTGGATGAAACCTAAATTGGCGCTGGCGCGCGTGAATTATTCCCAGCTTTACACCGTGTATGACGGCGGCAAGACCTACACGCAGCGGGACATCCTGGTTCCCTACCAGCTCCTGAACCTCGCCGGCTATATCAGGGAACAGGGCGCCGAAGTGGCGATATTCGATGGCGAAGTGGAACTGCTTACCGAAGAGGCGCTGGCGAAGCGGATCGTTGCCTGGCGGCCGGATTTCGTCGGGTTGACGGCAACGACGCCCGATATCGAAATGACTATCAAAGTTTGCCGGCTTGTGAAGGAGGGCAATCCTGCGATCGTGACGATCCTGGGCGGGGTGCATGCCACCGTGCTGCCCGAGGAGGTGGCGGGCCACGCCTGCGTTGACTTCGTGGTTGCCGGGGACGGCGAAAAACCCCTGGCGCAGATCATGGCCGAATGCCGCACGCAACGGCTCCCGGTGCGGGACGATGTCCGCCAGAAGATCCTGTACGGCAAACGGCCGGAACTGACGTCCTTGCCCATGCCCGCGCACGACCTGCTGGATTACGAAAACTACCAGTTCTCGGATCCGACCCGCGGAAGGATGAAAACGGCTTCGGTCATGTCATCGCGAGGTTGCCCATTTTTCTGCAGCTTCTGCGCCCACACGCCGGATGTCAGGTATCGAACGCCCGAAGCGTTTGTAGCCGAAATCGAGTATCTATACCGCGTAAAAGGAGTCCGCTACTTTTTTGTCTACGACGATGTCTTCGTGGTGAAACGATCGCGGGCGCTTGCGATTCTCGAACAATTGCGCCGGCTGAACCTTGCCGACGCTCACTTCCAGTGCCAGGCAAGGGCGAACCTGCTGGACGAGGAATTGCTGGCGGCGCTGCGGGCGACGAATTGTGTCCGCGTATCCATCGGCATCGAGTCCGGCTCCGAGGAGATGCTGGCGCGCTGCAATAAAGGCGTGACCAAGCCCCACTGCCGCTCCGCCTGCAGCATGATCCGGAAAGCCGGGCTTGAGCCCCGCGCCAGTTTCATTATCGGGTTTCCATACGAGACCCGCGCGACGGCGGAAGCGACCATCGCCTTTGCCCAGGAACTGGATCTGCTGCACGCGAACTTTACCGTGATGACGCCATACCCGGGGACCAAGGTCTACGATATGGCCTGTCGCCGGGAGGGACTCCGGTTTGTGAAACCGGAGTATGCGCGGCAATGGTCGGTTTTCCGGCGCTGGGGCGAGCCCATCGTGGAGACGGATGAACTCACTTCCGGCGAACTTGAGGCGTTAAGGGAAAGGGCGGTCATGGAGTTCTACACGCAGGACAAGGTCTTTCGTTATTACGAATCCCTTTTCCGGGGCGGCAACCGCTCCCGCTATTTTTTCCGTCCGATGAATTTTGCCTGGAAAAAGAAATTCGGCTGCGATATCCCCTTCTGGTCGCAATTGGACGAAACCAACCTAATACAAACGACATAATTATGTTGACGAAAGTATATCCGGTAATCGGTAGGGACGTCTCTCCGAGGCGTCCGCGGACGGGTCGGAGACCCGTCCCTACCAATGAACCGACCAAACAAATGACAAAAGACATATTACGTTTGTATTGGTCAACCCGGAATAGCCCGCCGCCCGGGCGGCGGCGCCGCCGGAGAATAAACCATGCCATACGATATCACCTGCCTCACCCCGATTAAAATTGAAGACCGGGCGATCATCGCGCCGTGGGTGGCGCTGGAGCGCCAGCAGGCCGTGCGCATGCACTACCTGGAGTTCCGGCTCCTGACCCAACTGCAATGGATTCTGCGCGGCAAGGAAAAAAGTCCGGTGGCGCGGATCGCCCGCAATATGGGCGGCCTCGCTGCCCTGCTGTTCTCGCGGGACAAGATCCTGATCGTCGGCACCGAGCCCTTCCGGTATTTCACGTTCCTGTTAAATTTTCTCAAGGGCCGGCACCGGTGCATCTGGCACGGGTCCTGGCCGTGGGATCTCGAAACGTTCAGCCGCGGGCCGCTGCGGAAGCTGAAGCAACGCGCCTGGCAGCGGTTCCTTGCCGATACGATATGCGTATGCGCCACGCGCCCGGCGGCGGAAGCCTTAGCCGGATACGGCGCGCGTGTATTCTATATTCCCTGGCCGGTCGATACCGAAATCTTCCAGCCGGCCCCCGGCGGCAATCCCGCCGCTGAAATCCGTGTGTTGTTTGTCGGCGAACTGTGGAAACTCAAAGGGGTCCATTTGATCATGAATATCATCCGGCGGGAGGCGTGGCCGGGCGTGCGCTTTGTCATGGCGGGGAAAGGCCCCATGGAGGCTGAAATTAAAAGCTTGATCGCGGCCGGTTACCCGGTTGAATATCTCGGGTTTATCAGGGATCGCCGCGTGCTGGCGCAAACCATGCAGGCCAGTCACATGCTGATTTTGCCATCCATCAAGCTGGGGGACCAGGAGGAGAAATTCGGCATGGTCCTGACGGAAGCCATGGCGTGCGGCATCCCGGTGATTGCGTCAGACTGTATTGGTCCCCGGCAGGTTGTCGACCCCGGCGTCAACGGGATCCTTATTCCCCAGAACGACGCGGAGGCGCTGGCCGGGGCGATCCGGAGCCTGGCGGGAGACCCTGCGCGGCGCGCGGCCTTGGGAGCCAATGGCCGCCGCAAGGCTCTGGCGGAATACGATTTCAAGGTCGTGGCGCGCCAGTGGATGGAGGTCTTCACGGTGGCGGCGGGGAAGCCGGAGCGATAATAGCTTTGTATTCAAGGACAGGTATGCGCCTTTTAAAATACATCCAGTCGAGTGTTTACTTCGCCACGACGCCGTGGGCCAATGTGCTCATCAACGCCTGGTGGCATCGCCGATTCAGCCGTCGCTACATTCCCAAAGTCCTCCACATCGAGACCACCAATCTCTGCAATGCCCGGTGCGTCATGTGCCCGCACGAAAAAATGCAGCGTCCCCAGGGGATCATGCCGTGGGAAACGTTCACGAAAATCATAGACGATTGCAAAACCTTTGAAGGGCGCGGGCTGGTGCTGATTCTTCACAAGGATGGCGAGCCGCTGCTGGACCCGCTCCTGTGCCGGCGGATCGGGCACATTCGCGCCACCCTCAAAAAAAGCAAGATCATGTTCAGTTCGAACGGGGCCGCGCTTACCGAAAAAATAGCCGACGAGCTTCTGCGGTGCCCGCCGGACCAGATCGGCTTCAGCGTGGACGGCGCTTCAGCCGCAACTTATGAAAGCATTCGGACCGGATTGCGCTATGCCACGGTGGTAGAGAACATCCACGCGTTCCTTGCCAAGCGCAAGGCATCCGGCGCCAAGGTGCGGGTGGTCATCCAGATGGTCACGAACCTGACCAATCAACCGGAACACGACGAATATCTCCGGATCTGGGGCCCGGAAGCGGATGAAATCGTATTTAAAGACATGCACAATTTTCTCGTGCAGGGCACATCCGTACGTGGCGCCGGGTTATACCGTGAGCAGAAATACAGGTGCATCCAGCCATTCACCCGGTCCGTGATTTACTGGAACGGGGATCTTGCCCTTTGCTGCTGGGATTGCGATCACGCGTATGCGCTGGGCAACGTGATGGACAAGGACCTGGTCACCCTGTTCAACCAGCCGGCGTTCGACCCGGTGCGCAGGGCCATGGCTAGGAAGGAATGCAAGGGCATTACGCTCTGCAATGTATGCACGCAGATTTACGGAGAGGATAATCCCCTTGGCGTGCGCCGGCGCCCGGCGGACGCGCCCGAGACCGATCCCGCCCGGTGACGGGTTGTTCCGCCTATTATTCGAAAGCGCCGTATGCCGAGTCTCCGTCAGTTCAAACATAAATTGGCATCAGGCCTCGCCTGGCTGCCCGTTTCCCTGTCCCGGCGGCTGAACTGCCGGCGGCCGATGATCGCGGTGTATCACGTTGTCAGCGATCACCCCCATCCGCATTACCGGCATATCCTGGAATGTAAGAGCGCCGAGGACTTTGCCAAGGACATGGATTTCCTCCTGCGCCACTATGCGCCGCTGGATCTTAAGCAGCTTATCGATGCGGTCAGGAACGGCCGGCCGATGAGCAACCGGACATTTCATGTTACCTTTGACGACGGGCTGCGCGACACATGGATCAATGCCGGGCCGATTCTCAGGCAGAAAGGGATCCCGGCCACGTTTTTCCTGAACACGGCGTTCATCGACAACCGCGCCATGGGCTACCGGCACAAGACAAGCCTGCTGATCGAGCGGCTGGCCAGGGAGCCGGCCGGGGAATTGAGGGGACAGATTGAGTGCATCCTGGGCGGCGCCGGGATTCCCGGCCGGACGGAAGAAGAGCGCATCTTCAGGGTACGGTACCGCCAGGCGGGATTACTGGACAACATCGCGCGGGTTCTGCAGGTGGACTTTGCGGAGTACCTGGCCGGGCAGCAGCCGTACATGACCGGCGGCGACATTGAAGACCTGATCAAGCAGGGGTTTACCATTGGCGCCCACAGCATTGACCACCCATACTATGCGGATCTAACCCCAGACGAGCAGTTGCGGCAGACCCGTGAAAGCGTTGAATACCTGGTCGGACGTTTTGCGCTGCCGTACCGCGCGTTTGCGTTTCCTTATGCGGACATCGGGGTTTCCCCGGTTCTTTTTGACATTGCCCGCAAGACTGGTATGCTCGATATTAGCTTCGGCACATGCGGCGTGAGGGAGGACGCCTGCCGCATGAATCTGCAGCGAACCATGATGGATGGATACGGCCTGTCGGCCAGGCAGCGCATCGTCAATGCATACCTCGGATACTCACTGCGGGCCCTGGTTGGCCGCGGCAGGATCAACAGGAACGATACTCATGCGCGGTGAGGAAACACGTGCTGCGGAATACTGGGACATGGAAGCCAGGCGCTATGAACAGCTGGCATCGGCGGAAAACGCCCGCCGGATTTACCCCATGCACGAATTCCGCAACAAGTATGTCCTTGAGTTGCTTGGCGACAAGCCCTGCCGCCATCTCGAGATAGGGTGCGGGCCCGGCCGGGCGATCCTCGGGCTCATGCAACAGGGATGGCGCGAGGTGTCCGGAGTGGACATATCGCCCGGGATGATCGAGCTGGCTAAGCGCACCATAGCCGGCGCGGGTTATGATCCGGCGCAGGCGGACCTTAAAACCGCCGGCATCGAGGCGCTGCCCTTCAAGGACGGCACGTTCGATTCCGTTGCCTGCGTGGGCGTGATCGAGTATATCCGGGACGAGGATTCGGCCCTGAGGGAAATCGCCCGGGTCATGAAGCCCGGCGGCAACCTGGTGATAACCGTGCGCAACAGGATGTGCCTATACCGGCCGTCTGATCTGGTGGCGCCCCTGCTTCACCGGGTGCAAGGCGGCGAACACGGCGCGTGGTTCCGGACGCATATTCCCTGGAAGTTCTCCGGGAAACTGGCGCAGCACGGCCTGGTGAAAAAGGCGCACGCCTACTATCATTTTTACGTTGTGCCGGCCCCGTTCGACCGGTATCTGCACGGGCGCTGGCTGGCGCCGGCCATCGCCATGGAACGGCTGTCCGCATGCGGGATTTCAGCCCTGCTGGCGTCCGGGCTCATCGTAAAGGCGCAAAAAAATCGCAATCCGGAAAAAGGAGATTAGCCATGACAAGGACTATGACAAAGCGGATGGGTGTCGTGAACCAGATGGCCCTGGCAGCCATCGTATTGTGGGCGATCGGTTTGTCCGGCGCGGGCTGGGCGCAAAAGGAGGGCGATGCTTCCGCGCCCAATGCCAAACAGCAGGTGCTGGCCAAACAACGCGAATTCAAACAGGTTGCCGCGGCCAATCCGGATTCGCCCGAACTTGCCGCCGCGATGCGCGACTATGAAACCGCGGTCACGGCCCTCGAAGACGGACGACCGGAGGAGGCGTTGCACATTTTGAACGGGGCCATTGCCAGGCTGTCGCCGGGTGCTGCCCAAAAAAGTTCCGCGGCAGGCGATAAGTCATCGAAATCGGGTGATGAGACATCAAAACCAAGTGGTGAACAATCAAAGTCCGGCAGCGAGCCATCGAAGGCCGGCAGTAAATCGAGCGGCCGCGCGGACAAGGCCACGTGGGAAACCAGCCTGCGCCAGTTCAAGCGTCTGCACACGGCCAAGGTGGAGCAGGGCCAGGACGCTTCCGCCGCCATGAACAAATATGGCGAAGCGGAGCAAATGGGGCAGCAAGGCGATTGGGTTGGGGCGCAAAGCAAGATCAATGAAGCCATTGCGCTGTTGCAGGCGGATGGTTCCGCCCCGGCCGGAAAGAGCGCGGCTGGCGCAAAAAGGCCGTCGGGCGCGAGCATCGGCCCGCAGGTGGCGAGCGTCGTGAGCAGCGCGGTAATTGCCGGGGGCCCTTACCCGAACTCGCCTTTCGGCATGCATCCCGCCCGGAGCGAGGACACGGCGGATCCTTATGCGTTTGCCTTGGATATCGGCGTGCGTTTCGACCGGCTGCGTTCCTATTTCATGTGGGGCGAGATCCAGCAGGATATTAATCAAAGGGTCTATGTCTGGGATGCGCCGCTCAAGGGCTCTATCGGCTATGATACGTTGATGCTCTCGGTGCCGCAGGGCATGTGCGTCGTGGCCAACATCAGCGGGGCGCCCTATTATAACGGGGATTCCTTTACGCCGGTGGATACCGAGGCCTATACGGCCTTCGTGCGCGCCGTGGTGGAACGGTATGACGGCGATGGCGTCCAGGACATGCCGGGGTTGAAAGCGCCCATCAAATACTGGCAGGTGGAGAACGAGCCGCTGCCCGGCCAGGCGGACTATGCCGACCTGCTGCGCATCACGGCGACGGCCATCAAGGCCGCCGACCCGGCCGCGACCGTGCTGGCGGCGGGCATCGTCCCCATGATGGATTCGCGGGGACGCTTCAGCCCGGACGCCTTGCGCATTTACAAAAAAAATATGATCGAAAAAATGTCCACAGCCGCGGTCGATGTTTTCGATATCCATTACTACGGCAACGCCGTGGGCGATTATCGGAAATTCAAGGACCTGTATGACTATTACCGGCAGGCCCTGGACCAGCAGGGGCTGTCGAGCGTTAAGATCTGGGTCACCGAGATGGGCACCTACAGCGGGGCGCCGCAGGGCAAGGAAACCGAAAAGGTGATGCATGTGCCGGCCGGGGCATCCACCTACCAGTCCGAGGCGCTGCAGGCGGCCGACGTGCTGAAACGCTATGTCTTTACGCTTTCCCTCGGGGTCAAGAAGGTTTTCCTGGCCTTCGGTCTGAAGGAAGGATTTGAGAATAACGGTAATTTCTTCGACATGACCGGACTGGTTTTCGACGGACGTTTTGCCAACGACCGCGGCAACAACGTTCCGAAAATCGCATACTATACCTACAAGATGATGGCCGAAAAACTTGCCGACTACGATATGAGTCAGATCGAGAGCATTGCCGTTGCCCGGAAAAACGTATCGGTCTACAAAATCAGCAAAGCCAATTCATCGGAATATCTCTACGTGGCGTGGTGGGACTGGTTTAACGAGCCGCAAGGTCTTCAAGGCGTCGCCTGCCGCGTGGAATTGCCCTTTGCCGGCCGCACGGCGGCGGCCATCACGCAGGCCGTGACGGGTCTTCAGGGCCAGCGCACGACGGAGCGCATCCCGGTGCAGGACAATAAGATTCCGATCCAGCTGGGCCAAAGCCCGGTTTTCGTGGAACGCAGCAACTGATAACAGTCGGCTGTTCAACCGGCGCCGTTCGTGGCGGCCCACGCCGGGCATGGCATGCTTAGCGGCCGAGGGGAAGACGTGAATCACAGCAGACAGCTATCGGTGACGCTGAAGGTGCTGGCCGGCGTAGTGGCGGGCGCCGGTGCCGGCCTGGCCGCGGCGATATTTCCGTGGCAATTGCTTTTGGTCATCCTGCCTTTGGCTGTGTTCGTTTTATGGGGGCTGATTGATTCCCGCATGGCCGTTTGCGTGGTCCTGAGCACGGCGTTCTTTGTCCAGGCGGAATGCGTTGCGCGGACCAATCACCTGGCGGTCACGATCGGCCTCTTCCCCGATGCGCTGACCGTTCAACTGCCCTATATTTACTTCTCGGTCACCGCCCTGTATGTGTTCTGGTACGGGCTGGGGGCGCTGGCCGCGCGCCGACTGCGCTGGAGCGGCAACAGCTATCTGCCGCCCTTGCTGGGGCTATTGGCTTATTCCCTGGTCACGCTTTGCTGGACGCGCAACGGGAACTGGTCGTTCGTGTGGCAGGTTTACTTTACGGCCCATCTCCTGTCCTTCTGTCTCGTCTACGGATTACTCGACCGGTATACAAAAATCAGGCAGGTCATGCGGTGGATGGTTGTCGTCGGGACGGTCAATGCCGTTATCACGGTGATCTTTCTCTTCCTGGAACCGGTGTCGCTTAAGTTCGAGCTGGCCGACCATGCCACGCTCAGCCTGCTGACGGGCGGCGGGGGCTTGAATGCCGTTGTGCGCCATTCGACGGGCACATTCGGCCGCCGAACCTTGCTCGTTGATTTTCACCTGAGTCCGACCATCGCGAATATTCTCCTGGCCATATGCGTCGGCTTGCTCGTCAGCCGGCGGCAGAACCGGGTTAGTTACGGGGTGCTGGCGTGCATGGCGCTGCTGTTTCTCTACCAGAGCACAACCGGCGACGCCCGCGCGCCGTTCGTCGGCCTGGTCATGATGGTCGGCTACCTGCTGCTGACGGTCCCGCAACTGCGCAACCGGATGGTCCTATATGGCAGCGTTGTCGTGATATGCACGGCGGTGTTTGTGGGGACGGATATCCACTTGCGCCGGCTCATATCGAATGAGCCGGAGTATTCGCGGGTCCTGTCGCTGATTCCCGTGGTGGGCGGGGAACTGGCCGGCGGACGGGGCGAGTGGACGGTGGACGCGAGCGGCTCGGTGCAGTCGGCGGCCCGGAGCGGACTTTTTGCGCAGGGGTTCAAGCATTTTCTGGTGTCCGACGCCCTGGGGGGCGGGACGGAAAATGCCCGGTTGCCGGCGCCGCAAGGGGAAGGCTTGTACGTGCATAATCTGTGGCTGTCGCTGCTGCAGGATTTTGGACTGCCGGGGATGGCGTGCGTCATCTGGTTTGGCCTTGTTTTTTTCAAGAGTTACCTGGGGCTCGTGCGTGCGCCCGACAGCGAACGCCGGATACTCGGCCTGGCGGCGACGGGCGGGGTGGTGGCCATCCTGGTAACAAGCCTCGCCGATTTCGTGTATGATGATCCTTTTTTGTGGCCGACCCTGGGCTTGATCGCCGCCGCCATGGATCGGGCGAGGACGGAAGAGAGCCCCGCCAATCCGGCGGAGTGACTTACGGCAGCGCGATACGATGAATATGAATGAACCAGTAACAGACGCCCCGGCATTGCGCGGTGAAGGATGCGCGGGTCATGGGGCGCGGTGGCTGAAGAAAATGGGCAATCCCCATTTCGTTTTCGGGATCGCGCTCCTCGTGCATGTCGGCTGTGTGCTTGCGATGCAGCATTATCGGCATCCGGTTTGGATGGAGAGCGGGGCCATTGCCAGCTTCATGTACGAAGGCAAAGGCTTTTCCATCCTGCCGAAGTCGGAACAGCGCCTGTATTCGGAGGAGGCCAAGAGCCGGGCCATCGAGCGCGTCCAAAAAGGCGGGACCATTCCCTTTTCGGAATTGCACCCCACGAGCCTGCATTCACCCGGCTATCCCTATGTGCTTTATGCGGTCTGGAAAGTATTGGGCCGCAATCCAACCGCCTTCCTGGTCATTTCCCTGTTGCAGGCGCTGCTGATCAGCTCGCTCGTGTTCCCGTTGCGTTGGTTGACGGCGCGATGGTTTGGCGACCGGGCGGCTGCCTGGGCCATGTGGATCGCGGCCCTGATGCCGCTTTACGCCTATTATGCCACGCGCTTGTTGCCCGTGGCGGTGTTCATCTCGCTGCATCCGTGGCTATGGATGGCGTGGCTGAGGTTGCGCGATAAAAATACCATAACCAGGGCCGCGGGCGTGGGCGCCGTGACCGGACTGGCCAGCCTGTTCCAGCCGCTCCTGCTCGCCATTTTCGGATTGCTGGGGGCCGGCTGGTTGGTAGGCGCACTTCGGCGTAAAGACCTGCGCCAGGCCGGTCTGTTGATCGGCTGTGCCATGCTGGCCGTGGCCGTCCTGGCGCCATGGACGGTGCGCAATTTCCGGATCCACGGCGAACTCGTTCTTGTCCGGTGCGGATCGGGTCCCTTTTGGATTGGCAACAATCCCCATGCCACCGGGGCCGCGGTCATTGCCGGCGGCGCCGAGGATATCTACCTGGCCTATCCGCCGGCGTGCATCACGCAGGGCACGGAGCTCACGGAGATTCAATATCACCGCGCCCTGCGGAAGGAAGCGCTCGATTATATTTTCCGGGAGCCGGGGGCTTTTATGAATCGGACGCTGCGGAAGATCAGCTGGTTCTGGACTTGGGTGCCCGATAAGTACCTGGTGAATAGACCGGGCGAAACGGCCGGCGTGCAGTTCCGCTGGCTCAGCATCGGGTCCTGGCTGGCGTTGCTCGTCCTGGCGACGCTGGCGCGGTGGCGCAGGCGTTGGCCCGCGGAGTACCTGATCATGCTCGGCCTTTACGTTGTCGTCTATTCCGTCACCTACGGCCTGCTGCATGTCGGCCAAGCGCGATTCCGGGGCGAAATTGAGTTTATCCTGATCCCGGCGGCGGCGGCCGGGATCAGCCTGATATGGAGTTGGATGGCCCATGAGTCTGGATTGCGTCGAGAACAGTCTCGCGAGAGCTCGACCCTCCATGAATGATAATTTTTTCGCGATATTGGAGGGCGGAGCTCCGGCGACGCCGTTGGTTTCAGCATGAATGACGCAGCCGTGGTCCGTATGTGACGTGGACAGGAAAGGGCATTGACATGAGACGCATCGGAGCATATGTGGCTAACTGGTTCGCGATGGCGTACCGGGAACAAACGCCGACGTCGCCCGGCGCCGCAAGTTACGGACTGGTTCCCCGCCGGTGGTTTTTGTTCTTGCTGATCTGCTACTGCCTGGCGGGGATCGCGCTGGCACCCGCTTTTCGCTACGCGCTCGACACGGATGGCATCGCCTATATTTCCGAAGCGCTCAAATTCGCCGACGGGGACTGGTTTGCCGCCGTCAACGGACACTGGTCGCCGCTGCTGCCGCTGGTCTTATCCCTGTTATTCCGGCTGGGCATCCCGGAAACGCTGGCGGTCAAGGTCGCCGGCCTGGGGATGGGCCTCCTGACCTTGATCGGCGTCTGGCGCCTGTCGGCGCGCTTCAAGCTTTCGGATGCTATCAGGAAAGCCGTGTTAATTACCCTGGGTATCATGATTCTCAACTATGCGCTGATCCGCCCGACCCCCGACCTGATGGCGGTCGGTCTGCTGGTGTTTTATCTGACGATAGTCTTCGATCCCGGCTATGGTCAGCGGCGCTATGCCGGGATGGCCTGCGGGTTCCTGGGCGCCTGCGGCTATTTTGCCAAGGCTTATATCCTGCCGTTCTTCGTGCTTCATTTTTCGGTGATGAACCTGTTTTATTTTTGCGCTTGCCGCGGCTGGCCGCAAAGAAAAAAGATCATCGGGAAAACCGTGGCGGGCTTTGCGATGCTTGCCATCGTGACGCTGCCCTGGGTCGGCGCCTTGAGCGCCAAGTATCACGCGTTCAGCCTCAGCACGGCCGGGGCCTACAATTGGAGCATGCGGCATCCCGATTCGCCGGGCGAATTGGTGCCGGGCCTTGGATTTCTGCCGCCCGCGCACACGAACGATATCAGCGCCTGGGATGATCCGGCCCTGCTGCCCAAATTGCCCTGGAGCCCCTGGGACTCGCCTCAGAACATGCAGCACATGCTGCGCGTGATCATGTGGAACGGCGTAGTCATCACGCTGGCGCTCGTGAAAGGATCGGTGCTGGCTATCCCGATCGTGTTGCTGGGCTTCCTGGTGTTTGCCGTCCGCTGGCGGTCCTGGCGCGATTTGCCGCAATGGCTCCTGCCCCTGGTCACCGTGATCTTGTTTCCCAGCGGCTATGTCCTGCTCGATGTCAACGATCGGCTCCTCTGGATCATGAATGTCCTGATCCTGTTCCTGGGAGCGCAGCTGCTGGCCGGGATGCTGGAGCGCTGCGCCGACCGCCGGCTGACCCGGTTCTGGATCATCGTGTTTTGCCTGACCTTTGCCTGGTATCCCGTGACGCGCATCGGCCTGTGTTACAATAACGGCAAGGAGTTGCCGGTTTTGGCCGAGAAACTGCGCGTGGAGTATGGTGTCGGCGGCCGCCTCGCCTCCCACAACCGCTATCGCGAATCGCTATTCCTGGCTTATTTTATGAAGGCCCAATACTGCAACACGCCCCGCCACGATTGGAGCGAGGCGGAGATCGTAAAGCAGTTGCAAGCCCTGAACGTTGATTGCTATATCGTCTGGAACGATGGGCAGCCGCCGCCGCGGTTCCTGGAACCATACCGTGAAGTCACGCAAGGAGCCATCCCCGCCTTGCGCGTGTATGCGCTCCGCGCGGACGGGGCGCCCAAGGCTGATCCTCGATGAAAACGAATCGCCACACTATTCAATTCCTAATTTTCCTGGCCTTCGCGGTGCTGCTCAACGGCCGCTATGCCTGGGAAGGCGCCCGGCAAGGAGCCTCCATGCTGGTCACCGACCAGGTCAATTTTTTGACCATTTGTGCGCGGAACGATTATCCCGATCGGCTGGATGGCGACATGATTGCAGGCGAGGCGCAGAGCGCGCATTATTATATCCCGGCCTTCGTGGATCTGGTCCGCCTGTGCTCCCAGCCGGACCACGACTACCTGCGCGGCTTGAGCCTGCTGCTCTTTTTGACCGGGATGCTTTATATGGCGGGCTGGTATCTGGTCTTCAGGATGCGGGCCGATGGCTTTACCGCCGCCGTCCTGGCGTTTTTTGTCCGGGCGGTTTGCCCGCTGCCCGGATGGGAGCTATGGGGCATTGCCGGCCGCTGGACCATGCTGGCACGCACGCTTGTCCTGGCCCTGGTCCCCTGGATTCTGTGGCTGTGGTTGAAGCGCCGTCCTCAACGGCGTTACTGGTTTGGCGCCTGCCTGTTCAGCGGCCTGGCAATTGCTTTCCACCCGCTCAGCGGCCTGTCGTTGGCGGCAGCCATGCTGCTGGCCGAGACTTTTTTTTATTTCTGGCAAAGTCGGCGGATTGGATCCACGCTCCGCCGATTGTTCCTGGGCGTGCTGGGCGTGGCCTGCGGTCTGCTGCCCTTGCTGATCGTCTGCGGGTTGCCGCCGGTAGGGGCCTATGCCGGAATTGATTTGGATCGGTTTAACGAAGCGTTGCGCCAGCGATTTCCCCCGGAGCTCCTGCAACCCGCTCTGGCGTTGCGGTTGTGGCTCGATCCGCGGCTCCTGGCGGTCCTGATATTGCCGTGGATGGCTTATGCGGCTATTCCGCGCGCCGAGAAACTTTCATTGCATGAGATCCATGGCTTGATGGTCCTGTTCCTCGTCGGTTGCCTGGGCGTGGCGCTGCTGCCGGTCGGGCTGGGGCTGGTGTTGCCGGGCAGCAGCAAGTCGGTTCAATATACGTTTGAAATGATTCGGTCCTTGAAACACATGGTGATCCCCGGCGTGGTGGTCGGCGCGTTGGTCTGCGGTTGGGTTGCGGCAAAGCTGACGGCCCGCCGGCGGTATGGCCGGGTGCTGTGGGGCTCGGTTCTTATCGCGGCCGTTTTGCTGACGCTGGCCGGCCGCCATCCGGCATTCGATCGTGTGCCGGTGCTAGGCAGTTCCACGGTCCGATGCCTGTGGCCCGGTCTCTGGGAAACCCATGCCATCGAGAAGCGCCATGATCAGAAGCTTGATGGGGTGATGGCCTGGATTGGCAAGCATACCTCCGAGCGCGCCCGCTTTGTCGGACCGGGCTTGATCCGGGTGGCAGCGTTGCGGAGCGTGGTCCACGATCATAAGGGCGGAAGCATGCTGATCCGGGAAAATCCGGCTGGTTTTGTAGACTGGGGCCGGCGCGAAACCCGGGCGCGGGAGATCGGGAGCGAAAACGCGATGAAATTGCCGGCGTTGTATCGTTCCTGGGGGGCCGACTATTGGGTGACCGACCGCGGCGTGGCCGGTCTCAAGCCCTGCTATCAGGACGATCACTGGTTCATCTACGATGTGGCGCCCCGGCAGTGATTTATCCGTCTGGAACTGCATAACCTGCATAAGAAACAAGCCTCATGGAATCCTGCCGGGGCGAACAGGTTGGCGTCATCCTTCTCCACGGACGCCGTGTGAGGGCACACGGCCTACAGAAAATAACCGAAATTGTAGGACCGGTGCCCTCACCGGGCGTGGGCTGGCCGAGAATAGCGAAGCCCGTGCCGTGAAAAGTCTGTCGTGAAAAGTCTTGCTATCCCGCCCGGCGCCGGTTATGATTGCAAACATTAGGGTGGTGGAGTTTGGATAACTGCTGGCCGGCATGGCGGGTGAGCGTCAAGAGTGCGACAGCGTTGACCATGAATACAGCGACGGAGGGTAGCCATGATCCAGATTTTTTCTAATTCAATGGGATCGGAAGAACTCGCGGCCGTCCAGGCGGTCTTTAATTCCAAGTGGTTGGGGTTTGGCAAGGAGACGCAGCAGTTTCAGGAGGAATTGGGAGCTAAAATCGGCAGCTTCCGCACACTATGCGTAAATTCCGCCACCTCGGCCTGTTTTATGGCCATGCGGATACTGGATATCGGGCCGGGCGATGAGGTCATTATTGCGTCGGTCAATTTCGTCGGGTGTGCCAACGCGATCATCGATCGCGGGGCGATCCCCGTTTTTGCGGATGTCGATTCCCGGTACCTGAATATGGCGCCGGCTGAAATCAGCCGGCTTCGGACCAAGCGCACCAAGGCCATCCTGCTGTTGCACTACGGCGGGCATCCCGCCGACATGGATGCCATCTGGCGCGAAGCAGGGGATCTGCCGATCATCGAGGACAGTTGTTGCGCGCCTTTTTCAACATACAAGGGCCGAAATTGCGGCACGCTGGGGGACATCGGCTTTTTCAGTTTCGATCCGATGAAAATTCTCGTTGTGGGTGACGGCGGCGCCATCATTCTAAAGAACGATGTCCTGCTGAATCGCGCCAAGGAGATCCGCTACATGGGCGTCGCCAACCGCCAGTCCGGGATCGACGGCCTCAAGACCGGCACCCAGCGCTGGTGGGAGATCGAGCTGAATACAATTTCCGGCCGCTTCGTGCCGAACGATATCACCTCCGCGATCGGCCGGGTGCAGCTGCGCAGGGTGGACGGGTTTATCGCGCGCCGCAAGGAGATCTGGGATTTTTATCAACGCGAGCTGGCAGGCTGCCGCGGGCTGAGCTGTCCCCCGGAACCGCTGCCCGGCACCACGAGTTCCTATTACCTCTACTGGCTGACGGTGCCGGAGCGGCGCGATGCCCTGGCCGCCTGGCTCACGTCGAAGGGGATCTATTGCACGTTCCGGTACTTTCCCCTCCATCTCATCAAGCATTACGGGAGCCGTCAGCGTTTGCCGAACAGCGAGTCGGCCAACGAGACGACCTTGAATATTCCGCTCCATCAGAACCTGCAACAAAACGAGATCGAGTCCATCGTTCGCGCCGTTCGGGAGTTTTTCGGTTAAGCAAGGAAGCCGCACATGCTGGTTGATTTAATCAGGGTTCCAGATCCCCGCTGTATCGATGACCTGCTGGATGAGCCGCTCGGCCTGATGTATCTGGCTGCCAGTGTCAGGGAGGCCGGCCACCAGGTGCGGATCACCAATCTGGCCGGGTGTACGGACGCCAACTGGCAGGAGCGCTTGGCTGAGGCTGACGTCTACGGCATCCAGCTCTATACGCCCACGGTGTTCCTGGGAATCAAGATTGCCGAGTATCTGCGCACGCGCTTCCCGCGCGCCAAACGGCTATGCGGCGGCGCCCATCCCTCGGCCCTGCCCGATGCGCCGGAACTGGCGGTGTTCGATGCGATTGTGGCGGGCGAGGGCGAAACCGCCATCGTGGAAATCGTCAACCGCTGGCAGCAGGGCGCCCCGGTCCCGCGGGTGTGGCGCAGTCCTCTGATCAAGAATCTTGACAGCCTGCCCCTGCCGGCCCGCGATCTGGTGGATATGAACCTGTTTCATCGCAAGGTGGATGGCGCGCGCTGCTTCGGCATCCTCGCCTCGCGGGGGTGCGTTTACAAGTGCGCTTTCTGCGACCAGTCCGTCTTCGGCCACCGCGTGCGATTCCGTTCGCTCGACAACCTCATGCAGGAAATCAACGGCATTATCGCCGCCTACGGGATCCGGCACTTTGAATTCTTTGACGACATGTTTGCCGACAACCACAAACTGGTGACGGCGTTTCGAGAACGCATGGCGGGAGGAGGCATCATCTATCGCTGCAACGGGCGCACGGACCGGGCCGATCTGGATAACTATCGCGTGCTGTATGATTCCGGCTGCCGGGTAATCTGTTACGGCATCGAGTCGGGCTCGCAATACATGCTGGATCGCATGAATAAGCACAATACCGTGGCCAACGCGCGCCGGGCCATCGATATGGCGCATGAAGCCGGTATGTTGGTCAACGGATACTTTATCATCGGATTTCCGGGAGAAACGGCGGAGACGATCGAGGCCACCATGGAGTTTATCCGCACCACCGGCATTGACCAGGCGCAGGGGTATACTTTTGTGCCTCTGCCGGGGTGCGATGTGTCGCGCAACCCCGAGAAATACGGCATTATTTCGATGTCCAAGGATTACTCGGAATACTACCTGATTTTCGGGACCGAGGGGATGGGAGGGCGGACCATCTCGACCAAATACCTTTCGGCCGAACAGCTCGAGGCCCAGGTCCGCCGGTTCCGGCAGTTTCTGAAGGAACGTCCGACGCGCGGCAAGGTCCAGGACTATTATTCCCGCGTCTTACATTACAATATCAAACCTTGAGGCGGGCATAGGCGCCGCCGGCCTGAATGCTAAGGAGTTTAAATCCGGGTAGCCGCGCCCGTGAGGGCGTGGATTCTTCCGGGCGGCCACGGCGTCACCGCCGCGGCTACGTGAAACAAGATTTCAGCGGCCGCCTTTGGCCTAATTAATTTGCTGCCATGATTTCCAGAGAGAGGGAATCCCATGAGCGTCCGCGTTCCTGATAAGAAAATCATTGCCGTCATTATCGCTTATAATGCGGAACGGACGATCCGGCAGACCTACGACGATATCCCCAAGGACTGGGTGGATGAAATCCTGATCGGCGATGACTGCAGCCAGGATGAGACTTTCAAGGTGGCCAGCACGCTGCAGGGCGTCAAGGCCATCCGTCACGCCAAAAATCAGCACATGGGCGGCAACCAGACCATCCTGTATGATCGCGCCCTGGAAATGGGCGCGGATATCGTCGTCCTCCTGCACGGCGACAACCAGTTTGACCCGCACAAGCTCCCGGATATGGTCCGCCCGATTGTCGCCGGCGAGGCCGACGCTGTCCTGGGCTCCCGGATTCTGGGGCAGTTGACCAAGGAGGGCGGAATGCCGCTCTGGAAATTTTTCGGCAACAACCTGCTCAATTTCATCCAGAACTGCGCGTTCCGCTTGCAGCTCACGGACTACGCCACGGGCTACAAAGCCTACAGCCGCAAGGTGCTGGAGACGATTCCCTATCACCGGAACCGGCGCGATTTCATTTTTGACGAGGAATTCAACGCGCAGATTGTGCATTTCGGCTTCCGCCTGGCCCAGGTGCCGATTCCCACGAAATACTTCGACGAGGCGTCCACCGTCAATTTCCGGCAGAGCGTGCATTACGGCATTTTTACGGTGTGGACGGTACTCAAGTATCGCCTGTTCCTCTGGGGGTTGATGAAACCGGCGTTCCTGCTGCCCAAGGACGGCCAGGCGGCCGCTCCGCGGTGAGCGTTGGAGGTGCAGGGTCGCTATGATTATTTCGGCGCCATTTTTCCGGAATTCAGTCTTCGTGCTGGTTGCCCGGCTGACCGAACTCCTGGCCGGGATTCTCGCGGTCGGATGGGTAACCCGGTACCTGGGCGCCGAGCGCTTTGGCGAATATTCCTTTGTCTGGGCCACGGCCACCGCCCTGGCGCCGCTGGTGGCGCTGGGCTGCGGGCGAATTCTTATCCGGGACCTTGCGGTGGATGCGGCGCGTACGGGCACGCTGGTGGCCTCCGCGTTGCTGTTGAACGGAGCCCTGGCGCTGCTGGCCCTGGGCGTCATGTGGGGGATAGTCGGGATCATGCTGCCTTCGCCGCTAGCTCTGCTCGCGGCCACCCTGGCAATCGCGGCCCAGTCGCTTCTGGTCATGCAGCAAACGGTATCGGCGGTGTTCATTGCCCGCGAGCGCATGATCTATGATCCCTTAATCGTAATCGTCACCCGTGTTCTGCTGCTGGCGCTTTTGCTGGCCATTATGGCGGCGCACCTGTCGTATCCCTTCCTGTTCCTGGCTAATGGCGTGGCCGGGCTCATCGGTCTGGCCCTGGCGTCCGGGATCCTGATGCGGCGCTTTGCCCGGCCGGTCTGGGGTGTCCGGCGCGCGGAGCTGGCCTATCTGGCTGCCCAATCGGCGCCGGTGGCGGGTTATAATTTTCTGGGCCAGAGCTTCGCTTTCGCCGGCGTCCTGCTCCTGACGCAATTTCAGACGCTGGAACAGGTCTCGTTCTTCCAGGCGCCGCAACGGGTGATCGCTCCGCTGATGATCCTGCCGATGTCCCTGCTCTTTGCCTTCACGCCGGCCATTGCCCGGCTGGGGGCGGATGCCGGACAGGGCGCTGCCCTGCGGGCGTTCTATGCGCTGGCGTTGCGGCTGATCCTTGTCGTGGTTTTGCCGGTTTGCCTGCTCATGAGTTGGCTGGCCCCGCAACTGGTGCGCGGGTTGTTTGGGGCGGACTTCGCCGGCGCCGCACGGTCGTTCGGCATTCTTGGCTGGTCCATTGCGGGCTTTGCGCTGAGCGCCCTCCTGAACACGATCCTGACGTCGCTCAAGAAACAGAATGGCCTCATCATTACGCACCTGGCGGCCCTGGGGGTCAACCTGGCGATCGGACCATGGCTGGTTATGCGCTACGGCAGCGCGGGGGCCAGCGCGGCCTTCCTGGTGTCGTTCACTTGCCTTTTTCTGTTCAATCATTACTATCTCGCTGCCCAGATTGGTTCCCTGCCGTTGTGGAGCGCCGTGTGGCGGCCTTGCCTGGCGACCCTGGGGGCCGGCGGCCTGTGGTGGCTTGGTGCGGACCGCGTGGCGCCGATAGCGCTGATTATTGTGGCAGGCCTGGTCTACGCCGGACTGGCCTTGGCCCTGCGCGCCGTCAGCGTGGACGACATCAATCAACTGGTCAATCGCCGCGCGCCGGGCTCCGCGTGTTCTTAAACGTTCTTAACTCAGGTCATCAGCCATGATTGCACACCGCAACATAATTAAGGATTTTGGGCGGGTTCTTTTCTGGTACCCGCTCCGATGGATCGTGCTCATTTTGCCTTTCGGGCTGGTCTACCGGCTGTGCGGGTTGCTTGGGCGGCTGGAATACGCGCTCTCGGGCCGCCGGCAAACCGACCGGATGCGGCAGAATATCGAGCGGGCTTTCGGTTGCAGCCCCACCAAGGCGGACGCCATTCTCCGGCGCAACGTGGAGAACCACGCCATGAACATGATGGAGTTTCTGAAGTATCCTCAGGTCAATCCGCGCAACTGCAGCAGCCTGGTCGTGTGGGAGGGCCGTGAACATCTGGACGCCGCCCTGACAAAGGGCCGCGGCGTTGTCCTATGCACCGCGCATTTCGGGGCCAAACAAATACTGCAGGTGGCGCTGGGCCATGCCGGCTACCGCGTCAACCAGATCAACTACCATCTGGAGGGCGATCGCCTGTCTTTCGTCCAGAAGAATGTGGCGCAGCGGAACCGCATGCGGATCGAGGCGCGGATTCCCTGCCGGTTCATCTCCGCCGGCAGGTTCCTGCGCGCCGCGTTCAGGTGCCTGCATGCCAACGAGATCCTGATCGTCGCGGCCGACGGCGCGGGCCGGAAGGAAAACATGGACGACTCCTTCCATCCGTTTCCTTTCTTGGGCCGGACCATGCTCTTTCCGACGAACTATGTCGAACTTGCCCGGCGCACCGGCGCGGTGCTCGCGCCGGTTTTTGCGATACGGGAACAAGCGCATCACCGGATTGTGTTTTTTCCGCCGCTGGATACGGAGACCGGGGATCCTGTCCGGCAGTATATAGCGCTGCTGGAGCGCCATGTCCGTCAGTATCCCCATCTCTGGGAGTTTTGGGAAGAATTCGAAGAGGGAGAATTGCTGGTAAATTGATCAGGGGAATTTTCCGCCAGAGGCGGATCCGCCTACGGCGGACAATCCGTAGCGGTTCTAACCTGCCCGCAGTGCTACGCACAGCGTTGCAGGCGGGCCATCATCCGGTGTAGAGGCCGTTCGATAGAACGGCAAAGTCGCCCCACTTCGGGGCCTAATGGTCATAATAAGACGGTTCTTCAGGCTATGTACAAGATCGTGAACAAGCGGAAATTATGGGCAACGCGCATGGCCGACGGGCTGGGCAAATTGTTTTTTCTGCCGCGGCGCCTGTTTTTCAAAAGCGAGCCGATTGATCCCGGAAAGGTGCGCAGCATCCTCGTCATCCGCACCGCCTATCTCGGCGATGTGATGATGACGTTGCCGATGCTCAAGCCTCTGCGGCAGCGGTTCCCTGATGCCACACTTTCTTTTCTCACCTCGGCGGCGGCCGGGCCATTGCTGGAAAACAATCCCGATGTGGATGAAATCATCACCTACGACCCGTTCTGGTTTTATCCGTCAAAACCGTGTGATTACGGGGCGTTTATCCGGAGTATGCGCAAGCGGCGCTTCGATCTGGTAATCGAGGCGCGCGGCGATCTCCGCGAGATCCTGGCCCTGGTTGCGCCGCTCCGGGCAAGGTACAAAGTCAGCTACGGCGTGGGAGGCGGGGGATACCTGCTCACGCATGTTGTCCCTTATCCGGGGCTGAAGCACAAGGTCGAATACCATCTCGATATCGTCCGCTATCTCGGTTGCGATGTCGGCAAGGAAGTCGAATGGAAACTGAGGCTGGCGGATGCGGAGCGGGCCGTCGGGCGTCGGCTTCTGGAAACAGCCGGGGTAAAACGTCCCTTTGTCTGTGTTCACCCCGGGGGACGGCTCCCGCTCAAACGCTGGGGCGCGAACAAGTTCGCGGCGTTGGGCGACAGGATCGAGCATGATCTTGGCCTTGGGGTTGTCCTGCTCGGCTCGCAGGACGAACAGGAGCTGGCCGCCCGTGTCAGTGCCGGCATGAACACACGTCAGTGTTGCCTGGCCGGACAACTAAATTTACGGGAAATGGCCGGGGTATTGGCGGAGGCCGCGTTGTTCATCGGCAACGACAGCGGCCCAATGCATATTGCGACCGCGATGGGCACGCCGACGGTGGCGATTTTCGGTCCATCCAAGTCGGTTGAGACCCGTCCCTACGGCGACGCGCACCAGATAGTGGAAAAATCCTTCACCTGTCGGGCCGAATGCGACGAGAGCCACTGCCGCAACAGCGAACGCCAGGCGTGCCTGAAATCCATTACGCCGGAAGATGTTCTCAACGCTGCCAGGAGCATCCTCCGCAAGCCCGGAAAAACATCCTGATTGTATCGAGTATGGCTGCCGATTTTGATTTTCAGGCTAGACCTGCTGTCGGCGGAGGGGCGGCCTGAGAAGCCCCATGTGTATGTACCACTGGACGGTTTCGCGAATCCCCTGCGCAAGGTCATACACAGGCAGGTATCCCAGTTCACGGCGGGCCTTGGAGATATCCACGAAGAGGCGGCTTTCGGATAACCAGGCAACCGATTTGCGGGAGAACGGCGGGCGGCCGGTCTGGGGAATGATGAAAGGATAAAAGGGCAGGACTTTGGCCAGCAGCTCCAGCGTCAAGCCCATGGAACGCGCCAGCGGAACGGGAATATGCGGCTTCCAGGGGCGCACGCCCAGCTCGGCGGCGATGGCGTCAATGATTTCTTCAATCGCATAGGGCCGCTCGTCCGATATGAAATAAACCTCCCCCGGCCGGCCGCGGTCCGCCGCGAGACGGATGCCATGGACCTGGTTCTTGACGTAGCAGAACTCGGTTAAGGCCTTGCCGCTTCCGATCAGCGGGTAGAACCCTTTTGCAATGAGCTTGAACATCCGCGTGAGGAGCAGCATCTCGCGCGGGCCGTAGGTCATGGGAGGGCGCACGACCACCGTCTCGACGCCCTGCTGCGAGTTAAAGGCTCTCACCAGGTTTTCGGCTTCCAGTTTGGTCCGGCCGTAAATATTCCGGGGATTCTGCGGTGAGTCTTCGGTCAGCGGGCTGCCGTCCCGCGACAGGCCGACCGCCTCGATCGTTCCGGTAAAGACTACCCGCCGCACACCCGCCGCGGCCGCCGATTCAAGAATATTTTTTGTTCCCTCCACATTCACGGCATGGTATTCTGCTTCACAGATTTTGGCATCATGCCGGGAAATGGCGGCGAGGTGATAAACAGTTGCGATGTTCCGCATGGCCGCGCCCAGACAGGCCGGATCCCGAATGTCGCCGGGAACAATCTCGGCCCCGGATTCTTTCAGATTCGAGAGATTCGAGCCCGGCAGGACGAGGGCGCGGACCGGGAGGCCGTCCGCCGAGAGGGAGGCAACAAGCTGGCTTCCAATAAAGCCGGCCGCGCCTGTTACCAGGATCGTTGCGTTCATGGATTAATTCAATCATGGTAGATGCGCTTGTGTCAAGCGCAACGCCGTTTCTTCGGATGAACGAGCCTACACCTATGAAGATCTGGGTGCTTAATCCGCCTTTTTTGCCGAAGTTCTCGCGGTCGCAACGCAGTCCGGCCGTGACCAAGAGCGGGACGATGTATTTCCCAATCTGGCTGGCATACTGCGTGGGCGTGCTGGAAGAAGCCGGCCATGAAGTCATATTTACGGATGCGCCCGCGCGCGGTCTCACCCACGATGAAATCTTCGCAATGGCCGGGCAGATCCAGCCGCGGCTGATCGTGATGGATACCTCCACGCCAAGCATTGCGAATGACCTGCGCGTGGCGGAAGGTTTGAAAAAGCACGCGCCCGGGGCATTCATCACCCTGGTCGGCACCCACGTATCGGCGCTTGCGGAAGAGACCCTGCGCGCAAGCGAATCCGTGGATGCCATTGCGCGTCGGGAGTACGAGCATACTATCCGCGAATTGGCCGCCCTCCTTTCCCGGTCCGGCGCGGGGTTGCAACCGCAACTGGACGTCTTGAGGGGGTTGTCCTTCAGGAGCAATGGCAACATCGTCCACAACGCAGATCGGCCGCACATTGAAAATCTGGACGAGCTTCCCTGGGTAAGCCGGGTCTACAAGAAGCATCTCCGGATCGCCGACTATTTCAATGCAAATGCGCTCTACCCCATGGTCACGTTGATTTCCGGTCGCGGGTGCCCCTTCCGCTGCAGTTTCTGCGTGTATCCGCAGACCCTGACGGGCAGGCGCTACCGGTTCCGCAGCATCAGCGATGTGGTTGACGAAATGGAATACGTGATTCGGGAATTTCCCGAGGCCAGGTCGGTCTTCTTCGAAGACGACACCCTCACGGCAAACAGGAAGCGTTGTCTCGAGCTGGCCGATGCGATCATTGTGCGCGGCGTGAAGATTCCCTGGGAAGCCAATGCGCGCGCCGATCTGGACCTCGCCACCATGCGGAAATTGAGAGCCGCAGGCTGCCGGGAGCTATGCGTCGGATTTGAAAGCGGGAACCAGACATCGCTGACCGGCATGCGCAAGGGCATCGAGATCGAACAGATGTTCCAGTTCATGCGCGACGCGCGGACGGCCGGGGTGCTCGTGCACGGCTGTTTCATGTTCGGATTCCCCGGTGAGACGCGGGCGAGCATCCTGAACACGATCGCCTTGGCTGTGAGGTTGAAACCCGACACCGCGCAATTCTACCCGGTGATGGTTTACCCCGGAACGGAGGCCTACGTAGAATACCGCGTCAAAGGCTGGCTCACGGCCGATTCATACGCCGGCTGGCTGACGCCGGAAGGGCTGCACAACTGCGTGGTGAAAAACGAGCATTTGTCCTCCAGGGAATTAGTGCAGCTTGCCGACCACGCGCGGCGCAGCTTCTATCTGCGGCCGACATACGTTGTCGGTAAAATGCTCCAGGCCCTGAAAGAACCGGGGGAGTTCCGCCGGACGGCGCGAGCCGCCTCCGTCTTTTTCAAGCACCTGGCGCGAGGCTCACGGGTCTAAGGCGGGCTAACGCCCGCAACCCAAGAGAATTAACCACGGATTTCACGGATAGAGAGCCACATATTAAAATAAAAAGGACTCTGTTTTTGTAAGAGCCGTGCCCATCCGTGTTGTCCGTGGGTCCGCCTGTGCGGATCCGCCGGGGCGGAAAAAATCTTTGCTGGCGCAGCTCCTCAGTACGCGCCCTTGCCGCGCAGGACGATGGGAATCGTCTTGAGTAAAATGGTCAGATCGAGCAGCAGGGATTGATTCTTGATGTAGTAGAAATCGTACTCCAGGCTTTCATGCAAGGGCAGGTCTTTCCTGCCCATGATCTGCCAAAGTCCGGTCAGTCCCGGCTTGACTTTCAGCCGCTGGCGTTCCCAGCTCTTGTATTTTTCCACAATGAACGGCATTTCCGGCCGGGGACCCACCAGGCTCATTTCCCCCTTGAGAACATTGATCAATTGAGGGAATTCGTCGAGGCTGGTTTTCCTCAGGAACTTGCCGACCTTGGTAATGCGGGGGTCGCCCGGGGCGGACGGCGAGTAATCGAACTGGGGAACATTGGAATGCATTGTGCGGAATTTGAAGATCCTGAAAATCCTGCCGTTCTTTCCCACCCGTTCCTGCCTGAACACGGCCGACCCATGGCTCTCCAGCCTGATCGCGATCGTGATAACGATCCAGATGGGCAGCGTAACAACCAGTATGAAAGCAGAGGCGGTAATATCCAGCAGCCGCTTGACGGCCATGGAGAGCAATTCGGCCGGTTCGTTTTTGAGATAGGTGATCGGAAGACTGTTTTCCTCGAACATGTCAACTTCGCCCGCGATCATGTCGAATATGCTGGATACGATGTGAAAATGGACACCGCGCCGACCGCCGTGGCGATCCAGAATATCGATCAGCTCGTCCTGCGGCAGGAAGGGCAGGGACACGAACACGTCGGTAACCTTGAATTGTTCAATAAGCTTCCCGAGATCAGCGAGCGACCCCACGATTTCGTGCCCGTCAATTTTCCGGCCAACCTCATCCGGCGCCTGGCTCACAAAACCCACAATGTCACTGGCCAGCGCCGACGTGTTTTCGAGTTTGCGCGCGATCAGCATGGCCAGCTCCCCCGTTCCGGCGATCATGACGCGGGGTGTGGGCTCTCCGCCGGTAACGCGCACATAGTGAGCGTAGAGCTTGCGTGCGCACGACCTGAGGATCGCGGTAAAAACCCAGAGGTAGAAACAAAGCAGGACCAGGATCAGGCGCGAGTGCGGGCTCTTTGTGAGGTAAAGGACGGCCATGAACATGATGCCGATATAGGTCACGGCCTTGGTCAGCACCACGAATTCAGTGACTTCCGAGAATGTCCGTGCGGGCTTGTAGAGCCCGGAAACGAAGAACACGGCGAGGATCAGCACGAAAGCGATGGGTACAAACTGAAGATACATGTCGATGGGGAAATCGGGCGCGTGAAACACGCGATCGAGGATATAGCCCCAGGTGGCATGCGCGGCAATCAGCGCACAGCAAATCGCAAGAACATCGCCGAGCAGGATCAAAAAGACCTGGCTGAAACGGCCCTGGCGCATCCAACGCGGCAGCAGACTCCAAAGGATACCCAGGCCCATCGCCAGCCCGCGGGCAAACAGCATGAAAGGCGAAACCAGGAGCAGGAACAGTCCTTTCATCGGCGGCTGGCGAGTTAACGCCATGAAAAGCGGTATGGCGCTCAAAATGAAAAGCGCCAGGCAGATATATAAAAATATTTGGTACTTCCCAAAATACAGCCAGACGGCCAGCGCGGCGAGTATCATGAACGACAGCAAAATCTGGAGTTTGAGGGTTTGGGGAGTGTATGAGTCGGACTTGATTTTTTCAGGATAAGTCCGGTAAACCGCCATCCGCCAGAATGCGCGGCCAAATTTCTGCTTGAGATATTTAAAGATTGTGGCGGGATGGCGATGGTAAACCGCGGCGGCCGGGTTGAATACCAGTTTGTAGCCTTTTGAGGCCAGGCGGTATGAAAAATCAACGTCTTCATTGTTGGCTTCAGGGAATGAGGTGTCAAAGCCTCCCAGCGAGGCAAAAACAGTCTTCTTGAATGCCGCAGAATACGTGTCGATAAAATCAACATACTTCAATTTCCGCATCTTCCTGTAGCGGCCTTCGAATTCCATCTGCGCGAAGCGCGCAACAACGCTCTCCTGCCGTGTCCGGTACACGCCTTTTACGCCGGTTATTTCCGTGCTTGTATCCGAAAAGGGGCGGCACATCTCCTGCAGCCAGTTCGTCGCCGGCTCGCAGTCGGCATCCGTAAAAACCAGGATTTGTCCCTCGGCTTCCCTGGCCCCGTGATTTCGCGCCGATGCCGGGCCCTGGTTCGTCTGCCGAAAATACCGGATTATGGGGGATCCGCTTCGAGCGGCGTATTGGCGCACTACCTCGGGCGTAGTGTCGGTTGATCCGTCGTCGACAACGATCACTTCGTAGCGATCGGCGGGGAAGTCTTGAGATACGAGCGCATTCAGGCAGGCGGGCAAAGTATCAGCGCCGTTGTATGCGGGAACAACAACCGACGCGTAGATGGCAGTGTTTGAGGCGGCCTTATCAGGTTGGCTTTCTTTCCCGTCAGGAACATTCATTATGACCAGCCTCCGGATAATATCAATCTCACTAATGAAATTGTATAAGGCACTTGGCCTGAATTTGCAAGTGAAGATTGTCCGGGAGAACACGCGTGGTCGCTTTCTTCCTTGACCTCCAAATCCCCCCCGCGTATTTTGCATACCTATGACCAGGCCCGCAACCTTTACCCGCTCAGGGCGGTGCCAGGCTCATCGCCGAACTCGTGCGTCCTCTTTTTCACGTTGTTCCCGTAGCCGGGGCAGAGGACAATCGGTAATTTTGGCGCAACGGGGTATTTCATGAACTGGATCTTCTGGTTGAGCCTCAATCTTTTCCTTGTCTATGTTAATGCGAAATTTTTCGCCAGAATTTATCCCCAGCACGGGGTGCCCTATCAGATGGCGCTTCTGTCAAGCACGGCCCATGCCCTGTTCTTGACGTGCGTGCTGGCCATCTTGCGCGACAAACTTCGCAATTGGGTCAAGCCGGGTTCATGGAAAGAGAGCGCCTTTTACGTTATTGTCGGGCTATTGGCTGCCGCGTATGTCATTAACTCAGCCATTTACTGCATCTTCGGGTTTGATCTTCCGTTAATCTTGAGCTACTTCCGGACGGGTGGCGCTACGGAAATTGTTGCTGTTCTGGCGGCAGCCAAAATATCGTCTAATAACACCGCCCTGATCGTGGGATTCATCCTTGCTTTGCCTTTCGGCCTCTGGTTCTATGCCGTCATCAGCGCAAGGCTTTCCCGCGGCTTTTTCAGGAGCGGAAGCGGGCGGTGTTTGGGGAAAGTGGCGGCGATTATTGCTTTGGCGGCTTTCCTGGTAATTCCCCTGGAACAAAAGCTAAGCTACAAATACAAGGAGCAGGAAACCTGGCAAAAGGAGCAAAATGCAAGCCTCCTCTATTTCCCGTTCTATCAGCCCAAAAACATTCAGCCGTTGGTCCCGGTCCGTATTCTTCCTTATAACCGCATGGATACCCGCGCAGCCCAGGCGCGGTCCGGGCAAGCGGCTGTTCCCGAGGAAGCAAATGTTTTCCTGATCGTGGCCGAAACCATGCGCTTAAGCTTCATGCAACCGGAGATTGCGCCCAATTTAGCGGCGTTTGATCTCGAGAATTTGTCGTTTACGCACACTTTGACATCGGCGAACAGCACCCATTACTCCTGGTTTTCCATTTATTATTCGAGCTATCCGTTTTATTGGAATGCCCAGCGACATCTTCCGGATCAATTAGGTTCGCCGGCGCTGATCGCATTCAAGAATGCCGGGTTTAAAATCCACGTCTTCACGACGGAAGCCAATCAAAAGTACCTCGGCTCAGAGACCCTTTATTACGGTGAAAACGGCCGGTTAATTGATGATGTTTACGCCGATCCCTCCGCATACCCGCCGGAAAGCGATCAGCACGTAATTGACAATTTGCGCGGGCTTTTCAAAACGGGCGCGCCTCCGGGCCGAAATCTCTACGTCATCCACCTGGAGAGCACGCATCACAATTACTTCTTCACGAAAGAATATAAGCACAAGTTTCAACCCATTGTTACCGACTTCGACTATTTCAAGGTTAACTACTCGTCGGAGTATGTTTTGGGAATGCGGAATCGGTACAAAAACTCCCTGGCTTACCTCGACTCTGTTTTTGGTGAATTAATCGGAACATTGAAGGCGGCCGGGATTTACGAGGCGGCAATCATTGGCTTCACAGGGGACCACGGCGAAGAATTCATGGAGCACGGCACCCTGACCCACGGCAGCAACCTGTTCGCGCCGCAAACGGAAGTGCCGATTATTTTCCGGATTCCGGGAAAACGCGGCCAGAAAATTGATCGCGTGGTGGCCGGTATGGATATGCTTCCCACCCTGTTGGATGCTGTAGGGCTCTATGATCCGGTAAGGCCCTTCCTTTTTGGCAGGTCGGCCCTGAGAGCTCCGGAGCCCGATGCGGGGCAGGGCTGCGTTTTGCTTACAAACGGGCGGGGCGACTTGGTTCCAAAACAGTTCGCTCTTTTTAACGGCCGCTACAAAATATGCTTTGAACTGGAGGGCTCTAATCCAATGGCCGCAAAATTCATAAGGTTTACCTGGCTTTACGATGATCAGGATCGGAAGTTCATTCCAGGTGAAGGCCGGCGTTCAGACTACCTGGCGTTTATACGCAAGGAGTTTGCCGAAGGGATCCGGGGCATAAAATTCATGGAGTTGGTCGGAGGGATTTAAAATGCTTGTGCGCTTCTGTTTCCCGGCCGCATTTATAGCTCGGCGCCGGAAGCCAGTTTCAAGCCCGCTTTGCGCACGATTGACCGTAAATAATCGTCCTGAGGTGTAATCCGCTTCGTAGAATATATCGGAAACAGGCGCTTGAAATGCGCCGGGGTTCCGTCGTGGACCGTGACCGTATTAGCGCCAGCCATCAATCCCAGGTATTGCCCGCCTCGGCGGGCTTTTTCCAGCGAACTGGTTGTGGGAATCATCCGGTCGGGATACATGATCCGCATCAGCGCCATCATGTTCAATGTCAGGTCAAGATCGCCCATCGGTGCAGCAGCGCATTTAGTTTTTTCACCCGGAATGAAGACCGAACAACTCTGCGTGACCAACTTGTACTTCCCCAGCAGGTACAGATCGTTGACCAGGTCGTCAGTGGTCTGTCCCGGCAAACCTACCATATTGCCGCTGCCCACCTCGAAACCGGCGCGCAGGAGGCTTGCGATGCATCCCAGGCGGTGCGCCAGCGTATCGCGCGGCTTTAATTTGCGGTAAAGCTTGGCATTGGAGGTCTCGAACTTCAGAATGTACCATGCCGCTCCGGCCGCATGCAGTTGCCGGTATTGCGCCGTCTTCATGTTGCCGAGGCAGAGGATGATCTTGAGATCGCGGTGACGCGGCGTCAATGCTTTCAGGCAGCCGCAGACGTGGTTCACGAAAGTCTTTGAGTCGTTTTCACCCGATTGGATCAGCAGGACCCGCCGCTTCTTGTTATATATGTGATCGGCCAGCGCCAGGAACTCGGCATGCGTGATCACATAATGTGACTGGCCAATGCGTCCGATGCTGCAAAAATTACACCGCTGATGGCAGATGTTTGAAATCTCAATCACACTGCGCATTTGGACCGCACGGCTGGGGAAATGCTCTTCACGCCTTTGCCGTGCCAGGGCAAAAAGTTGCCGCTGGGCCGGCCCGCGGAAGGCCAGGGCCTGCGTCAGCGTTTCCCGACTGTAATCGCCCGTATTAAGTTTCCGAATCAGCATGCACTGCCCGACAATTTGTTCTATGGGACGATGCTTAATTAAATGCATAGGAATTTCAATCCGCCTTTGTTGTCATTCCGAGCGTAGCGAGGAATCTCGCCGCGAGAGATCCTTCACTGCGTTCAGGATGACAATTCGAACAGAATAAAAATCGCCCCGCCCTGCGGGGCTTAGTTTAAATTGATCGCCCTCCCAAAAAACGCAAAAGTTAACCAGACCACGCCATATTTTCCAAGCGAAAACAATTTTAACCTGAATCTTTGAAAAAGAATAGTTCATAAATCCATACCTGTCAATCCTTAACTAAAGAGCTGTGGCGGGAAAATTTTCCGGTTCGTTATACGGGCTTGACGCAACGGGACGCGGCCAGCGGTGCGAACGGTCCATCGCCAATATTTTCACGTGCAGGCTTGAGCCAAAACTAATGTGAAATTGTAATGTAAAAATCGTGAAAAAGCCAGTGCCCGGCTTGGCGGGGGGGGGGAGAGGGCGCAACGAGCGTGTCTTGCGCAACTGCATTCACAAAGATACTTGGGCCGCCTAGTATGTTGCCGGAACCAATGCGGGGGAGTTGCTGCGGCATGTCGATGGATATGTTAAGAGCGATGCTTGCGGTGGATTTTTTTCAGCAGTCCCGGTGTGATTTCTTTGCCCCGGTATAACACATTATTAAGGAATTTACGCCGCGAAATCCCCCATTTCTTTCGAAAGTAGGCCTTGGAATCAATCAATTCTTTATCGTCATATCTGGACACGGTCTTGCGCGCAAAGTGATAAACCAGGCTTGTGCCCACGCCAATAAACAGACTACAGCCATAATTGTACATTTTCATGGCCAAATCAGGATCACTTCCAAATCCCGGGAAGTAATTTTCGTCGAAACCGCCAATGGCATCCCAATTAGATTTTGGGATTACCGACGGCGTCCAGGTGCTGAACATATTATACGGGCGCTTGAGCTTCCGGTAATCGCGCAGGAGATCATCTTCACGAAAGTTCTGGGGCGAGGTGCCGTAATCGCAGAACCCTATCGCACATGGATTGGCCTTTCCCGGCTCAACAGGCGTGCTTGAAATCCAGATTTTGTCGCTTATCTCCAGATATGGTTGAAGCGCCATATCCCAGCCGGGCAGCGGATACATATCGTCGTTCATGTAGCAAATGTAGTCTGTCGTCGCCAGTTTCGCCGCGCGGTTAACTGCGGCGCAAACGCCGAGATTTACAAGCGAAGAATCGGAAATAACCGCCTTGCCGGCGACCCACTTTTCCGCTTCCTCCCCATATTCATTGAAAAACACGATGATTTCATGCTCAATCGTGCTGTTAAGCTTCACCCCTTTGTAGACTAGATCCAGTAATGCAATATTCTTCCAGGAAGGAATGATTACGGAAAATTGCTTCATTGTTGTTGATCTTGACATTACATTCAGGCAGTTGTCAACATCGATTCATCGCCGTGTCAATTCATCGCCGCGCCTGGAGAAAAGAAGCCTTGGCGGCTGCCGGCGGCTGGTTGAGGCGGGGCGACGGAACAGCGGAATTGACTCAGGGCTGCGTGCTCCCGCGAGACCGTTCTTGACGCAACCCTGGGAATTGACGCCGCCTTAATATTATACTGGACCGGCCCCTCCGTTACCGGTATTATAACCAATGGGGTAAGTGTCATGACAAGGAGCATGAGGATAGAACAAGCGGAGCCGGAAGATGAATAAAACGGTCGGCAGATAAAGGAAGCAGACTAATGTCAAAAGAGAATAATACCAGAAAATTCCCGGGTAAAATATCGATATCATCAAAGAGTCTGAGCAACCAGCTGTCAATTGCATACGCTTTGATGACGATTTTACCAATGATGTCTCTTTCTTATTTCCTGGTCATATATCTGATACCGAGCACTACGACCAGCGAGAACATTTTTCTAGTTTTTTTCTTCAGCCTGATATTGTCGCTGGCGGGTTATATAATCCTGATTAAAATCACAAAATCGATCCTGGAATTGAAAAATTATGTTGAGAATGTTGCCATGGGCAATCTAAAGCCGCCGGCGCTCCATGATAACGCGGCAGAAGTTGATGATATCATAGAACTTGTATCGCGCATTCATCAGAAACTGCAGGATGTAGAGCAAGCACGAGCTCAAATGGAAAAGGCGGCAATTATTGAAGCAATGCCCGATCCGTTGTTTGTCATAGATCTTGATGGCATCATAATGCGTACAAATCCTGCCCAGGAAAAGGTGTTTGGCAGGAAAGCGGCAACAATGGTTGGTAAAAGGTTTGATGAACTCCTTCATGCCGTCAGGCCTCTAAATCCGGAGGAGTTTGCGCAGCTCCCGGGCAAGGTAATTGAAACCGGAGAAGCCGGACCTGAGGAAATAGTGATTATTACCAGCGATGGCAGAGAAATACCCGCGAGCATAAAATATTCGTTATTGAAGAATGCCGAGGGAATGCCCGTGTATATTGTTGCGGTGATGAGGGACATCACTGAGCTCAAGCGCGCGTCGGCGAAAGAAAAGGAGCTTGCCGCAGTAACCGCAGAAGCAATTGTAGAGAAGAAAAAGGCAGCCGAGCTGGAGAAAACATATAAAGAATTGAAAAGAGCAGACGAAGCATTGCGGGAGAACGAGAAGAACCAGCGGCGGCTCTTGGAAAGCATGATCAATGCATTCGCTATTTTCGAGTCGGTTTTCGATGATGCCGGCCAATTCATCAGTTGTCGGTTTGTCTTCATTAACGACGCTTATGAGCTCATCACCGGGGTAAAATACAAGGAGGTAAAAGGCAAGACCATCCATGAGGTATGGCCCAGGACAGAACCGGAATGGATCAATAGGTTAGGCGAGGTCGCTGTCACGGGCATTTTCCAGACGTTCGATATGTACCACGATCCGACACAAAAATCCTATCATTGCAATGTCTATCGTCCGTGGAATACAAAGGATCGCTTTTGCGTAATATTCGAAGACATCACCGATATCAAACGCGCGGCGGCGGAGAACGCAAAACTCGAAAACGAGCTTCAACAAGCCCATAAAATGGAATCAGTGGGCCGATTGGCCGGCGGCGTGGCGCATGACTTCAACAATATCCTGCAGATCATCCTGGGCAATATTGAACTGGCCCTGGCCCGAATGGAGCCGGACGACCCGCTCCGCGATGATCTTGAGGAGGTTCAAATAGCTGGCCGGCGCGCCGCTGATCTAACTCGTCAGTTGCTTGGCTTCGCCCGCAAGCAGACGATCGCTCCCCGGACGATGGACCTGAACGCAACCGTGGCAAGTATGCTCAAAATGTTGCGCCGCCTCATGGGCGAGGATATCGAGACGGTGTGGACGCCCGGTGCAGGCCTGTGGCCAATCAGGATGGACCCGGTCCAGATTGACCAGATTCTGGTCAACTTATGCGCCAACGCGCGCGATGTCATTACCGACACCGGCACGGTGCAAATCGCGACGGAAAACGTCCGTGTGGATGAACAGCATGCGGCGCGTCATGACGGGGTTGTTCCCGGCGACTATGTATTATTGAAGGTCAGCGACACCGGTTGCGGCATGGATGCGGAGACGCAAAGCAAAATCTTCGAACCGTTTTTTACGACCAAGCCGCCGGGGAAGGGCGCCGGGTTGGGGCTGGCCACCGTATACGGCATCGTCAAGCAGAACCATGGATATATCGGCGTTTACAGCGAACCGGGCATGGGCACGACCTTACACATCTACCTGCCCCGGTACATGGGCAACGAAAAGGCGCCCGCCGTGGAAAGTCCGGCGAAGCCTCTCACCAGGGGAAGCGGGCTGATATTGCTGGTGGAGGACGATTTGTCCCTGCTGGGTATGTGCAGCCAGATATTAACTAAATTAGGCTATGGCGTGCTGGCGGCCGGGACGCCGGATAAGGCCTGTTATCTGGCGGAAGAACATGCCGACGAGATTCGAGTGCTGGTGACCGACGTCATCATGCCTGGCATGAACGGACGCGAACTGGCCACGCGGATAAAGACGCGCTATCCACATATCAATTGTCTGTTCATGTCCGGATTTACGGCGGACATCATCGCCCGTCAGGGCCTGCTGAAAAAAAGCGATCATTTCATCCAAAAGCCCTTTTCGATGGGGGATCTGGCCGCCAAAATAAATGAAACGTTGAACGACAGTGCCGGCTGAATACATTCCATATATCCGGCGCATGCAGATTGCCCGATATCCGGGGCAGACGGCGGGTCGCCTCAAGACATTAATGCGAACTCTACGGCACAGGTAAACCCTGTGTGGTCTGACATACCAAAGCCAATCGGATCTTCTTCCGGAGATTTACCAGTTGGCGTTGAGAATGGGCATCACCGGCGTGATGTTGTTGAGGGCCAGGTTGAGTATGCCGAACTGGATGCCGTCAAGCTCCTGGCAGAAATTAACTATGCCGAATTGAAAACCGGTAAGTTTGCCGGTCATGTTGACGCCTGACCATTGCACCCCGTCTGTATTCCTTGCATAGTTCACGCCCAGCAGCGGCAAAACAATCTGAGCGCCGCTGACGTCGCCCATGGCAAGATTGACGCCGATCAGGCCCGCGACTTGCGCCCCGCTGACGTTGTTCAAGACAAAGTCTGCGCCGATGACGCTGAATTGACCTCCGGCCACCTGGTCGAGCGTGACATTCAAGCCGGCGCCCATTATCTGGGCATCGGCCGATCCCGCCACCCAGTTCGCGCCGGCGACCCCGAGCTGGGCCCCTTGTGCATTGCCGTTGACATAGTTGGCGCCAAAGCCGCAGATTTGCTTGTCGGCGACATCCAGGGAAGCGTTTGCGCCCGCGGCCACAAATTGCCCGGCATTAATGGCGCCCAATGACAGGTTAAGCCCGGCGCCCAGAATCTGCAGGTCGGCATCACTACCGGCGAAATTCAAGCCGGCCGCGACTATCTGGCCGCCATTGGCTTTTTCGGTGGCCCAGTTGGCGCCTATTCCGGAAATCTGGTTGTCGGAATCAGCGCCGGTAAAATTGAGACCAATACCATTGAACTGGCCGCCATCGTGCTTGCCCATCGTCATATTGATCCCGGCCAGGGTCAGTTGCCATCCGCCGGCCTGGGCGCCGACGTAGTTCAAGCCAACGGGCGCCAGCTGCACCCCCTGGCCATTTTCTAAAATTACGTTGCCAAGACTGAGCTGAAATGACTGGGCCTGGCTTTCAACGATATTGACGATGCCTAATTGGGCGCCCTTCAGGTTGCCCATCAGGTCGTTAATCACCCCGATGTCCATGCCGGTCAAGTCGTTGTTAAGTCCATAGATCAGGTTGATGCGCAACCCGTGGATGGAACATTCGGCGTCCTGAATCTGGATCGGGGTCACAAGGGACAACTGGAAATTTGAGACGTTATTGTTCGGGGTGGACGCGGCATCCTGGGCGCCGCATGCCATTGCCCATGCCAACGCCAGTAAGCTGACTGCGGCTGCGACGATTCGGTTCATTGCATTCTCCCGGTTGATTGTTAACCGCATTATAACATTATTGAAACGCTCAGGCTTAGTTGATTTCTACAATTTCCGCAAAATAAATGCAACCATCATTTATACACAGCCGTGCTTTGATGCGCTCCCGCGGAGAATGCCGCTTGGCAAATGGAGTGGCTTTGCGATAATATATCCGTGTTCTGTTGAGCACACCATTTGAAATGAGGGGCAGTGCATGAAAGCTGAAGCAACAACAGGGGTGCCGGAAATAGACCGGCTGGCTGGCGGAATAATTCCCGGCGACAATATTGTCTGGGAAGTTGATTCAGGCGTGCCGGTCGAACGCTTTGTGGTCAGTTTTCTCGCCGCCTGTGCGCACGAAAAATCTTTGGTCATCTACGTCAGCTTCAATTCATCCCCGCAGACGATAACGAACAAATACGCATCCCTGTTGCCGAAAGGGGACTTTGTGTTGGTGGATTGTTTTTCTTCGGGTAAGGGAAACAACGACAGGGTATTTTTAGATTTTTTCAAGACAACCGAAAGCAACACGCCCAATGCGACCGTTCATCTGGAGAACCCCTCTGATCCCGGCAAGCTCGAACAATTGTTGATCAAACTTGGAACCCATGGTCAAAGGAGAGTGCGGTATATATTTGACAGTCTCACGGGCATGTTGGATCTGTGGGGTGATGAGGAAAGCGTTGTAAGATTGTTTGGGCACATTTGCCCGAGACTTTATGATCTTAACACGATTGCCTGCTGGATATTGGAGAAGGGGGCCCACTCCCCTTCGTTTTTGGCCAAGATCCGGCATATCACCCAGGTTGTATTCGATGTTGCGGTTTCGCGCGGTGTTCACACTCTGACGATCAGGAAAGCAAGCAATCGCCGCTGTGAGTATGTCGGCATTCCCCAGCAATTAATTCTGCAAGACGGGACAATCAGCGTGGCCGTCGAGACGCGGGAAGGGCGTGAATTGGGGCTGCTGACCAGAATGGGCGAGGTGTTGGGCAGCGCCCTTGATCCGAACTCGTTTTTCGAGCAAACCATGAAAGCTTTGGCCAACGAGCTTGGCATGGTTCGGGGAACCATCGTCCTTCTGGATAAAACCTGCAATAGATTAAAGATTGTTGCCGCCCATGGTCTTTCGGACGAGGAACAGTCCCGGGGACAATACGCAATTGGCGAGGGAATAACAGGACAGGTTGTAAAAACCGGGGTTGCGGAAATAATTCCTGACATCGGCAAGAACGGGCGTTTCCTTAACCGGACGATTGCCCGTAAAAACGACATTGCCGGCCCAATCGCTTTTATTTGTGTTCCCTTGAAAGTCGATGATGAAATCGTCGGCGCCTTGAGCGTAGATCGTCCTTTTGCCTTTGACAGTGCGCTTCAAAAAGACCTGAGAATGCTTTCGATCGTGGCCACCATCGTTTCCCAGGTCCTGAAAATCAACTCCCTGATCCGGGTGGAAAAAGAAGAAATTCTGGACCGCGATCAGGGTCGGCTTCGGGAACTTCGCAGCCGCTATCGCCTTGATAATGTGATCGGCGAGAGCGAAGCCATCCGGAAGGTTATGGCTATGGCGGCCACGGCGGCAAAATCGCGAGCCTCTATCCTTGTTACCGGCGAAACCGGAACGGGCAAGGAACTGGTTGCCAAGGTGGTTCATTATAACAGCGCCCGAACCTCGGGTCCCTTGATCAAGGTCAATTGCGGAGCGCTTCCGGAGGACTTGCTGGAATCCGAACTCTTTGGGCATGTCAAGGGGGCGTTCACGGGAGCCTTGCATGACAGGAAGGGACGCTTCGAAATGGCCGATGGCGGCACTCTCTTCCTGGATGAAATCGGAGAAATGAGTCCGCGGCTTCAGGTTAAACTGTTGCGCGTTCTTCAGGAGCGGGAATTCGAACCGGTCGGCAGTCCGAGGACGGTTGCGGTTAACGTGCGCGTGGTTACGGCAACCAGCAAGGATCTCAGGGAAGAAGTGCGCAAGGGTCGTTTTCGGGAGGATCTCTATTATCGCCTGAATGTGATTCCAATCCACCTGCCGCCCCTGCGTGAGCGCCGGGAGGATATTCCCTTGCTGATTAACCATTTCCTGGAAATATTCAATCGGGAAAACCACAAGAATGTTCGGAAGTTGTCCCGGAAAGTGCTCGATATCCTTCTCGACTATCCGTGGCCCGGCAATGTGCGCGAGTTGGAGAATTGCATGGAACGCGTGGTGGTGATGATCGAGGGGGATGCTTTATCCGCCGATTTATTGCCGTCGGAAATCCTCGATCATGATCGCCAGGGATCTCTCAAGCGCAAGCAACCGTCTTCCGCGGATATACTGGACATCCGGGCGGCGGCCGAACGGCTCTGCGCCGGAACGAACGATCTGGCATCCGCCAGGATCCTTCTGCTGCAAACGATGGAAGAGGTCGTGATTCGCCATGGTCTTCTTAAAAAAGCCAGCCAACGCGATCTTGCCAACAAGCTGGGCATAAGCAGGATGACGCTACGCAAGAAATTGCAGTCATACGACCTGAAGTGAAGCGCCTCGCCATTACCGCGCCGCCGTTCTCTTTTCCACGTTCTCCCCCGGCTGTTTTTTGCCGGTGGCAATTCGATAGCCCCAGGTCTAATTATTAGACCACGCCTTGTCCTGGTTGCCGGCCAGGCCAAAGCAAGCCGGCAATTGCGTAGCATCTTTATCCTCACCGGCTTACATCATTTAGCGCACGGCTTATCCTGGCATGATCCGCTCTGTTGGCACGAATCGTGCTATTTTATTTAGCCCGTCGGGGGGAGGCGGTCATTGCCGACATATAAAAGGAACGAATGCGATGGATACCAATAGCTACGACGACTTGAAAAACATTGTCCCGGAACTGTATGGCGCGGACGTTTTCAGCGATGCCGTCATGCGCGAGCGTCTGCCGAAGTCCGTATACAGGAAACTACGCGCCACTATCGAGGACGGGACGGCTATGGATGCTTCCATTGCCGACGTGATTGCCACAGCCATGAAAGATTGGGCGCTCGAGAAGGGCGCCACGCATTTCTCGCACTGGTTCCAGCCAATGACCGGGAGTACAGCCGAGAAACATGATGCGTTCATTGCGCCCAGGAATGACGGCACGACCATCATGGAATTCAGCGGGAAGGAATTAATCAAGGGCGAACCGGATGCTTCGAGTTTCCCATCCGGCGGCTTGCGCGCTACTTTCGAAGCCCGCGGTTACACGGCCTGGGATTGTACAAGTCCTGTGTTTGTGAAGAAAGACGGGGAAAACACTGCGCTTTTCATCCCCTGCGCGTTCTGCTCCTACACGGGCGAGGCCTTGGACGCCAAGACGCCCCTGCTCAGGTCGATGGAGGTGCTGAACCGGCAGGCGGTGCGGGTGTTGCGGGCGCTGGGCAATACGACAAGCAAGCGTGTAACGGCCACGCTCGGCGCGGAACAGGAATACTTCCTGGTGGATCGTCGTTTTGTGGAACGCCGGCTCGATCTGATGCTGACCGGCAGAAGCCTGTTCGGTGCGCCAAGCCCGAAAGGCCAGGAGATGGAAGACCAGTATTTCGGAACGCTGCACGATCGCATAGGGTCGTTCATGGCTGATTTGAACAAGCAGCTCTGGAAACTCGGCGTTTCCGCAAAGACCCAGCACAATGAAGTCGCGCCGGGCCAGTATGAAATCGCTCCGATCTTCGGGACGGTAAACGTCGCCACGGACTGGAACCAGTTGACGATGGAGACGCTTGAGGATGTGGCGCTGCGGCATGGTTTTGTGTGCCTGCTGCATGAGAAACCCTTTGCGGGCGTGAATGGCTCCGGCAAGCACAATAATTGGTCCATGGCAACCGATGACGGGCTGAACCTGCTGGAGCCGGGGTTGATGCCGCACGAGAACATGGTGTTCCTGGTTTGCCTCTGTGCGGTGATCCAGGCGGTGTCCAGGTACAGCAAACTTCTGAGGGCGACGGTAGCTACGCCGGGTAACGATTACCGGCTCGGCGCCAATGAAGCGCCGCCCGCGATCGTCTCCGTCTTCCTTGGCGAGCAGCTTAGCGGCATCTTCGAACAACTTGCCGGGGGCGAGGCCAAAGGCAGGGGCCCGGACATTAAGGACATCTTCCTGGGCGCGTCGACGCTTCCCAAGCTGCCCAAGGATATGACCGATCGCAATCGGACGTCGCCTTTCGCGTTCACCGGTAACAAGTTCGAATTCCGGATGCTTGGCTCATCCCAGTCCCCGGCGATGGCAAATTCTGTGTTGAACACGATCGTAGCCGAGTCCTTGCGCGAGATGGCGGATGCGCTGGAGAAGTCGCGCGATGTTGCGGCCACGGCGCGGGAGTTGTGCGTGGCCATTGCCAAGGCCCACCGCAAGGTGATTTTCAACGGCAACGGCTATTCTGCGGAGTGGCAAAGGGAGGCCGCCAAACGCGGCCTGCCGAACATAAAGAACTGCGTGGACAGCATCCTGGCGTTGCGCGAAAAGGAGAACGGCGACGTGCTCGCGAAACACGGCATCCTGAGCAAGGCTGAGCTGCATTCGCGCGTGGACATAATGTTGGATCATTATATCAAGACCCTCAATATCGAGGCCCGAACCTGCCTGCACATGGCAAAGCGGCAGATCATCCCGACTGTGGTCGCTTTCAGCGGGCAGGTGGCTGGTGTCGTGCTGGCGCTCAAGGCGGCGGGCGCCAAGAATGGAGTTGCGGCCAGCCTTCTTAAAAAAGCGACCGCGCTGGCGGACAAACTGGACAAGGATGTGGCTGCGCTCGAACAGAAGCTGGAAAGTGCCGGCGGCGAGGAGAACCTGGAAAAGCAAGCCAAGGTGTTTCGCGACCAGGTTCTAAGCGGCATGAATGCCGTGCGCGAATCGGCGGATGCGCTCGAATCAATTGTCGATAGCTCGCTCTGGCCGTTGCCTTCATACGCTGAAATGCTGTTCTACCGCTGACATCGGTGAGGACTCTATGATTGCCCTGGAGGACAAAATATCAAAGTGGATTGCCCAGAACGTCCATGATGCGGGCGCCAAGGGAGCTGTGGTAGGGCTCAGCGGCGGCATAGACTCTGCGGTCACCGTTACGCTTTGTGAAAAAGCGCTGGGGGCCAATGTGCTGGGCGTCAACATGCCGTGCGAGTCCGATCCTAATGAGAAAGAGGACGCCATGTTGATCACAACAAAACTGGGGGTCATGACACTAACGGTGAGGCTTGACGAAACATATCAGGCGCTTATTGCCGGATTATCCGATGGTACGCGAATGGCAACTGCCAATTTAAAGGCCAGACTCCGGATGGCCATCTTGTACTTCCTGGCGAACACGCTCTCATATCTTGTCGTTGGCACAGGCAACAAGACGGAACTGATGGTGGGCTATTTTACAAAATATGGAGATGGGGGCGTCGACATTCTTCCGCTGGGCGGTCTTTACAAGACTCAGGTTTGGGAACTTGCCCGTGCGCTCAAAATACCCGATAAAATCATCAATACGACTCCTTCAGCCGGATTATGGCCCGGCCAGCGTGATGAGGAAGAATTAGGCATTTCATACGCCGAACTTGATTGTACCCTTCAGGCCGTTAACGCTCGATGCCCCCGTAGTATTCCACAGGAAAATATCCGGCGGGTCTGGCAAATGGTCGAATCTTCGGCTCACAAACGTCGGCCGGCGCCCGTTTTCGAAATTTGCTGAGAGGAAAGTGGCCAATGGAACCGCGTCAGGGACTTTATGACCCGCGCTATGAACACGATGCCTGTGGCGTGGGTTTTGTCGCCCATATCGATGGGAAGCCCTCCCATGAGATCGTGGCGCATGGCATCCGGGTCCTGGAGAACCTGCTGCATCGCGGCGCGACCGGCGGCGACAAGACCGGCGATGGCGCGGGCATCCTGATTCAAATTCCGGACACGTTTCTGCAGCGCGTCTGCGCCAAGCTGGGACTGAAATTACCGCCGGCGGGCGGGTATGGCGTCGGCATGTTCTTTCTACCTCCGGATCAAAAGCTGGCCGGACAATGCCGGGCGCTCTTTGAGCAGACTGTCGGCGAGGAAGGTTTGTCTTTCCTGGGATGGCGGGAGGTGCCCGTCAATCCGGCCGCCTTGGGGACCAAGGCCCGCCAGGAACAACCGTTGATTGCGCAATGTTTTATCGGCGGGGGGAGGGATGACCCCGTCATCCTGGAGTGCAAGCTGTATGTCCTTCGGAAGCTGGCGGAGCGCCGCATCGCGGCGCAGTTGCCGCCGGGAGCGGGCTGTTATATTCCCAGCCTTTCGTGCCGAACGATCGTCTACAAGGGATTGTTGCTGGGCACCCAGCTGGGCGAGTTTTACGCCGACTTGCAGGCTGCGGATTTCAGCAGCGCCGTGGCGGTGATTCACCAGCGCTATAGCACGAACACGTTCCCCTCCTGGAAACTGGCGCAGCCCTTCCGCTACCTGGGGCATAACGGGGAAATCAACACGCTGCGGGGCAACATCCGGCACATGCGTTCGCGGGAGGCGCTGCTATGCTCCAAGCGATTGAACGGCGCCATCGCGAAACTCCTGCCCATTATCGATGCCGAAGGCAGCGATTCGGGCTGCCTGGACAATGCCTTGGAGCTGCTGGTGGCCGGAGGGCGTGATCTGCCGCATGCCATGATGATGCTGATTCCCCAGGCCTGGGGGCCCAAATACCCCATGGGGCCGGATCTGAGAGGGTTCTTCGAGTATAACTCGGGATTGATGGAGCCCTGGGACGGCCCGGCGGCCGTGGCGTTTACGGATGGCGCCGTGGCGGGCGCGCTTCTGGACCGCAACGGGCTCCGGCCTTGCCGCTACACCATTACCAAGGATGGCTTGATGGTGCTGGCCTCGGAAACAGGGGTCCTGGATTTTGCGCCCGGCGAAATCGCCGAGAAAGGCGCCCTGCGCCCCGGCGAAATGATCCTCGTCGATTTTGATAAGCGGCGCGTATTAAAGGACCGGGAGATCAAGAACGACTATGCACGCCGGCTGCCGTATCGACGCTGGGTGGAAGAGCACAAGATCATGCTCCATGGCCTGTTTAACGATGTGGCGCCAGTGGTGCCGGACACGGCGCGGCTGTTCCTGCGCCAGAAAATATTCGGCTATACCCGCGAGGATTTGGAGCTGGTGATCAATGTCATGGCCTCCAAGGCGCGCGAGCCGGTCGGGTCCATGGGTTGCGACACACCCCTTGCGGTCCTGTCGGAAAAGCCGCAATTGCTCTATGCGTATTTCAAGCAGTTGTTTGCCCAGGTGACCAACCCGCCGATCGATCCGATCCGCGAAGAGCTGGTCATGTCGTTGATGACCTTCATGGGCAATCCCGCCAATATCCTTACGGAAAAGCCGCAGCATAGCCGCTTGATCAAACTCCGCCACCCTATTCTTTCCAACGAGGACCTGGGCAGGATTAAAACGCTGAATCTGAAGGATTTTACGATTGCCACCCTGCCGATCGGATTTCCTGCCGACGCTTCGCCGGAATCCCTGGCGCTCGCCCTGGATCAACTAGGCCGGGAAACGGAAGCGGCGATCCACGCCGGGAGAACGGTGATCATTTTGAGCGATCGCGATTTGCCGGCGGCGATGATTCCCATTCCGGCCCTGCTGGCGGTATCGGCGGTCAACCAGGTGGTGGTCCGCCTGGGCAAGCGCACCGGCGCGGCCATCATCCTGGAAAGCGGGGAGCCCCGCGAAGTGCATCATTTTGCTTTGCTGCTGGGCTACGGCGCGACGGCGATCAATCCCTACCTCGCATTCGATATCGTGGCGGATATGGCTTGCAAAGGGCAACTGGAAGGCCGCCTTGGCGTCACCCAAGCCCTGGAAAATTACATCGAGGCCGTTTGCAAGGGATTGCTCAAGGTCATGTCCAAGATGGGCATCTCGACGTTGCGCAGCTACCGGAGCGCCCAGGTTTTTGAAGCGATCGGGCTAAGCACCGCCTTGATTGAACGCTGCTTCCCGGGTACCGCCTCCCGGATCCAGGGCATCGGGCTGGCTGAAATCGCCGCCGAAGCGCGCGCGCGCCACGCGGCGGCCTACGACGGCGCGCCGGACGCGCCGCGCGTGCTTCCCGGCGGGGGCCGTTATCGCTATCGCAAGGATGGCGAGCGCCATCTCTGGACGCCGGAAAGCATAACCAAGCTCCAGCAGGCGGCGCGCAACAACGACGAGCGCCTTTACCGGGAGTATGCCAGGCTGATCAACGATCATACCCGCCAGGCCGGCACCTTGCGGGGCCTGTTCCAATTCAAAGAATGTCAGGCCATTCTGATCGAGGATGTCGAGAGCGCCGCCGGGATTATGAAACGGTTCGTGACCTCGGCCATGTCGTTCGGCTCCATCAGCCGGGAGGCGCACGAGACACTCGCGACGGCCATGAACCGCATTGGTGCCATGAGCAACAGCGGGGAAGGCGGCGAGGATCCCGAGCGCTACGCCCCCTTGCCGAATGGCGACAACCGCGGCAGCGCGGTCAAGCAGGTTGCCAGCGGCCGGTTTGGCGTGACGACCGAATACCTCGTGCACGCCCGGGAATTGCAGATCAAGATGGCGCAAGGCGCCAAGCCCGGCGAAGGTGGACAATTGCCCGGGTTCAAGGTCGGCCCGGAGATTGCGCGCGTGCGCCATACCACGCCGGGGGTGACGCTGATTTCACCGCCGCCGCATCATGACATATATTCCATCGAGGACATCAAGCAGTTGATCTTCGATTTGAAGAACGTCAATCCCGCGGCCAAAGTCTCCGTCAAACTGGTCTCCGAGGTCGGCGTGGGCACGATTGCCGCCGGCGTGGTGAAAGGCGGCGTGGACAAGGTCCTGATCAGCGGACACGACGGCGGCACCGGGGCTTCGCCGCTTTCCTCGATCCACTTCACGGGCGCTCCGTGGGAGCTCGGCCTGGCGGAAACTCAGCAGACGCTCATGCTGAACAACCTGCGCCGTCGCGTGCGGCTGCAGGTGGATGGCCAGTTGAAAACCGGCCGGGATGTGATCGTCGCGGCCTTGCTGGGGGCCGAGGAGTTCGGCTTTGCCACGGCGCCGCTGGTCGTCTGCGGCTGCGTGATGATGCGCAAATGCAACGAGAATATCTGCCCGGCCGGGATTGCGACGCAGAATCCCGATCTGCGCAAACGCTTTGCGGGGAAGCCCGAACACGTCATTCATTTCTTCACGATGCTTGCCGACGAGGTTAGGGAATACATGGCGCGCCTGGGCTTTCGCCGGCTGGACGACCTGATCGGCCGCAGCGATCTGCTGGAAATAAATCCGGCGATTGAGTTCTGGAAGACCCGCCACCTGGACTTTGCGGCGATCTTCCGGCCGGCGGCCGGGACTGGCCCGCGGCGCAGTGTCGAAGCGCAGCCATGCGAACTGGAGCAAGTCATGGATGTCGATTTGATCAAGGTTGCCAAGCCTGCCCTGGAGAAACGCGCGGCCGTCGCGATGGATCGGGTCATCCAGAATGTCAACCGCGCGACGGGCGCGATGCTTTCCGGTGAAATTGTGCGCCGCTACGGCGGGGCCGGCTTGCCGGATGATACCGTGCTCTGCCGCTTCAAGGGCTCGGCCGGCCAGAGTTTCGGCGCCTTTGGCGCAAAGGGACTGACCCTGCGACTGGAGGGCGATGCCAACGATTACCTGGGGAAAGGCCTTTCCGGCGCCCGGCTGATTGTCGTGCCGCCGGCGGAGGCCCGCTTCGATCCCTCCGCCAATACGATTTGTGGCAATGTGCTCCTGTACGGCGCCACCGCCGGTGAAGCCTACATTTATGGCCGTGCGGGGGAACGGTTTGCGATCCGGAACAGCGGAGCGTATGCCGTGGTCGAGGGGGTGGGCGATCACGCCTGCGAATACATGACGGGCGGGCGGGTTGTCGTCCTGGGCAAAACGGGCGTGAACTTTGCCGCGGGCATGAGCGGAGGGATTGCCTACGTATACGATCCGGAAGGGAGCTTTGACGATCGGTGCAATCTGGAAATGGTCGATTTGAACAGGGTAACGGACGCCGCCGATATCCAGGAATTGCGCACGATGCTTCAAGCCCATCTGCACCACACCGGGAGCCGGCAAGCCGCCCATATCCTGGAGCACTGGCCGGAATCCCTGCCCTTGTTTGTGCAGGTGTTCCCCATGGAGTATCGCCGGGCGCTGGGACGGATGAGCAAAGAGGACGAAGCCACCAAACGGGAGGGCTTGGCCGATGGGTAAGCCCGGAGGGTTTTTGGAACACGGCCGCCAGGGTCCGGCCTATCGTCCCGCGGAGGAACGGACCCGGGATTTTAAGGCCGTTGAAATTCCGCTCGCGCCGGAAGCGCTGCGTTTGCAGCTGGCGCGTTGCCAGGAGTGCGGGACGCCTTTCTGTCACGGGGTCGGTTGTCCGTTGGCGAATGTCATCCCCGAGCTGAATAACCTTGCCTGGCAAGAACGCTGGGAAGAGGCGCTCGCGCTCCTGCTGGCCAATAATCCATTCCCGGAATTCACCGGGCGGCTCTGCCCGGCCCTGTGCGAAGCCTCCTGTGTGCTCGGCATCCATGACGAGGCGGTAACGATCCGGCAAATTGAACTGGCGGTCATCGAAAGGGGCTTTGACCAGGGGTATCTGCGGCCGGCGCCGCCGCCGGCGCGTTTTGTGGAGCGGATCGCGGTGGTCGGAAGCGGGCCGGCCGGCTTGGCCGTGGCCGATGCGCTCAACAAGGCCGGCTACCCAGTCGTGGTTTATGAACACGCCGCCAAGATCGGTGGGATCTTGCGCTATGGTATCCCGGACTTCAAACTGGAAAAAGGAGTGTTGGACCGCAGAATTCACCTCATGGAGGACGAAGGCGTCCGTTTCGAGACCGGGGTCGCCGTTGGGACGGATTTGTCTTTCCGTTATTTGCAAAGCCGTTACCAAGCCATTTGCCTCTGCGGCGGCGCGCGCGAACCCAGGGATTTGCAGGTGAGCGGCCGCGACCTGGCGGGTATTCATTTTGCCATGGACTACCTGATGGCCCAGAATTTGAAACACTCGGGCGGCCATGTGAACGCGGCGGAAGATATCGATGCGCGCGGCAAGAAGGTCGTGATTATCGGCGGCGGCGACACCGGCGCCGACTGCCTGGGGACGGCCATCCGGCAAGGCGCCCAGAGCGTCATGCAGGTGGAGATTTTGCCGGAGCCGCCGGGCGCCAGGCCCGCGCACACCCCGTGGCCGATGTGGCCGGCCATGCGCCGCGATTCGACCAGTCATAAAGAAGGGGGCATCCGGCGCTGGGGCGTCAGTGCCACACGTTTCAGGGGGCTGAAGGATGCCGTCAGCCGGATAGACTGCGTGGAAGTGCGTTCGGTGCGCCATGCCGATGGACGCCTGGAATTCGTTCCACTTTCGGGCACGGAATTCGAGCTGGAGGCCGACTTGGTCCTGCTGGCGCTTGGGTTTGTTTCCTCGGATCGGCAGGGCTTTATGAAAGAGCTCGCGCTTGAACGCAGCGCCCAAGGGACCATTAAAGCCGATGACGATCATCAAACCAGCGTGCCGGGCGTGTTTGTGGCCGGCGACATGCGTAACGGGCCGGCGCTGGTTGCACGGGCAATTGCGGATGGACTGTCAGCCGCGCGCGGAATCAGGCGCTGGATAAAAAAAGCTGTCGGGGGAAAAGCAAAAGTGGAAGGTGGGAGCGAGAAAAAAGTGGAAAGTGTTTGGGGTGAGTAAGAGGGGGAAGTAAGGGAGTATGAAACGCTGATAGACAAAGGTTTATGAAGGGAAATGGCAAGGATGAGGCGCCCCCTAGGGGGCGGGTGCCCGTGGAGCGAGCAAAAGTGGAAAACGGCCTATACTGGCCGCATGAAAAAACAAATAGGTTCACGGTTGGGCTTGCCGCACGTGCAGGACGTGCTCAAGCAAGTATTGCGCACCTTGATTCCGCTTGGTAAGCTCAAAGCCCGTTTGGTAGAGATGCCTCGATATCCCCTCTTTTTTTGGTGTTAGGCCATGGGGGTGGTGTTGTTTTAGTGTGTAGGTGCTTCCGGCGGCACAAAATAAATTTCGCGGAGAGGAGTTGAGCCATGGCATTAAATGATCCGGAGAGATATCCGCGGGAGGCGTGCGGATTATTTGGCGTCTACGGCGTGCCCGATGCGGCGCCCCTGATTTACCAGGGTTTGTTTTCGCTCCAGCATCGCGGGCAGGAAGGCGCTGGGATTGTAACCAGCGACGGCCAGAAGGTGCGCTCAATCAAGGGGATTGGGCTGGTCAACGACGTGTTTACGGCCAGGTCGTGGGATGAGTTGCCGGGACACATTGGCATCGGGCATGTGCGCTATTCCACGACCGGCTCCACCCGAATCCAGAATGTCCAGCCGTTGGTCGTGGAATGCAGTGACGGCATATGGGCCATCGCCCATAACGGCAACCTGACCAATGCCGGGAGCCTGCGCCGGATGTACCGGGACGCCGGCGCGATTTTCCAGACCAGCACGGACAGCGAAGTCCTGGTCCATCTGCTGGCCGACCCCATGTATCGCTTGCGCCCGCTACGGGTGGCGCGCGCCTTGAACGAACTCAAGGGCGCTTTTACCTTTCTGCTGATGACCCGGGATTGTGTGATGGCGGCGCGGGATCCGCTGGGGTTCAAGCCGCTCTCGATCGGGCGGCTGGGCAAGGGGTATGTCTTTGCCAGCGAAACCTGCGCGCTGGTCCAGACAGGAGCGGAATATATCCGGGATGTCCAACCGGGGGAGTTGGTGGTCGTGGATAAAAATGGCATGTCATGTTCGCCGTTCGCCTCCGCGCCGGGTCAGGGCCAGGCGCAATGTATTTTCGAGCATGTTTATTTTGCCCGGCCGGATAGCCAGGTGTTCGGCGAGAGCGTCCATGGCATCCGCTGTCAGCTGGGATTACGGCTGGCCCGGGAACAGCCGACCGACGCGGATATTGTCATAGCGGTGCCCGACAGCGGCAATGCGGCGGCGCTGGGATACTCGCGGGGAAGTGGTATTCCGCTGGATTACGGGTTTATCCGCAACCATTACGTGGGCCGGACGTTCATCATGCCGGAGGCGCACCAGCGGTCCGACAGCGCGGACATGAAACTGGCGGTGGTCCGGGACGTGGTGAACGGCAAGCGCGTGGTGGTGGTGGATGATTCCATCATCCGCGGGACCACGGCGCGTCGGCGGGTCGCCGCATTGAAGCAAGCGGGGGCCCGTGAAATCCACCTGCGAATTGCGTGTCCGCCGGTCATGCACCCCTGTTTTTTCGGCATTGATTTTCCCACGCAAGCGGAACTGATCGCCGGGCAGCGGTCGGTTGACGAGATTTGCAGATTTCTTAACGCGGATTCGCTGGGCTACTTGAGCATGGAGGGGCTGCTGGCGCCTTTCCGGTTTCCACGCGCCTATTGCACCGCCTGTTTTTCCGGGACGTATCCGGTTGATGTCAGCGCGGTACAGGGCAAGACGGCATTGGAAGACGGCGCTCCGCTGCAGCAGGGTGAAGGCCTGTTGCCTAAATTCAGTTTCTGAGTAGATACGAGGGAGGTTCAATGAAGGCATCGCCCCATGTGACCAAACACATCTTTATAACCGGCGGCGTGGTGTCCTCTCTGGGCAAGGGTATCACAGCGGCGTCGCTGGGGCTCCTGCTGGCCCGGCGGGGCTACCGCGTCCGCATGCAGAAGCTGGATCCCTATCTCAACGTGGATGCCGGTACCATGTCGCCGTTCCAACACGGCGAGGTGTATGTAACCGCCGACGGGGCGGAAACGGATCTGGATCTGGGCCATTACGAGCGGATTGCCGGAGTTGCCTGCACGCGCGACAGCAACTACACTACCGGCCGCATTTACAGCGCCGTCATTGCCCGCGAGCGGCAGGGCGGCTACCTCGGCAAAACCGTCCAGGTGGTTCCGCATATCACCGACGAAATCAAGGCGGCGATCCGTTCACTCGATGGCGACAACGTGGATATTGCCATCACCGAAATAGGGGGCACGGCCGGGGATATCGAATCCCTGCCGTTCCTGGAAGCCATTCGCGAGTACCGCCAGGCCATTGGGCGCCAAAATGGTTTGTTTATTCACCTGACGCTTGTGCCCTTCATCAAGGCGGCAGGCGAGTTGAAAACCAAACCCTCCCAGCAGTCAGTGGGCATTTTGCGGACTATAGGCATAATTCCCGATATCCTGGTGTGCCGCTGTGAACAACATTTGACGCGTGAGCACCGGGAAAAAATGGCCTTGTTTTGCAACGTGGAATTGAACCTGGTCATTGAGGAAGTTGACGTGGAGCACTCGATTTACGAGGTGCCGCTTGACCTGGCACGGCAGAGCATGGACGTGTATATCCTGGAAATGCTGGATCTCCATGTGTGCCCGTTGGCAATGCAGGACTGGGAAGCCATGCTGACCGCGCAGTTGAATCCGGAAGCCGGCACAGTGGAGATCGCCGTGGTCGGCAAATACGTGAGCCTGAAAGATGCCTATAAAAGCATTTATGAGGCCCTGATGCATGCCGGCATTGCGCACCATGCGGATGTCCATATCCGCCGCGTGGAGTCAGAGGATATTGAGAAGCAGGGATGCGAGCCATTGCTCAAGGGTGTCCAGGGCATCCTGGTCCCCGGCGGATTCGGCGACCGCGGCATCGAGGGCAAGATCGCGGCGGTGCAATATGCCCGTGTTCACGGCGTGCCTTTCCTGGGCATCTGCCTCGGCATGCAGTGCGCCGTGATCGAATTTGCCCGCAACGTGTGCGCCCTGGAGCGGGCCAACAGCACGGAATTTGAGCCGCAAACGCCGCACCCCGTCGTGGATCAGATGGCGGACCAGAAGCGCCAGACGGCCAAGGGCGGCACCATGCGGCTCGGACTGTTTCCCTGTGCCCTGGGCGAAGCCACGAAGGCCCGGGCGGCGTATGGCGCGGCCGAAGTTGCGGAACGGCACCGCCATCGCTATGAATTTAACAGCCGCTATCGCGAAAAAATGGAGGCGCAGGGCATGGTCTTTTCGGGGATCAATCCGGCATCAAATCTCGTCGAAGTCATCGAACTGGCTGAGCACCCGTGGTTCGTCGCCTGCCAGTTTCACCCCGAGTTCCAGTCAACGCCGCTAAAAGCCCATCCGTTGTTCAAGCGGTTTATCGGCGCGGCCATGGCGTTCCGGGGTCCGGCGGTCAATCTTGGAAGCCGCGCCGGTGACGGAGCGGATTCCTGCGGCGGCCACGGCGGCACCGCCGCGGCTACATGAAATTCAGCATCGGAAATCGAAAATCGAAATTTGAAAATTGAGTCATGCCGAAACGCGAAGACATAAAAAAGATCATGCTTGTCGGGGCCGGTCCGATCGTCATTGGCCAGGCCTGCGAGTTCGATTATTCCGGGGTGCAGGCGTGCAAGGCGCTCAAGGAAGAGGGCTACGAACTCGTGCTGGTCAACAGCAACCCGGCCACGATCATGACCGATCCGGAATTCGCCGACCGGACCTACCTGGAGCCGCTGACCGAACCGATTCTTGAGGAAATCATCCGCCGCGAGCGGCCGGATGCGCTCCTGCCGACGTTGGGCGGCCAAACGGCGCTGAACCTGGCCATCGCCCTTCATGATCAGGGCGTGCTGAAGCGTTACCAGATGGAAATGATCGGCGCGCGGGCGGAAGTGATCCGCAAAGCGGAGGATCGGAACCTGTTCAAGGAGGCCATGACGAAAATCGGCATGGATGTGCCGCGCGGGCAGTCTGCCCATTCCCTCGCCGAGGCGCTGAAGATTCAGGCCGCCATGGCCGTTTTTCCGCTGATCATCCGTCCGGGATTTACCTTGGGCGGGTCCGGCGGGGGCATTGCCCGGAATGAGGCGGAATTTAGGACCATCGTGGAGCGCGGTCTGGCATACAGCCTCAATTCCGAGGTGCTGATCGAGGAATCGGTGATCGGCTGGAAGGAATTCGAGTTGGAGGTCATGCGGGACAAGAAGGATAATTGCGTCATCGTCTGTTCCATCGAAAATGTCGATCCCATGGGGATTCACACGGGCGACAGTGTGACCGTGGCCCCGGCGCAGACGCTGACGGATCGCGAATATCAACGCATGCGGGACGCCACCCTGGCCGTCATCCGCGAGATCGGCGTGGAAACCGGCGGAGCGAATGTCCAGTGGGCGGTCAATCCGGCCAATGGCCGCATGGTGATTATCGAGATGAACCCGCGGGTGTCGCGGTCCAGTGCGCTGGCATCCAAGGCCACGGGGTTTCCCATTGCCCGGATTGCGGCCAAGCTGGCCGTCGGCTATACGCTGGATGAATTACGCAACGACATTACCCGTGAAACGCCGGCTTGTTTCGAGCCCGCCATCGATTATGTGGTGACCAAGGTGCCGCGGTTTGCGTTCGAGAAGTTTCCTGCCGCCGATACCACCCTGGGAACGCAAATGAAGTCGGTGGGCGAGACTATGAGCATCGGGCGGACGTTCAAAGAGTCGTTCCAGAAAGCCTTGCGCTCCCTTGAAACCGGCCGGGCCGGTTTTGGCGCCGACGGCAAGGATGGGCCGCAGGAACGCCTGTCGGATGCCGAATTGACCAGCGAGCTGGAGCGGCCGAATGCCCAGCGCCTGTTTGCCGTCCGGGCGGCTTTCAAGCGGGGATGGACGGTGTCCCGCATTACGGAGCTGACGCAGATCGATCCCTGGTTCCTGGGACACCTGGAGGAACTGGCGGCCTTTGAAGAAGAAATCCGATCGGCGCACAATCTTGACGGGCTGAAACAAAACTTAGCCCTGTTTCGGCAGGCCAAGGAATACGGCTATTCGGACCGGCAGATTGCCTTCCTGCTGGCGGCCACGGAAACGGGAGTGCGCCAGGCTCGTGAGTCCATCGGCCTGAAACCGGTTTTCAACCTTGTGGATACCTGCGCGGCGGAGTTCAAGGCCTTGACGCCTTATTATTATTCGACCTATGGCACGATGGACGAATATCGCCCTGACAATCGCCGGAAGATCATGATCCTGGGAGGGGGGCCGAATCGGATCGGGCAGGGGATTGAATTCGATTATTGTTGCGTCCACGCCTCATTCGCGCTGCGTCAAGCCGGGTTTGCCACCATCATGGTCAACAGTAATCCGGAGACCGTCAGCACGGATTACGACACAAGCGATCGTCTGTACTTCGAGCCGTTGACCCTGGAAGATGTCCTTAATATTTATCGCCGGGAGCAATGCTGGGGCGCCATCGTCCAGTTCGGCGGCCAGACCCCGCTCAACCTTACCAAGGCTTTGGAACAGAACGGCGTCCGTATCATTGGCACGCCGCCGGCCAGTATCGAGATGGCGGAGGACCGCAAGCTGTTTCAGGAACTGATTACGCGTCTGGGTATCCGCCAGCCGAACAGCGGGTTGGCTACCAGCGTCGAGCAGGCCGAGCGGATTGCCGACCGGATCGGTTTCCCGATCCTTATGCGGCCTTCCTTCGTGCTCGGCGGGCGCGCCATGGTCATCGTTTACAACCAGGAGTCCCTGCGGAAATATATGGCGGAAGCCGTTGAAGTGTCGGAGGATCGCCCGGTCCTGATCGACGACTTTCTCGATAATGCCGTGGAGGTGGATGTGGACTGTATTGCCGATGGCGAGAGCGTGGTCATCGGCGGGATTATGGAGCACGTCGAACAGGCGGGCATCCATTCCGGCGACAGCGCCTGCATGCTTCCGGCCCCCACGCTCTCCGAACCGATTAAGGCCACGATCCGCAAGCACACGATCGAGATGGCCCTGGCCTTGAAGGTCTGCGGCTTGATGAATGTCCAGTATGCGATCAAGGATGGCGAAGTGTATGTGCTGGAGGTGAATCCCCGTGCCTCGCGGACCGTCCCCTTTGTCAGCAAGGCCATCGGGGTGCCGTTGGCCAAGCTGGCGGCGCTGGTGATGGCCGGGAGCAAGTTGAAAGGCCTGGGCTTTACCCGCGAGGTTCTGCCGCGGCATGCATCGGTGAAGGAAGCCGTGTTCCCGTTTGTGCGCTTTCCCGGCATCGATACCGTCCTCAGTCCCGAGATGAAGTCGACGGGCGAGGTCATGGGGATCGACATGAATATCGGGATGGCGTTTTTGAAAAGCCAGGTGGCCGCGGGGAGTGTGCTCCCGGTTGACGGCAACGTTTTTGTGAGTGTCCGCGACTCGGACAAGGACGCCGTCATTCCCTTGGCGCGGCGCTTGTGCGCCCTGGGGTTTACCGTGTATGCCACGGAAGGAACCAGCACGGTCCTGCGGGATCATGGCATTCCCAGCCAGGCGATCTTTCGTATCTCCAAAGGCCGGCCCCACGTGCTGGATATGATCAGGGAAAAACAGGTCGGTTGGATTGTGAGCACGCCGTCCAGCGGAGAAACTCCCCGCGTGGACGAAGTGAAAATGCGGGCTGAAGCCGTGATCCGGGGGATTCCCATCACGACCACGCTCAACGGCCTGGAATCGGCGGTGAAAGGCCTGGAAACGTTTCGGGAGACCCGGCGGATGGAAGTGTGCAGTCTTCAGGAATACCATCGGCATGCTCCGCGTCTGAAATTGACCGCGGTGGAGAAAATCGCATGAATTCAAGGTGGCATTGGCGCGCGCAACGGGAAAAAACAGCCTTCCTTGCCCTGGCGGATGGAACGGTATTCCACGGCTATTCCGTGGGCGCACCCGTGGATGCGCTGGGCGAGGTGGTCTTCAATACCGGCATGACCGGCTACCAGGAAATTCTCAGCGATCCTTCCTACAGCGGGCAGCTGGTGACCATGACCTGCCCGGAAATCGGGAATACCGGGATCAATGCCGCGGACATGGAATCGGCCCGGTTATTTGCCAACGGATTCATCCTGCACGAGATGAATGCGCCCCACAACTGGCGCTCGGAGCTCTCGCTTGAAGAATGCCTGCTACGCAACGCCATTCCGGCAATCGCCGGCATTGATACCCGCGCGCTCACCTCAAAGCTTCGGGATCAAGGAACGCTCAAAGGCTATCTGGTGGTGTCCGGTAAAATTGCCGAGCCACAGGCCGTCCGGCTTGCGGCGGAGTGGGGCGGGCTGGATGGGCAGGATTATGCCGCCAAGGTCACGTGCAAGCAGCCCTATCGATGGGATGAGCAAGGCAAGTTGTCGGCCTCATGGGGAATCGCCGATAGTCTGCCGGAAGCCGATCTGAAGATCGTTGCCTATGATTTTGGGATCAAGTGGAACATTCTCAGGAGCATGCGCAGGAACGGCATGGCGGTCACAGTGGTGCCCGCAACAACTTCCGCCGACGAGGTGCTGGCGCTGAAGCCCCAGGGAGTCTTCCTTTCAAATGGTCCCGCCGACCCGGCTGCTGTGACCTATGCGATTGACAGTGCGCGTCAACTGCTGGGGAAGGTGCCGCTCATGGGGATATGTCTTGGACATCAGATTCTGGGGCTGGCTGGCGGCGGCCGGACCTTGCGTCTTAAGTTCGGGCACCACGGGTGCAACCATCCGGTCAAAGATTTAAAAACCGGTCGGATTGAAATCACATCGCAAAACCATAATTTCACCGTGGATCCGCAGTCCCTTGATCCGGCAAAGATTGAGATTACCCATATCAACTTGAACGATCTGACGGTTGAAGGTATCGAACATAAACACGCACCCATGTTTTCGGTACAGTATCATCCCGAAGCAAGTCCGGGTCCGCATGATCCGTATTACCTGTTCGGCCGGTTTAGAGAACTCATTATCAGGGCATGACCGGCCCAGCCAGGCCCGGAAGTTCTTAGGCGAACGCAAAGTGCGCTCGCTATTCAGATTTGCCGCCAGAATCCTCCCCGGCGGTCTTTTCCCAAGGGATAACGATCGTCACCCCTTGATTCGATTGGACGCCATCCAATATCGCGAAAGAATTGGCATTCGTGTCATGGGCAGCCTGCCCGCCATAGCCTCCTGGCGACGGCGGGAACTCCTGCGAGACCGTTCTTGACGCACCCGGCCGTCTCCGTCTCGCCTTCTTTTTCCACTGGCTTTTTCCACTGGCTTGTCTGAATGGATCCTGTTATATTAGCAAAAAATCTACTCGCGTCCGGGGCGGGCGATCCGGACAAAGACGCATTTCCTGTTCGCAGAACGGACCTTTGCCTGTCCCGAAGGTCGCCAGAATTCGGATATAACCAATGAGTCGATTACGGCCCGCAGAATAATGACCGCCATGGCAAAAAAATTAAAAGTCACAACCGCTTCCGTTGAAAACAAGGACATCACCGGGCGCAAGCAGGCGGAAGAAACGCTGTGGGAGAGCGAGGGCCAAAAAAAAGCGATTCTGGATGGCATCACCATCAACATTGCCCTGGTCGATAAGGAATTAAAAATCCTCTGGGCGAACAAAACGGCCGCAAAATCTGCCAATAAGCGGCCGGAAGACATGGTTGGCCGCCCCTGCTATTCATTTTGGGGCGATCCTGTCAGGCCATGCGCGAATTGCCCCGCATTCAAGGCGTTTCGGACAAGACAATCGGAACATATAATCATAAAGACCCCCGATGGCAAGATTTGGGATGAAAGAGGCGAACCGGTATTTGACAAGGACGGAAATGTGATCGCCGTTGTCGAGATTGCCCAGGACATCACCGAGCGCAAGCGGACCGAAGATGCGCTCCAGGAGAGCCGCGAGCTATTCTTGCTCTTCATGCGCCACTCCCCCATTTACACCTTCATCAAGGAAGTCACGGCCACCGAAATCCGGGTCCTGATGGCCAGTGACAATTATCAGAAGATGATCGGCATCCCGAACTCGGAGATGATAGGCAAGACCATGGAGGAGTTGTTTCCCCCGGAATTTGCGGCGAAGATCAGTGTCGATGATCGAACCGTCGTGGCCAAGGGCGAGGCGCTGAAATTGCATGAGGAACTTAACGGCCGCCAATATACCACGATAAAGTTCCCAATTGTCCTTCAAGGAAAGACCCTGCTGGCGGGATACACCATCGACATTACCGACCTCAAACAAGCAGAAATGGATAACGCCAAACTCGAAAACGAGCTTCATCAGGCCCAGAAAATAGAGGCCGTGGGTCGGCTGGCCGGCGGCGTGGCGCACGATTTCAACAATATCCTGCAAATTATCCTGGGCAATGTTGAACTGGTCCTGGCCCGGATGGAGCCGGACGACCCGCTCCGCGATGATCTTGAGGAGGTTCAAATAGCTGGCCGGCGCGCCGCTGATCTAACCCGCCAGTTGCTTGGCTTCGCCCGCAAGCAGACGATCGCTCCCCGGACGATGGACCTGAACGCAACCGTGGCAAGTATGCTCAAAATGTTGCGCCGCCTCATGGGCGAGGATATCGAGATGGTGTGGACGCCCAGCGCAGGCCTGTGGCCAATCAGGATGGACCCGGTCCAGATTGACCAGATTCTGGTCAACTTATGCGTCAACGCGCGCGACGTCATTACCGACACCGGCACGGTGCAAATCGCGACGGAAAACGTCCGTGTGGATGAACAGCATGCGGCGCGTCATGACGGGGTTGTTCCTGGCGACTACGTATTATTGAAGGTCAGCGACACCGGTTGCGGCATGGATGCGGAGACGCAAAGCAAAATCTTCGAACCGTTTTTTACGACCAAGCCGCCGGGGAAGGGCGCCGGGTTGGGGCTGGCCACCGTATACGGCATTGTCAAGCAGAACCAGGGATATGTCGGCGTTTACAGCGAACCGGGAATGGGTGCGACCTTACACATCTACCTGCCCCGGTATATGGGCAAAGATGCGGCGCCTGCCGCGGAAGTTCCGGCGCAGCCGCTTGCCCGGGGCAGCGGGACCTTGTTGCTGGTGGAGGACGATTCGTCCCTGTTGAGCATGTGTGAAAAGATATTACTGAGCTTGGGATATAGCGTGCTGGCCGCCGGCACGCCGGAGGCGGCGCTTCGCCTTGCGAATGAATATGCCGACGATATTCGGTTGATAGTGACCGACGTCGTCATGCCCGGAATGAACGGCCGCGAGCTTGTCGGGCGACTGAAGGTGCACCATCCGAATCTCAAGTGCCTCTTCATGTCCGGCTTCACGGCGGACATCATTGTCCATCAGGACATACTGGAAAAAGGCGGGTATTTTATCCAAAAGCCATTTTCGATGTCAGACCTGGCCGCCAAGGTAAAGGAGGCGCTGGAGTAGAAGGTCCCGGATTTCAGGCAGAGAACGTTGAACCAGGCGGGCAGGGGCAATAAATAGGCGGCTCCAGAATCCGAATGTCCCTTCGGCGCGGGCGCTTTTATCGCGTCCTGGCCGGTGATAAGATGCAAATCTGCGTCCTAGCAATGTTTGGGAATCGACTTGCGAAGGGCGTTTATACCCTCAAGGTAAACGGGTTGCGGCGCTTTTCTGGATCTGATGGTCCTGGATAAACCGACCAAAGGTTGTTTCATAATGGCAAGGTCAGTTTCAAAACCAATTATTGAATATTGGAACCTATTCCCAATATCTCTTGGTCGGACAGGAAAAATGAAGGAAGAAAACAGATGGCGGACATACTCGTAACCAACGATGACGGAATAGAGTCTCCAGGACTCCGGGCTGCGGTCGAAGCTGTTCTCTCTTTGGGAAGCGTTATCGTAGTCGCTCCATCATGTCAGCAGACTTCAACCGGCCGCAGTTTCCGGGGGGACAAGAATTCATTTCTGCAGCCGGTGAAATTCCCTGTGAACGGGACCGGGGTGAGAGCCTATCACTGCGAATGCACTCCTGCCCGAGCCGTGCTGCATGCCTTTGATGTTCTGTTCAGCAGGAAGAAGCCGGATTTGGTCGTCTCCGGGATCAACTATGGCGAGAACCTGGGAACGAATTCCACGATATCCGGCACCATCGGCGCTGCGCTCCAAGCCGCGACGCACGGGGTTAGGGGGTTGGCGGTCTCTTTGCAGACGGAAATCGAGAACCACCGCAAGCACGTCGCACTCGAATGGAGCGTGGCGCGTCATTTCTGCCGTGAATTCGCCAGACTCATGCTGGAAAGAACGTTGCCGGCCGATGTGGATGTATTGAACGTGAATGTGCCGGCTTCCGCAAAAGTTAATACGCCGTGGACGGTGGCGCGTCTTTCTCGGCAGGGATATTTCAGCAATTTGATAACTGCACCCACGCCGGCCAGCAAAATTGGGGATGCCGTGTGCCGTTACGGGTTTGATGCGGCAACGCTTGAGCCGGATTCCGACATCCTGGCCGTCTGCAACGGCCTGGTCTCGGTCACGCCCGTCAGCATGGATCTGACATCGCGAGTGGATCTGAAATCATTTCTGAAGGACGTCAAACTGAATGCCTGACGGGCCGGCGGCTAGTATTAAAGAGAAACTCAAGGATGCGGATTAACCCGCATATTTTTCTAAGGAAGAAGGGGATCGGAAACTGCTTGAATGGAAAAACAAATCGGTATCGGAGAAGAATGCCGGGAGCTAAGAAGGGGAGGTAAAAAACAATAAGACCACAGGAGAGAAGAGACATATTCGGATCTCGGTTTGCTAATATTTAAAACGGAGCACTGGCAATGAACAGGATTAAAATGTCGGCATGTGATATTGTATTGGCCGGACTGATGGTTGGCGGCGGTTTCCTCCAGGCAGCCTTGGGCGCCGAATCGGTGAACTTGATCAAAAACCCCGGATTTACCGACGGCATGGCGAATTGGAAAGCGGAAAGCAAGTTGTTTCCTGAAGGCGTCACCCATGAATTGGATTCGGCAGCGAAAAAAGGGGATACCGGCAGCAGTTTAAAAATATCCACAAAACTGCAGATAATTACACGTATGATTCAATCGCCCGATTTCGCGGTGGCACCGGGCGAAAAATATACACTGAGCGCATGGGTTAAGACTTCCGGCTCAGCACAAGCAGCTGTAGTTGTGAAGCTTGGTGGAAAATATACGGGAACCAACTATAAAGAATCAGTTGGTCCGGACTTCAGAAAGGTGGAGATGTTTTTTGTAATACCTGACGGAGTTACATCGTTAAGTTATATTGCTTTGTATCTTAAAGGCAGCGATGGATCCGTCTGGTTCGATGATGTGTCGCTGGCAAAACAGCCATAAAGTGAAGCGCATCCCAACATGTCGTAAGTCGGAAACCCCTTTGGCAAAAAACCAAATGAGGATAGGGCGGTCGAATGGCCGAGTTTCGTGGCGTGGCGGGCTTGTCCGGTACAGTGACTGGACACTCATGTAAACCGATGAGCAGAAAATCAAATGTTGCCGTGCTATCCTCGCCAAAATTGCCAATGATGGGGTTAAAATGCGGATACTCTGAGAATTCGCGACAGAACGGCGATGGAATTCATCCTGCGATATAGATGAGTTCTCCCGTCGACGGACATCACCATTGCGAATCGACGTCTTGGAAACTGCTGCACAACCGACAATTCTCTCGTTCTGGAATTGGAGGGGTGCTATGGTTTCCGCGAATTTGGAGTTTCTTCCGGCTGACTCAAGCAATATGCGCGGAATGTACTATGATCCCTTTGCTTCAGAAGAATGCGAATAGCAGCACGGACGATCGAGATTTGGTTCGCGCCGCCAAGAACGGCAACCTGGGCGCGTTCGAGACATTGGTCAAGCGGCATGAGCGTCGGATCTACGGCCTGGCCCGCCGTCTGACTGACTCCGAGCATGAAGCCCGGGATGTGACGCAACAAACGTTTTTCAGCGCCGTAAAAAACTTATCGGGCTTCCGGGAAACCGCGGCGTTCTCCACCTGGCTTACCGCCATCGCTGCCAACGCAGCGCTGAAGATGATCCGCAAGCGCCGCGGCCTGCCTACAACATCCCTGGATGAAGCCACCGAACCGGATGAGGACGGGCAGATTCCGCACCCGGAATACATCGCCGACTGGCGCGAAACTCCCGACCGCCTGGCCCAGCGCGCCGAAACACATCAGTTGCTCAATGCAGCGATAGCCGAACTGGGCGCCGGGCATCGCGCCGTCTTCCTGCTGCGGGATGTGGAAGACTTGTCGGTCAGGGACACTGCCAGAGCATTAGGGATCAGTGAAGCCAATGTGAAGGTCCGGCTTTTGCGCGCGCGCCTGCAGTTGCGCGAGCGCCTAACCCGCATTTTTGGCGATGAAGAGCATCGCTACGAACCGGGGCGCCACCTGCGCGGCCTCACCTCAAGTCACACATTACAGGAGAAAACCCATGACTAAGAAGCGCGCCAAAACCCATGTGATCGGGGGCAAGCACGGAGCCACATGCGGCGAACTCCTTGCCCTGCTCAATGAGTATGTGGATGGCGGCGTTGACCCCTCGGTCTGCAAGGAACTTGAATCCCATCTTGCGCAGTGCAACCCGTGCCGGGTCGTGGTGGATAACGTGCGCAAGACAATCACACTCTACCGCAATGACGTACCCTGCGAACTGCCGGCCAAGTTCCGCGACCGACTGCATTCCGCCCTGCGCAAATGCTGGGAAGAGGCCGGGCCGGGCAAAAAGCGCCCAAAAACCTGTTGAAAAATGGTGTTGCGCTTGTTCTTTCCGATTTCCTGTAACTTTTCATCGTTTTGCGGCTCTAACCCCTATAGCGACAAAAAATCCAAATAGGAGGGAGAAGCTATGAATGGAGTAAAACAATTGCAGGAAGTGGATTTTCAGAAAGAAGTTATCGACTCGGACGTGCCGGTGGTGGTGGATTTCTTTGCACCCTGGTGCGGCCCATGCCGAGCCCTGGCGCCCGCGTTGGAAGACGTGGCCAAGGCCTACGATGGCCGTCTGAAGGTCATGAAGGTGAACGTGGACGATGCGCAGCAACTGACCGCCAACTATCGCATACGCGGTGTGCCCACGCTGATGTTCTTCAAGGACGGGGAAGTCGTGGACACCATTGTCGGCCTGCCGCCCGTCAATGCCCTGCGGGCGAAACTTGACGCCGTCGCATCCTCGCCGACGCGGGTTGGTGTATGCGGGTGCAGCGCATGAAAAGGAGGTGGCCCATGAGCGGTCGATTGGTTATTGGTATAGTGGTCGGAGGACTCTTGGGATACGGTATGTACCGGTTTATCGGCTGTTCCATCGGCACATGCCCCATCACGTCTAACCCCTGGGTGAGCACGATCGTAGGTATGGTGATCGGCGGCATGTTCGCTGGGGGTTTTTAAGAAGGAAAGGGGAAGCGTAATGACAACGGAACGTTACATTCGCATGGCGGCCGGCATCTTAGTGCTAGCCAGCCTGGCGCTGGGTTATTGGGTGCATCACGGCTGGTTCTTATTAACGGCTTTCGTGGGGTTGAACCTGTTCCAATCGGCATTCACCGGAGTATGTCCGTTGGAGTTGATCCTCCGGCATTACGGTGTGCCGTCGGCCGCGGGCGGTTGCGGCGCTAAGTGACAGATTAGGCGCCCGTCCTTTCGGTCGACCAGCCGGTAGGCTTGATGTATTGCAGGTTCTCTGCTATAAAAAATACTCAGGCTAGCTTGCACGGCTACATGGCGCCGTAACCATATACTCTGAAGAAAGGATGACCAACATGACATCCATGAAATCTTGGCGCCGTATCGCCGCCGCGATCCTGTTGGCGATGCTCCTCCATAACCCCGGCGCCTCCGCCGTTACGCTCGACGAATGTATTACGGCCTCGCTTCGCAGCAATCCGGACGTGCGCGCCGCGACAGAACGCGTTCAGGCCGCCCGGGCGGCCATCAAGGAGGCCCAGTCGGCCTATTACCCCGTGCTCTTCGGTTCGGCCGCCTATGCTCTGACGGACAACCCCCCCCAGGCCTTCATGATGCTGCTGAACCAGCGCCGCGTTTCCATGGATTCCGATTTCAATAACCCCTCCGACACCGACAATCTCGCCCTGAGTCTTGGTGTGAAGTATCGTCTGTTCGATTTCGGCCGGCGCGGACTGGACAACGAGATGGCCCGGGGCGGCGCCGAGGTCTCGCGTCTGGTGCTGCGGGGTTTGCAGAATGACTTGATCCATCAGGTCACGCGCGGGTATTATACGCTCCTCCAGGCGGGCGCTTTCGTCACGGTGCAGGAGGAGTCGGTCAAGTCGCTGCAGGAAAGCCTGCGTGTCGCGAGCGAGCGCCTGAAAGCGGGCGGCGCGGTGAAGACCGATGTCCTGAACCTTGAAGTCCAGCTCGCTCAGGCGAAGGAAGATCTGATCCGTGCCCGCAATGGCGTCAAGTTGGCGTTGGCCGCTCTGAATACGGCCATCGGCGCCAACCTGGTCGACTCCGCCAACATACCTGCCAAGGTTGAGCCGCAGGAAATTAAATTGCCTGAGAGCGAAGACTTGAGCGCCATCCAGAACCGGCCGGAACTGCTGGCGGCTCAAAAGATGGCCGAAATCCAGCAAGCCGCCCTGAAGAAGGCCCGGCATCAATACTGGCCCACGGTCAACGCTTTTGGATCCGCGGATTGGAACAGCGCCATGTCGATCAACTTTGAAAGCAGTTATATTGTTGGCGTGGCGGCCGAGATGGATTTTTTCGACGGCTTCCGCCGTAGCGCAGCGGCTTCTGGCGCCGGCGCCCAGCAGCGGGCCGCTGCGGCCGAGGAGGAAAAAGCAGCTAACAACCTCCGACTCGACCTTACCTCCGCATCCATCCAAGCCAGCGAGGCGTGTGAGCGGCGGGATGTTGTCCGCAAGAGCATCGAGAACGCCGAGGAAGCTTTGCGAATCACGCAACAGCGATATCAGCAGGGCGCAGCCGACTTGCCCGAATTGCTTACCGCCCAGGTGGGCCTCACCGGAACACGTACGCGTAATGTCGCCGCGCTTTATGACTACCTTACCGCTCTCTCAAACCTGGAACGTGCGCGAGGTCAACTAGTCGACAGTTATGCCAAGGGCGAATGACAAGGAGATTGCACCATGACCGAAGAAAAGAACAACGAGGAAATCAAGAGCGAAGCGCCGCCGACGCCCGGGCGCGTGTGGGGGCGCATCGCGAAGCCGTTGGTGGGCCTGGCGATTCTGGTGGTGGTCATTCTCTGGAGTGTCGGCGTGTTCCGCTCGCGTACATCCTCGGAACGCGTGGAGTACCAGGCCGGACTTGCTGTGCCACCGAATGCCAAACTGTTTACGGTGAAACAGGAATCCATCGCTCCGCGCGTGGACGTGGTGGGCACGGTGGCCTCTGGCGTGAAGGTGAACCTGAGCGCGCGAATCCCGGCCTACGTGAAGGAGGTTTTCGTTTCCGCCGGCAGCCCAGTCAAAAAGGGACAGCAGCTCATCACCCTTGACGACCGCGAAATCAAGGAGCAGGTTACGGCGGCCGAGGCGCAGTTCAAACAGGCTGAAACCGAGTTCAATCGCGCCCGTCAACTTTTCGACAACAAGGCGACTACCGAGCAGGCCCTTACGGCGGCGCAGTCCATGTTTACAGCCGCCCGCGCCCAGTGGGATCGCAGTAAGATCATGCTGACCTACGCGCAGATCACCTCGCCCATGGATGGCGTGGTCACTGATCGGCGCATCGAGCCCGGCGACATGGCCAATCCGGGCCAGGTGCTTCTGGCAATCTACGACCCCGCCAACATGCAGCTCGAAGTCCCTGTTCCCGCACGCCTCCTCGCGAAGCTCCCCGTCGGCCAGGCCGTGGAGGTCACACTGGACCGGCCCGCCACCAACTTCCAGGGCCGGGTGCGGCAGATCGTGAGCGAGATCGATCCGCTCAGCCGGACCCAGCTTGTCAAGGTCCACATCGAGGGGCCCTCCAGCGACGTGTTGCCGGGAACCTTCGGCCGGCTCTGGGTGGCCGATGACATCCGCCAGACCATCGTCATTCCGGCCTCCGCCATTTACTCGGTCGGCCAAATCGAGCTGGTTCAGGTCGTCAGGGACCAACGCGCCATGCGCCGCGCGGTCCGGTCGGGGCCGAAACACGGCGCGTCCGTGGAAATACTTTCCGGTCTGGATGCCGGAGACGTCGTCCTGGTGAAGCCGATTCAGGAGAACTGACGCATGGACATCGAGCCCAAACACTCTGTCGTCAGCGGGATCATCGAGGCATTCCTCAAGGGGAACCTTGCCGTCCTCCTGATCATCATCGCGCTGGCCGCCGGCGCGGCGGCGCTATTCCTCACGCCGCGCGAGGAGGAGCCGCAGATCGTCGTGCCCCTGGCCGATGTCATGGTCATGTATCCCGGCGGGTCGGCCCAGGAGGTTGAGCGGCTGGTCTCTTCACGCCTCGAACGCATGCTGTACCAGGTTGATGGCGTCGAGTATGTATACTCAATATCCCGTCCGGGCATGGCCGTAGTTACAGTGCGCTTCAGGGTCGGCGAGGACCGCGAGAAGAGCCTGATCAAACTTTATAACAAGATCTTCCAGAACATCGACAAGGCCACGCCTGGCATCGCCGGGTGGGTCGTGAAGCCGATCGAGATCGACGATGTCCCGATCGTCACCGTGGCGCTCTACAACGATCGCTACGATGAACACACCCTCTATCGCGTAGGCGAAGAAGTCGTCGCCCGACTCCAACACATTCCCAACACCGGGAACATAACCCTGCACGGCGGCCGGCGCCGCGTGCTCCACGTATATCTCGACATGGAGCGCATCGCGGCCTACGGGCTTTCGCCAATGGAGATCGCGGGCGCTCTAAAGGTCTCCAACGCACAGATGGAAAGCGGCGGGTTCGAGCAGGCTAACGCTTCGCTGCGTGTCGAGGCCGGGCCGTTCCTTCGCACCGCCGCCGAGATCCGCAACCTGATGGTGGGAACGCACGCGGATCGGCCGGTCTACCTGCGCGACGTGGCGAAGGTCGTGGATGGCCCGGAGGAGCTTCAGTCATACACCCGCATCGGCTTCAGCGCCGCCGCGGCCCTGGCGACCAACGATGGTGCGAAAGGGGCGTCCTTCCCCGCCGTCACTATCGCCGTGGCCAAGAAAAAGGGCAGCAACGCGGTGTGGGTCTCCCGCGAGGTGGAGCGCACGCTCGAAGCCATGCGGGGCAGGATCATCCCGGACGAGATGTGGTTCCGCATCACGCGCGATTATGGCGAAACCGCCAATGACAAAGTCAACGGCCTGGTCGAAAGCCTTGTCCTGGCCATCATCACGGTGATCGTGCTGATCGCCGTTACCATGACCTTGCGGGTCAGTCTCATTGTGGCCCTGGCTGTACCCATCACTTATGCCATCACGCTTTTGATCAACTATCTCGCCGGCTACACGATCAACCGCGTCACGCTTTTCGCGTTGATCCTCGCGCTCGGCCTTCTCGTGGACGACCCCATCGTAGCAGTGGAGAATATCTACCGCCACCTCAAGATGCGCCGTTACCCGCGTCTTCAAGCCATCGCCATGGCAATGAACGAAGTCATGCCGCCGGTCATCCTGGCCACGTTTGCCGTTGTCGTGGCGTTCATCCCCATGTTCTTCATCACCGGGATGATGGGGCCTTACATGCGTCCCATGGCCCTGAACGTGCCGCTCGCCATGCTGGCCTCGATGCTCGTTTCATTCGCCATCACCCCTTGGGTGTCCAGCAAACTACTGCGTGCCGATCACGACGAGGCTGTCATAGACGTCCGCCAGACGCGTACCTACCGCGTTTACAGTGCCATCCTGCGCCCCTTCGCCGATTCCCGGCGTAAAGGCGCGCTTCTGCTGTTGGTCACCGGCGCCCTGTTCGCCATGTCGCTCCTGCTGATCCCCACCGGCGGCGTGCCTCTCAAGATGCTGCCGTTCGACAACAAGAACGAGTTCCAGATGCTCGTGGACATGCCGGAAACGGCCACGCTGGAGACCACGGATGGAGTGGTACGGGATCTGGAAGCCTATTTGCGTACGCTTCCTGAAGTCACGGACTTCACGTCCACCGTGGGCGCCGGCTCTCCCATGGACTTCAACGGTCTGGTGCGCCACTACTACCTGCGGCAGGGTCCGCATGTCGCCGATATCCGAGTCAGCCTCTTGCCCCGCAACAATCGGGAAATGGACAGCCACTCCATCATCCTGCGCATCCGAAACGATATTGCCGCCATAGGCAGGCGCTGGAACGCACGCGTCAAACTCGTGGAGGCGCCGCCGGGGCCGCCCGTGCTTTCGACTGTCGTTGCCGAGATCTACGGACAGCCGCACCACGCCTACAAGGACCTGGCTGATGCGGCGCGGGTGGTCAAGGCCCGCCTGGAAACTGAGCCGGGCGTCGTGGATGTTGACGACACCGTCGAGGCGGATCAGCGCGAGTTATTCTTCCACGTGGACCGTGAGAAGGCCGGCCTGAACGGCATCTCCACCGAGGATATCACGCAGACCCTATACCTGACTCTCAACGGCATGTCTGGCGGCACGGTGCATGTGCCGGACCAGCAGAATGAAGTGCCCATCATCCTGCGATTGCCGCGTGAGAATCGCTCTGATCCCGCCCTGCTCAGGAACATCGTCGTCAAGGGCCGCAGCGGGCACGCGGTGCAACTCGGCGAACTGGGTCGCTTTGAAAAAACGACCTATGACAAGACGATCTTCCACAAGAACCTGGAACGGGTCGTGTACGTTACCGCGGAAATGGCAGGCCGGGGCCCGGCCTATGTCATCCTCAATCTCCAGTCCTATTTCAAAAAGCATCCGTTGCCCGCCGGGCTGAACATCGACTGGCGAGGCGAAGGCGAATGGAAGATTACCCTGGATGTCTTCCGTGACCTGGGCATCGCCTTCGCGGCGGCCCTGATCGCGATCTACGTCCTGCTGGTCTTCGAGACCGCATCCTATATCCTGCCGGTGGTTATTATGATGTCGATTCCGCTGACGCTCATCGGCATCCTGCCGGGCTTCTGGCTGCTCAACCTGATCGTCAATCGCCCCGTGGGCGGGTTCAGCAACCCCGTCTTCTTCACGGCCACGGCCATGATCGGTATGATCGCGCTGGCCGGCATTGTGGTTCGCAACGGCATCATCCTGGTGGACTTTATTCGCAATGCGGTGGCCCGCGGACAATCGGCCCGTGATGCGGTCTTCGAGGCCGGCGCGGTCCGGTTCCGCCCGATCTTCCTCACGGCCGGCGCGGCCCTGTTGGGCACGTGGCCGATCACGTTGGACCCGATCTTCAGCGGGCTGGCATGGGCCATTATTTTTGGGTTATTCGTGTCCACCGCCTTTACGCTGCTCATCATCCCGACCGTTTACATGCTGATTTATGGCAAACGGACGGGGGGGAAGAAAACGGAGGAACTCGCATGAAACTGCTGATGGTCATCTGCCCGGAAGGGCGCCGCGACCAGGTCACGGCCATGGTGGAAAAGCACGGGATCCGTTCTTTCACGGAACTGCCCCAGGTCATTGGGTCAGGCGTTACCGGCAAGCGGTTCGGAACGCACGTGTGGCCCGGCAAGTCCGTGCTTATGTTCACCATCGTGACGGATGAGAAGAAGGACAAACTTGTCGCCGCCCTCAGAGAATGCCAAAAAAATCTGTTTCCTGACGAAGGCATGAAAGCCTTTGTTCTCCCGGCCGAAGAGGCCCTTTGATCGTGGTCGAATAGGAGCACAAAAATGGCTCTCGTTATAAAGAAGCACCTTTGTCCCCAAAATCACAAGTGCCCGGCCGTTAACGCGTGTCCCGTCCACGCTCTCTTTCAGGAGGGCACTGCGGCGCCTACCGTTGATGTTGAGAAATGCATAGCCTGCGGGAAATGCGCCGATGTATGCCCTACAGGGGCTTTATAAATGGAGGAGGCGCACAAATAGACCGCTGAATGGCCGGAGCGTGAGGAGGATGGCGCTTGCGCCAGCCATGGCGGAGACCATTCCTGCCACACGAGTTGATCAATGGAATAACGTGAAAAAGGAGATCGGCAATGCCAACGAAAACAATACAGGTTGAAATCAAGCAAGGCGCAGGATTCAGGACAGAATGCAAGGCCGGAAAACACGTCGTCGTCATTGATCAGCCGATCCCGGCCGGTGGCATGGATGCAGGCCCGACACCTCTCGACGTCCAACTCATGACGCTTGGCAGTTGCATCGCTGCGATCGGCAGGATCATTGCGAACCAGAGAAAACTGATCGTGCGCGGCATTGAAGTCGCGGTGACCGGGGAGATCAACACTGACGGCCTGCTCGGCAAACCCGCCGACACGCGGGTCGGGTTCAGCGCCATCACCGCTCGCGTGAAGATTGATGCGGATATGTCGGCGGCGGAGAAACAGAAATTCCTGCACGATATAGACGCGCGTTGCCCGATCTCCGAGAACATCAAAAATGCCACCCCGGTTACCGTTACGCTTGCTTCCTGACGGCGACAGTCAACCTGCCCGGCCGGTTACGAGGAAAACGGGATATTGACGGGGCGGTCCATCGGCCGCAGGCCGCACGATCAGATGAGCCTTGCGCGCCGTAGTATTCATGAACCCGGCAGCCTGTAACCACCGGCAGATTTCATCCCGATCAAAACCGTGATGAAAGACACCCGTCGAATCGGAGTGGAACGTCCCATCCTCCAAATCCAGGTCGGCAAGGGCAATCCACCCGCCAGGTCGCAGGCAAGGGCGCAACTGCCGGAGCGTACGGGGTACGTCTGGAATGTGATGCAAAACCATTGAACTCACAATCAGATCGAATGCGGACACCGGCAACAAGGTCTTGCCGCTTTCGCTCAACAGAGTGTGAACATTCCCGATCCTCAGCGCTTTCAGCTTCTCATCCAGCGCCCGCAACATTTTGCCCGACGTGTCCACCGCCGTTATGCCGGCCACGTAGGGCAACAGCGCCAACGTCACGAGCCCCGTGCCCGCCCCGAAGTCCATGGCGTTCATATCCGGACGAAGCGCCACGGCTTTCCGGATCGCATCGGCCACTGCCCGCGCCAAAACAGCCCGTCCCGGATTGGCGTCCCATTCGGCCGCTACGCGGTCAAACCGCGCCCGAACCTGTTCCGTACCGCCATCACTCATGTGTATCGATCTCCTGACCCGCTATGTTTCAGCCTCTTCTTCCCTGCCTCAATTCCTCCGGGAGTGCCGTTAGACCTCCGCAAACCATCCGCCCCCGCCAAGAGATCAACCGTCTCGTTGCCGACCTGATCGTTCGCGGCCTTCAGGTCTGACATGCGGCGGATATTGAACCAAAGCGGGCAAAGCCCGCAACCCAAAGATTTTTACCACAAAACACACGAAAGTTCAGAGAACAAATCGTTCATGTTCTACTTTTGGATAATGACCGAAGTTGACGAGCAGACCAAGACGCAATCCGGGCGCTTCAAGGTAGTTGATGATTTGAGCTCGATGTTCATCACTCGATTGTTTCACGGCTTTTATTTCGGTTCTTCCGGAAATAGCGTGGGATTTTTCATTGACCAAAAACAGGAATTGACGCCATATTAAAGCTTGATCATAACTCGCTCTTCGTCCGTCATTCCGAGCGAAGTCGAGGAATCTCGTGTCCCGCGAGGCATTTTACGTTTACATGACGACCAACAAGGGACAGACGACGCTGTATATCGGAGTCACGAACAGCCTGGTGCGTCGGGTCCATCAGCATCGATCTGGTGACGTATCCGGGTTCAC
>JAQUMN010000017.1 GCA_028718125.1 Kiritimatiellia bacterium
TGGCGCTTTTCCAATCTTTCCGCGTTGCCGAGGGATATTCCCAAAGCCAGCACCTTTTTCCGTGATTCAATGTATTGATTCCATGCTTCTTGCCATTGCCGCAACGCCGCTGCCGCCGCGTCTCCGGCCGCTTCGTTTTCAAGCGCCGTAATCAACCGATGGCCCGCCAGCTCCAACCGGCAATACGCTGTCAGCCGCCGCGCTTCCGCCGCCAAATCCTCCGCGCCCATTTTGTCGGCCAAAGCCGCGGCCGCTTCGCTTTTCCGTTCCCCCTCTTCGGCCGCTTCTGCCGTGAAAAATGCGTTATCCCATTTCTTTTCCGTTGCCATTCGGGGCAAATTCCCCATCCATGTGGATGCGAACGTTTTTCCAAGCCAACAATCCAGTTCCCTGTATGCCTGGGGACTCACCATGGCTTCCACCCATTCAATAAACTTCTCGGGGTTTTTATACCCCTGGCGGGCGGCCCAGGCTTCGGTAAACTGCTTTTCATCCCGGCCGCCGACGTTCCATGAATATTCCGCCAGCGCGCTCAGCCGAAAGCTGAACGTTTTACGGTAGCCGTCGTTGTCCGTGATGTATCCGCCGGGAATCATCTGCCATGCTCCGATGTATTTGTCTTCCGCAATCTGCCGCATCCGTTTAGGGATATCTGCGGAATAGAATCTTCGGTCGGGGATCAGCGACAGGTAGGTGACGACATTAAATCGCGCAATCCGCTTCCCCTGGGCGGCAAAGTTCTTTAGCAAATTCCCGTCCGGGCCATCGCATCCCAGCGAGGCCCGCATGGTCACTTCCGGCGGCAGCGAAGCCACAATGTCTTTTATCTGCTGGTCGGGATATCTATCACCGCCTATACCAAAGAAAATGCTTAGCTTCAATTCCGGGTATGTTTTCTTCACCTCTCTCCATGCCTCCATGGCGGAGCGGACCTCGGCGCGGAATTGGCCTTCCTTCATACATGCCGCACATTCGCACTGCCCGGCGGATTCGCTCATCCACACCATCACTTCCGAAGGCTTTTCCGCGGCAAGATCGGTCAAGACCGTTGTCAGAACTTTCACCAGGTCCGGATTCGTGGCGCAAGGCACCTGACGTCGGCCACTTTGCGCCGATTTTCCCTTACCGATCAAGCCCGGGAAAGCTTCCTTGTATCCAGCACACCTCATCGGCCAAAAGTCCATGTGGGTTGGACCTGGAACTAGCTCGACTGCGTATTGCCGCGCTTGTTCATATGATACGTTAAACAGAGCGCATTCCCGGCGCTGCTTTTCATAATTGTCATCGGGCAGGGGCCAGTTTCGATAAGTCCTATATGGATGAATCCCGGTTTTATCCACGGCGAACAAATTGTCTTCATAGAGGCGATTCATCTTCATTGAGGCCAGCCAGGGTATGTTGTAGGAAGGCATGCTCCAGAACCCGCGTTCCTCCAGGTCCGGCCAGTCGACGACGCAGGCCAGCGGGATTTCCGCCGTCTCCCGGCTCAAATGGAATTCAAGCCATTGGCATAGTGTCCGCGTGCCGTAATACAGGCCGCGGGGCGCCACCGCCGCCACAACCAGCATGTTGCTCCCCGCCGGTTGAATCACATAGGCCTGATCGCGGTTAGGAACATCCTTGAGCCTGGCGCCCTGTGGGACGTCAACCCCCGCCACCTTGCCGTTCGCATCCATTACGCCGATAACGATCTCAAACTGTTTACCTTCCGGCGCTACGCCGGTTTTTTGCCGGAACAGGTTAACCACATTTGAGATCGACACTTGTTCCAGGCCCGACGCGCCTGCTCGGCCGCGAATGGCAACTTCACCGGGCTTGAGCCGCTGAACTTTCGCAATCCTGATTTCTTGCGGCAGCGGCAGGACCTCGCGTTGCCAAAGCGCTTCATCGCCTTGCTGCAAATCGATTGTTTTCGCCGACAATTCGCCGCCCGCAGCTGCGGCCAGAGACAAAACAATCAATACCCTTATGGCCGTTCTTTTCTTCATGGCATAAGCTCTATTTTATCAACATGCATTTTCCCGCATTTCTCAGCAAACGTCTTATAAACATGGAGTGATTAATGCTTTAAGGGTTTATAGCCACAGTCTGCTGGGCTTGCCCCCACGAGCCGCTGGCGACTGTCGTATAGCCAATAGTTATCCAGTAGGCGGTGTAGCCTGAACGAACGTCAGTCGCCGAATACGCTCCTGACCATAGCGAGGACGATTGTGAAAAGGTCCACTTACTGGTCGCGGTGGGCTCGAAGTCTCCATTGACCACATTGCCGCCAAACAGCGCGACATCATCCCAGCATATGATCAATCCCTCGGCCAATGGCGAGGAAGGTGCAACCTCCGTTTCGCAATAACCACGCAATGCCAAGGATATCTGGCTCTTCCCGGCTATATAATTAGAGACGTCCAATACGATGTGCTGGAACTTCTCGTCTCCAGCAATATCGTCTTCCCACACGACGACGTCATCGATCAAGACCTGCTTATAGTAATATCCCGTCAAGGCGCTGTTGCGACAACTGTCCTTGATCCAGAATGACAGGACATATTGACCGGACGTCGGCGTCACGGTGATGGGGATTATATCTCGCGCCACGATGCCGCGATCATCGCCGACCAGCAAAGACACATTATACCGGCCGGGATCATTGAAGGTATAGTCGGCATTACTGCTCAATGACTCAGCCCCGACCGCTGTATTCCCATCGCCAAAATTCCAGCGATACGACACCAGCTGGCCATCGGGATCATAACTGTTAGTGGCGCAAAACGTAACAGTTGAACCTGCCGCCACGGTATTTGTGCTGGCGCCGGCAATGGCTATAGGCATGGTTGCCAGCACATTTTCCGGAATGGTGAGGTTATAGGCATTGTTGTAAATAGTCACGTTCTCATAACCACCATAACAGTATATTGCCTTGTCACTATTCATAAAACAAGGGAACCAATTGTGATGAATGTGCGCTTCTTCTCCCGGCACCCCGCCTAATGTGACGGCATACGGAGCCCAATCACTGAAGAATGTATTATGGTGGATGAAGGTCCAGTCCTGCGCCAATCCAGGATAATCGCCATATCCGTGTACATCAAAACTATGCAAGTAAGGATGTTCGAGGACAATGTTGTAACGCGCTTCATAACTTACTCCCGACCATCCGGTCGAAGCAATGTTATGACGGTTATAATCGAAGAGATTGGCTTCGATTATCGAGTTGATGTGGGCTATCGCGGTGGGATATCCATGGGAGACCCCATATCCTAAGCCGTGTCGCCGATTATGATGGATATAGTTATGGTGAATGTAAGCGTTGGTACAGCCGGCATCCAGGTAGACAGCGGTGTGAGCCCAACCCGAGATCTCGCAGTTGTCCACCGTCAAATTGGGATTTGTCGATGATATTCCATTCGCGAATTGATACACGTCCGGATACATCGCAATCTCCGGATCTGGTCCGCGCAACCGGAACCCGGTAAAGCGCACATTTGGACCAGCGGCCATAAGGATCGCCAGGTACATGGCGGAGTTGGTGGTATAGAGCAACCCGCCATCGGATCCTGCCCAGCCACGTCCACTCGCTAAAGTGACGCCGCCGGGAACATGAATTTCTTCACCACGTCCGCCAGTGAGATTAATTTGCGCGTTATCATCAATATATATAATATCTCCTGAAACAGCGGATGCCAGAGCATTTGTCAATTCCATCTTGTCACTCACGAAATAATTCGCATAATACGGATCCACTATAAAGCTATAGCCCGTGCCTCCGCCAATCGGGTTCCCCGTGGGATTTGACTCGGCGCCTGCGTCGGGCGGCGTGTAATGGAATTCTATTTCCTCTTCCGTCAAGGCATAGTCATAAACCCTGACCCCGTCGATCAGGCCGTTAAAAAATTGTGTCAGTTCGGAATAATAGGCGCCGATAACCAGTTTCTTGGTATTGGCGGCAATGGAATGCGCTCCGCACCATTGATACAATTTTATCTCGCCATTGACGTAAATCCGCAGATATTCCCCGTCATCCATGCCAATCACATGATACCAGACCCCCGTAACAAACCCCACCACAGCCGGCGTATACGCGCCGAATGTTGAAACGCCGTCACTCGTGCCGATCCACAACTTATCGGCGACCGCGTTATATAACAGCCTGTACCCGGCGACGGTCGGGCTCTCCGCCCCTTTCGACATGATATTCATATATCCTGAAGCACCGCTATTAAGCTTTACCCAGGCCTCCATGCTAACCGCGTTGGTAGCATCCAACGCGTTCGCATCCGAAACTTCAACGCAGTCATTGCTCCCGTCGAAGTTTAAGGCATTCCCTATTTTGCCGGATACTCTCTGGGGACCGGTGGCCTCATTTGGCTTTAAAACGCCGTTGTTTCCGTTGGTAATCACAGAAACATCGTAAAGGACGCTGCCGGTCGCTTCATCAAAATTCCAGGAGCCACAAGAAGAATGGTTATAGATCTCCTCATCCGTCAGGGCATGATCGTAAACATTGACCTCGTCAATTACGCCGTTAAAAAACTGTGTCGTTTCGGAATAATAGGCGCCGATGACCAATTTCTTGGTATTGGCGGCAATGGAATGTGTCCCGCGCCATTGGCACAATTTGATTTCGCCATTGACGTAAATCCGCAGATATTCCCCGTCGTCCATGCCCACAACGTGATACCAGGCCCCGGGAACAAAACCGACAACTGCCGGCGTATATGCGCCGAATATTGAAACGCCGTCGCTCGTGCCGATATACAACTTGTCGGCGATCGCGTTATATAAAAGCCTGTATCCGGCAACGGTCGGGCCCTCCGCCCCTTTCGATATGATGTTCATATATCCTGAAGCTCCGCTATTAAGCTTCACCCAGGCTTCCATGGTAACCGCATTGGTCGCATCCAACGCGTTAGCATCCTGAACTTCAACGCAGTCATTGATGCCATCGAAGTTTAAGGCGTTACCTCTTTTGCCGGATATTCTTTGCGGACCGTTTGTTTCATTTGGCATCAAAACTCCATCGTTTCCGTTACCAGAGCAGTCATAAACGATATTGCTTGCCGTTTCATCAAACTGCCAGGATCCTGCAACCGTCCCGCTTTGCGCGAATGACGACAGAACGCTTGTAGTCATGGCAACCAAGGCAAGGCCAAAAAACGCAGATCCGTTTTTGTTAAAGAGGCGCGTAGACATTTGATCCCTCTTTTTTCTGTGCTTTCGCGTCGGCGCGATCGCTGTTAATGGTTTGCAGATCAGTTTTATTGGCATCGCTATGTCAATTTTTTTCCGCAGATGCACCCCTCTTTGCGTGCCAAGCATTTTGGGCAGCGCTCCACTTCGGCGCCGGCTCTGAATCCCCGGGCTTCGCCGGGTCCCAGCATCATAAACGTGGCGCGCTTGCCCTCCGCCGTAACGGCGAGTTCGTTGCGATCGGCCACCGCGCCGTTACATTGCAGCCGGAAAGCGTTCCGGCCCAGCCGCTCGCAGGTCCATCCTTTTGGGACCTGGAGATCGACTTGCGGTTCTGATGATTGGTACGTCGTCACCACGACCTTGCGCCCGATACCCGGCCGGAGAACCGGCTCGCCGCCATAGTGCAGCCAGATTTCCTCGCCGTCCACCAGCTCTACGCCGGCCTGCGGATCCTGCTTGAGAGCTTCCTGGGCAAGGTCGGCGCTGAACAAGCGCGTCCGCAGGTCGGGCGGCAATTCGGTTTTATCGGCAAATTGAAGGCCGTGCTTGGCAGCCATCGCCTTTTTGGCGAGCGCCACCGTGCGGTCGGTCAGCTCCTGCACCGTTTTGGGCGGATTGCAGGGGCCGGTGAACTTATGCAGCACAATCTGGTCGCCAACGGGTTTGCGCCAGAGATCGGGAATTCCGGCTGTGCCGCCCAGGATGCCCTGCACCGCCCCCAGCGTACCGCCGGTGCAGTCGGTGTCATAACCGCAGTTGACTGCTTTGCATATCCGGTCACCGAAATCCTTGCCGTATAACCACCCGATGGTCATAAACCCGTGATTGATGACGACATTGGAAGACTGGATATGGCCGAACTGGGTGTGAATCCGCTCGCGGGCCTGACCCCAACTGAACTGGTTATTGAAGCACCAAATCGCTTCGCGAATGGCGCGCGCCAGGTGGCTGGAGACCGGGATCATGGCCAGCCCGAGTTGAATCAAGGTTGTTGGGTTGTTCTCGACGAAGGCGGCGGCTTCGACCGCGGCCCAGAACATTTCGCCGTACGTGCCCTCGCCGCCGGCGTGGTCAACGGCCGAATCCTTCCAGGCCATGCGCGCGGCGGCCTGAGGATCGCCAGGGTGCAGGCAAGCCCAGATTTCACTGCGGATGGGCGAACCCATTCCGTCAACGAAATAATTTTCAAAGCAGCCCGCGACGGGCGGCCGCAGGCCGCGGGTGAAATTACGCATGAAAAAGCCGTATTCACCCCAGGGATAGCTTTTTGCATAGCGGCTCCAGTATTCGGCAAAGGTCCGCACCGACGGGTCGATGCCCCGGTCTTCCAACATCTTCAGCCATACCAGTTGCAGGTCCAGATCATCGTTGGGCGCAGCCTTGTCGGGTAGGGGTTGATAATACGTCAGATCGTGCGTGTGCTTCATGCACTCCCAGGGGCCGCCCAGCGTGCCGCCGATGTTTTTTCCGATCCAGCAGGCCAATACCTTGTCTTTGTATTCACGGCGACTCAACGTGATTGTGTTCATATGATGCTCTCTGTGTCAGGGCGGTTGATTGCTTAAATAACTTAGTAAACTGTAGCCGTTATGCTCCAATCGGACCTTGACGATCTTGTCAAATATCAGCATAATCCGGTCAATTCAATGCAGGAGGAATCGGCCGCGAAACGCCGGGTGATAAAACTGGTTCAATCATGGACAAAATTCGTCAGTCCAAAGAACGGGAATACCAGGGAGCAACCTATCGGTACCATCGCTCCGATTTCTTCGGCAGGACCGGTATGTCGCTGTGCGTATTAGCGGTGTCTGAGAAGGGGGGGACGGACGGCCGCATCCATGACCATGATTTTACCGAGCTGGTGGTTGTCTTGGGCGGTAGCGGACTGCACCTTGCCGCCCCCGAACCGTATCCGCTCCAGGCGGGCGACGTGTTCGTCATTCACAAAAACACGCGGCATGCTTATCAGGACGCCCGCAACCTGCAATACATTAACGTGCTCTTCGACATGAAACAACTTGACTTGCCGGTCAAGGACTTGGCCGCGCTGGAGGGCTATCAGGCCCTGTTCGTGTTGGAGCCGCGGCTGCGTTCGGCCGGCGGCGCGCATCATCACTGCCGATTGGCGGACGCTGATCTGGCCGTGGTGCGCGAGTTGTTGACCAATCTCATTCATGAGCTTGACCGGAAAGCGATCGGCTACCGGAGCATGGCTGCGGGATTATTCCTGCAGGCGGTCGGGTTTCTCTCCCGCTGTTATTCCCGCATCCGCGATCCGGAGCCGCGGGCCCTGCTCCGCCTGGGACAGACGCTGAGCTATATCGAGAACCATTACGTTGAGCCGGTGACGCTGGGGCAACTGGTCCAGAATGCAGGCATGTCGTCAAGCACGCTGCAACGGGTCTTCCGGCGCTCGTTTCAAACCTCGCCGATCGACTACCTGATCGGCGTGCGCGTTCAAAAATCGCTGGAGCTTCTTGCCGCCGGAGAGCTGAACGTTACCGAAACCGCCTTCCGCGTCGGCTTTACCGACAGTAATTACTTTGCCCGTCAGTTCCGTAAGCACATGGGCCTGAGCCCGCGCGATTTCCGGCGGCAGGCTGTTGCGCGCGCATCGGCGGAGCACTGACGCTCTGACCTTGGCGTCCAGGAATTTTCCGCCAGGCGGATCCGCCTCCGTTGGACAATATTTATGCCCTCTCCCTTGGGAGGGGTGAAAGCGTTGCCGAAGGCCTTCCATGTATTATTTGTAATGCCTCAGTTACGTGGGGCAAAACGATGGCAGTCTTCAATGCTGTCATTCCCGCGAAAGCGGGAATCCATTATCGGTATTGAATATTTCTGGATTCCCGACCCAGGCTCCGCCGGAGCGCTTCGCCGAGGCGAGTCAGGTCGGGAATGACAGAAAATATTCAGCGCCACCCAGCAACTGAGGCCTTACTATTATTTGTTCTTTATTATTCCGGGGAAAGTGATATTTTATCAATAGATTTTCAATGTGGTAGATTGTCGCCTGATGGATCGGTATAACAGTCTATTATCATGCACAGTTAGATAAAGGAGGAGGTTGTATGCTTCAATTCAAGCATGTAGCGGCGGCGCTCACGCGCCGCATGATAATGGCCGCAGCCTTGGTGGCGGCTGCGGCCGTGGTGACGGCCGCGGCGGCGACGATGAGCGTGCAGGTCAAGGATGCGCCCGTGCGGGCAACGCCGTCCTTTGTCGGCAAAGTCGTGGGCGCGCTGGCTTACGGCGATCAGGTCGAGATCCAGCAAACGCAGGGCGCCTGGTCGAAGGTCGCCGGCGCGGGCGTGTCCGGTTGGATGCACACCTCGGCGCTGTCCTCCAAGAAGATCGTGCTCGCGGCGGGCCAGAAACAGGCCAACGTGGCCGCCTCCGGCGACGAGCTGGCGCTGGCCGGCAAGGGCTTTAACTCGGACGTCGAGGCCCAGTTCAAGGCCGGGCATAAGGACATTGATTTTACGTGGATCAACCGGATGGAAAAAATCCGCATTTCCGCGGCGGAAATGCAGGTCTTCCTTCAAAACGGCGGCGTAACGCCGAAGGAAGGAGGCGCGAAATGAACATGCTCTACCGCGCTGCCATTTTGCCCTTATGCGCCTTGGCCCTGGCCGGCTTGCCGGCCTGCCAGACCATGGATACGCTTTCGGAAGTCGGCGCCGGCGTGGCCGTGGCCACGGGTGTGGCCACCCCCCAACAGGGGCAATCCATCAAGAAAGCTGGTTCGGCGGTCGGCAAGACGTTTGAATCCATTACGCCGGAACAGGAATACTATATTGGCCGGACGGTGGGCGCCATGGTGCTCAACCAGTACAAGCCCCTGGACAACAAGGCGGCCAACAATTACCTGAACGTGCTCGGCCAGACGCTCGCCCAGTTCTCGGATAGGCCGGAAACATTTGGCGGGTATCATTTCCTGGTCATGGAAACGGAGGATGTGAACGCCTTTTCCGCGCCGGGCGGTTTGATTTTCATCTCGCGTGGAATGATCCGCTGCTGCCAGAACGAGGATGCGCTGGCCGCCGTGTTGGCCCATGAAATCGGGCACGTGGAACTTCAGCACGGCTTGCAGGCCATAAGTAAAAGCAGGATGACTTCGGCCCTGACGATCCTGGCCACCGAGAGCGCCAAGTCGTTTGGCGGGCAGGAGCTGGCCCAGCTGACGGAAGCGTTCGAAGGCTCGATTACCGACATCACTTCGACCATGATGAACAACGGGTATTCTCGCGGGTTCGAGCGCCAGGCCGACAGCGCCGCCGTGACGATCCTTCAACGTTCCGGCTATGACCCGAACGGATTGATCGCCATGCTGACCCAGATGAAGAAACAACTCAAGCCCGGCGGGCATGATTTTGCCAAGACCCATCCCTCGCCGGACAGCCGCATTGAGGATATCGCGAAGTTGGTTGGTCCGGCCACGCCGATAGTTTCCCCCGCAGCCCGTCAGGCAAGGTTTCAAGCGGCGGCAGGAAAAATCTAATGGGCATGCGAATAAAACCTCTTCATATAGTGCTTCTGTATAATGCGAGCATCCTGGGGGCGCCTGATCAGCCCGATGACACCAGCAGCACAGATGAACTGCGTCGCATGATTCGGCGCATGGCGCGCGTGTTGCGGGGGCTTAATCACCGGGTAACGATCATGCCCCTGGCCCAGGACCTGCTGGCATTCCAACATCGCCTGCGGCATTTGCGGCCCGATGTGGTCTTCAATCAGTATGACGACGTTGTCCACGGGGCGCTCTATGAAATGCGCGTGGCAGCGCTGGTGCGCATGCTGGGCTACCCGATGACCGGGTCGCCGGCTTTGGCATTAGGCCTGACCCGTTCCAAATATATGACCGCCAGTCTGCTTCACGGCGTCGGTATTTTGATTCCACCCAAAACCGAACTCCTCGAGCAAATTGGCGACGTGGACCGCTACGCTTGGCAATTTCCGCTGATTGTGCAAGCCAGCCAGGAGCATGCCGGCATCGGCCTGGAGCGCGATTCGGTGGTTTATTCCAAGAAGGCGCTCCGGCACAAGGTGCGGCATATCCTCAAGACGTACCTGCAGCCGGCGCTGGCCCAGCGGTTTTTACCTGGCCGGGAATTCAACGTGGGCATCCTCGGTGGACGCAAGCCGTGTGTCCTGCCGTTGGCCGAGGTTAATTATTCTGAGTTGCCCTCTGATATTCCGCCGATCATGTCGTATGCCGCCAAGTGGCTGGAGAACACTGTGGAATATAAGAAAACCAGCGTGATCTGCCCGGCACTGGTCGAACCCGAGTTGGCGCGCGAGATCGGGCGGACAGCTTTACGGTCGTTTCGCGCCGTCAGCGGCTGGGGATATGGGCGCGTGGATATCCGCCTGGACGCCTCCGGACAACCCCGTGTCCTGGAAGTGAATTGCAATCCATCGCTGGAGGAAGGTGTGGCTCTGGCACGCTCCGCCCAGGCCGCAGGCATTCAGTATCCCCAGCTTTTACAGATGGTCATCAAGGCGGCGTTGGAACACTCGCCCTTCGACGTCGAAGTTCCCATGCTGTAACGGCACAAGGGAAGGTGTTCAGTGTTCGGTGTTCAGAACCGGAAGAATCAGGTTGCCGACGTAATAACATCCCCCCTTGGTGCGCACATCTCAATTGAAATATAAAATGTTGCGACACGTTTTAATCAAGCAGGCCCGCAGGATTACTGGATTTCAACCTGAATCCCGAACCCTGAACACCGAACACCCCTGAACAGTCTCCCTTATTCCGTGAACCGGCCCATGTAGGTGACATCCATTGCCAGTGCGGTGGCCAGCGCGGTTACATCCATGAGGCGGTCTGTTTCCGTTGCACGGGGGAAGACCAGGCCCAACGCCCGTGTGCGATCTTCCAATTTGGTGATAATAGTGCCGACGTCTTCACTGCCTAAGCCCGACCAGTGCGCAACCCGGGCCAATAGGTTGTCATGGTTCCGGTTGAGCAGTTCGTGCGCCGGCATGCGATTGTGGCCGCGCGTGCGCCGAAATATATCGCGGAGCTTGTCGTCCACATAACCTTGAGCGGCGGCGCGATAACGTTCCGCGCGCTGGCCGTAGTGCTCCGCCAGGAGCATCGTCATTTCCGAAATGGGATTTTCCAGCTTGCCGCCCAGGCAGCGCGCCGGCCGGCTTCGTATATGTCGCATCAGCGAATCCACATAACGGAGCTTGCGCAAGGCCGGCCATTGGCCATATTTCCGGCGCCAGGCCGAGCGTGGGGTCAACCATACGGCAAACGTTTCTGCAAAGTCCTCGTCAGGATGCTTTTGCGCATAATGACGGCCGTATTGGCTATGGGGAATATGCCAGACAAACTCGCGACTGGCTAGGTTGGGCTGGAAGCTGTCGCGATAGGGCTTGGAAAACCGACCGAACATATCCGTCCAGTCAGTGCGCTCCCACAGGCGATAGGCATAGTTGATGGCGTGGCCTGCTTCGTGGCGCAGAAACATCATCAAAAGCTGATCATCTTCCACTTCGCCGGTCTGCTCTTCCTCTATTTGACGTAAGCGCTTATCGGCTAAATAGAAAGGAATGCCGATCACCGGCACCTCGTCCGGGCAACCCCACGAATCCGTTAGATAGAAGGATGGCTGAAAACGAAGGTCGCGGGCCGTAAACTCCCGGCGAATACGTTCCGCGGGAGCATCGAGGGGGGAGCCCTCGATAGTCAGGCCCAAGTCACAAACCCTGGTATTGAGCAGTTCATACCGGATGGTATCCCAGCTGTTGATAAGCGATGACGTGCGGGCCGCTGACATTTTGTATGCCCTTTATATTAAATGGTTGCGCAATAAGGACATTTGATGTAAAATGTATTGCAATGTTTAGGTGACGTTGTCCGCATTCTGGAATTTACACATGCGTTGCGGACGGCAATACTACTCTGGGGCTGATGGAGTTCAAGACTAATCGGCGGGGGAAAAAGCGCGGGCGAGAAAACTACGAAATATGCGAAAAGCGCTAAAATTGGAGAAAGCGATAAAATTTTGGTGCCCAACGGTTACCTGCCAGAGTTCACCACACCTATCCATTTCGCGTGTTTTGCGTTGTTTCGTAGTTAAATGTATAGGAATTTTCCGCCGGAGGCGGATCCGCCTATGGCGGACAATCCGTCTTTGTTGTCATTCCGAGCGTAGCGAGGAATCTCGCCGCGAGAGATCCCTTCGACTTCGCTCAGGGCAGGCTCTTCATTGCGTTCAGGATGACAATCCGAACAGAATAAAAGTCGCCCCGCCTTGCGGGGCCTAATTTGAAAAAGGCCTGAATACTTGCTGTCAATGAATCGGAAATGCCATGAATGATTATGCTTTTCTTACTGATCTTGCCGTTGTCATTGCTCTGGCTGGCGCCGCGGCGCTGATATGCCAGTGGCTGAAGCAACCCCGGGTCATAGGCTATATATTGGCCGGTATTTTCATTGGCTTGCCAACCAATTTGACTCCGGTGCTGACCAATCAGGCATCCATTCATACGTTGGCGGAGCTTGGCCTGATTTTCCTCCTGTTTTCCCTCGGCTTGGATTTTAACCTGCGCAAGCTCCGCGACGTCGGTTTCGCGGCTCTGGGGATTGCCGTCGTGGACGTTGCCGTCATGCTTTGGCTGGGGTACATGATTGGCCAGGCGCTTGGCTGGAATCTGGTGGAAAGTCTCTTCCTGGGCGCAATCATTTGCGATTCCTCCACCGCAATTGTTGCCAAGATGTTGGGGGAAACGGATCAGCGGCGGGAAGCATATGCCAAGTTGATTCTGGGCACTACGATTGTCGAGGACCTGCTGGCGGTGGTCCTGATTGCGCTGCTAACCGCGATTGGCATTAGCGGCAATGTGCAGGCAAGCATGGTGTTCTCGCACCTCGGGAGCTTGGCAGTCTTTTTGGTGGTCTTGATAGTCGGCGGTCTGCTTTTTGTGCCCCGTCTGTTAAATATCGTCGGTCGGTCGCGGAGTGATGAATTGCTGATCGTAACGGTTACCGGTCTTTGTTTTGCCGTGGTCCTTCTGGGCATTCAGCTGGATTTTTCACTGGCGTTGAGCGCTTTTGTAATCGGGGCCATCATGTCCGAGAGCCGCCAACATGTGCGCATTGAAATGCTGACCGATCCGCTGCGGGATGTATTTGCCGCGGTGTTTTTCGTGGCGGTAGGGCTGTTGGTGAACCTGCAGATCATCTATACCCACATAGGTGCGTTGTTGCTGTTGACCTGCGTGGTCATCCTGGCAAAATTTACGACGTGTTCGATCGGGGCCTTTGTCATGGGCAATGATCGGGATACGGCTGTCAGGATGGGGTGCGGCATGGCCCAGGTTAATGAATTTGCGCTAATTATTGCGGCTTTGGGTGTGACCCTGAATGTGACCCGCGAGGTTGTCTATCCGCTGGCAGTGGGGGTGGCGGTGCTGACGACCTTCATCAATCCCTACATATTGCGCCATGCGGACATAATTACGCGCGGGTTGGATGCCGTCCTGCCGCGCTCGTTCCAGGCTGCCCTGGCGAACTATACGCAGTGGGCGTCGCGCTTCGAGCCGCGCGACGCGCCGGATGCGGTGCGCAAGGCCGTGAAGCGATGCCTGATGATCATCATGATCAATGCGGGTTGGATCGCGGCAATTTTTATCATTACGGCCTACCTGGCCCGGCGGTTTCCATACTTGCTTGCCGGTGTCCCGGCGGCGTTGGGCGGTCCTAACGCCATTTTCTGGTTCGGGGCGGCGCTGGCCATCATTCCATTCCTGGTGGCCTCCTTGCGGAAACTTCAGGCGCTCGGCATGATCCTTGCGGAAATAAAATTTCCCCAGGCCCCCCATGGCAGCCGCATATCCATTCCGCGCATGCTCACCGAACTGGCGGTTCTCCTTTCGGGGTGCGTGGCGCTGATATTGTTTGTCCTCATGTTGAGTTCGGCCATTCTGCCGCCCTGGCCGGTCTTGCTGTTGTTGATTCTGGTCATTGCGCTTATCACCAGCCTGATGTGGACATTCAATATCCGGATATATGCCAAAGCCCAGACGGCGTTACGCGAGGTGTTTGCCGGCGCGCACGAATGGTTCAGCCTGCATCCCATCGGCGCCATGGCTTATTTTTTCAAGGATGCGCGTCTCGGCAGCGTTGTCGTGGTGCGGGAATCCAGGGTGGTGGATAAGATTGTACGCGAATTGAATCTGCGCGCGCAAACAGGGGCAACTATTATCGGCATTGAACGGCAGGGCATTATGATCATTAACCCGGAAGCAGATGAGACTTTTCAGCCGGGGGATCGCGTGATGTTGCTGGGAACCGGCGGGCAGATCGAAAACGCCCGTGCGTGGCTGAGTGAACATCCTGCCGGCGAGTCCGGCGCCGGGCGCTGATTATTCTGCGAAGCCGAGATTCTTCGTAAAGCTCGGAATGACATAATCCTTACACGCGAGCTGTCATATAACAGTTTGTCATTTAGAGCATAGCGAGAAATCTCAAGTTCGTTCTCCAGTTGCTGTCTATGTCATCTGGCGTCTGGTGTTCGGCGTCTGCCCTATGTCCTCCGCCCTCCGGGCTCGGGTGGTGGGGGCGATCAGAACGTGACAGCCCGGAATGCTCCGTTCGAGAGCGGTCTCCATGCGGTTGATAATTTCCTGGACCTCGGCCATTTTTTTGTCGCCCTCAAATTCCAGCATGAGGTCCACGTATATATGGCTCCCGGACCGGCGCGAGCGGATGCCGTGAATTTCCTTGTAGTGATCGAAATAGGTTGTTAACTCCTTGACGATGACCAGTTGCAGGGATTCATCCAGCGTGCGGTCCAGTAAATCGTAGAATGAGTTGGACAGCATGCCCCAGATGGAATGCAGAATAAACCCGCCGATAAACAATGAAGCGGCCGGATCAATGTAAATGGCCCAGGTTTGAGTTCGCAGGGTCATGCTCAGAATCAGTGCCAGCAGCACGATCAGGTCGGAAAACGCCTTAGTCCGAAACATGCGCCACTGGGCCTCGATAATGGGTGAAAACTGCTGGCGACCCACCTGGTAATTCTTGATCCAGAGAGTAGTGTTGGCAATCACGCCAACCGTCATCAGGAATATGGCCAGCCATACCCCGCCGGGATGCATATCCATCGGATGCCGGAGCCGTTCGAAGGCGCTGTGCAGGACAATGAACAGGGAAATAAACATTGCGCCGGCCACTATCACGCCGGTGATATTTTCCAGCTTACCCAAGCCGTAGTCGAACCGGACCTTTCGGCTGCGGCGCACCATGCGCAGGGCCAGCCAGGAAAGAAATGTGGCCAGCAGTTCATTGCCGCATTTCAGCACATCCGCCCAAAGCGTGATCGAGTTGGCCATTAAGGCCGCGACGACGTCCGGGATAAAGAGCAGGAAATCCGTGACCAGGCTGATAAATACGGATTTTTCCTTGTCATGGTGTATGGTCATAATTGTCCATGAGAATACGCAGGCTAAAAATAACCGGAATATGAAATCGTTTCAATGAGTTCTGTCGGCTCATGGCGGTAATCGGCCAGGTGCTTCAGCACCCAGTTGGCCAATGCCAGCAGCTCGGATCGCCCTTGGTCATCCTTCGCCAGGTTGCGGCGTGCCAGCGCATTGAGCAGGAACTGGCGCGCCGCCGTGAGTGGAACTTCCGTGCGCTGGAGCGTCCAAACCAGGACGGTGCCCTTGACCTTGATTTTGCCGGCAGAATCATACGTTGTAAAAGGGGGCTGCTCCATGGACGCGCGTTGGATTTCACCGACAATGCCGCCGGCCAGCCAGGTTTCCACCAGGACAGGCACTTCCGATCCATGCCGGCGCACATCGAGACCGGGCGCCCAGTGGCTGGCCTGCGCCAGAACATCCAGGTAGCGCTGGGCCGCGGCGCGCGAATAGCATTTGAAACCGCTTTGCAGGTCTGGCGGCAGGTCATAGGCCGCGCTGAACTGCGTATTGAGCGCACCGCCGGCGCGCGAGACGGCGAACCGGACGGCGTCCATGATGACCTCGTTCATCAGGGTCTCGTATTCGCCGCGCGCGAAACCCAGGTGGCGATGAATGCTCTGGCGTCGGCCGATGACAACCGTCATTTCTGTCCCGGCTTGGGACTGGATATGCGCGGAGAGCCGCACCAGGTTCAGCGCGTCGTTGGCCAGATGGTCGTTGTCGTGGTCGCGGATGACAATAAACCGGATGGCGGGATTGGCAAGCAGCCGTTGGATGCCCTGCGCTACAGCGCCGCCTTTGCCCTCGTTGCGTTCGCCGGCGATTGTCCTGAATGTGCCCAGCCGTTTTTCCAGCCGGCGCAAAGGCTCGCGCAGGTAAGGGGCGCCGTCCACGATGGCCAGAACGTTATCGCTTGCTGCAAACGGCGCCGCATCCGCCAGGCAGGCGGCCAATAATTTTTGGACCTCGCCTGCCGGCAAACTTTTCGGATACCAGATCGGGATAATCATGCCGGTGGCGGCTTGGACTTGGGATAAATGCATGGGCTAATTTATCGGCAGTGATTGCCGGAATGCAAGCAAATTGCAGGGAGACCTGAAAGCCAGTCTTGCAGGAGTTCCCGCCGTCGTCCGGCAACTGCCGGACTATGGCGGGCAGGCTGCCCCTCCATGAATGCCGCTTTTTTCGCAATATTGGAGGGCGTCCTGATCACGCCGTGGGCGGGTATCGGGACTGCGACGCCGCTGCTTTCGACATGGATGACACAGCCGTGAAGCCGGCCATAATTAAATGCATAGGAATTTTCCGCCGGAGGCGGATCCGCCTATGGCGGACAATCCGTCTTTGTTGTCATTCCGAGCGTAGCGAGGAATCTCGCCGCAAGAGATCCCTTCGACTTCGCTCAGGGCAGGCTCTTCACTGCGTTCAGGATGACAATCCGAACAGAATAAAAGCCGCCCCGCCTTGCGGAGCTTGATTAAATTAATATACAGGCAAACTCGAGTGGACCCCGGCCGGAGGCCTGGCGGCTATGGAAGCGCTTGCCGCCGATAGCCTGGGCGTAGCGTTCCGGCTATTACCTTGTTCAGGAAAGCGACATCACGGCGGAGCCGGTCTGTGCCAGTCATGTCGGGGGTGAAGTCCTCGATGATAATGGGCGCCTTGACGCCGGCTGCATGCAGGGCGTTCAGCCAGGTGGGAATGTGCAGGTCGGAGTTCTCGAATGCCGAAAACTGCACGGTGACCACGTTGCACCCTAATGCATCCACCTTGTCGACCACGCGCCGGGAGCCGCCCAGATGAACGCAGTCAATGTAGTCGCGGAGCACCGATACAGCCAGGTTTGGGTGCAGTTCGCCTTCGCGCGTGAAATTGGCGATATCGAAAATAACACCCAGCTCGCGCGGATCGAAGTGGCGGCAAATGGCCCAGGCCAGTCCCGGCGAGGTGACAAGCGAACGGCAATGAGTTTCAATGATGATTTTGATCCCCAGAGGACGCGCCATTGTCCGGACGATGATATCGTAACGGCGGATCATGCGTTCCAGAAGCTCCGCGTAATTGAATGGCTTGTCGGGGCAGGGCGGGGGATCCACGCGCACACAGCGCGCTTGCGCTTTCGCCGCGCCTTCCAAGTGCAGACGCAGCGTTTCATCCGGATCATCAATGTTTGCGCTGGGCAACGCGCCCCAGGGTTCCAGACCGGCCTTGCGCAACTGGGCGGTAATCACGGCGCCTTCCCGGAGAAATATTTGCGGTGTTAGATCGAACTTGTGGTTGCCCCAGTTGCTGTAGGGCTTGCTGCGCTGGGCTTCCGGGATGATCCGCGGACGATACTGGTAATAATGCAACCCCAATTCAGCGCACAGCGCAATCTGTTCCTCAAAATCCAGTTCCGGCAACATGACCGCGGTAACGCCAAGGTCCATAATGGCCTCCGAAAAACATGGCTGCATTCAATCAGTTATAGTCTCAGGCGTCGCCGAAACTGGTGCCCACCGCACGCGCCGCCATGACCTTCTGGGTCTGGGGCGTGACTAATTTCAGGTGCGCGATGGCATCCTTGATCGGCACGGCTTCCACTTTGTTGCCATGCAGGGCAACCATCTGGCCGAACTTGCCTTTCATCGCCAGCCAGCATGCCCCCACGCCGAACCCCGTGGCCAGAATACGGTCGAAGGACGTAGGCGAGCCGCCGCGCTGTAGATGCCCCAGCACGGTGACGCGCGTTTCAAGTTCGGTGCTTTTCGTGATTTGCTTGGCCACGTATTCGCCGACCCCGCCTAATTGCTTGGCATCGGTGCGTTTCTCATCATAGGACTTAACGATTTCACCGCAGTCGGGAACGCGCGCACCTTCCGCCACGCAAATGATGCTGAAGCGTTTGCCATGCCGGCTGCGCTCAATGAGCTTGTGAAACACATGCTCCCATTGGAATGAAATTTCCGGGATCAGGATGACGTCGGCCCCGCCGGCCAGCCCGGCGGAAAGTGCAATCCAGCCGGCATAACGGCCCATGAGTTCGATGATCATGACCCGGTGGTGTGAGGACGCTGTGGTGTGCAGGCGGTCAATGGCTTCGGTGGCGACGCTTACGGCAGAATCGTGACCGAAGGTAAGGTCGGTGGCCGCCAGGTCGTTATCAATGGTCTTGGGCACACCTACAATGTTGGCGCCCAGTTCCATGAGTTTGCTGGAGATGGTCATCGTGCCGTCGCCGCCGACGGTGATCAGCGCATCCAGTCCCCATTCCCGGTAATGATCCATGGCTTTTCGGGATGTATCCTGGATCGTGACCTTGCCGTCCGCTCCTTTGACCGGGTAATGCCAGGGATCGCCCTTGTTGGAGGTACCCAGGATTGTGCCGCCTGTGGTGAGAATCCCGGAAACATCCGTGTTGTGCAGACGGCGCATCCGGCCTTCCACGAGACCTTCGAATCCATCCTCAACGCCAATGACCTCATAACCCCCTTCGTTCATGGCCGACTTGGCCACCGCGCGTATTACCGCGTTCAGGCCCGGACAATCCCCGCCGCCGGTTAAAATGCCCAGTCGTTTCGTTTTGCTGTTGCTCATCGTCGTCTCCCGTATTATTAATCAATGATCAGTTCTTTATCCTGAGCTATACACTACACGCCGGACGCTCCACACTCAACGTGTTTTTGCGCCGTTCGTTGCATTTTCAATGTCTGTCACGTCATCCGTCGTCGGTCGAAAGTCATCTGGCCGCCGACGCCAAGATCTTTGCCGTAAATCGCGAAATAGACCGTACCCAACAGGCCGCAGGCGCATGCCGTAATAAAATTAGTCGCCGGCGATACCATCCAGAGCAAGGCGCCGCCAAACGCGGCCACGGAAACAATCACGTCCCGGATCAAATAATACAGGCCGAACATTCCGGCTTTCTGGTCTTCCGGCGCCAGGTCCATGATCAACGCCTTGCGGGTCGGCTCGCCGAATTCCTTCAATCCCCGGATCACAAACGCCGCCGCCATCATGGCAAACGAGTGCGAAAACAGCAGGATGAGCGGGAACAGGGCGAAGTTGAAAAACGTGATGACCACGAACGGCTTCTTGGCGCTGCGGTCGGCCAGCCACGCCACGGGCACATAAATCAGCATGGCGGTGATCATTTCAATAGCCGTCAGCACGCCGAACTGAACGGCCGATAATGTGTTGTTTTTTAGGCACCAGATGACGACGAAGGCGTAGGGGATCTGCTCGGCAAATCGCACCAGGATATCGGAAACCAGTAATTGCTTCAGCGCCGGCGCCATACGGGCCCAGAGTGCGAACGGATTTTTTTCAGCCGCTCGGCGGCGCGGAGCATCCTCCCTGATCATGGCTTGCTGGAGCGCCATTGATACCACCGCCAGTGCCAGGGCGATGCCAAAGGAAAGCCGCACCCCCGTACGTTCACCGAAGCTCTGAATCATGACGCCGCCCAGGAGCGGTCCTAAAGCCATCGGCATACGCCGCACCAGGGAATGCATGGAAACGCCCATGGTGCGTTTGTTGGCCGGCAGAACCTGGGCCACCAGGCTCATGGTCGCCGGCAGGGAAATGGCGGTCCAGGAAAGGAAGAAAACGGAGCCGACTATGACCGCCTGCCAGTAGGGAAACAGGATGACAATTGCATAGCCCAGCATGGCGATTCCGTTGAACAGCGCCAGGGCGCGCTTGGTGCCCAGCCGGTCGCTGATATATCCGCCTGGAAATGAATAGAGCGCCGAGAGCAGGTTATCCATGCCGTTGAGCACACCGACAGTCATGATTCCGCCGCCCAGGGCCAGCAGGTAAATTGGCAGAAACCGCTCAGCCATCTTTTCGCCCAAGCCGATCAGGACGACCATGGCCAGCAGTGCCACCATGCTTTGTTTGAGCGCGAAAAAATGAATGACCTTATTTATTGCGGTCATAAAAATGCCATGCGGGCAATGTTTCGGCACGGCTGTGTCATCCATGCCAAAACCAGCGGCGGCGCGGAGCTCCTCCCTCCAATATCGCGAAAACATTGGCATTCATGGAGGGTCGAGCTCCCGCGAGACCGTTCTTGACGCAGCCCTGAATGTTCCGGTTTCGTTTCTTGTTTTTTATGGCGATTTTGCGTTGAATAAGGTAATATATATCCAACCATGAAACCGCACACAAGGCAAATGGGAGCCGGCCCCGACATGACCCGGCGGCATTTCGTATTGCTTTCGGCAGCGGGGGCCGTAGCGGTGCTGACCGGCTGTGCTACTGACCCGGTAACGGGCAAAAAGCAGTTCATGCTGATGTCGGAAGCGGGCGAGGTGGGGGCGGACAAGGAAAATTCTCCCCACCAGATCTCGGCCGATTACGGCGCTTTGCAGAATACCGGTCTCAACCGGTATATCACCACCGTTGGTGATTTGCTGGCCTCCAAATCCCACCGGCCGGCTATGCCTTATACATTTCGAGGCGTCAATGCCGTATATGTGAATGCCTATGCCTTTCCGGCGGGCACCATTGCCGTGACGCGCGGGATGCTGGTCGATCTGCAGAGCGAGGCCGAGCTGGGCGCCCTGCTGGGTCACGAGATCGGGCATGTTTGCGCCCGGCATGCCGCCGAGCAGGCCACCAAAGGCATCGTGTCCTCCGTGGTAGTGACGGGCCTGGCCGCATTCGTTCAGTATCAGTTCGACGGCTACGGCGACTTGACCTCCGGGCTGGGCATTGTGGCCGCCGGCGCGCTCCTGGCGCGCTACAGCCGCGCGGACGAGCGCGAGGCCGATGCCCTTGGCCTGGAATACATGACCCGCGTCGGCTATAATCCCGAAGGCTCGGTTGGCCTCATGGATATACTGCGCAAACTTTCCAAGGATAAACCCAACGCCATTGAAATGCTGTTTGCCACGCATCCCATGAGCGAGGAGCGCTATCAGACCGCCGTCGAGGCGGTGCGCACGAAATATGCGGCCGCTAAAAACAACCCCCTGAACCGCGAGCGTTACATGGATACAACCGCTTCGCTACGGGCCATCAAGGGTGCGATTGACCAGATGCAGAACGGCGAAAAGGCCATGAGCGCCGGCAAGTATGACGAGGCTGCCGCCTGTTATGCAAACGGCTTGCGTCAGGCGCCCAATGATTATGCCGGCTTGTTGATGCTGGCCCGCTGCCGGCTGATGCAGAAACAGGCTGCCGAAGCCGTTCGCCTGGCCCGCGAGGCCCAGGCTGTTTATCCCGGCGAAGCCCAGGCGGTCTATATTTCCGGAATGGCCAATCTGCAGACGCAAGCCTTTGATGCCGCCTTTCAGGAATTTTCCAGCTACGAGAAACTTTTGCCCGGCAACCCGAACACGACTTATTTCAAGGGGTATGCCATGGAAGGTGCGGGCCAACGCCAGGCGGCCGCCGATAACTACATGCGCTACCTCAATTCCGTTCGCCAGGGCGAATATGCCGAGCACGCCCGGAGCAAGCTGGTCGAGTGGGGCTATATCAAGAAAGGCACATGACGCCGGGCGGGCGCCGGATGAAGGCAACGCTCGCGCAGGTTGCGCCGGGCGCGGAGGCCGCCGGCCGGCGCGGGAGATTTTGCGGACCCGGCAACGGGCTGCGGCCAATCCGGCGCCCAACCCGCGGCACCGCCGCGCTCAAGCGAATATGATCGTTCCCAGGCGGGCGGTATCGTTGCGATAGTCATAGCCCTGGCACCACGCGCCGAAGGTGTTAATGCCCGCCGCCGGATTGGAGAGCACGTTGACCCGCCAGACGTCGTGGCGTTTCGGCTTGCCGCCGAGCTGGGACCATGGAATCACCACGTCGATTCGCCAGCTTGTATCGGTGTGCTCGAAGTGCGCGTGATACCCGGGGATTGGCTCCGGTGTGGTCATTTCCGACAGGGTGCCGGACCGGTCGCGGAACAGCCGCCGTATTCCGCCTTTGCCCTCGTAAAAAATGCGGTAATCGAACACGCGCTCGCCCGTGTTGCCGGCGTCGATAAAAATCTCCATGAACTCGTTCTGCTGGACCGTGCCGCGCTTCTGTTCCCAGGTGGCCCGGCGCCGGGCGAAGTTGATGTCGAACTCCCGCAGCGCCAGCTTCAGTCCGGCGCCGGTGTGCGTGATGCGCAGTTGCGTGTGAACGTCGCGGTCAAAATTAACCCGCCGGAAAAACGACGCGAAATCTTCAAGCGACGATTCTCCCCAGCGGTAGTGCTGGTCGTGCACCATGGCGCGGAAACCGGAGTCGCGCCCGACGGCGTCGTCGGCAAAACATTGCATGGCCGGCGGGGTCGCCCCGTCGATCTCCGCCCGGACGTAATTGCGCCATGCCCGCACGTTGTCGTAATACACCGCGAGCTTCGCCGAGTTCGCCAGCTTCGCCAGCGCTTGTTCGGCCGCGGCCAGCGACGCCTTCAGCAGCTTCAGGTTGCGCGCCATGATCGGCCCGCGCACCGAGACATAGGGGCGGCTCATGCGGCGGATTTCGTTATAGCGTTCATGCGAACCCAGATACGCGGTCAGGGCCGCGGCGGGATAATCGGCCTTGGACGCGGCGAGAATCGCGGTGATGGCGTCGGCATCCTTTTGCGGCTGCCAGCGGGCGTGGAAGTTGGGCATGCAGAAATCGTCGGTCGCATGCAGATGCGGGCCCAGGACGTTGATGGCGTCCAGCAGGATAGACCGCGCGTTCGCCAGGTGCCTGCGGAACGCCGCCTTGCTGCCGGCAAAATAGCAGGCGCCCAGTTCGCGCGCGACGGCGATCTCGCGCCAGATGCGCTCCCCGCGCCGGCAGTTTTGGGCGACCGCGCCGATCAAGGCCTTGTCGGCCCCGGGGCCGACGAGCTGCCGCAGCCGTTTGACCGCCGCTTGCGACGCGGCGATATATGTCTGCAACTGCCGGATCATGTACCGCGGTCCGCGCGCCGCCTTCCGTTTAATCGCGGGATTAACCGAATCGATCGGGGCCTGCGTGTCGTCCGGCACGACCTTGGTCACCTTGTCGCGCACAACCCATGTGCGCCAGCGCACGTTCGGGCGGATCGCGCCGAAGCGGTTCATGAACGACATCGGGTAGTAGAAAAAAGGCTCCTGGTAATGCGAGAAGCGCCCGGGATGGAATCCACCCTCGGCGGCCGAGCCGTAACAGAACTGCTGGTAGCCCAGGAGCACGATCTGGCTCGATTTGAAAATCGCATCGCGAATGGCCCGGCCCGCCGCCGGCGTTGTCCCGAACCAGGCCGCATAGCGCTGGGCCCATGCCTGCGGCGCGGGTGCTTCGCCGCGGACGTAATCGACGACGGCCTCAACGTGCCCGCGGTTCATGCGCGCGTGAGACTGCAGCCATTTCCGGAAGATCGTTTTGCCCGGAAGCGCGTCCAGCAGCAGTTCGTGGCTCGACTGGCAGGAAATCGAGTCGGCGCCCCTGGCCTCGATGCTGGCCAGCAGGGCCTGGATGTAGGCCGGATCGGTCCATAGTTTCTGGGTGATATTCGCCGCGCAGTTGTGGCACGGCCCGAGGCTGAAGGTAAACTCCACTTCCGGCATGGCCTTCTTCCACACGGCCACCCGCGCGTCGGCGACGGGATAGAAATAAAAATCGCTCGTGTCGTGGCTCTTGTGCACCAGGGCCTTGGGGCCCCGGTAGCTGCGCAGCAGTTGCGTCATGCCCGCGACATCCGACACCCCCCAGAGGCGGAAGAAAAGCACCGGTTTTTTTGCGAGCGCGTTCGCCACCCGCACCAGCGTCTTCTGCATGTACGGCACCGCGTTGCCCGACGATTCGAAGTTGATGTAATACCCGTCCAGTTCCGGCAGCACCTCGCGCGTGCGGCGATATATATAGCGGTTGTATTCTTCAACCACCGGGTGCTCGAAATTCGCCAGGAGGCTGCCGCGCGCCGATATCCCCAGTTTCAAATGGTCCGCCAGCGCCTGCGTGAAGTGCGTGGCGTAATGGTGCAGGAAAGTGCGCAGCCCGTACTTCTGCGCCCAGCCAAACAGGCGGCGCAACGCCGCGCGGGTTAGCTTGCGCTCGGCGGCGGGAATATGCGTCGCGTGCGCGAACCCCGCGTAGTCCAAAAAAAATTCGAACGGATGATACCCGCAATAGACGACAAAACCGTTAAAGTGCCGCGCGGCCAGTTCCTGGAAAAACGCCTCCATTAACCGGTCCGTATACCCGCCCAGCCATGGCGGCGCATTCGGCGGCGCGGCGCCCACGCGCAGGTTCACTTCGTGCTTGTAGTTGCGCGACTTGAATTTAAGCGTGCATGCAAAATCTTCGAACTTGCCCGCCGCCGTCCGCCGGGCCAGCTCCAGCAGCGCGCCGATCGTGCCGGTGGCGGTGGCCGCGTCAATCGTGACGTTCTGTTCCGTCCACGCGACGGCGAACGCGTCGCCGGCCGGCTTATCCGGCGTTCTGAATATTAAGCGGCGCTTGCCCAGCGTGAAATTCCCGGCGTCTTGGACCATGCCCGGGACCCGCCCGGCCGCCCAGCGCACGCCGTGCGCTGCCGGGCCGAACCGTTGTTCCAATAGTTTGCTCTTTGCCATGGCATCTCCTCCTCTTTTAGCGGAAGCGGGCTTGCCGCCGGATTGCAGGTTCAACTGCGGCCCGGCGGGGCGCCACGCATCCTGTGCAAAGCCGCCCGTTTTCCAGGCTGTGTCGATGCATCAATCATTTGCTTCGCAGCTCGGTGTCTGCCGGCCGGGGTGCCGGCTGCTTAGAAATAAAGGGTTATTTCGGCCTTGCCCGCGAAGGGCGCGATGCGCACGGTTTCACTGGCCGCGTCATAGACGCCGCCTTGCGCCCTGACGGCCCGGCGCCCCTCGGGATGCGGCAGGCGCAGCAGCACGGTCTTGGGTTTGCGCCCTCCGTCGCACTTCACCTGCGCGCTGATCCGGTTGCGGCCAAGCTGCGATTCGACCGCGAGCGTCAGCGGCCCGAAATAGGTGGCCACCTGGTCGAGCCGGACGGTTTGACCGTCCGCGAGCCATGCGCGCGGGATGGCGCTTAACAGGCGCAAGTCATTGCCATCCTCCAGCCAGAGCATCCAGCGCGTCTGCATCAGGAACCAGGCCTGTTCATGGGTCTTGTGTTCGCTGGCGTGATGGTAATGTTCCCAGAATGTGTAGGTCTCGCGGTCCTGCAGCGCGGTGATCTGGTTGTAATAAGTTTTGAGGAACGCCGCGACCTCGCCGCGCCGGATATGCGCATAATCATGCCGGCAGTAATAAGGCTGGCTCAGCGCGGCGTTTTCCAGGGTCACGGGATATTGATTGGTCTTGAGCATGAACTTCGCGCCGATTTCAGCGGGATCGAGCGCCTCGCTGATGACCAGCCACAGCGGGCCGGTCAAACAACTGCGCGCAGCGAAGGCGCCATGGGTGAACCAATTGCCGCCATCGGCATAGAAACTGATCCCGCCGGTATATTCCACCCACGGCGGCATGAGCGGCGCCCAGGAGCCGTCGGCCAGCGGTATGAGCGGCGCGCGCGCCTGCGCGTGATAAAACCCGGCGCGAATGTCTTTTAAATATTCCGGCAATTCGCCCGCGAGCATCCGGGCATATTCCGGATCAACATCGCGCAGGATTTCCGCCACGCGCTTCAGGCCGACATAAGTGCCGGCATTCAGGAAAAAAGAGTGATAAAAATCGTTGCAATCGGCCACCTTGCCGTTGACCATGCCGTAAAATCCCTTGGCGCGGTATTCCTCCAGCTTGTTGCGTTCCCGCCATTGCAGGAGGTAATCGGCGGCTTTCCTGATGTTAGGCAGTACGCGCTTGAGCCAGGCCGCATCGCGCGTATAGCGGAAATGCTCGCCGGCGGTCCAAAGCAATGGGCCGGTCTCGCTTTCATACTTGCCGAAGTTCTGAATGAACCCGTCGGGCCGCTGGCGCACGAAGAAGAAGTCAAGGCAGCGCTCGGCTAATTTGTGCCAGCCCATGGAATCGAAGAATTGAATAATCGGCGCGCTTTCGGTCCCGATGGGCGCGTACCAGCCGATCGTGGCCAGCACCGGCCCATCCGGCTCGCGTCCCAATGCCACGAGGTCGCAGTGTAACAGTCCTGCCTGGATGTTCTCCTGAATCGGCTTTTCCGGCACGGTAATTTTTGCTGCCGAGGCCAGGCGCGCGCGCCAATATTCGCGGCAGGCATCCAGATGTGCGTTAAAATCCAGTTTCAGCAAGGCTTGGGCGCGCGCCGCATCCAGGGGCGAGTGCGGGATCAGGATGTCGAATTTCACGGTCTGGCCCGGTTGCAGCAAAACAGCCATTTCCTCTTCCGGCAGGGCCTGGTCGTCAAGCCGGTTGACGGCATAAACCGTGCCGGCGGATTCCAAGACGGAAAAGCCGTTCTTGAATTGATGTTTATCCGGCGTCGCACGCCCGGGAAAACCGCATATGTGCCCGGCTTTGAACCAGGCATAGCGCGGCGTCTTGCCGGTGTTGACGGCTTCCACGCGCAGGCAACAGACAACTTCCTGCTCGCGCTGCCGCATCTCGGCTTGTAGCCGATCATACATTGCCGTTTTTTGTTCAGCGGTCAGCATATTGCCGCCGGCATTGGCATAGCAAGCATCCCACTCCGATCCGCGGACGGCGTCCGCGCTGAGCGGTGCTTTTTCCAGCGAGGCAAATAGAACGAGATTGTAATGGACATCCTGCTCGACCTGGGTGGAGCGTAAAATGGGCAAGACGCCATCTTCCTGGCGCCGTGTGATTTGCGGGCGGCAGGAAGTCCCCTGGCCGATTTCAAAATTCACCTGGTAGGCCGTGGGGGGAGTGCGTTCCATTATCGGTGTCCGGCTTACGGGAATATATTGCGGGATGCTGTGATAACATGGTTGAATCTGTCCCCAATATTCGTAGCGTTCCTGATATCCCACGCGAAACATGCGCATATCGCGGCCAAGTCCCAGCCAGGTCGAACAATATTGCCTGCGATTCAAGCGCGCCGCATGGGCGTAAGATTCTTCCGGAGCGTTGTCAAACCGCGTGAAGTCGGAAATCAAGCCGCGGGCGGCAACATCTCCGGCTACCTGCGCATAATCGCGCGCGTCACCTCCGGGAACCACCGCCGCCTGGAATTCCGGAATAAAAACGGGAGTGGCGGAATTGACGTCGCGCAAATTGAAGGCAAACGGATTTTCATCCGTAACGACATTGCAGATTGTCGGGAACGCCCCGCATTTCAAGGTGAATTCCGAAAACGAAATTTCCAGCCGCCCGCCCTGCGGCAACTGGAAGCGATTTTCGGCGCTATTGCCGCCTGGCGCATGCAAACGCCCGACTTTCCCGTTGCGCGCCATGATCGTGCCGTTGACATTATTCCGGCCGAACAATACTGTGATCTTCATTACATCTCCCTGTATTTGCACTGTTTATATCCTTTGCAGCACCCATGACAACCCCTGCTTATCGTGAAGCGGCGAGTCATGATCGCCGCCAGGGATTTCATGATAGAAAAAGTTTTTTTTATCACGCAACAGTTCTGCCAGGATGCGCGACTGCTCCACGGGAATGATTCGATCGGCACCTCCATGCGTCAGATAAACCGGCATAGCAAGCCGGTTGACGTTGGCTTGAGCGGAGTGGCGGCGATAAATTTCCGGCGCATGGTCGGGATCGGCGCCGTAGGCCGTGAGGATGGCATCGGCAATTTCGCGCAGGATCGGCAGGGTTTGCGTTGTGCACCACCGGTAATAGCTGCCCACGTCGGACGCGACCCCCCGCGCCACAATTCCGGCGACGTCGCCCGGATATAAAACGCCGTAAATTAAATTGCCGGTTCCGCCCATTGACCCGGAGCAAAAAATAGTTTTTTGCATGCCGAATTCCGCGCGTAAAAAATCCAGAACGGCATGCATGTCGGCTGCAGCCGCCGGACACATCCAGGCGTTGTCGCGCAAATTCAGGGTTATGATGCCGGCTCCGGTGTCCAGAAAATCCGGCAGCCATTTTTCGCGCACATCGCGCCGTGTATAAAGCTGGTCGCCGTGCGAGCCGTGTCCATGCAGCACCACGGTCCAAAGCTCGTGCCGTTTACCCGGCCGCAACAGGGCCCAATCCGGCGCGTCATCCACAGCGCTCGCATAATCCAGACGCTGCATACCTGCAGGAAAAAACGCGCCGGATACCGGCTGTAATTGCAAAATTTTAATTTTGTGTATCTTCCCTGCGTGGTTATTTTGCCATTCCGGCATTCTCAAGAATTTTCCGCATGTTGGCGCCCAACCCGGGGATCAAGTCGGCATCCGGCAGCGGCATGGAAAGGTAGCGCCCAAGTTCCCAGGCCTGATCGTGCGCGGCGGTATCGGAGCCGAACAAAACGCGGTTTTTGCCGACCAATTGCAGCGAGGTTTCGAACGGCCGCGGCGTGGTGAAAGTACCGCAGAATTCCAGATAAACGTTTGGGTGCGCCTGGGCCAAGGCCTCGGCTTCCAGGCGGCCTGCGGTGCCGCCGCCGGAATGTCCCAGGATGAACGTTGCGTGCGGATATTGCATCACAATATCCTTTAACAGTGCGGGTGAATTGTATTTGTCATCCCAGGTATGCAGCAGAATCGGCCGTTGATGCCGGTCCGCATGTTCCCATACCGGCTGGTAACGCGGGTCGGTGGCGGGAATCTTCCAATAGGATGGCAGCAGTTTGAATCCCACAAAAAAACCGCGCTGGAAAAACTCGTCCAGCCGGGGGATCATCTCCCCGGCATATAACGGATTGAAAACCAGGTAACCCGAAAACCGGTCGCCGTGCTTTAACAGGATATCTTCCACCTCGCGATTGCCTCGATAGTTTTCGCCAAACAAGGCGGCTTCGGGAGAAAGGATCAGGCGCCGGACGCCCAAGCGATCCATCTGGGCAATCAGGGCGGCAATCCCGCTTTGGTAATCTTGCTGCCGGATGACCCATCCGCGCGTATGCGGCGGCGAATGGCCATGGGCATCAATGATTTCAACGTCCTTAATCGGCTTGCCTTCGCGCAAAACATTCCACAGCGGCTTTTGTTGCAGCAGCGCCGGGGGCCGGGTTATTTTCCCTGTGAGCGGGTCAAGCTTCAACAGGCGCTCGATATTGCCGTGCGCAATCTCATCGCGCTGGGCATCATCCAGCCGCGCATGCATGAGGGCGGCAATGGCGGCGCCGTAGTGCGATTTATAACCAATGCCGAAAAGCACGCGTGTGGCGCCGAAATTTTCGGTCAGAAGTTCAATTGTGTCGCGCATATGCAGCCAGGAAGTATCCACATAGACATTCGGACAGCGCCACATCAGGTCCAGGACGCTGCCGAACCCGCCCCACATTTTTTGGGTTATCACGAAGGAAATTTGCGGGAAGGTCCGCGCCAGGTGTTCCATGTCGCGGATGTCCAGCTCGTCATGGCCATGCCGGCAATCCCAGAACAGCGCCGGCTTGAATTGCGCCAGCTCGGAGAGCACCCGCTCAATCTCGCGGATCGGAAAGCGCGACATGTCCGGGGTGATGCGCAGGGCCCGCACCCGGCCTGCGCCAAATTGCGCCCGCAGAAAATCCGAAATTCCGTTTTCAAAAAAACAAGCCGGGGTGACGATAAACGTCGGCAAAAGGCGTTGTTCCAGGCCCGCCTCCGCGATTTCCTGCAGCAAACGCCGGTTGCCCAGCATGGGATTAAGATCGCGCGCCGCGACATGCCACACGAGCGAGCGGTCAATCCCTAGATAATCCAAATGCGCCGCAAACGATGCCGCCGTTGGAAACTGGGGCTCCTCATAAGCGCCGCGCCCGATATGGCCATTGACATTGAACAAAGACAGGTTTTTCATGAAAAATCCTGAATATCATACGTATGCGTGCTTTGCAAGCAATCCGATAAATTCCAAGTTCCACAATCAAAATTCCAGGGAATATTCAAATTCTAATTAAATGCATAGGAATTTTCCGCCGGAGGCGGATCCGCCTATGACGGACAATCCGTCTTTGTTGTCATTCCGAGCGTAGCGAGGAATCTCGCCGCGAGAGATCCCTTCGACTTCGTTCAGGGCAGGCTCTTCATTGCGTTCAGGATGACAATCCGAACAGAATAAAAGTCGCCCCGCCTTGCGGGGCCTAATTTGAAAAAATGAATCCTGGTTTTATTTCTGTTTTGTTCCCTTTGCCTTAATCGATTGCATTTCCTTGGAATTTGAAACTTGGATTCGGGAGTTTCGGCCGTGTGACCGATCCTAGCCCATTCCATATCCGTGCCATCCGTAGTTCCGCCTGTGCGCATCCGCCAGGGCGGAAAAATTCCTGTTTCCTATCGCAGATCACTATCCTTTCGTTGCTTCTGTGCGCTCTGCCTGCTCTCCGCGCCTTATCATGACCGGATGCGCAACGTATCCAGGTCGATGTCCACCCAGAGGGCCGAATCATGATTGCCCTGCGGTACCTCGTGGTAGACAAAATTTGGCTTTCCTTTCATGGCGGCGGCGATCTTGCGTGTTTCCACAACCGGGATCAGGGGATCGTTTCCGCCCATAGTGAGAATGATCGGCATGGTCAATTTGTTGATATGGGCCAATACGGAGCGCTCTTCGTACAGGTGTGGTTTTTCCTCCGGCGTTCCGCCGTAAGCGCTAAAGACGGTTTTTGTAAGCTCTTGGAGCACCGGCTTATTGCTGTTGCGTGCGAAATCCAGCCGCTGGAGGATGTCGCACATGCCCATGGCAATGACCCCGTGAATGTTTTCCGGATGGATCACGGCGTAGGCCATGGCGCTGGAGGCCCCGCCCGAGCCGCCCAGCAATACGATATTCACGCATCCCAGTTTGTTCCGCGCGTAATCAAGCAAATCGGTCATGTCCGCTGTTACCGCCGGGTTCATGTAGGCGGTGCCCCGCATATTGAGCGACAGAAGAGGATGGCCGCCGTTCATTATCCGGGTAAGCCAGAAGGCGCGGACATCCTTGCGCGTAAATATCTGGTCAGCGTGTGAAAATGATCCGTGCAGGTAGACAATCGTATTCCTACGCTTATCACCGGGCAGGAAGAGCGCCCAGTCCTCTGCACCGTCGAAGGTGCTCTTGTACGTCAGCCGTATCGTCCCCGGCGGGTACTCGGCTCCGGCAACCGGCTGCGTGGATACGGCAATCATTTGCTTGCCCGCTTTCTGCTCCATAGCAATGGCCTTATTCACTTTTAGTTCTGTTCCCGGCCGCTGTTTCCGTATGCCTTGAAAATGAATTCAAGGGCCTGGGTGGTGTCTTCGTAGTTGGTTGTGTGTCCGGTGTCCTTGCGGTCAATCAACAGTGCTTCCCGCTTCATTGCCCGCAAGCGCTCCGCCAAACGACGGACGCTGTCCGGCGGGACGGATGTATCCTTGCCGCCCACGGTGAAGGCAACCGGCATGGTGAACTTGTCCGGAACCAGTTCCGGACTGCGTTTCCGGTATTCTTCCGGTTGCTCCTGCTTGTTGCCGCCGTATGCGACGGCAATTGCTGCCTGGAAGTTCAGATAATCCAGCATGTTGGCCGTGCCGTTTTGCGCACTGATCCCGGCCACCAGTTCGGGGTGCAGCGCGGCAAAAATCAGTGCCGAAGTTCCGCCCATGGACCCGCCCGCCAGGAAAACCTTGCGGACGCGGTGCTTGTTGCGGAGCAAGGCAATGATCTGCAACAGGTCGGCCTCGGCTTTCGGCCCCATCCACGAAGTGGATGCCCGGTAGTCCGGCGACACCATGATCATCGCGTGCCGGGCGGCAAAATCGCGAACCGCCTTGCACTCGCTACGCTCATCCTTGATGTATTGCCAGCGATCGGAACCATGCCCATGCAAGGCGATCACGACGTCGTAAGGCATGGATGGCCGGAAATCTTTGGGGAGTATTTCCACGTAACGTTGCGCGGTCCCGTCCACGTCAGCCTTGAACTCCACGTCCACAGGCTTCCCAGGATCGCCCGCCGTGAGGGAGGTCCCGATTGGGGCCTTTGAGCCGAAAATGGTCATAATAACAGACCATGATAGCGCTAATTTCATAATAAAATCAGTCCTTCAGGTGCGTCAGCGTCCGGCGCAGGCTTTCGGATGGTTCCAGCGTCGGCGTGTATTCCAGCGCGAAAATGCCCTTGTAGCCCATGGCTTCAATCTGGCGGACCAGGAAAGGATAATTGGTTTCGCCCAGCCAGAGCTCGTGCCGGCCGGGATAGCCCGCTGAATGAATATGGCCGATCACATCCAGGTTTTTGCGGATGTGGCCGGTCAGGTCGCCTTCCATGATTTGCATGTGGTAGCAATCGAACAGCAATTTCATGCGCGGCGAATTGACTTCGCGGCACATGGCGGCGCCCTCGTCGGAGCTGGTCAGGAAATAATTGGCATGGTCCACCTTGTCGTTGAGCACTTCAAGCAACAGCGTGATGTCGGCCTTTTCAGCCCGCTCCGCCGTGGCTTTCAGGCCATCCAGAACGTTCTTTTGCATTTGCGCGCGCGCGAGGCCCTTGACCAGGTTGCCGGTGCAGATTATCGCGGCGCCGATATTGGCCTCCTTGCAATATGCCAGCGTGGCATCGGTCTGTTTTAACCATTCCGTGCGGTGGGTGGCATCAGTTAGCCCGCCTCCCAGTTTGCCGTCCGGAGACCCGATCACAACGTTGGTCATGGTAACCCCGGCTTTTTCAGCGGCGGCGCGGATTTTTGCCGCGCGCTTAAATTTCCTGGCGTCATCCGCGCCCTTTGCAGGCGCGAGGTCGCCGAACCACATCTCGGCGAATGTAAAGCCAGCATTCGCGGCCAATTGGATGCGATCGAGGAACGGACGATCCGTGAAAACCATTTCCAGACAAACGCCATAGTTCATTGCATGCCTCCTTTTTTTATTGTTAGGAATTTCAAAATCACGCGGCTACAGTAGAAACTTTTCAGAATGTAACTACCACTCGGTTGGGGCGTCTGCAAAGTTAACCCGTTCCTCGGGGCTTAATTTAATCTGATCAGAAATATATTACCACATCAGCCTTGCCCTTGAAGGGCGTGATGCGCACCGTTTCATGTTTTGCGTCGTAAACGCCGCCTTCAACTTTTATGGCTTTGCGTCCTTCGGGATGCGGCACACGAATAAGCACTGTCTTCGGCTTGCGGTTGCCGTCGCACTCCACGTGGGCGCTAATCCGGTTGCGGTTAAGCTGCGATTCGACGGCGAACGTCAGCGGCCCGAAATAGCTGGCCACCCGGTTTAGCCGGATTGCTTGGCCGTCCGCGAGCCATGCGCGCGGGATGGCGCTTAACAGGCGCAAGTCCTTGCCATCCTCCAGCCAGAGCATCCAGCGCGTCTGCATCAGAAACCAGGCCTCTTCGTGGGTCTTGTGCTGACTGGCGCCAAGGTAATGTTCCCAGAATGTGTAGGTTCCCCGGTCTTGGAGGGCGGTGAATTGATTATAGTAAGTTTTGAGGAACGCCTTGACTTCACCGCGCTTAAGGTGGATGTAGTCATGGCGGCAATAGTAGGGCTGGCTCAAGCCGGCATTGCGCACAGTCATCAGTGCCTGGTGCGACTTCAGCGGGAATTCCGTGCCAAGCTCATTCGCATCGAGCACCTCCGAAATAACCAGGTACAGGGAGCCGATAAGCGAGTCCCGTCCGCTGAATGTTCCGTGGGTGAACCACTTGCCGCCCTCGGCATAAAGCGCCAGCGCCCCGGGGTATTCGGTCCAGGGCGGCGCCGATGAAACCCATGTCCCGTCCCCGATGGGAACAACCGGCGACCGGGCAAGGGCCTCGTAAAAAGCCGCCCGGATATCCTGCTTGAACTCGCGCGCTTCCCGGGCCAGGCGCCGGGATGCTTGCGGATCGATGTTAGCCAGCATTTCCGCAACACGCTGGATGCCGACATAAGAAAGGCCGTTCAGCATGAAGGAATGGAAAAAATCCTGGGGGTCGGCGACCTTGCCGTCAAGCAACCCGTAACCCTTGCCGCGCAGTTCCGGCTTCTTGTTCCGTTCCCGCCAGGCGAGCAGGTATTCGCAGGCCTTGAGCAGGTTCGGCCGGATTCGCTTCACCCAGGCAATGTCGCGGGTGTAGCGGAAATGTTCGCCCATGGTCCAGAGGGCCGGCCCGGTTTCCAGTTGATACCCGTTAAAATTCTGGATGAAACCATCCTCCCGCTGGCGGTTGAAAAAAAACTGTAACGCGCGCTCGGCCAGGTGATGCCAGCCCATCGAATCGAAAAACTGGATGATGGGCGCGCTTTCCGAGCCGATCGGCGAGTACCAGCCGATCGTGGCCAGCGCGGCGCCATCCGGCTCCTTGCCAAGTGTGGTAATGTCGCAGTGCAACAGGCCCGCCTGGATGCGTTCGTTGATCGCCCGCTCCGGGACGTGGATTGATGCGGCAGCGGACAGCTTGGCGCGCCAGAATTTCCGGCAGGCATTGAGGTGTGCGTCAAAATCGAGCTTGGACAGTTTGGCGGCGCGCGCGCGCGGCAGCGGTTGATGGGGAATCAATATTTCAAATATGGCTGTCTCCCCCGGCTGGAGCAGAACCGCCATTTCCTCTTCGGGCATGGGCGCGCCATTGAGGCGATGGATGGCGAACACGCGTCCTGATTCCAGGATGCCATAGCCGTTTGCGCTTTGATAGCCCGCCGGTTTAAGCAGACGCGCTCCATAGAAAGACCCGCCTTTGAACCATGCGTATTGCGGAGTGCGCTCCGTGTTCACCGCCGCGATGCGGATGACACAGACTGTTTCCTCGTCGCGCGCGCGCATTTCAGCGCGCAATAGATCCTTAAGTTTCTCCCGTTCCTCCGGCGTAAGCATGTTGCCGCCGGTATTGGGATAACATGCGGTCCATTCGGAACCGCGCACGGCATTGGCCGAGAGCGGGCGATTTTCCAGGGTACAGAAGACGGTAAGATGATAATGGACATTTTCTTCGCGCTGCGTCGAGCGCAGGATGGGCAGGACGCCATCCTCCAGGCGCCGCGTGATGTCATACCGGCAGGAATTGCCCGGGCCAACCACGAATCCGATACTATAAGGCTTGTCGCCCGATTCCGGAATATTTTGAAGCGTGGAGTGATAGCGCGGCTGGACATATCCCCAGTAACCCAATTTGGGGTCGTAGCCTACTTCGAAAAAACGCATGTCGCGGCCAAGTCCCAACCAGGTAGGACACATCAGGTCCCGATTGCCGCGGCAGGCATTTTCGTAAGTTTCCTCCGGCTCCAGCTCGATTTGTTGAGATTTGCCTACAAAGCCCAGTTCGCGAATTTCCGCTTCGATTTCGGTATAAGATCGCCGATCAGCAGCTTCCGTGATCATGACGCCGTAGGCAGGAATATAGATCGGATGATCCCGGTTGATATCCCGCACAAAGCATGTGAACGCGTGCGGTTTGCCGGTAACGGTCAGACGGGTGGCAAATGCCCCGGCCTTCAATTGGGCATCGGCTATCCGGCATTCCAGCCGCACGGGACCTTTAGCCTGAATCCTGCCTTTTCCCGAAACGCGCCCCTTGCCTTGGACAATCCGGACTGACTGTAATTGCCCATGCACAACGGTCAGTTCCGCTTGCACCGGCCCCGATTGCCACTCAAGGGCAATACATTTGGTTTTCATGAGACTCTGATTACACCTTGGCCAGCACCTTGTTAATGCCCTCGGCAATGGCGCGGCAATCCGCGGCGGAATAATTGGCGCTGATGCCGATACTGACCACCCGCGAGAGATAATCGAGCGTCTGCGGGCACATATCCGGCGCATAAGCCGGCAGTTCCGACTTCTTTACGCCGCTCCAGGGCAGCCCGTCCGGGGCGACCGCTTTCTGTTCCATGATATGGTCCCAGTGCGTGTAAATGTGCCAGTTCTTGATCTTGGCGTCGTAAATGCCGCCGGCCGGGACGCCTTCGGCCACCATGGCCTTCGTGGCCCACTTGGTTTTTTCCACGTCAGGCATAAACATCACCAGGGTCGTGCCGACAACGCCGTCAGGATCGGACAAACGCTGGAGCTTGACACCCCGGGGCAACTCCAAGGCGTTCATGATTCGTCCGAATGCCGTGCGGTAGCCCTTGACAATCTTGGCGGCCTTGCGGATTTGCGCCAGGGCCACCGCCCCCTGCAGTTCGCTCATGCGATAATTTTCGCCGCAGAAAAGCTCGCCCTCGCGCCGTTCCGAGGCGAACCGGTTCGGGCGCCAGCAAGCGGCGCAATCGTGCCAGGACTGCGCGCGGGTGTGGAGCCACTCGTTGCTGGTCGTGATGAAGCCGCCTTCGCCGCTGTTCAAAACCTTGTAATAGTCAAAGCTGAAACAGCCGATTGTGCCGATGCTGCCCAGCATTTTGCCGCGATAGGATCCGCCCGCCGCCTGGGCCACGTCCTCGATCAGCGCAATCTTATTTTTGTCGGCCAGCGCTTTCAGTTCGGCCATCTGGGCCGGAAGCCCAAGCATATGCACGACGGCGATAGCCTTCGTGCGCGGCGTGATCCGTCGCGCGACATCTTTCGGGTCGAGGGTCAGCGTGTCATCCACGTCGGCGATCACGGGGATGGCGTTGCAGGCGCCCACCGCGGCGGCCGTGGCAAAAAACGTGTAGGCCGGCACGATGACTTCGTCGCCCATGCCGACGCCCACGGCCCGCATGGCGGCAATCAGGGCCGAGGTGCAGGAGTTAACGGCCAGGCAGTAGGGAACACCAATGTATTTGCCAAACGCCTTTTCGGCCGCCTCCACTTTGCTCGGGCGCGGGTTGTAATAGCGGAAGAGATGCGGCCCCTTGATATCCTTGGCCGATTTGCGAATGGCTGTCTCAACCGTTTTGCGTGCGGGCGCCGGGAGTTCCCAGAGATCGAGCACTTCCAGCAGTTCGTCCACGTGAATCTTGGTGGGGTGGGGCCCCATTTTACCAACAGCCTTTGCGCCGCCTTCGATGGCCAGTTGCTTGCTCATGGTGTGATCTCCCGATTTCCGATTTCTAATTTCTAATTTCTAATTTCTAATTTCTAATTTCTAATTTCTAATTTCAACCTACTCTATTTCGCTGGGTTAAAATGGCAATGGACGGGCAGGTAAATTATTTGTATTATCTTGCAATGGCTAAACAAGCGATTGCTGCGAATGCGAAGGGGTATGGTTGGACTTGGCTGACGGTGCCGGCGGAGATGCCTGTGCTGGTCAACGCGACTCGCGCGGTTGGGATGGCGTCGCATTCGAGCCGGGGTGTCCGGCACAGCAATCCATACTGGGTGCTTGATTACAGTTTATCGGACTTGGGGTTGTTCAAGGTGGGACGGCGGACGGCTCCCTGGCTTCGTCATGCGGCCGGCGAAGCCCTGTTGTATCCGCCGCATACGCCCTACTGGGAGGACATGAGTTCAGTCAAGCCGCCGATTCGCAATGCCTGGCTGATGTTCTGCGGCGGTCCGGGCGCGGGTCTGGATACGCTGGTGAGGAGCGCGGCCGGCTATGCGCGATTTGTAGATCCCGAAGGCCGCTTGGGGCGTCTGATTGAGCAGGCGGCTGAAGTCGGGCAGCTTGAAGGGGACGGCGGTTTCTGGAAGGCCATGGGATTATTGTGCGAGGCTCTGGATTTGCTGCGGCATAGTGTGCCGATCAATGTTGATACCTACCGGATCCCGGCGACTATTTTGCCGGAGACGCCGACGCTGGCCACGGCAGTAACGGCCTACCTGCGCGAGCATATGGCCCAACGTCTTTCGCTGGGGATAATGGCGGGGCATCTGCATGTCAGCGTCTCGACGCTTTCGCATAGGTATCGCGCCGAAACGGGCGAGTCGCCGATCGCCACGCTCATTCGCCTGCGTATTCAGCAGGCCCGGAATCTCTTGATGAAAGGCCAGCGCCTTAAAACGATTGCCGCAACGCTCGGCTTCAGCGACGTCTATCACCTTTCCAAAATGTTCAAGCGCGTGGAAGGCCGCTCTCCCCGTCAATTTGTGAAAGCGATCAATGCGCCGCCCGGTCCGCAGCGCCCGGCTGCCGCGCGTGCAGGTCGTGTATGCGCAAGCGCGGGAAGCCCGCAGACGACCCGGGATCGCCGCCGAATTTTGTGAACCGAATGTGTGCCACGAACCACTTGGAACAAAAATACGACGAAGGAAGTAGACAATCATCATAGGAGGCGCCATGAATAAGAACCTGGATTACACCATCACGCGCGATGTTCTCTCCGAAGGCTCCGATGGCCGCACCCAATGGTTCCAGCCCCGCGCGGCCATCCTGCCGCCGAATTCGGCGGTGATCATGATGACTCGGTCCATCCTGTCGGGCAGTGATTTATTTACCGCCATCCAGTCCATGCAGTCGGATGACGGGGGCCGGACCTGGTCAAAACCGGTGGCGCATCCGGCCACTCTGGGCCGGCACCTCGAACCCGAGGGCACCGAAGTGGTGCCGTGCGATATGACCCCCGCCTGGCACGCGGCTTCGGGAAAACTGCTGGCCACGGGACATACGTGCCGCTATTTAAACGGCAAACATGCCCCGCCCCCGCAGCGCCGCGAAACCCCATATGCCATCTATGATCCTGACACCCGCGCCTGGTCGCCCTGGCGCCACCTGGATCTGCCCGACCGTGACGGAAAGTTCTTCAATGCGGGCGCCGGCTGTACCCAGCGCGTCGACCTGGCGAACGGTGACATCCTGTTGCCCATTTATTTTATACCTCGCGCGGCGACGCACGACTCCAGGCATAACTGCTATTACGCCACCGTGGTGCGCTGTGGTTTTGACGGCGCCACCCTCCGCTACCTGGAACAAGGCGACGAACTGACTTGTCCGGATCCGCGCGGCTTTTGTGAGCCGTCCCTGGTCCGTTTCCAGGGTCTTTTTTATCTGACCTTGCGCAATGACGTGCGCGGCTATGTGACCGTGGGTGAAGACGGACTTCACTTCCAGCCGCCCCGGCCGTGGACGTTTGACGACCGCCAGGAACTGGGCAGTTACAACACCCAGCAACACTGGGTGGCCCACAGCGAAGGATTATTTCTGGTTTACACCCGGCGCGGCGCCGACAATGACCATGTTATCCGGCATCGCGCGCCGCTGTTCATGGCGCGCGTGGATACCGAGCGCCTGTGCGTGTTAAGGGAAACCGAGCGAATCCTTTTGCCGGAAAAGGGAGCTCAGTTCGGTAATTTCGGGACCGTGAACGCCTCCGCAGACGAATCATGGGTCACTGATGCCGAGGGACTGCAAGGCGACGCAAAAAAGCCCATGGACATTGCACGCACGATCCAACGGGGCGCTGCCAACCGGCTTTACCTCTGCCGGTTGCGATGGAACCGGCCCAATCGCCTGGCATAAAACAGGAAAACAAAACCGGTTGGATAGTCGCTCATAGGTAACAGTTAAACAAGCGATCGTGAAGCTAACTGTTACATGAAAAATCGGCACGTTTTACGTGCAGGTGGCGGGAAGTGACGCTTTTTACCGCCGGCGGAACGCCAGCGACAGAATAAAAAACAACATGGCCCACAGGACAATGGTGGCGCCGGTGGCCGTCCCCCAATAGAATGAAGTTATCAATCCCAAAACGCCGGCCAGCGCGCTGATGACCACCGCGCCCAGCACGTAAGCTGCCATGTTGCGCGCCATGTTGCGCGAGGCCGCGGCCGGCACGATCAGCAGGGCGTTGATCACCAGCAGGCCGACCAGGGGAATGGTGATGGTCACCGCCAGCGCGACGATTACGGCAAAAAAAGTTTCCAGACGCCAGACAGGAAATCCGCGCGCCTTGGCCAATGAGCGATTCAAACAGGCAAAAAATAGCGGGTTAAAAAAGGTCAGCCACACACCGGCCACCAATACGAGCAAAAGCACAAGCCGCAGGATCTCAAACGGGGTAATTGTCAGCAGATCGCCGATCAGGTAACGGGAATAACGCGCAAATCCTCCGCCCCGCGACAGCAGGACCACGCCCAGCGCCACGGCAAACGCCATCATGAGCGCGATAATAGTATCGGTTGAAGCAGAACTGTAGCGGCGCAAAACGGAGACGAGGATGGCCAGCACAGTGGCAAAGGCCAGCATGGTCCAGAGCGGATCAGCCAGCCCCGCCAGCGCGCCGATGGCAATGCCCGTCAGGGCCGCATGCCCGATAGCGTCGGAAAAAAACGCCATCTGGTTGCTGATGACCAGGCATCCGATCAGCGCAAAGAGCGGCGCGATCAAAAGCACGGCCAGCAGGGCATTCTGCATGAACGTGAATTGCGCCCACTCAAGCGGCAAATACGCGATGATGTGATAACACAATGTCATGGATGGTGTTGCACCGGCTGCTCAAACCGGTTTCCCAGTTGTTGAATAGCCGCGTTGGTCAGGTCAATTCCGAAAGTCTGGCGGATGCACGGGCCCGCGAGCACTTCATGCGGCGATCCGTCGCATAGAATGGTGCGGTTCAAAAAAATCATACGGTCGGCAAAACGGGCCGCCGTCGGGATGTCGTGCGAAACAAGCAGGATCGAAAGATCGAAGGTCCGGCGCAATTCGGAAACCATGCGGTAGAAAAGGTCAATGCCCGCAGGATCCACGCCCGATACCGGCTCGTCCAGGAGCAGGAGGTCGGGAACCGGTATCAAGGCCAGGGCCAGCAGGACCCGCTGGAGCTGGCCGCAGGAGAGTTGGCCCAGGCGCTGGTCGAGCAGGGCATGGGCGTTGACCACGGAGAGCATGTCGGAAGCTTTCATGCGGATCGCGGCGGAATGGCCCAGCCAGATCGGACGGCGCGCCAGGGCTCCGGCAAACAAATCCAACACGGTGACCGGCGCCAGGGGGTCAATATCGAGCTTCTGGGGAACATACCCGATCCGCGGATGAATAAAGCGTTCTTCGCTGCTCGCGTGAACAAAATGGAGCGCTCCGGTATAGGGCAACTCGCCCAGCATGGCGCGGAACAGCGTGGTTTTCCCGGCGCCGTTTGGGCCAAGGAGCACGGTCAGTTCGCCGCAATGCACGTGCAGGTTGATGGCTTCCAGGATCACGCCCCCCCCAAGCTGCACGCCGAAGTTGATCAGCCGCGTGCAACATCCGCCGCAGGAGGACCCCGAGACGACTGACTCTTGTTTGAGTGCCGATATCATGACTGCAAAAAGAATGCGGGATTCAGCGCCGATTTACAAACATTTTTAGTAACTACCGAACTACCCGCAATTGTTAACTACGAAACACGCGAAAATCGCGAAAGATACTCCTGCAAAGCGCAGGAGGATTGGTAGACCTCCAAACAGGTCCCGACTATTCGACAGCTTTTCTTCTTAAACAGAATTCCTGTTCCCATTTTCGTGCCTTTCGCGTATTTCGTAATTTTCTTCCCTGATGGCAGGCGCTGCGTAGTTGACGTTTTTATTCAGGGGCCTATTTACCGAGCGCCTGCTCCAGTGTCTGCAGGTTGGCCTGCATTATGGCAAGATAAGCGTCGGCCGTCATCGGGCCGGTGACCACGGGATCAAGGCGATACACGCTGGCGCCCGTTTCGCGGGCGATGGCGTCCGCCGCCTTGGCCGAATACTGGGGTTCGGCAAAAATGGCTTTGACGCCGGTCTTCTTCACAAGAGTTATGGCTTGGGCCAGCTCGCGGGCGCTCGGTTCCGAGCCCGGCTCGCGCTCGATCACGGCTACTACAGTCAATCCGAATTCCCGGGCGAAGTAGGGGAAGGCTTCGTGAAAAGTGATGATGTCGCGGGTCTTGACGTTCTGTAACCCCGCGTGCATGGTCGCGCGGAGCGTTTCCAGTCTGGCAAGGTAAGCGGAAGCATTCTTTCGATACAAGTTTACGTGATCCGGATCGAGGCGCTCCAAGCCCGCGGCAATGTTCTCCACCTGTTGCATGTGCAGTTTCACGCTGACCCACACGTGCGGATTGGCAACGCCCGCGGTGGACATTAAGGAAATTCCCTCGCTGGCCTGGATTAGCTTAAGCCTTGGGACCTGCTGGATGGCCTTATCCAGAAAAGTCTCCATGCCCGCCCCGTTGACAACGAAAATGTCTGCCTTCTCCAGTGTGACGAGGTCCCCCGGGGTCATCTGGTAATCATGCAGGCATCCCGTAAAAGGCCGGGTCATGTTTATCACCTCAACTCCGGGGATGTCCCGGGCCACATTGAGCGTTGCCAGGTAGATGGGGTAAAACGAGGTGACGATTCTCAGTCCGGCTGCGTTTGCGCTGCCGGCCAGGGATAGAAGGCAGGCGGCAGCTATGGCCGGCCAATATCGGTAGAGCAACCCTGAATTCATAAAGCCATACAATAAACGTATTGGCCGCAAAGGGACACAAAAAAATTCAAGAGTTGGAGTGGCCGAAAAGCTGATTGCCCTGCCTGACCGCCAAAAATTCTCGCTATGGCGCAACCATGTCGCTATGTTTAACAGACACATCAGGCTCGGTGCTTTGCCGGGTGCAGGCGCCCATTGAAAGTGGCGTGGAAAAGACAACAACCAGATAGAAGGAAAATGAACATGTCCGTCAGCCGGCATGATCGGGATGTTTTAAGGCGGCTTGCGAGGCGAAAGGCTGAAATCGCGGCTTTGCCCATTCAGCAGGTGCGCAGGAAAATGTGGACGCGCCTTAACCAGCTTGAAAAAGCCAGGCCCATGGTTTGGATATTTGAGGTGCCCTGGCACGAGATGAACGTGAATGACGAATTAACGCTTCAATGCGAGAGTGAGTTCTGCCGGAAATTTGAGTTCGGCCTGCGCAAAGAGCTATATCAATGGGACCATATGCAGGGCGACATGGTGGTCCATCCGGTCATTCCGGTAAATCCGGTGGTGCAGGATACCGGCGTCGGGTTAGTCGAAGAGGTTGATGTTGTGCAGACGGATACGGCCAGCGACGTTGTTTCCCGTCACTTTCACGTCCAAATTCAGAATGAAGATGATATCCGGAAAATTAAAATGCCCGAGGTCACGCTGGACCAGGACGCCTGGGATCGTAACTATAGCCTGGTCAACGGGATTTTTGACGGCATTATTCCCGTGGTGAAGACCGGCATCAACGGAACAACTATTGCCCCGTGGGATTTTCTGGTCCGCCTGACGGGGGTTGACAACCTTCTCATGGATCTGAGTATGCGACCGGACTATGTGCACAAGCTCATTGACCGGATGACCCAGGCATGCATTTGCAGGCTGGAACAATACGAGGCCCTTAACCTTCTGGCGCTTAATAATGAAACGTGGCTAGGCGGCGGCCCTCAGTTCACGGATGAACTGCCGCAAGCGGACTGGAATCCCGCAAAGATCAGGCCGATTGACATGTGGGGGCGCACCATGTCGCAAATCTTCTCCGCGGTATCGCCGGCCATGCATGAGGAGTTTGCGCTCCAGTATGAATGCCGTTGGCTCAGTCGGTTCGGGCTGACGTATTACGGGTGCTGCGATCCGCTGGATAGAAAGGTCGGCATTCTGCGCAAGCACGTGCCGAACCTGCGGAAAATCTCGATGAGCCCGTGGATCAATCTCGACGTGGCGATTGAAAACGTCGGGACGGATTATGTGTTTTCGCTAAAAACCAGCCCGGCGGTCCTCGCCGAAAACACCTGGCATCCCGATGCCGTCCGGCGCGACCTGGAGCTGACGCTCAGCCGTCTTAAGGGGCTCCACGTGGAGATCATTATGAAGGACATCAGCACGGTCTGTTATAAACCGCAGCGCCTTTGGGAATGGGCGGAAATAGCAATGGCTGCAGCGGCCAAATACGCATGACAATTAATTTGCTGCGGAGGTCCGGTGATAAGCCGCCATGCAGACGGAGTGCGAAGCCCCGAATTGCATGCTCCCGGGGTTCTCCGTTGGCAGCATTTATGATCATATTGCCTGGCGATCATTTAACATCCATGTTTAAATTTTTGCATTTCCTGCACCACAAACGCAAACCGGTTCTCGGCGCACTGGAGATATTGAAATATATCGGACCGGGGTTGCTTGTTACTGTCGGGTTTATCGACCCGGGCAATTGGGCGGCCAACCTGGCCGCCGGCGCCGGCTATGGGTATAGCCTCCTCTGGATGGTGACGCTTTCCACCCTCATGCTGGTTTTATTGCAGCATAACGTGGCTCACCTTGGCATTGCCACGGGGCTTTGCCTTTCGGAAGCGGCAACCTTGCATTTACCACGCCGGGCTTCGGTGCCGGTGCTTGTTTCTGCCATGGCCGCATCGGTTTCCACATCGCTGGCGGAAATACTGGGGGGTGCTATAGCCTTGGGCATGCTCTTCGATATGCCGCTGAAGATTGGCGCCGTGATCATGCTGATAACGGTAGCGACGCTTATCTTTAGCAATTCCTATAGACGGCTGGAAAAATGGATCATCGGGTTTGTTTCCATCATCGGCCTTTCTTTTGTATATGAGCTGTCGATGGTGACTATCGATTGGGGCCAGGCGGCAGCGGGCTGGGTAAAACCTTTCATCCCGGAAGGATCCATGCTTGTAATCATGAGCGTACTTGGCGCCGTGGTGATGCCGCATAATCTTTTTCTGCATTCGGAGATTATTCAGAGCCGCCAATGGAATCGCGAAGACGAGGCGGTGATAAAGAAACAGCTCAAATACGAATTTCTTGATACGTTCTTTTCGATGATGGTTGGCTGGGCCATCAACAGCGCCATGATCCTGATGGCTGCCGCTACATTCTTTCACCATGCCATACCGGTAACGGAACTGCAGCAGGCCCAGCAAATGCTGGCGCCATTGCTGGGTCAGAGTGCATCGGCCATATTTGCCATCGCTTTACTCTTCGCGGGGATAGCCTCGAGCATTACTTCGGGAATGGCCGGCGGCTGCATATTTTCGGGCTTTTTCCGCGAGCCGCTCGACCTGAAGGACAACCACAGCCGCTTGGGCGTATGTATTTCGCTCGTCTTTGCCGCGGCGATTGTCTTTTTGATCAGCAATCCATTCAAAGGCTTGATTATCTCGCAGATGATCCTGAGCATCCAGTTGCCGTTTACAATTTTCCTGCAAATTTACCTCACTTCATCCCGGAAGGTTATGGGCAAATACGCAAATTCAAGATGGTTTAACTTTGTGCTTTTACTGGTGGGAATGGTCGTTACTTGTCTCAATATCCGTTTGTTGATGAGTTTTTGACAAGGGATATGAAGTTCAAGGGGGTAGGGATAGACAGCCTGTCCGCGCGTTAGACGCTTCCCCATTACGATACACGTTTTTGCATGTATAAATATAAATATAAGTTCGAAATGCTTGTTGCGGAGATCGTTAAACGTTGCCTTATCCTCCCCTTCTAACGAAGGCAACTGGGCGGCATGCAACCGTGTGGCGAATTTGGTTTCCGCCGGAGGCGGATTCGCAAAAGCAAGGCAAGCTTGGGCTGGATGTGGGTGCGCCGCGCGAAGCATAGGACTTAACTCCATGCGAGCGCGGCAAACTCGCAGGCGGCCCAAGATCGCCGCCGCCCTTTGCGAACCTAATTCGCCACACTGCCGAGGGAAGAAACATAATTGGATTGCGGGCGCTTAGCCCGCCTTAAGGCATTAAGTGCATTACCGTAAAATCCTGCGGCACAGGGCGGCTGAAACAAAATCTTGAAAAGGCCGGCTTGGGTGATATCCTGATTGACGTGAAGCATACCCCTATTTTAACCGGGAGTTTTCTTTTACTCCTGTTTGCCATCGGTATCGTTCTGTTACCGGTCTGGCATAAAGCCAACCTGGGCGCTTTCTCCGCCATGCTAACGCAAGGCGCCTCGAATGCGCCGATCAAGAAAAACAACGAAAGCGGAAAAGCTTCCCGCACGGAACACAACACGGCGACATGCATGATTTGCCGTGTGGCAAGCATGGCCTTTGCATCGCCAACGCCGGCGGTTATCCCCGCCATTGGAACGTTATTCATTCTTGGATTTATTCATCCGTCTAACGTTGTCGCGTCCCGCGTCTTTCTTGCCCTGCCTCCCGTTCGCGCTCCGCCGCCCGCACATTCCTGACGGTCATTCGGCAACATCGTTCGGTGGACATATTCATCAATCCCGGGAGTGTTTGTTCGTGGTCAAGAAATCGGTTGTTTTGTTCGACCGAATTGATCGGAAACGGGCCGGCGCACCTTCATGGGTTAATGGGCAAGCAATAATTGATTATCGCGACGACAATAGCTCCTTGAACGCACTCAGCTTGGGCGTGGGGATTAATGCGCGCTTCTAATGGTAACTTGCCATGAATGAAACAACGCTCGCGCTGCTGAAACAGGGTGACAAGGCAACCGTCGTGGCCTTGCAAGGCGGTGGCGGCTTTCAACACCGAGTTCGAAGCGTTGGTTTGAAAGAGGGCAAACTGCTCCGCGTGGTCGCCAGGCATCATTTTTCAGGCCCGTTGGTTGTGGAAATCGAGCGGCGCCATATCACCATCGGACGGGGAATGGCTCGGAAAATTGTTGTTGCGCAGGTGCCATGAAAACCATCCTCCTTATCGGCGATCCCAATGTCGGCAAGAGCGTGCTTTTTTCCCGGCTGACGGGCGTGGACGTCATCGCTTCGAATTATCCCGGCACGACAGTGGACTACTTGAAGGGGCGGATGAATCTTCACGGAGAATCCGTGGAAATTCTCGATGCCCCAGGCACGTATTCGTTGGCGGCGACCAACAAGGCGGAGGAAGTGGCCGTCTCCCTGCTGGGTCAAGCCGACGTGATCGTGAATGTCGTGGACGCCACGAGTCTCGAACGCTGCCTGCTCCTGACGGTCGAACTGCTGGAGAAGCGCAAGGCGGTCATCGTGGCGTTGAACATGTGGGATGAAGCCCAACACCTGGGCATCCATATTGATGTTCGCGAATTGGAAAATATCCTGCAGGTTCCTGTCGTTCCCACGGTGGCTATCACGGCTGAAGGCATCAAAGAGCTGGTCCTCCGCCTGGATGAAGCGCGGGTTTCCGAGCGGCCCAGGCTGAAAGACAATGACCAGGTCTGGGCGGAAGTCGGGCATATTGTCCGCAAGGTGCAGACCGTGGCCCACCGGCATCATAGCATCTGGGATCGGCTGACGGATGCCACCGTCAAATCCGGCACGGGCTGGCTGTCGGCCCTGGTGATTCTGTTCGCGCTCTTCTGGATGGTCCGGCTCGTGGGGGAGGGACTTATTCGATATGGCGCTGAGCCGTTATTCGAGTTGTGTCGCGCGCCGCTCATGGCGTTGAACGATTGGCTGGAACCCGGATTTCTCCACGATGTTTTGATCGGCAAGCTGATTGACGGTAAAGTGGATTTTATCCAGTCCATGGGCATTCTGACCACCGGCCTTTTTATGCCGTTTGGCATGGTGCTGCCCTATATCGCGGCCTTCTATTTTGCGCTGGCGCTGTTGGAGGACACGGGCTATCTGCCACGGCTTGCCACAGTCACCGACAACCTGTTTCATCGGTTGGGGATGCATGGCCACGGGATCATTCCCGTCTTGCTTGGATTAGGGTGCAAGGTTCCGGGAATATTGTCGGCGCGAGCGCTGGAGACGCGCAAACAGCGTTTTATTGCCGCGACGCTCGTGGGCATTACAATTCCCTGCACCGCGCAGACCGCCATGATCTTCGGGATTCTTGGACACTACGGCGCAAAATATGTCCTGATCGTTCTCGGAACGATGGCGGCCGTGTTCCTGCTCCTGGGATTGATTCTTAACCGGACATCGCATGAGGAATGCCCGGAACTGTTCCTCGATATTCCTCCCTATCGCATGCCAAGCCTGTTGGCCGTCTTAAAAAAAACCTGGATGCGTATCCGTTGGTTCCTGTCGGAGGCGTTGCCGCTCCTGTTTCTGGGTGTCCTGGCCGCTTGCATTTTCGATGCGGCGGGCTTAACCGCAAAACTAGCCGATCATGCGGCGCCGTTCATGCAAGGCTGGTTTGGATTGCCCGGTGCGGCTGTGCCGGCTTTGTTGAGCGGTTTTCTGCGCAAGGAGATGGCCGTGGGGATGCTGGTTCCCCTGGCACTCACGCCCGCGCAACTGACCGTTGCCGTGACGGTTTTTGCCTTTTTCCCCTGTATCGCCGCCCTGGCCGTCATGCTCAAGGAGCTGGGTATAAAGGATATGATGAAAGCCTTGGCGGCCATGATTTTGACGTCGCTGATTGTGGGCGGCATCCTGCGGCTGATGCTCATCTAAGCCAGCATCAATGCGGGTGCAGGTGCCGCAGGCTGTGCGGGCGTTCCAGGCCGTGGGCCAGCATCAGGGCTTCGTCGTTCAGGAGTTCCACGGTCGGGCCTTCGGCCATGACTTTCCCGTCGTCAAGTACGATCACGCGGGAACATAGCTCGACAACAAATTCCAAATCATGGGTGGCAATAATCTTGGTGTGCTTAAATGACGCGAGCAGTTCAATCAGGCGCCGACGGCCGCGTGGATCGAGATGCGCGGAAGGCTCGTCCATGACCAGGACATCGGGTGACATGGCCAGTACCGTGGCAATGGCCACGGCGCGTTTCTCGCCTGCCGAGAGCTTGTAAGGCGGGCGGTTTCTCAGATGAGACATACCCACCCGCTCCAGCGCCGAGACTACGCGATGTTCAATTTCATTCGGAGGCAGGCCGGCGTTCAAAGGGCCAAACGCAACATCCTCAAACACGGTTGGCATGAAAAGCTGGTCATCGGGGTCCTGGAAGACCATGCCGACAGCGCGGCGCGCCGAAACAACCGTCGCGCGCGTCAGCGGCGCGTCGCCGATGCGCACTTCGCCGCGCGTGGGCGTCAAATAACCGTTCAAATGCAGGAGCAGCGTGGATTTGCCGGCCCCGTTGGCCCCGACCAGGGCCACCGATTCGCCATGCGTGATCCGGAAAGAAACGCCTTTCAGCACATCCGTGCCGTCGGGATAGGTGAAATGCAAGTCGCGGACTTCAACAAGATGGTGGCTCATGAACCGCCTCCTGCCACCATACGTCCCAAGGCATTGGCGAGATTCCATATGCGAGCCACGGCAAAAAACGCCGTCCAACCCCCTATAAATGCCCAATCGGTCCACCGAAAGGAAGTCTGGCACAAAACCCGGATCTCGCCATTTCCGCCGCTGGCGGATCCGCCTACGGTGGAAAAACCGCGGGATACCATAGCGCGATAAACGCGATCCGCGCGATCCATGGAGCGCAGGAAAAGATGCCCCACGAGCGAGCCATACACGCGCAAGCGCAAAGACCGCGGTCCGGCGGAACGGAGTTCCATGCTGCGCATCATCCGGGCGCCTTCGTCGGCGACAACGAACAGGTAGCGGTAGAGGAACAGCAGTTGGACCACAAACACCTGCGGCACGCACATCCGTTCCAAACCCGCACCAAGCCGGTGAATGCCGGTGCAGGCTATCAGCGCCAGGGCCGCGCTGACCGTCAAAAAGAAGCGGAGCATGATCGAGGCGAACGAAAGCCACCCGCCCGAAATGCTCCATGCCCCAACGCTGGCGATCGTCTGGCGGTCCAGCAAAGGATTGAACATGCCTATGACCAATGCAAACGGCACGGCGATTAGAATTTTTCGAAAAATATATCCGAACGGAATCCGTCCCAATGCAAGCAATGTGAACGGATAGAGAAAAAAAGGCATTAGGGCGGACACTTCATAACGCGGGAACGACATGACGACCACTATGAAAATCAGGGTTGTGATGACCTTGGCCCGAGCATCGAGACGATGCACGGGCGTGTCCAGTCGCCCCAGTTCATCCATGCGGCCAATTTCAATCCATTGTCCTATTCCCATCCGGTTAATTTATACTCCCGCGTGCCGCGCTTTCAAGGCGAAACCGATCAGGCCGGCCAAGCCCAGCGTGATCAGGCCGCCCGCAATGCCTGATAAGGACGTTCCGGCGCTGATGGCTGGCCATGGTTCAGGCTCAGCCGCGGTTTTTTCCGCAGGCGCGGCTTCGGGTTCCGTGGATTTAAAACCATAGTCCGGCAGGAAGGCGGTTTTTTCCTGTATCCGGCCTAATCCCTTGTGCAAGTTGTCTTCCGTGCCGGAGACCTCTTCTTTACCGGAGACCTTGACGATGGACCATTCCAATCCGTCAGGGTGGGTCGAGGCAAACCAGCTTGCGGCCCCGCCGACAATCACGGTGGCGATCAATAGACCGATCAAGACCGGCCGCAGGCTATTTTGCGATTCCTCGTCCGCTCGTGCCGCAAACAGGGCTTCCGGCCGCGCTCGGGCTACAAATGCAACCACTGCGGCCGTTGCCAGGCCTTCCACTATGCCGATGGCCAGATGAATGGGCTGCATCAGCAGAACAAAGGCGCCAAACGGCAGTTCCGAGATGCCGGAGGCCTTGGTCTCCAGCACGACGCCGAATGCGCCCAATTGCAGTCCCACGACAGCGGCGACAATTGCGGCGATCCATGCGCGCAGGGTGCCGTGCTCATCCCGGGCAATCGCACGGTAAATGAACGGATAGGCGATAAACGCGGGAAAAAAACCAAGATTGAAAATATTGCACCCCAGCGCCAGCAGGCCGCCATCGGCGAAGAAAAAAGCCTGCACCACCAGGACCGACGAGATCGCTAAAAAGGCGGCGTAGGGTCCTAACAGAATCGTCAGAATCAGGCCGCCTCCCAGGTGTCCGCTCGAGCCCGTGCCGGGGATCGAAAAATTGATCATCATGGCCGCAAAGATAAACGCGCCAAGCACGCCCATCATCGGGACCAATTTATCGTTCATGGTTTGCTTGACTTTGCGCGCGCAATACGCGATCAGTCCGGCGGTTACAATCCACATCGTCCCGCCAACGGCGGGGTTAATCAAAGCATCGGCCATATGCATGTTACTTCTCCTATATTTGTTTGATTTCTACTACTTACTTTCTTCCTGTGCAAACCCGAATGTCCATGTCAAGCCGGCCGTTGCCGTGAAATCCGGCGCGTCACCGGCAATGCGCGAGCCGGCGGCGATGTCGGCGACCAGGCTGTCGAGAATGCTGTAGCGCAAACCGGTGTTGAACATGACGACGGTATTTACCCCGCGGCGCAACTCGTCTTCCGCATATACTTCACCCACCCACTGCAGGGGATCAACGATCTTGTAGTCGAACGCTAATCCGTAGTGCAGAATATCGCCTGCATCCTCATCCGCCGGTTCGCCGATCCAGGAATAACCGACGTTGATATGCCCGCCCATCTTCTCGCAAAAGGATTTTGAAGCGATCCAGGTGAGATCGTAATCCGTTTTGCCGCTTCCCAATCCCTTGTCTTTGTCGGACGTGGGGAACTTGACCGCGGGAACTATGGCTTGGCGGGGCAACCACGTCGTTTCAACCCAAAACTGCCATTTTACGTTGACGACCAAATCGCCGATACCGTTCTCGGAAGAGGTGCATTCCCCGCCGCTGTTTTCGTCAATTTCGGTCCGTTCCTCGAATTGTCCGCCGAACCCGGCGCCGAGTTCCACAGAGGGGATGATGCCGCATCCCACCGCGAAGGGGACATCCCAGTGTTTGCACCCGGAATCTTTCTCATACCAGCCGCCGCCTTCTATTTTGAAATCCTTGAACTCCAGCGGATCGGCGTCGTCGATGATCAACGGCCGGGCGGCAAATGCGCCGCTTGCCGCCAGGACTATGGCGGTAACCAAAACGCCGACTATTTTTCTCTCGCTCATGTTTCGCGCTCCTTTCGTGTTTTTGCGTCGGCAAATCCTGGGTTGCGCGTTACGGTGTCCGGCCGACACTTACGGCGTCGTAATACGATTTGTAAAAACGTGTTATCAATAGACCGAAAAAAGCAGCCGACTTTAATCGCGCATGACTTTAACTCCTTTCCCCATTGTTGAGGCGGCAACCGTTGTTTGGTCATGGTGGCGCTTGGCCACCCATACGGCGCCATAATACGATTTATAAATAAGTATTACCGATAAACTAAAAAAACACCACCAACCGAATAACATATTATTTCGATGCCTGGCCGGAGGCGGTGATTGTCAGGCCGCCATGCTTGACGCCCCGCAGGGCGATCAGGCGGTCGGCCAGAACCTTTACCCGCGATGCGGGTCCGCGGACCATGATGACCTCCAGGCAGTTATCGTGGTCCAGGTGGACGTGAGTTGTGCTGAGGATCAGGTCGTGGTCCTCGTGCTGCAAATCGGTCAAATGATCCTGCAATTTGTGTTGTTGATGTTCATAGGCCAGGGAGATCACGCCGACCACATTACCTTGCGCGCTGCGCCACTGTTCGTCCACCAGGTTCTTGCGGATCAGGTCGCGCACGGCTTCCGAACGGTTCTGATACTCATGCCGGCTGATAAACTGGTCGAAGGCGGCCAGCAGATCCTGCTCCAAGGCGGTGGAAAATCGGGTGATCATTGTAACACTATTGTTCCTTTCGTATTAATCTACGACCCGGACACCGCCATGTCAAATAAAAAAACAAGAAAATTACGGAGCCGGGTCCGGCGGGTTTTTAGGCGCGAACTGCTTGCAGGTATCTGTGGCTTCCACCTCCCGGTTGGATCGGCTACAACGCTGGAGGAAGGGGTTGACCACGTAATGGGCGCAATGGCGGCACAGCCGGCTGACCGTTTCGAGCACCTCCCGCTCGTCAAATACCTTGGGCGGCGGCGGCAGGTCCTGGCGCCCGAAGCCCGGCACAACTTTTTTTGCCTTGAACGAAACCGCGGCTTCGTCGGGAAATACATGGCCGCAGGCGGTGCAGGACAATGTTTCGCCCGCGCGCTTGAATCCCTCGTATACGGGTTCGCGTCTTAAAAGCGTGTCCTTCCCGCAGGACGAACACATGATGGCAACCGGCCGCGAACCCGTTTTGCGATCCATTTTTTCCATGGCCATCAGTCTGGGAAAAAAGCGTTGTGAATGTCAAGAATGGAAATGCGCCGCGTTGGAAATGCGCCGCGGAGAAGAGTGATCCGGCTGTCGTTTTGTGCTTGCGATGGACGCCGGCCATGTTATGTTCTTTCATTTCTATTTAAATTACCGGTTTGCCTGGGTGAAGAGCTTCGGCAAAGATGGAATAGTATAAAAGAGGAACTGCTTGTATGACAAAAGACGCCGTTCAGGGCAAATCGATTACATTTTCAATCGAGAAGAAGGCATGCGTGGTGCCGGAGCATCCGATCATTCCGTTCATTGAAGGCGACGGCACGGGGCCGGACATCTGGCGGGCTGCTGTGCGTGTGTTGGATGGAGCCGTCGCCAAAGCCTACGGCGGGCGGCGGCAGATCTGCTGGCGGGAATTGCTGGCGGGCGAAAAAGCGTTCAAACAGACCGGCAACTGGCTGCCGGACGAAACGGTTGCCGCCTTCAAGCAATATCTGGTCGGCATCAAGGGGCCGCTCACCACCCCGATCGGCGGCGGGCATCGCAGTTTAAACGTCGCCTTGCGCCGGCTGCTCGATCTTTACGTTTGCCTGCGGCCGGTGCGCTGGTTCGAGGGCGTCCCGAGCCCTGTCAAGGAACCCGGCAAGGTGGATATGGTCGTGTTCCGCGAAAACACGGAAGACGTTTATGCCGGCTTGGAAGTCAGTGCCGGTAGCCAGCAAGCTCAAAAACTCATTGGCTTCCTGAAAACAGAATTCGGCTGGAACATTCGTCCGGATTCGGGCATCGGCGTCAAGCCCATCAGCGAGACCTGCAGCAAACGCCTGGTCCGGGCCGCCATCGAGTATGCCATCCAAAACAAGCGCCGAAGTGTGACGCTCGTCCACAAGGGCAATATCCAGAAATTTACGGAGGGCGCCTTCCTGGCCTGGGGCTATGAAGTGGCCAAAGAATATAGCGGCCGCATTGCGGTCAAAGACGCTATAGCGGACATCTTCTTCCAGCAGGCCCTGACCCGGCCCGGGGAATTCGATGTTATCGCCACCATGAATCTGAACGGGGACTACATGTCCGATGCGCTGGCGGCGCAAGTCGGCGGCATTGGCATTGCCCCGGGCGGCAACATCAACTATCAGACCGGGCACGCTATTTTCGAGGCTACGCACGGTACGGCGCCTAAGTATGCCGGCCAGGACAAGGTCAACCCCGGCTCCGTAATCCTCTCCGGCGAAATGATGTTCCGCTACATGGGCTGGGCGGAAGCGGCCGACCTGATTATCCGCGGCCTCGGCGAGGCCATCCGGCGCCGGAAAGTGACCTACGATTTCCACCGGCTGATGGACCATGCGACGCTGTTAAAATGCTCGGAATTTGCCGACGAAATCATAACCCACATGTAAAATCCGCGGCCCAATGCAACAAATCACCGAACTGACATTTTTAACGCAATTGGCCAAGCGGTCTAAACTGCCGACGCCGGAATATGCCGTCACGCCTTTGGACCGCAAAGCCCTGAAGGGCCTGCTGGATACATGGCAGAAAGCCGTGGTCAAGCCGGATATCCTGGCCGGCAAGAAAGGGAAAGCCGGCCTGGTCAAGGTTGTGGACGATCCCGCGCGCGCCCTGCAGGAAATCAACCGCCTGCTCAACGCCGATTTCGGCGGCAAAATACCGCGCACGGTGTATCTGACGCGCTATATTCCCGCCGAGTTGGAAATCTACACGGCCATCACGTATAACTCCAGTTTCCTGGGGCCGTCGCTGACCCTTTCGCTGAAGGGCGGCATGGACATCGAAACCGTGGAAGACACATACAAGCGCACGATCCCGGTGGACGTCTACAAGGGACTGGATGCCTACCAGGCAAGCCAGATCTTATCGGATTTGCAATGCCCCAAGAAAATTGTCAGCGCATTTTCCCGCTGCCTGGTAAATTTCTGGGATTTCTTCATTACCAGCGGCATGCGGATGTGCGAAATCAATCCATGGCGGGTGACGCCGGCCGGGGAATTTTATGTCTGCGATTTCAAGGCCGTCCCGGACGAGTCCAATTTCAAAGCCGGGAACCTGGCGATCACGTTCCCGGAATATCCGGAGACCATTACGCCGTTCGAGGAGGAAATGAAGGAACTGGCCGCCTCCTCTTACCAGGGCCAGCTGCATATATCCGACCTGCATGGCGACCTGATCCTGCCGATTCTGTTTGGCGGCGGCGCCTCGACGATCATCACCGAAACGCTCTGCACCTGCGGCGGCAGTCCGATCTTTCTTTCCGATTTCGGCGGTAATCCGACCTACGAGCGCATGCGCCAGGCCACCGCCGTGTGTTTTAAACATCATCTGAAGAAGGCGGCGCTGCTGCTCATTCTGGGCGGGAAAGCCAATAATACGCTGATCGACGTGACTTTTCAGGCGATCGGTGATGCCCTGACCCATTACGTGGAAGAGCACGGCCCCGTCTTTCTGCCGGTCGTGATCGGCCGCGGCGGGCCGCGCCTGGCCAAAGGCCTGATGATCATGAAAGAAATCATGGAGACCTTGAAACTGCCGTATGTCATCTTCGGTTACGATACGCCGGTGACCCTGGTGGCCGAATATGCCGCCCGCCTGGCCAAGGCGTTTGCGCCGATGAGGAAACCATGAAAGCCACACAACTCGCGGATTTATTGAGCAAAGGCGACCGGGTGGCGGTATCCAACATCACGGGGCGCGAATCCAGCATGGTCACCATTGTCTCGCATCGTTACTGCGGCAACATCGTGGGCGGCTGGGCGCTCGGCAAAGGCGGACAGACGATCGAATACGAACCCGGTAAGACCATTCCGGTGTTTGCGACCTTCGATGAATTGCTCAAAAGCCTGCCGGCCAAAAAACACCCCAACAAGGTCATTGTCTATTCGCCGCCGGAAGCCGTCTATGGCGAGGTGAAGGAAGTGGTTTCCTTTGGCAAGAAACACATCAAGACGATTTTTATCATTACCGAGCATGTCGCCATTGAGGTGACCGCCAAGATCGCCTCGCTGGCGCGCGAAGCCGGCATAGATGTGATCGGCTGTAATACCCTGGGGATGATCAACACCTATGACGGCGTTCGCGTGGGCGCCGTGGGTGGAGACAACCCCGGTGAAAGTTTCAAAAAGGGCAGTGCCGCAATTATATCCAACAGCGGCAACATGGTCACAACCATGGCCACGTACCTGATGTCGGCGGGCATCGGCACCTCGTTCGGCCTTTCCACGGGCAAAGACGCGCTGATCCTGACGCCCTTGAAGGACCTGCTGGCACTGGCGGACAAGGATCGTCACACCCGGATCATCGTGCTCTACATCGAGCCGGGCGGCCTTTACGAGAAAGAGGCCGTGGATCTGCTCAAGCGGGCGAAAAATGCCAAGCCTGTGATTGTCTATGTGGCCGGTAAAATCCTCGAAACCCAGAACGTGTCGCTCGGCCATGCCGGTGCCGTGGTGGAAGGCGCCTTTACCACGGCCTCGGCCAAAATGCAGCTGTTTGACGACTATTTCGGGGTCGAGGCCTTCGATCCCCAGAAACGCTATGAACACACCCCGAAATTGCGGCAGGCCCTGCTGCGGGGCATCCGCATTCAAACCTTGCACACCCTGCCGCAGGCCGCCAGCCTGGTGTATCGCGTCTGCGAATGGGAGCGCGATTTCAGTCCCCACGAAACCCTCCAGTTGAATCCCTGGTTTGTCAACCTCGGCGAACTGGGCAAGAAACTGCCGGCGCCGCTCATCTTGACGCCGGGCAAGATCGCCGAACCCTACGCCACGCAATTTGCCTCCCTGGCCGAGAGGAAACTGGGCAAAATGGCAACCCAGCGGTCCATGCGTAACGCCAGCTACGCCTCCGGCAACGACGGGCAGGCCGCATCCATTTACGGCTATGCGGTGGCCGATCTCATGCAACGCGGCAATTTTGCCGAAGCGCTCATTCTGCAGTGGTTGGGCGAATTACCCCAGCATGCCTTCGAAGCGCGGCTCGTGGAAATGTGCCTGATCGCATCGTTGAGCAACGGGCCGGGCACCATTTCCGCCCAGGCCGCCAAATTATCGGCTTCGGCCGGCAACTCCCCCCATACGGGCATGATTGCCGCGCTGGCCAGTGTGGGTGACGTGCATGGCGGCAACGGCCGGGAAGCGATTGAATACCTGCTGAAGGTGTTCGGGAGCACGGACCTGGTCGATCCCTACAATCCAAAAGCCTCCAGCGTGAACCTGGAAAGCCTCGTGTTGCAGGAGGCGGAAGCGTTCAAAACCCGGAAAGCCATTGCCCAGGAATCCGGGACCGGCTACATTAAAATTCCGTGCCTTGGGCATCCGGTGTTCAAGGACAAGGACGTTAATTTTGATCCGCGCGAAGAGGCCATTTATGCCTATCTGCAGGAGCAGGGCCTCTACAACATATTCCTGGATTTTTATCGCCGGCTGGCGCAGACCATGAAACACATCGGCGCCACATCCAAGGTGCTGGCGGTGAACGTGGATGCCGCCATTGCCTGTATCTGGCTGGGAATCTGCTGGAAACTGCTGAAGGACAGGCGCATTACCCTGAAGCGTGCCATAGACATCCCCCTGGTTGCTTTTGCCTTGGGCCGCGCTGCCGGCGCCGCCGGGGAATTTCTGGATCACCATGATCATGGCACCGACATGGACATGCGCGTGCCTGCTGCGGAATGTGAAATATTGACCAAGCCTCGGGACCTGGCGCCGGCGGGTAAAAAAGCAGGTCGTAGCCGCGTCTAAAAGCAATGTGGCCGCGACTTCTGTGTCGCGGCCACATGCTAACATACGATCCGTGAATTCAAGTCAGGTTACCAATTCGCGTTAACAATGGGGAGAATTTTCCAGATGCTTTCTTTGCCCCACGCGATATTGAGAACGCCGATCTGCAGGCCATTCAATATGGATGTGTAGTTGATCACGCCAAGCTGGAGCCCCTTGACTTCATTGGCGAAATTCAAGCCCACCCACTGGGCGCCATCCAACTTGTCGGCCCAGTTAATCAATCCCGTCTGCCAACAGGCTTCTTCCATAGCTGCGTTGATGATGCCGAACTGAGCATCAATCGCACTGCCGGCGGCATTAATGCCACCCACCTGGCCGCCGGCCACGCTGCCGCTGTTCAAGTTGATCAAGCCGACTTCCAAGCCCTCAGCATTTCCGCCAACCATGTTCAGGATGCCGTAATCATAGCCGGACAAATTCCCGCTGGTCAAGTTGATCAGGCCTGCTTCCGCGCCGGAGACATTGCCGCCGACCAGGTTGATGAACGACACCGTTGAGCCGGACACGTTCCCGGCCACAAAGTTGATGGCGCCCAATTGACCGCCGGTCACGTTGCCGCCGACCAGGTTAATGATACCAAGTTGCAGACCTCTCTGGTCCTTGTTCACTTGGTTCGCAATACCCAGGTCAACGCCGGTCACATTTTCATTGGCCCCGTAGATCAGGTTGATCCGCAGGCCGTTGACCGAGGAACTGTCGCTGAGAATAGCAACCGGGCTGACGAGTGAGAGTTGGAACGGATAGGCTTTTTCGGTTACTGTCGCTTTTGGAGCCTGCGCAACCGCACTGCTGACCAGCCCGATTACACACGCGAGACTGAATAATATCGAATAACGTTTCATTTCTTTTCCCTTCATTGCACGTCATGATTGAGACGAAATAACCGTTTGTTTAGTAAACCCAGCACCACTCACATGTCGTTCAATCACCTCCTTCCGGATTTGTAATCATTTTGAGTATACACAAACATGCAATATATATTTGAATTATTACAAGCACCTGCTGCTTTGTCAATATATTTTTAAAATAGTCAACGGGCGGGGACATCATTCAATGATTACGTGCTTGTCAACTGGTGTGATCTCATGAAATAATTACAAAAGTTAAACGGTTAAAGGGCGAGTTGAAATGTCGATCGTGATTACGCGCCATGGCCATTCGCATCACAGCTGGGGAGTGGCGGGGACGGCAAATCAAGGTGCCGTGCAGGGACGTTCGCCCCTCGCAGGACCGGGTGCGGCTGGCGGTTTTTTCTTCGCTGGCCGACCGGGTGGCCGGCGCGCGGGTGCTGGACCTGTTTGCCGGCACGGGAGCTTACGGGCTGGAGGCCTTGAGCCGCGGCGCTGCTGCGGCCACCTGGGTGGAAAGCGACCGCCGGGTCCTGGCGATACTTCGCGAGAATGTCGCTACCCTCTGCGGTCCCGATCCGGCTGCGGGCGTTGTGTCCGCGGAGGCCCTGCGATTTCTGGAGCGGGGTGGGGGCGATGCGCCTTACGACCTGATTTTTGCCGATCCGCCTTATGACCGGGACGGCGGCTGGTTGAAAAAAATCTTGTCAGTGCTGACCGGGCGGTCTATCTTAAAAAGCAATGGATTACTGGTCATGGAACAGTCTGTGCATGTTCCGGCGGTAAGCCATGAAGGTTGGCAACATCTCAAGCGCCGGGTTTATGGTGAAACGCAAATTGACTATATGGCGCCGTTGCAGCCAGACGTCAGATGACGGACGCCAGACGCCGGATGCCGGAGAGCAGATGACAGGCGAAAATCAGGAGTCAGAATGAAAAAACTGGCGGTCTATCCGGGTACGTTTGATCCCTTGACCCTGGGACACGTTGATGTGGTGCATCGCGCCGCGCGGCTGTTTGATCGGTTAATATTGGCAGTGGCGGTGGGCAAGCGGAACGACACTCTGTTTTCGATCAAGGAGCGCATGGCGATGGCCCGCAGTCTTGCGGGAACAATGCCAAACGTGGAGGCGATCCAGTTCAACGGCCTGCTGGTGGATTATGTCCGGCATATCGGAGCGCGCGTGATAATCCGCGGTTTGCGGGCGTTTTCCGATTTCGAGTATGAGTTTCAGATGGCCTTGACCAACCGAAAAATGGCTCCGGACGTGGAGGTCCTGTTCATGATGCCGCGCGAAAGCTATAGTTACATCAGCTCCAGCGTGGTCCGTGAGATTGCGTCCCTGGGCGGAGATACCAGCAAGTTTGTGCAACCCTACGTTCATGCGGCGCTTAAGCGGAAATTTGCTCCGTGATGGACCATTCTGTTCCCTTGCGGGAAAAGAAGGTTTATGAATATCGAAACCGGCCAGGTGCATAAATTTCCCAAGCGGTTTTCCGGCGAGGAGCCCGCTGCCATCCTGGAACTGAATCAAGATAGCCAATTCCAGGTAGTCGGCAATGTGCGCTATGCGTTGACCGCCCAGCGCTTTGACACCGACCTACTGGTGCGCGGCATTCTGGAGGTTGATGTCCGCAGTCGCTGTGCGCGGTGCGGGGAGCGCTGTGCCCAGACCATTCGGGATGAAGATTTTGTGCGCTCATATCCGTTATCTACCGCCAATGAATTAATAAACTTGACCGCCGATATCCGCGAAGCTATCCTCCTCGCTCTTCCGATGAATTACGTGTGTTCGTCGGCGTGCCGGGGACTGTGCGTCAAATGCGGGGCCAATTTAAACAAGACATCCTGCAAGTGCGGACGGATTCGGCAAGAGACACCGTGGGGAATGCTGGACCAAGTGAAGATTGAGCGGAAATAAATTGCCCGGCCTGCGCGGCACTATGCGGGGCTTGGGTTTGGCTAGGAGATATCCGATGGCAGTACCGAAAAGGAAAACGTCGAAAAGCAGGATTCGCATACGCCGGCGGTCCCATAAAGCAACCCTGACAGCGACGAAAGCGTGCCCTAACTGCGGCGAACCGCAACAGTCACACCGGGTGTGTCCTTCATGCGGCCACTACAAGGGACGGCAAGTCCTGACCATTGTTGCCAAATAGCCGGGCGCACAGGAATTTCAATCCATGCGGGAGCGGCTTTATGCCACGATAGGATCGGGAGGCCGAACCGTCTCCTGTATAAAACAGCCCCGCTTCGGGGTCTAATTTTATGCATATTGCAGTAGATGCCATGGGCGGTGATTTCGCTCCCCGCGAGATCGTACGAGGAGCGGTCGAGGCGGCTAAGTCCTTGCCGGGCTTGGATAAGATCACGCTGGTCGGGGATGAGGCGGCCATCCGTCGGGAATACGCAGTTTGCGGGACGATTCCCGGCATTCTGGATATTCTCCGTACCACGGAAGTTGTGGGCATGGAGGAAAGCCCGGCCAACGCCATCCGCCGCAAAAAAGACAACTCCATCAGCCGTGCCGTCGATCTTGTGAAAAGAGGCGATGCGGACGCCATGATTTCCGCCGGCAATACGGGCGCCGTGGTGGTGGCCGCCACGCTAAAATTGCGCACCCTTCGGGGGATTGATCGTCCTGCCATTGCCACGGTCATGCCGACACCGGAAAAGCCGTTTGTGCTGATTGATGCCGGCGCGAATACTGATTGCTCCGCGCGGATGATGCTCCAGTTTGCCGTTATGGGTCATGTCTACGCGAAGAAAATTCTCGGGTGTTCCAATCCCCTGGTGGGTTTAATGAGCGTCGGGACGGAGGACTCCAAGGGAAACGAGGTCACCAAGGAGGCTTTTCGCCTGATCAGCGAATCCAAACTTAATTTTTACGGCAATATTGAAGGCCATGATCTCTATAAGGGCCACGTGGATGTTGCCGTCTGCGACGGGTTTGTAGGCAATGTGATCCTGAAGACGAGCGAAAGCGTGGTGCACGCTGTCGGTCATTGGATCAAACAGGAATTCAGCCGCTCGCCGGTGCGCGTCCTGGGCGCACTGATGCTGACCAGGGCGCTCCAGGATATGAAAAAGCGGGTTGACCCGGATCTCTCCGGCGGAGCTCCGCTCCTGGGAGTCAACGGGGTGTGCATCATTTCGCATGGCGCGTCCAGCGCGCGTGCCATCTACCATGCCATCCGCGTGGCGCAGGATTCCGTCAATTCCCGTATCAACGAGTTAATTACTCAAACAATCAGCAGTGCCTTATGAAAACAAAATTTGTTGCTCACGAAAGTGTTCCTAAAACGCTGAGATCGGTATCCATCGTTGGCACCGGTTCCTATCTGCCCAAGCGCGTCCTGACCAATGCAGATCTTGCCAAGGTGATGGATACTTCCGATGAATGGATTACTACGCGCACCGGCATCAAGGAGCGTCATATTGCCGCCGTCGATCAAGCCACCTCCGACCTGGCTGCCGAAGCCGCCCGCCGGGCGCTCCGCCATGCCGGCTTGACGGCCGAGGAACTGGATATGATCATTATTGCCACGGTCACGCCGGATATGTTTTTTCCCAGCACCGCCTGCTTTGTGCAAAAGGCCATCGGCGCCAGCAATGCCATTTGCTTTGACATTGAGGCTGCCTGTTCCGGGTTCCTGTTCGCGCTGGAAACGGCCCGTCAGTTTGTGGGTTCGGGCGCCATCACGACGGCGCTCGTTATCGGCGCCGATAAATTGACCGCTATAACGGACTGGGAAGACCGTGCCACCTGTGTCCTGTTTGGCGACGGCGCCGGCGCCGCGATCGTCCGGAGTCGGCCGGGCGTGCGCGGCATTATTGCCACGGCCATGGCTTCGGACGGCAACCTGGGCCATTTGCTCTTTATGCCCGGCGGCGGCAGCCGTAATCCGGCCACGGCCCAGACAGTCAAAGACCGCCTTCATTTTCTGAAAATGGCCGGCAAGGAAGTCTTCAAATACGCGGTCGGCTCCATGTTGAGCGCGTCCAAGGCGGCGCTGAAGAAAGCCAATATGACGATTGACGACGTGGATTGCGTCATTCCCCATCAGGCTAATATGCGGATTATCAATGCCATCGGGGAGCGCCTGGGCGTGCCCTTGGAAAAATATTATATTAACCTTCCGAGCACCGGCAACATGTCGGCCGCCTCGATTCCCGTGGCGCTGGATGAAGCGGTGCGTGCAGGCTTTGTCAAGGACGGCGCCGTCGTCCTGATGATGGCTTTTGGCGGCGGATTTACCTGGGGCGCCACCCTGATGGAGTGGCGCAAGCCGGAGCCATCCCAGCGAAGCAGCGCGAAAGATATCAGCCGCGCGCGTGTAGCCAACGCCCAGAAACGCCGGTTTTCAACCAACGCCAGCAACCTGTGGTAACCGTTGCCCGTTCTTCGTTCCCGGTTCCTCGTTTGTGATGCTTGATTTCAATGCATCGGGATGCCGAACAAAAAACGAATAACCAAGAACGGTCCTGTTAATATCATGAATACACTTCTTTTTGCCGGGCAGGGGGCGCAGGCGGTTGGCATGGGTCGCGACTTGGCCGAAGCGTATCCGGAATGCAAGGAGTTCTACACCAAGGCCAATGAAATTCTGGGTTACGATCTGGCCAGGATTTGCTGGGAAGGACCGGAAAGCGAACTGGTCAAGTCCAACCATTGTCAGCCGGCGATTTTTATAACCAGCGCGGTCTGCTGGCAGGCCCTGCGGCGCGAGCGGAAGGCCTTGGCCATCCAGTCAACAGCGGGGCTGAGCCTGGGCGAATGGACCGCGCTCTGGCTGGCGGAAGCGGTTTCGTTCGAAGGAACCTTGCGCATTCTGGAAGCCCGCGGCCGGTTTATCCAGGAAGCCTGCGAGGAGCGCGAAGGCGCCATGCTGAGCGTCATCGGGCTTGAGCCGGAAAAACTTAAAGCGGTTGCGGCGGATGCCGGCGTGGAGATCGCCAATTATAATTCGCCCGAGCAAACCGTGCTTTCCGGTGCGCGCGCGGGCATTCAAACGGCCGAAAAGCTGGCTAAGGAAGCCGGCGCCAAGCGCGCCATCCTGCTGAACGTGGCCGGCGCCTACCATTCCACGCTCATGGCGTCGGCCGCCCGACGTCTGGAAGCGTTCATTCACGATGTGCCCATTCGCCCACCATGCCTCCCGGTAGTATCTAACGTGACCGGCCAGCCGCACGGAACTCCCGAGGACATTCGGCGCCAGATGGTGCTCCAGGTAACCTCGCCGGTCCAGTGGATTGCCTGCGTGCAGGGGCTCAAAAAGCAGGGAGTGACGCGCTATATCGAGTGCGGGCCGGGCCGCGTGCTGTCGGGCCTGGTTAAGCGCATCCATCCCGAGGCCGAACTCTGTAATGTACAGGACGGCCCCTCCCTGGCCAAAACCATCGCTATTCTGCCGGCCTGACCAGTGACCGGCATATGGCGGGACAATTATGAACCAGATCCATTTGGGCTACCTGCTGGCCATCATCACGACCCTGGCGTGGGGACTGGTAGTCATTCCCGTAAAAAAAGCCCGTTCGCCCGGTTATCTAGGCGTGGCGATCAGCATGCCGGCCGGCATTCTGGCGCTGTTGCCCGTCCTGCTGTTGCTGAAGCCGGCTGACTGGATGCTGTCGGGGATTAATTGGCAAACGGGTTTGCTCATCGTGCTTGCGGGTCTGTGCCAATTTCCCCTGGCGACACTGTTTTATTACGAAGCCATTCGTCGGGCCGAGATTTCCACCGTGACGCCGCTGAAGTGCGTGAAGAGCATCATGGTTATTGGGCTGGTTATTCTGCTGGGCATCGAGGCCATTACCGGGCGCATGATTGCCGCGGCGCTGATCGGCGTCATGGGGGCGATTATCCTGACCTGGTCGAAGCGCGGGGAGAATACCGGCCCAGGCGGCGTCGAGCGCTACAAAGGCATTGTGTGCGCGCTTGTGGCCTGCCTTTTCTGGAGCCTGGGCGATATTCTCATGCGCCAGGCCGTTCGCGAGGTGAACGCCCTGCTGGCAACGCCACTGGCGCTGTTGGCCGGGGCCGTGGTTTTTTACGTCTGGTTGGCGGTGCGGCGCCAAGGTCGCGCGGTACTGGCCATGCCGCGGCACGACAAGCTTTGTTATGCCACGCATGGCGTGGTGAGTTTTGCCGTGGGTTATTGCGCTTTTTTTACCGCCATGCAATATATCGGCGTGACGCGGGCCGTGATCATTACGAGCGCCTGGCCGATTATTTCGTTTATCGTGGGACTCTGGCTGTACCGGGAACACCTGAGTGTTCAGAAAGTGCTGGGTCTGCTCCTGCTGGTAGCCAGCGTGTATCTGGTGATGGCGAAATGAACCGGAAAAAATCCGGGCGCTCTCCCGGCACGGTTACCGCGCGTTGCTGTTCCTGGAACAGGGCAGCGTGGGGCAAGTCAATCCGTTGTGAATAGGCCCGGGCGGCAGGCATAGTGCCGCAGAGCCTCGGCGGTTTGCGGGGAGCGGCTTTCGAGTATGCTGCCGATGCAAGCTTGGGCTTGCGGTGCGATGATCGTTTGCGACACGACCTCGACCGTCACATCGGTCCGGTCAAACCGGCCAACGGGCGCGCCAGCCAGAACAACCGATGCCATCTGCATGGTCGGATCGAGCACGGGTTCCACCGCCACGCCGTGCGCCCTGAATGCGGCCTTGAACAGCGGGAGCGCGAAGCCGAAATGGGTGCATAGCAAGGCCGCCACGCGCGGCTTACACCTGTCCGACGCCTTCGCCACGGCCTCGGCGACGGATCGATCAATCAGCGCGCGCGCCTCCTGCGCGCCGCTTTCAATCAGATTCGGCAAGGCCCCGCAATCCTGATAGATCGCCTGCTCCGCGGAATATCCCCGCTTTGCAAGCCGCTTGCGATGGATGCCCGATTGGACCGTGGTGGGTGCGGCGAACATCAGGATATAGTCGCCGGGATGGTTTTGCAGATGGCTCACCATCAGGTCCACGCCGATTTCCATCAGGCCGATGACCGGTCCATGCGCCACGCGCGCGAAGGCCGTTTGATCGAATAGGACGGATAAAGTATTGCAGGCGATCAAAATCACGTCCGGAGTAAATTCGCGCACCATGGCGTCCAACGCGTTTGAAAAGACGCGATACCGGCGCTCCGGGGTGGTCATGGTGTCGAACCCGAACGTTTCCGCCGGCCGGCAGTTGAAAAAAGCGACATGGGCCCGACAGAATAGGCCGTTCATTTTCAAGCGTTCCACGAGGTCGGCGGTAACCGCCAATCCGCCCAGGCCGGAATCGGTGGCTACCACCCGGATGGCTTCGCCTTCAAATAGCGAATGCATGCTTCAGCTTTCCCGGAGATAATCGAGGTTGAGCAGGAGGTTGGCCGTCAAAACGATGCGCTGGAACAGCGATTCCGTGACAATGTATTCCTGGTCGGTAAAGTCGTTGGCGCCGATGGGGCCGAGTCCGTCAATGGATTGAATGCCGGCATAGGCCAGCCAGCTGGCGTCAGACCCGCCACCGCGCTCTTCCGGCGGCAGGCTCTGGCCCAGGGAGGCGGCCACGTCCTGGGCCAGTCGGAATAACTTTTTGGCGTTGGCATCCGGCCGCATCGGCGGGCGGAAGGTCCGACGTTTAAGGGTGAGGCTGCATCCCGGCACCGACGGCTGCGTGACCATCTGTTGGACTTCGTTCATTACTTTTTCGCCGACAGCCGGATCCCAATAGCGAAGCTCAAACGTAACCGTGGCGTCTTCCGGAATGGCGTTATAGGCAATCCCGCCATTGATCATACCCACATGCGCGCGCACACTGCCGTCAGGCCGGTTCAGCGATTCGATGGCCATGACTTTGTTGGCGGCTTCCTTAATGGCGCTGACTTTGGCGCCTTGGTAAAGGCCGGCATGTCCCGGCTGGCCCTTGATGGCCAGGTCATAGACAAGGATGCCCCGCCGGGTGGTTACGGCCGAGTTGTTAAGTCCCGCGCATTCAAAGATGATTCCGGCGGAAGCCTTGCCCCGCATACCGGCAAACAGATCGCTGGAGGTTGGCGAGTTGATTTCCTCGTCTGAATTGAAGATGCAGACCACGGGGATATTTTCCAGCAGGCCCTCTTGTTCCAGAACCTTGAGCGCCCATATCAGGACAACCAGCCCGCCTTTCATGTCGGCCGTGGCTGGCCCCCGCAAGCGATCGCCGTCCGGCGTAAGCTGTTCAAACCCGGGTGGACAAATCGTGTCCATGTGGCCGCCCAGGACCACGGGCAGGCGCGGTGGACGAAGGCGGGAAAAAATCAGGTGGTTGCCATAGATGTCCTGACGAACCACGTCCCGCGTGAAGCCCCGGGGCATTTCGCGCGTGATGCGCTCGCCGATCCAATCGACGCCGGCTTTGTCGACGCTGGCGCTGGAGTGCTCGACAATGGCTTTCAGGAACTCCAGAATACGGGTCCGGTTGGCGAGCACGGCATGCGCAATGCGGTTATCAATTATAATCGGCATACCCATGTGCTCCGTTTTAGAAATTTGATCCGCTTGTAGGGCGGGCACTTCCCCGATGCGGCAACGGGGAATGCCCGCCGGGTTGGATCGCAGAACGGCGGGCAATCAAAGCAGTATTCCTGCCCTACATAAGTAACAATAACGCCGTTCCTCGGGGTTAATTCAATGTTAAGTCAAAGTTTGAACTGGATTCCCGCTTTCGCGGGAATGACCCCGCTTCGCTCGGAGGCTGCGCAGGGCAGGCAGAATGGATGGACATTGTTTGTCATTCCCGACCTGACTCGCCTCGGCGGAGCCAGGGTCGGGAATCCAGGATTTTGGGCGCGGCGTTATCCGAACAGGCTCAGATGTCGTAATACAGCGTGAATTCCCAGGGATGCGGCCGCAGGTCCAGGGCCAGAACCTCATTCTTCATCTTGTAATCAATCCAGGTTTCGATGACATCCTGAGTGAAGACATCGTTCTTCATCAGGAAGGCATGATCTTTTTCCAGGGCCATCAGCGCCTCGCGCAACGATCCGGGGGTCTGCGGCACCTTGGCCAGCTCTTCCGGCGGCAGGTCGTAAAGATCCTTGTCAAAGGGCTCGCCCGGATCAATTTTGTTGAGGATGCCGTCAACCGCAGCCATCAGGATGGCCGCGAATGCCAGGTACGGATTACAGCTCGGATCCGGACAGCGAAACTCGACGCGCTTGGACTTAGGCGACGTTGAATACATGGGAATGCGCACCGCGGCGCTACGGTTCCGCCGGGAATAGGCCAGGTTAACCGGAGCCTCGTAACCCGGAACCAGGCGTTTATAGCTGTTAGTCGTGGGGCTGGTCAAGGCCAGGAGCGACGCGGCATGTTTCAGAATGCCGCCGATCGCAAACATGGCGGTTTCCGACATGCCCGCGTAGCCCTCTCCCGAAAAAAGGTTCTTATCCCCTTTCCACAGCGAAAGATTCACGTGCATGCCGCTGCCATTGTCGCCGAAAAGCGGCTTGGGCATGAAAGTTGCCGTTTTGTTATATTTGCGCGCCACGTTCTTGATTACATATTTGTACTTAAGCATGGCGTCGGCCATGTGCAACAAGGTCCCAAAGCGCATGTCAATTTCGCACTGTCCCCCCGTGGCCGCCTCGTGATGCTGGGCTTCGATGGGTATGCCGATGCGCTCAAGGATCAGCATCATTTCACTGCGGATATCCTGGAGCGTATCCGTGGGGGGCACGGGAAAATAGCCTTCCTTGTACCTGATTTTGTATCCCGAGTTGGGGTTTTCGATCCGGCCGGTGTTCCATTGTCCTTCGTTGGAATCAATATGATAATATCCTTCGTGGGAATTTTGATCGAAACGCACATCGTCGAAAATAAAAAATTCAGCCTCGGGCCCAATGGAGGCAACGTCGGCCAAGCCGGTGCTCTTGAGATAGGCTTCCGCCTTGCGGGCGATATTGCGGGGGTCACGCGTGTAGTCCTCGCCGGTAATCGGATCGCAGATATTGCAGATCAACACCAGGGTTTTATCCTTAAAAAACGGATCCACGAATGCCGTTTCCGGCACGGGTTTTACAAGCATGTCCGATTCGTTGATTACCTGCCAGCCGCGGATGCTGGAGCCGTCGAACCCCAACCCTTTTTCGAACGTTTCCTCTTTCATCTCGCGTGCCGGCACGGAAAAGTGCTGCCAGAGACCCGGGAAATCCATGAACCGCAGATCCACAACCTCAACCTTTTCTTTCTGGATAAACGTGACGATGTCGCGGGGTGTTTTAATGCCATTCATATGCCAACCTCCTGTGTTGAACCAATCCCGTTAGTCCCCAACAAATTATTTCCAAAAGTATTGCACGAAACGTTCCGGATGCGCAAAACATTATTAAACCAAAAAAAGTCTAACCGAAATCGTAACAAAACGCGGACAGTGCCCGAATCTTCCGGCTGATGTTATCCATGACCTGCGCCGGAACTGGCTTGTTGATCCGCATTATGACCAGCGATTCGTTGACCTTCAGGTGATGCGGGTTGCGCACGTCCTCGATATTGATTTTGGCCATGGCCAGGGCCGAGCCGATCTGACCCAGGACGCCGGGGCGGTCCTCGTAAATGAAAAATACGGTGGGCCCCTTTGGCTCAAAATACAGCCTGTCGAAGTCGTTGATCCGCGCAATCATGAGCGCTCCTTCCACGACCGTGCCGCGCACGCTGATCCGACGCAGGCTTCCGGCATCCAGCGTGCCGACCAGGTCAATGGTCATGGAATTCTCAAAGTGCTTGTTGGGATCGGTTGTGCGGTTGGCCACCTCGATCCCCATATCCTTCAGAAACTTACGTGCTGATTTGTTGTCCATAGGCTGGTCAATCCGATCGCCCAGCGCGGTGACCACGGGGATCATCAGCCAGTCGCTGAATGGTTCCAGCAACCCGTAAAAGCTGGTTTCGAGGCTCGCCAACTTGGCGGTCGGGCCCAGCAGATGGCGACAGAGCTTGGTAATTGTAAAGGCCAGCTTGCCGTAGGCTTCATTCAGGCCCTCGGGCACCTCGCGGTTGACGATGAAGCTGGTAATTCCCTTCTCATCCAGTTCAATCAGTTCCTCGGCGGCGCGGCGCGCGGCGTTGGTATTGGCTTCCACCGTACTGGCGCCCAGGTGGGGCAACATGATGTCGGCAATGTCGGCCACGCTTTTGAGGCCCTCGGCGTCCTTGGGATAGACATCGTTAAGGAACCGGATATTTTTCGCCGCCTTGACCTGACGTAGCGCCGCCTCATCCAGAATGCCGGCCCGGGCGCAATTGATCAGGGTAGCGCCTTCTTTCATCCGGCTGATGAGTGCCAGGTTAATCAGTCCGCGGGTTTCTTCGTTTTCCGGGATGTGCAGGGTGATATAATCGGCCTGAGCAAAAAGCACGGGGAGTTCGACCAGTCCCACTGCCATGGCATCGGCGCGTTCCTGGGAGATGAGGGGGTCGTAGCCCAGCAACTTGACATCAAACCCCGCCAGGCGCTTGGCAACCAGTTGGCCGATATTGCCCAGGCCGACAATTCCGATTGTTTTACCCGTGAGTTCGCGGCCCATTAATTTTTTCTTTTCCCATTTGCCCTCGCGCGTGGTGATGTCGCCCGCGATAATGTGGCGGGCGTCCGCCAGCATGAGCGCGACGACTTCCTCGGCCACGGCGTTGGAGTTGGCGCCGGGAGTGTTCATGACGTCAATGCCCTTCTTGCGGGCGTGCTTGATGTCGATTGTGTCATATCCCGTACCGGCGCGAACGATCACCTTGAGATGAGGTAGGGCGTTCATTAGCGCGGGGGTCACTTTTTCACTGCGCACGATAAGCGCATAGGTGTCGGCATGCTGGCCGACCAGCGCAAGAATGTCGGTTTTATCGTCTTGAATGACCGTGTAGTGCCCGTTGGCTTCCAGGAGCTTGCGCGCTCCGCTTTCTAGCTTGGTAGGGATTAATACTTTTTTCATAGATTTCGCCTTCTGGTATGGTGAACTGGATGATCGTCATCATTTTATTGTTTTTGTGAACTTTTGTGCTTTTGTGAGTGCAAATATACGCATCTTGGGCCATATACACAAGCCGTGTTTTGTTCCAGGGCTGTGTCAAGAACGGTCTCGCAGAAGAGCCCTCCTTCGTCCGGCAACTGCCGGACTATGGCGGGCAGGCGGCCCCTCCATGAATGCCAATGCTTTCGCGATATTGGAGGGCGTCCCGATCACGCCGCGAGGGCGGGTTATCGGGCGGGACTGCGACGCCGCTGGTTTCAGCATGGATGACACAGCTGTGCACTTGACAAGCCATGGCCTGGGATTAATTTTGATTGACATGAGTTCCATTAAATCGGAATATATACATATAAATATTAAATTAAGGGAATCATTCGCATGAATAAGCCGGTCTGCAAGGGTTCGCATAAAGGGCACCTATGCGTGCTTGCCAGCGATGAACGGTTTGAGGAGATCAAGGCGCTTGTGGCCAAGCCGAAGGTCATCTGCTTCAACTGCGGACGGGTCGCCAATTCCCGGAAAAACCTCTGTAATCCCATGCCGTTGAAAGAAAAGAAATAATTTGACGTTGACATAATATCGCCCGTGGTTTATAAAAAAAATAAATTAAGGTTTAACCGTTGCGCAGGAGGTATAATGAAGATAGGTATCATGGGAATGATGGTCGGCGTGCTGTTGGCCGGGAGCACCCTGACGGCGTCGGCAATGAATGAAAGTCGCGGCGGCCTGATGGGCTTTATTGCCGGATGCTGTTTCGGCATGCGCGCCGGCGCGGCTTATAATGACGGCAAGGAAGTTCACTGGCGCGAATGGATCTCCTTGATTATCCCGATTATTCCCCCGGTGTGGGCCGGTGTTGACGGCGCCAACGGCATGACTACATCTGATTATGCGAAGAAATACGGCGCAATCTTTTATTAAATGTATTAGTCGGTAACCAATAAAAAGGAGGGGTTTAGATGAAAAAGCTGATTGCCGGTTTAATGGTCGGACTGATGCTGTTGTGCGCGGTGAGCACATCCTCGGCGTTGAATGAAAACCGCGGCGGCCTGATGGGCTTTATCGCCGGATGCTGCTTTGGCATTCGCTCCGGCGCGGCCTATAATGACGGCAAGGAAATTCACTGGCGCGAGTGGGTTCTGCTGATTCCGGTGGCTAATATCGTGTTTGCCATCTGGAACGGTGTTGACGGCGCCAATGGAATGACCTCGACCGATTATCAGAAAGCATATGGCACGGCGTTCTTTTAAACGTCCGACGCGCCCCGAGCGCGAAGCCCTCCTGCCCCGAGCTAAGCCAAAGGGCAGGGATGGCTATGCATGAATAAATCAGGTAAGCCGGGACGGTAAAGTTATTGTTAAAAAGAGATTCCAGGCCGTTGGCTTGGAATCTCTTTTTGCTTCAGGCTGGCGGGAACGAAAAATGCGAGTTTCATTGAGATATAGGCAGTTATTTATTGCAGTGCTTGTCGCCACCGGCTTGCTTGGAGCGGGCGCCGCGCAAGCCGCTGAGCCGACTTTGGCCGAGAAACTTTGCTCGAGTTATACCCAGGTGGAGTCCGTCAGTTGCCGGGTACGTAAAACCAGCGAGGTAGACGGCAAAACGGCGACCTTGCTCAGTCAGGTGTATTACCAGCGTCCCGACCGGATGCATGTCGAAAATATTGCGCCGTTCCGGCGGCGCATCATCGCCGATGGCCGGCAATTTTACTATCACGTGGAAGGCATGGACCAGGGCTTTTCCTGTCCCCTGAACAAGCTGGAGGGGGAATGGAGCATCATGCAGAAATCCGTGCCCGGGAGCGCCATGGAGCATTTATTGCGCCTGCAGGGCGTCCCGGAAATTATGCTGGACGGCACATCCGAATATCCGGTGCGGCGCGGCTATGCCCGCGAGCGGGTATTTGTGGTCCTGGCCTGCGATTCCGAAGGTCGCCTGGCGCGCATCGAGTTTTTCAAGACGCCGGAAATGAAAAATTTAACCGCCCGGGTTGAATATAACGATTTCCGAAAAGTCGCGGACACGTGTTGGCTCGCCGGCCTTCAGCAGGGAACCGCCTACTTCGGCGCCAATACGGTGCGCGAAACACGCCGGTTCGACAATCTCGTCATCAATAAGCCGATTACCGCCGGCCTTTTTGACGCCGCGGCTTTTTTCCCGCAAGTGGATTTTGTGGATGATATCGGCAAGCTGACCAATGAGCTTCCCAAGCAAAAATCGAAATGAAAAGGGATTGGCCACAAGGAAGTACAAGCGGGAAAACTGCTATGCGTCATTGGCGAGAAAGCCAAATGTCCTCTCCCTTGGGGGGGAGAGGATTAAGGTGAGGGGCGCCAAAATGGGCACTCAAGTAACCCCTCACCCCAGCCCTCTCCCTCAAAGGACGAGGGGGGCTAATACCAATACAACAACCACAAGAGCTGGTTTTAAGAATCAGCCTTTGTGCTCCTTTGTGCATTTTTGTGGCTATGTTCTTTTTGTCTTTGGATTTTTACTTAATGTGCATGCCCAGACGTCCGCGTCCTTGGCCCTGGCTGCGGACCTCTTTGCGGAGACCAATTGGCCCGCCTGCCGCCTGGAATGCCGGCGGCAGCTGCAGGCATCCCCGGCTTCGCCGGATGCTCTATTGTTAAAAGTGCTGGCTGAACAACGGATGGCAATAGACAGCCGGGAGGCCCTGCGCGCCCTGGCCGAGGACACAACGGTACCACCTGCCGTCGCCATGACCGCGCGCTATGAATGGGCGCGGGCCATGTGGCGCGCCGGCGACTGGCGGAGCGCGTTTGACGGGTTTCGCCTGGTGTTTGACAAAACGAAGGTTACCGAGTTGTCCGTGCGCTCGGGCTGTTCGCTGGCCTTGCTTCTGCACCAGCACTCTGAATTGGCCAAAAAATATCCCGAAGTAACCCCCCAGGTGCGAACCCTGCGCGCGCTTTATACAGCGGACATTATTGACGAGTGCCGGATGACGCCAGAGTGGACGTCAGGCTCCTGGTGGGGAATGCCCGGCCAGTGGGGGATCGCGTTTTATCGAAGCCAGATTCGCCCGGCGCTGGGGGATCGCTGTTCGTTGACGCCCAACTGTTCGGAATATTCGCGACAGGCTTTCCAAAAACATGGGGTGCTGGGCCTGGCGATCACAGCCGACCGCTTTTTTCGCGAGCCCAGCGTGGTGGCGGCGGCCGCGCATCCCGTAGAGGTGAATGGAAAATGGTTTTATGCCGATCCGCTGAGCGATCATGATTGGTGGCTGGGGGAATGAGGTCGGACGACATACGACAGACGACGGACTGATAACTAATCAATAATTACTGATCGCTGCCTTTTATGAAATGGCACAATAACGTTATCCTTTGTCTGGTTCTGATGGGCGTAGGCATGGCATGTGTCGCCGGGGCGCAAACGAATGTTGCCGGCGAGCCGGGGCCCGGACTGCGTCTGGCGCAGGAACTTTCCGGTGAGGGCCAGCATGAGCCTGCAGCGCTGGAGTATCGTCGGCTGGCGCTGAGCGAAACCAATACGCAAGCGCGCGGCGGATTCTTCTGGGTGGCCGCCTATGAATATACCCAGGCCCGGCAATGGAAACTGGCTTTGCCCCTGCTGGATCGGGCGGAGGATAGCGATCGCGAACTTACGAGCGTGGCGCTGTTGCTGCGCGCGGAAACAGCTTCCGCCGAAAAAAAGCATGAGGAGGCCGTGTATTACCTGCAGAGCGCGGTTGGCGAAAAGTCATCGCCCGATATGCAGAAGTTTGCCGTCCGGCGGATGGCCGGAGAATACGTGCGCGCGGGCCAACCGGCTCAAGCGCATGCGGTTTTGAGTCAGGCGCCGGGCGATGAAGCCGCCGCGCTGGCGGCGCTGGCCGGCTACCAACGGGAGCGGGACAAAAGCCCGGTGCTTGGCGGCGTGCTGGGCCTGATTCCCGGGTTGGGCTATATGTATTCGGGGGAATATGCCAACGGCTTGCGCAGCCTGATCCTCAACGGCCTGTTCATGGGCGCCATGGTTTATTCGGGTGTGGAAGACCAGTGGGGCGCATTTGCCGTGATTTCCTTCTTCGAAATCACCTGGTATGGTGGCAGCATTTACGGCGGCATTGATGCGGCCCAGCGCTACAACCGCGACCGCCGGGAGCGGTGCCTGGAAGCCGTGCAAGGCAGAGCCGCGTTTGTCCCGAATTTCAAGCAGTTGCCGATCGTCTCACTGCAATTTCGGTTCTGACCGGTTTTTCCCATTGCTTTGCCGGCGCGTGGTCAGCATAATAAGCCTTAATCCAAGGGAAAAGGCAATAGCCCCATAGGCTAAGGGAGAACTACGATGGATGTTTCCGTTATTATTCCGGTTTATAATGAGGTGGACAACGTGGAGCGGCTGTGCGCCAGACTGCACGCCGCGCTTTCCCGGATAAAACGCACCTACGAAATTATTCTTGTGGATGACGGCAGTCGGGATGGCACCTGGGAGAAATTGAAGGAACAAGCCTCCAGCGTACCGCACCTGCGATTGATCAGGCTGCGCCGAAACTTCGGCCAGACGGCCGCCATGAGCGCCGGAATGCATCAGGCCAAGGGCGAGGTCATGGTCACGCTGGATGCCGATTTGCAGAACGATCCGGACGATATACCGCTCCTGCTGGAGCGCATGGATCGCGGCTTTGATGTGGTCAGCGGCTGGCGCAAAGACCGCAAGGACCCCTTTATCCATCGGCGGCTTCCGTCCATTATCGCCAACGCGCTTATCAGCCGGGTCACGGGCGTGCCTATCCATGATTTTGGCTGCACGCTTAAAGCCTACCGCCGCGAGGTGCTTGAGAACGTCCAGCTCTACGGCGAAATGCACCGGTTCATTCCGGCCCTGGCCAGCTGGGTGGGCGGGACCGTGGACGAAGTGGTCGTGCGCCATTCTCCCCGCGAGTTCGGCAAATCCAAATACGGCCTGTCCCGTATCGTGCGCGTGGTGCTCGACCTCTTTACAGTTTCATTCCTGCTCCACTATAGCCGCAGCCCCATTCAAATTTTCGGCCGCATCGGATTATTCCTGGGGCTTCCGGGACTGCTGATGCTGGTTTGTATGGTGTTAGCCAATATGTCCTATCACTTGTTCGGCACAAATTTTGCCGCCGAACTGTTGAAACGTCCGTTTTGGGTCATGACTTCCTTCATGCTGATTTTTTTCGGGATCCAGTTCGTCAGCATGGGCATTCTTGCGGAACTCCAGATCCGGACGTATCACGAATCCCAGGGCAAAAAGATTTATGTCATCAAGGAAATCCTTGAACCGAAATAATCTGTTTAGTCTTACCCGTTGGATGCTATCATAAACAAACAGCCAGATGACCACACCGTAAAATTCCAAATTCCAAGCTCCAAATTCCAGGGTCCTCCGGAGGCGGATCCGCCTATGGCGGAAAACGCAATCAATTAATGCAAAACGAATAAAACGAATGAAAAGTCAGATTGATTTTGTCTTTTTTTATCTTTATTAGAATTCATTGAATATTCCTTGAAATTTGGATTTTAAAAAACTTGGAATTTATTGGATTGCGGGCACAGCCCGTGTTAGTAAGTATTCCATCCCATGTATTTGGCCCTTTCAGGAAGCCCTGCTGCGTTCGCTGATTCTTTTGCCCCGGCGCAAGTTTCCGGCGCTTTGCTGGCTTTGATCGGCATTTATCTCCTGCTGATGGTGGCCGGTGTTGGAATTGACCTGATGGTGATATCGCGGGCCTTGGCCCGGCCTTTGGCCTGGGATCGGTGCGTGGCCTGGGTAAAAGCGCGGCCGTGGAACTGGCGCGTGGCGGGCTGGGTGGCGCTCATTTTAATCTGTATCCAGCTGGTGGTCATGGGGGTTTCGCAAACCCTGTCGGCCCTGGGCTGGTTGCGCAAGGATGAATCTGAATCCTATTACGCCCTGATTCAGGGCCTCGTTTTTCATGTGGCCAGCCTGGTCATCCTGGCGCTGGTTCTTCGATCCCGTGCCTGGACCTGGGGCCAGATGTTCGGTCTGCAGGCGCAGGGCCTGGTCCGTCGGCTGGGTGTGGGGATGGCGTTCTATGCCGGGATATTGCCGATTTTCTTTTTTACCGCCGTCCTTTCCCAGTTGGTCATGTTGATCATCGACTATCCGGTCACGATCCAGGACGTGATTCTGATATTCATGGAGCCGCAATCGTTCTGGACAATGCTGGCTATGCTGGGGCTGGCGATGGTTATCGCCCCGGCGGCCGAGGAAATACTGTTCCGGGGCATCCTGTTGCCGCTCCTCATGAAGCGCCTGGGCGCCGGGCCGGCCGTAATTCTGTCCTCGGTCCTGTTTGCGCTGATCCATTTTCATGTACCGTCGTTTTTTCCGCTGTTTGTGCTCGCGACGGGTTTGGCGCTGGCCTATATTTACACCGGCTCGCTCTGGGTGCCGATCATGATGCACGCCTTGTTTAACGGCATGAACCTGGCGATCCTGTTGCTGGCTACGACTTGATTTGAAATGTTTCTGTGGCGATGCGTTCCGCCTTGGGTGCGGAGACCGAATGTGTGATCTTGGCTCGGCGGCGGCGTTCTCGCCGGACGGCGCATATACGAGTATAGAGCCGCCAGCGACGCCCTGCCCGCAATGCTTCGCATAGCGATGCAGGCGGGCTTGACGTCAAGCCAAGCTAACGCATTCCGTTACGCAGAGCTCGCAGACTTGCCCAACCCAAGGTGAAACGCAGTTACATCCGTCTCGACCTCCCCGAGAGTCGTGGCGGATAAAGAACCAAGTTGTTGCTTTGTTGTGTGTGTAATTCGTTGATTACATTAATGATATAGACAGATATAAGACTGTTAATTTGCGCGGTAGCGATCAAGAAAGGCATACTTAGGCATATTATGGAACCAATTAAAACCATCGAGTGGATTGCGGATCAACCGGAGAGGCTTGTGCCGGGGATGATCCGGCTGGTGGATCAAACCCGCCTGCCCGGTGAACTGATCCTCCTGGAAACCCGGGACCTGCGGCAGGTGTGGACGGCGATACAAACGCTGCAGGTTCGCGGCGCGCCGGCCATCGGTGTCGCGGCGGCATTGGGCGTGGTGGTGGCCGTCCAGGATTCATGCGCCGCGACCGGTCCGGCGCTCGCGGCCGAAGTGGAGCAGGCCGCCGATTACCTGGCCACATCGCGGCCGACGGCCGTCAACTTGTTCTGGGCCCTCGACCGTATGCGGCGCTGCGCGCGCACGGCCAAGCGCCGGTCGCCGGCCGACTTGAAAACGCTGTTGATGGAGGAAGCCCTGGCTATCCTTAAGGAAGATATTGCCATGTGCCGCGCCATTGGCCAGCACGGGGCCAGCCTTCTGAAAGATGGCCAGACTGTGCTGACCCATTGCAACGCGGGCGGCCTGGCCACCTCCCAGTTCGGTACCGCCCTGGCGCCCATATATATGGCCCAGGAACAGGGTAAGCACATCAATGTATATGCTGATGAGACCCGCCCGCTCCTGCAGGGTGCCCGGTTGACGGCTTGGGAGCTCATGCGCGCCGGGATTGATGTGACCCTGATCTGCGACAATATGGCGGCCCATGTTATGAAGCAAGGGTGCATTGACCTGGTTATGGTCGGCGCCGACCGCATCGCCGCCAATGGCGACAGCGCCAATAAAATCGGAACCTACGGCGTGGCCGTTTTGGCGCAAGCCCACAAGATTCCTTTTTATGTGCTGGCGCCTTCCTCCACCTTCGATCTTAAGCTTATAAACGGCGATGCCATTCCCATCGAGGAGCGCGGCGCCGAGGAAATTACCTGTGGTTTTGGGAAGCGAACGGCCCCGGAACATGTCAAGGTCTATGCCCCCGCGTTTGACGTTACCCCGTCCCGCTTAATCACGGCGATTATCTGTGAGCGGGGCATTCTGAAGCCGCCATTTTGTAAAGCGATCAAAAAGGCTGTCGGCTGATAGTGGGCGGCTGTAAGCGTAACATAGCGGTGGACAATCCCGCCGGGTCGGGGACCCGGCCTACAAAAGCCAAGGCTGTAGGCCCGGTGTCCCCTCCGGGCGTTATAACAGTTGCGGTGCCATCCGCCCAATTAATGCTGTGCAGTTATGTAGAATCTACTTCTCTTCAATGACGACCATTTCGTGAATGTCGAAATCCCGCACCGTGAACGTAATCCCGCCGCCGGCAGCCGCCTTGAATTCCACGTCCTGGCGCGCAGGGTAGGGGTAGTATACGTTG
>JAQUMN010000018.1 GCA_028718125.1 Kiritimatiellia bacterium
CATAGTTTTGCGACCCATCTGCTGGCGAGTGGCACCGGCATCCGCGATGTTCAGGATCTGCTTGGCCATGCGGATATTTCCACGACGGAAATCTATCTGCATACGGCAAAGCATACCGGCATCGGCGTGCGCAGCCCGTTTGATACATTGTGAAAGCGCCCACCCCGTTCTGCGCGCCACGTGCCTCAAGAGGTTGACATTTTGGTTAAGTTCGCGCTGCTTCGTCGGTTATCAGGCGTAGCTCTTAGCGCAGCCCGATGGCACCGTGTGTCGAATTCGGGCATCCGCAAAGCGGACTTCGAAAAGGCAAGGTTAGTCTGGTCCGGATGTGGGTGCATGGTGCCGGGGATTAACCTCGTGGTCATCTCCCGCGCCAAAAACTCGCAGACGCGCCGTAATCACCGTGGCCCTTTTCGAACCGAATTCGATCACACTGCACGGGGATAGGCATAATTGGGTGGCGGGCATAGCCCGCCAAAATGCGCGGCGCATGGTTCTACCAACCAACCCGGAGAAAACAAGCGAATAATTTTGCCTGATGCCCTCCGGCGGTCACGGCCGTTTCAGCCGACCGAGGAGTTGGAGGAGGCCATCCAGGATGGTCATGGGATGCGGCGGACAGCCGGGAATAAACAGGTCCACCGGCACCAGCGCACCAGCCCCGTTGAGCGTTTCGGCTTGATCGCGATACAGTCCGCCCGAAATCGCGCAGGCGCCCACCACAATCACCAGGCGCGGCTCAGGCACGGCGTCCCATGTTTTTTTAAGGGCCAGTTCCATGGCGCGCGTTACGGGTCCGGTGATCAGCAGGCCATCGGCATGCCGGGGCGAGGCCACGAACTGGATCCCGAACCGCCCGAGATCGTAGACTATCGTGCCCAGCACGTTGACATCCGCCTCGCAGGCGTTACAGCCGCCGGCACTGACCTGGCGCAGTTTCAACGACCGGCCAAAAATATTTTGCATAGCGCCGCGCAAGGCTTCCACCTTAGGCACGCTGTCCCGGTCGAGCAGAAGCGCACCTCTTGTCCGGGCCGCCATGCGATATTCCTGCGTAAAAGTCAATGCACCCGCCGCGCAAGCCCGCGCGCATGCGCCGCAAAACAGGCAACGCCCCAGGTCCAACTGCCAACCATCCCTGCCCGTCCGTTGAATGCAGTCGGTCGGACAAACTTCGGCACAGGCAGTACACCCGGCCTTGCATCGGCCGGCGTCGAAGTGCGGACACCCCTGGAAGCGGGGCGGCAGGACCGGCTCGCCCCGGGGATACGCCACCGTGCGATGGCCCTGGCGAATGCGCGCTTGCAAAATTTTCAACATATATAGTGTTTCAGATAAATACTTCCTGAAAAATCGGCACGTTTCCAAAAAATGGCAAAGCAATATTTACCACAAAGAACACAAAAATCGCAAAATAAATGGATAAAGGAAGTGGGTAAACATCTTGTTTGGCTTTTGTGTTCTCTGCGTTCTTTGCGGTTAAATAATCTGAATGTCTCTATAGGTTTTCTATAAATCGTGGCCGCAATAAGACAGGTTGAAACTCTTGTTGCACAACGGGAAATCCGAAATCGGCTGGCGGCGCATCGCCAGGGCCAGGCCCATCCAGTTATGGAACGACGGATCCACCACCTTATACCGCCGAAAGCGGCCCTGCGCATCCGTAAGGGCCACATGGACAATTTCGCCGCGCCAGCCTTCGGTCAACGAGACGACCAATGCCTCCGGCATGAGCGCCCCGACCGCGCCGCTAATGGGCCCCTTCGGTAAGGCAGCCAACTGGGCATAGATAAAATCCAGCGACCGCTGGATTTCCAGCCAGCGAACATACGCGCGGGCAAACACGTCCCCCGAAGTCCAGGTGGAAACCGGAATTTGTTCGAAACAATATACCCCGAACGGAAACTCATACCGAACATCGCGTTCAAGCCCGCAGGCCCGGGCAACGGGGCCAACCAGCCCCAAGGCCCGGCAATCTTCCGGCGCAAGCGTCCCGGTTTGCTCAAACCGGGCCATGACCGATGGCGAGCCCCACAGCAAATCCACGGCACTGCGGATATCCCGCCCGGCCTGTTCCAGGCGCCGGCGCAATTCGTCTGCACTCGCTTCATCCAGATCGAAGGCCACGCCGCCCGGCCGAATCAATCCGCGTCCAAATCGGTTGCCGCACAGGAGCGCCGTCAGATTGAGAAAATCGCCGCGAATCCGGCCGCAAAACGAGGCAGTGGGAAGGAACCCGACGTCACCCGCCAGTGCGCCCAAGTCGCCAACATGATTAGCCAGCCGTTCCAACTCCAGGGCAATGGCACGCAGGGCCTGGGCGCGCGAAGGCACCGCGCCCGCGCCCAGGGCTTCCAGCGCCTGGGCGTAGGCCATGGCATGACCGATGGTGGTATCCCCGCAGAGCGTTTCCATGAAGTGAATGGTGCGCTTACCGGGAGCGCCGATCAAGGAGCGCTCGACGCCGCGATGCTGGTAGCCCAATGAGATTTCCAGGTGAAACACCTGCTCGCCATGGCATTGAAACCGGAAATGCCCCGGCTCAATAATGCCGGCGTGAACCGGTCCCACGGCCACTTCATGAATTTCCTCGCCGGTCATCTGGAAAAAATTAATCATCCCCGGCCGGGCCGGTTCCGCCTGAGTCCGGGGCCACACGGACGGCCGCTTACCGAACGGCGGATGGAACCTGAGCGGTTTGAGCCAGGGATGTCCTTGCGGCAAAACTCCCCACTGCTCCGCCACTTCACGCTCGAAGCCCTGCGCCTGGGGACAATCGGGGGTCAGTGCCGGATAGGCGGCGCCCGGGCGCGTGGTTAGCGCCGCAAGCACACCGCGCTCGGGGTGCGCCAGTATGGCAACGAGTTCGATTTCGCCCGTCGCCGTTTCCAGGCCAAAAAGCGCCGCCAGCCGTGCGCCTTGCTCCACGTCCCGAATTACGGTTTCCCGGAACCCGGCCACGGGGACGCACGGCAAACGGTCAACCCGCACCGGCGTACCGGGATGAAAGATCAAAGGCTGGGCGGCGCCATTCATAATTTACCCTCCACGATGTGCGCCGCGCGCAGGAGCAGGGAACGGTACCACTCCGGCATCCACAGGCCCACGGCCAGCAAAACCAAAAGCGAACCCGCGACCAGGATTGTGTCCGTAATACCGGCGGCGGACGCCGGCGCGGCAAGCGCCGGCGCGGAGTGTTCCGGCTCACCCCAGGCCATGGCCATAGCGTGTTTCAAAGCGCCCACAAAAATTGCGCCCGTGCCAGCCAGGAACAAGGCCAGCGCCAGATAGGCACGGCCATCCATGGCCGCAAAGACAATCTGTAATTCGCTCATGAACAGCGCAAACGGCGCGACGCCGATCAGCGCCAGGAACGAGCCGAAGAGCCCTATCCCCCAGACCGGATGGGCTTTCAGCGTACCCCGGATATGCGCCATCGAATGCGTTCCGTAGATCTGCCCAATGCGCCCGGCCGAAAAAAACGCCAGCGTCTTACAGAGCGAATGGTTGAACACATGGAAGAGCGCCGCAAAAACGCCGATGCCGCCCAGGCCCACACCCAGGCTGATGATTCCGAGATGCTCGACGCTGTGGTAGGCCAGAAGGCGTTTGACATCCTCCTGGAACAGGATAAAGGCGGTGGCCACAACGATGGAAATCAGGCCGAAAAACTGGAGCAGGTGCAAGCTCCATCCCGCGCCGCCGGTAGCGACCTCGATAATGGCCACATAACGCAGGATGCAATATAAGGCCGTATTCAGCATGAATCCCGAAAACAGCGCCGAAACCGGGGCCGGGGCCTGGCTGTGTGCATCGGGCAGCCAGTTATGCAGCGGCGCCAGACCCGCCTTGGTGCCATAGCCCACAAGCAGGAACAGGAACGCCAGCTTGAGAAGCGGCAGGTTCATCTGCGTGGCAACGGCGCGCAGTTGGGTCCAGAGCATCACATCGGAACCGGCAAGAGGTAACCCGCGGGCTGCGGCCACCGCCAACAGGGTGCCCATGAAGGCGCAGGCCACACCCACCGAGCACATGAGCAGATATTTCCACATGGCCTCCAGCGAAGCCGCCGTTCGATGCACGCAGATCAGGAAGGCTGTCATCAACGTGGTCGCTTCCATGCCGATCCACATGGCGCCGATGTTGTTGGAGATAATAACCAGGGCCATGGCGGCCACTGCACCGCACCATAAAATGCCAAATCGCCGGAACTGGCCCGGGCGTATGACGCCCGCTTCGAGTTCATGCCGGAAATAGCCGGCCGCATACACCGTGCTGAGCAAGTAAATGAGCAGAAGGATGGCCAGGTGATAAGCCGAGAGCGCGTCCAGATAAAACCAGCCCCATGCCACCGAGTCCTGCGCGCCCGCAAAAATGTCTTTCACCAGGAATGCGCCCACCACCGTCTCCGCGGCGGCCGCACCGATCAACACCGTCAACACAGAGCGCGGCGCGCGCAGGAGCGCGCAGACGCCTGCGCCGACCATCGGCAAGCCCATCAATATCCAGAAATAATACCCGACCGACATGTCTGTTAAATCCTTCCTACAGTCCACAGTCTACAGCCTGCTTCAGCAGCTATCCTTTCAACTGATCCAACTCGTCCACATTAATATGATCGAATTCGCGGCTGATGTGATCAATGGCAATCCCCATGATGAATACGGCCACGAACACATCCAGCAGAACCCCCAGTTCCACCAGCCAGTGAATATGGCCGACACCAGTCAGGCCGAACGCATAAATCCCGTTTTCGAGCGTCAGAAAGCCCAGCACCTGGGTCAGGGCCTTGCGCCGGGCAATGATCAGAAACAGTCCCGTGAACATCATAAAGAACGCCGCAGTCAAGCTGAGCGCCGAAATACCCACCCCGATCCCATGCAGGCGGCCCGCCAGCCAGAAGGCCAGGACCAGCAGGGCAATGCCCAGCGCCAACGACAGCGAATAGCCGACCAGCGGTTGCATTTCGCGGCGCACATTGGCTTCGCGCAGGGAACGGAGCAACAACACGGGAAACACAATCCCCTTGATTCCCATGGTCAGCGCCGCCAGGAACACGGCGCGCCCCGCCCAGGTCGGTTCCATGACCAGCAACGGCAGGAAGCTCAGGACCGCACCCTGCAACGCGACCACCCTGATACTGGAATTCAGCAGACTTGATCCCAGCAGGACGATGCTCGTCAGCACCAAAAAAACAAAAAGCGTGTCAAGGCCCATGGCCCTTTCTCCTATTTCATTATCAGCATCAGCGCCAGCACAGCCAGGGCCGATGCGCCCATCAGCAGTTGCGGTACGCGCGCCAGGCGCAAGCGCGCCATGGCCGATTCAATCAGGCCGATGCCGACCGCCAGGATCAGCATGCCGCCCAGGAACACCAGTGCATCCTGCCACACCACCCCATACCGTACGGGTGTCAGCAGGCTCACCAGCAACGCGCCCATGACCCAGAGTTTTAACGCCGCACCATATAGAATAAGGCCCAGGTCCGGGCCGCAATGGTCAAGCACCATGACTTCATGGATCATGGTAAGTTCCAGGTGGGTATTGGGATCGTCCACGGGAATACGCGCGTTTTCCGCCAGCAGGATCACAAGCCACGCCGTGGCGATAAGCGCCAGCGCCGGTCCCGCCGCAAGCCAGGTCGCGGCCGAAATGGACGGGAGAATTGTCGAGAGCGAGATGGCATCCGTGGCGCGCGCCAGGCCCACCAGGCCCAGCAGGAAAGCGGGCTCCGCCAGCGCTGAAAAAAACACCTCGCGGCTGGCGCCCATGCCCTCAAAGCTCGATCCCGTATCCAGCGCCGCGAGCACCGTCACAAAGCGCATGAGCCCGAGCCAATACGCGAACAGCACCAAGTCCCCGTCAAACGCCAATACGGCGCCGGATTTGCCGAAGGGGGTTACCAGGAGCGCGCCCAACACGGCCGCCAAGCCGATCAGCGGCCCGGCCCGAAAGACCCAGGTCGTCGTGCGGCTATACACGGCGCCCTTGCGCAGGAGTTTCCCGAGATCGAAATACAACTGGAGGAGCGGAGCGCCATTACGCCCGGCGACGCGCGCCTTGGTGCGGTTGATTACCCCCAGCATGAGGGGCGCCAGGATCAATGCAACCGCCATGTGTAGACAGGAGATCAAGTTCATAAACAACTCGCATACCAGATCAACAAGGCCACCAGCGTGGCCGCGATATATAAAATGTACAGCTGCAGGCGCCCGTGCTGAATCCAGCGCAGGGAGGCCAGCGCCCAGCGAATTTGCGTGAATACGGGCCGGAAGACGAGTTCCCGGAAACCATCCGGCGTTTCCGTGGCCATGAATGCGGCATCGGGAAAATAACCTTTCGGCAGCGAACGGCGGCGCTCCGTTCGCAGGATCCAGCGAAACGCATCCACGAACCACAGCGCGAAAGAGGAAGCCGTATATTGCATGCGCGGCGTAGGCGCGGCATACCCGCAATCCCAGGTCGGTGCCTGGCGCACCGACCGGTTTTTCAAAAGCCGCTTTTGCAGCACCCCAAGCAGGACCGCCACGCCGGCGACCGCCGCAAAACCAATTATTAATTCCATAAGCAACAGCATGGGACGCTCAGCACCGCCGAATATCTGCGCGGCCGGCACACTGGTCAGGCCGGCAATCGCCGGTTTCAATGCCGCCACTGCCCATGGCGCGCCGAACCCGATCAGGATGCAGGCGGCGGCCAGGATAATCATCGGCAGACGCATGGATAAACCGCACTCATGGGCCGAGCGCGCCGCATCCGTGCGCGGTTCGCCAAGGAACACAATACCGAATGCCTTTGCAAAACAGGCGGCGGCCAGTCCCCCGATCAGGGCCAGGCCGGTCACTACGCCGACCGCCGGCAAGGGATTCGTCATGCCACCCGGCAGACAGGCGAGCAAGGCCCCATAATACATCAGGAATTCACTGACGAACCCGTTGAGCGGCGGCAACCCGGCAATGGCCGCCGCTCCGATAACAAACGTCAAGGCCGTCCATGGCATGGTTTTGGCCAAGCCGCCGAGCCGATCCATGTCGCGCGTGCCCGTGCCATGGGCTACGGCGCCTGCGCCGAGAAAAAGCAATCCCTTGAACAGCGCGTGATTAACCACGTGCAGGAGCGCACCGGCAAATCCAAGCTGGGCCACTAGCGGATGACCAGTGCTAAGTCCGAGAGCGCCGAGTCCAAGGCCCAGCGCGATAATGCCGATATTTTCGACGCTGTGATAGGCCAGCAAACGCTTTAAATCGTGCTGGGCCAGGGCATAGACTACGCCCAAAATACCGGAAGAGAGCCCGATCCCAACGAGTGTCCAGCCCCACCAGGCGGGCGGATGCCCCAGCAGGATCAGCGTACGCACCAGGCCGTAAATACCGGTCTTGATCATGACCCCGGAAAGCACCGCCGACACATGGCTGGGCGCCGCCGGATGCGCCTCAGGCAGCCAGACGTGGAGCGGAAGGAAGCCGGCTTTCGTGCCAAACCCGATCACCGCCAGCAGGAAGGCGGCATTGGCGATGCCCGGGGCCAGTGCGCCGATGCGGTCGAAATCAAGCGATTGGGCTTCGCGTGCCAGCAGGGCAAAGAAAATCAACAGGAAGGCCGTTCCCAAATGGGTCGCCACCAAGTACAGCCACCCGGCTTCGCGCGCGTCTTTTTTATCGTTTTCAAAAACGACCAGGAAAAACGACGCCAGCGACATCCCTTCCCAAGCCATAAGGAAGAGGAGCCCATTACGCGCCACCACAACCAAAATGAGGCAGGCCGTCAGCAGGTTAAAGCAGAACCAGGAAAACCCAATGGCCCGTTTGCCCCAGAACGGCTTCAGGTACGTCCCTCCATAGAGGGCAGCCAGGGCCGTGAGCAGGAAAATCGGAATCAGGAACACGGCGGAAACTGCATCGAGGCCGATATGGAAAGAACCGCCCGGCATGCACCAGGCAAGGACGAATGATTCGTTGTCGCCGGCCAGCAGAATCCGGAGGCTGGGGATTAAGCCCGCCAGCCCGGCCAGCATCGCGCCGCCAACGCCGCAGATGGTGGCCAAGCGCGGGTCGCGTGACAGCAGCAAAGCGGCCAAAGCGCTTGCCATCAAGAGGCCGATGGCAATCAGGACCAGGCTCATCTTCAGCCCCTTCCCCCCGCCGGATCCCGCCTGCGCTGAATCAGCGCCAATACGATCGTCATCACTCCCAATACACCCAGAGTCGTAATCGCCACCGTCATGTTGCCTTTCTTAAGGATGGCATAGATGGCGACGGCAATCAGGGCATAACGGATCGCGTAACTGCCCACTATGGCCAACGTCGCCCGGACACGCTGTTCGTTCCGGCCGCATTGAACGGAGAAACGCACGCCAACCTGCAACACCAGCGCATTGACAACGCCCAATACGCCGCCGATTAAAAGACCGGCCACTATATCTGCGAGAGCCATTCCTCAAATCTCCTTGGATAGCCGGCAATCAGTTTGATTCTGAATGCGGCACCCCTGATCGGCATCGGAAAATCCGACGCGATTAATTGGATGGAACTTAGCGGCTCAATGCATGCAGGTCAAGCTCAGAACAGAACGGCCTGCAGAGGACGTTTGCCCCTTCATGTATGCTGATTTTTCCGCGATCAAGAACGGTCTCGCGGGAGCTCGACCCTCCAGAAATGCCTGTTCTTCCGTGATTTTGGAGGGCGGAGCGCCTGCGACGCCGCAGGTTGACATAGTACTTCGGTTAAGTCATGATACCACCATGGATCAGTCACTAAATTTTGCCGCCGTGATCAAAGCCGCGGGCATTCCTGAACAGGGCGCGATATGGGCCAATACCTGGCCTGATTCCCAACCATCTTTTCGCTTGAATGAACTATATTTTTTCCAGCCGCGCTGGATGGACGAAGCTCTGGCAAAACTGAAAATGCCGGAAACGATCAATACGGCCTTCCGGCAAGCGCGGCCTTTTTTCGCGCAACATCCGGCGCTCCAGCGCTTGGCCTGGCATTGCTGTCACCTGCTATATCAGACCCGGTTTGATCCGGCTGCTCTCAAAACCTGGCCGCCCATGCCGACGACGCTGGGGCCGGACGAGGCCATGTTTTATGCGTTTATCTGCCTGGCCGGCTTGCCGCATCTTGAGCGGCTGCATCGTCAGCGCGGCATTGATCCGGCCATTACATATGACACGGCGGCTGATTTTGCCCTGTGGATGGAGCACTATCACGGTCAATCCGGCGTGTGGGGACTCAGCAACACGATTCTCAGATGGGTTTACGGTTACCTTTCGGGCGCATTGGTCAAATTGGGACGCCTGCAATATTGCCCCGGAAAATTCCCGTATGATTTTCATGTGTATCGGCGGCGCCGCGATCCAAGCGTGTTAATGCTGGCTGGGGACGGCATGCAGTTCCGGCCGGATGGCCAGTTTGATGGCGCCAATCAGATCACAGCCGGTGCGCAATGCTGGACAAGCCGCTGGAGCACCACCCCGACCGAAGTCAACGGCAATTCGATTTCGCACTCCGGCGTCGCGCAACCCAAAATCGTCACTTTGCCGACCGCCGAATGGGACGAAGTGCTTACCCAGCAAAGCCCAATACTGGAAGTCCACATTCCCGCCACCGGCCCGCTAACACATGAGGCTTGCATAGATTCGCTGCGCAGGTCGCGGGCCTTTTTCCCCGTTCATTATCCGGAAGTTAACTTTTGCGCGTTCACTTGCGTATCCTGGCTCATGGACAACCAGTTTGACCGCTATCTTCCAGAGTCATCTAACATCCTGCAGTTCCAGCGCAATTTTTATCTCCATCCCGTTCCCCGCGCCAATGACAAGCAAACATACGAGCGGGTCTTCGGCCGATCTTACGAGAACATTGACGATGCGCCGCAAACCACTTCACTGCAGCGCATTTTGGTGGCACATGTCAAAGCCGGGGGACGCTGGCATAGCGGCGGCGGGTTCATCCTGCGCGAAGGCGCTGGCGCGGGTGTTTCTTAAAGCATCCTTGATGGGCCGCAAGCAGACGCGCTATTGATTCCGATCCACGTCAAACTTCAATGTATCCTTGGCTGAGCGCCGCGGGGTATGCGCGCGGGACGCAGAAACAAAGATATTGAGGAAGCCGGCGGCAATGCCGAAAAGCAGGAGCAGGATGGTCAGCCAGGGTCTCGTGTTCAGCCAGCGATCCAGGTAATAGCCGGCGAAAAGCCCCAGGAAGGTGCATCCAACCAGCGTAAAACCCAAAGACCCCAAGGTCGCCAGACCTTGCCAGACCGTTTGACTCGCCATCGTTTTCCGCGATCTCACGGGAGTAACGGTTCCGCCGCCGATTGGTTCAAGCGGAGGGGGAAGAGGGCGGTTTCTTTTCATCGGATGCATCGCCTTCCTCGCGGCCCTTTTTAAACTCGCGCAAGCTTTTGCCCAGCGAGCGCGCCAGGTCCGGCAGGCGTTTGGCGCCGAACAACAACAGGACGACCAGCAAAATTAATAATATCTCCGGCCAGCCAATGTTCATGATGCCGCTCCTTTCCGAATGCGTTCTTTTTCTTCCTCCGCGCGGACCTTGATTTTTTCGATTTCCGCGCGCTGTTCGGTTTTGATCAGCTCGATTTTTTCCGGATCCTCACCAGCTTTGGCCAGCCGATCGCTTCCCAGGATTTCCAACTCCGCCTGTTTGGCCTTTGTTTTGCGATCAACCTCGGCCAGAGCCGTTTTTTGCGCATCGGTCAATCTGGCCATCGCGCCATCACGCTTTTCCAGACGTTCCATGGCCAGGTCCAACGCGCTCTTCAACGATTTGCCGGTAGATTTCATATCGACATTCATCCTGAAAATAAAGATTGCCATCAACCTTACTGCCCCCGTAAATTAAGGCCATGTCGGATTTCCGTCAAGACGAGTTTTTCATGCGGCAAGCCCTTCAACAGGCGGCGCTGGCGGCCGAAGCCAGCGAGGTGCCGATCGGCGCGGTCATAGTCCGCGCTCAGGCCGTCATCGGTCGCGCGCACAACCAGGTGGAAATGCTGAAGGACCCGACCGCCCATGCCGAAATGATCGCCATCACCCAGGCCGCAAACGCAATCGGCGACTGGCGCCTGACCGAATGCGCCCTCTATGTCACCAAAGAGCCCTGCCCCATGTGTGCAGGCGCCATTACCCTGGCCAGGATACCCAAGGTAGTGTTCGGGGTGAGCGACCCGCAGAGCACTGGCACATTGCATGCCGAGGAAATCATACGCGGCGTATTGGAAGAGGAATGCCGGTCGATCTTGCAGGATTTTTTCAAACTGGCACGCAAGCAGGATGCCGACAGACCGTAGACCTTGCACTGTCGACCGTGGAACATGCGGCTGGTGTGGCCCTCTTCTTCCTGAAATCCACAGCCTTCAGCCCACTGCTTCAGCGCTCCACGAGAGTTTCCGCAATCTTCATGCCGAAATGCCGTCCGCCGGCCTCAAGATGCGCCAGGATCTGATCGCCTTCCTTGAGCTTGGCCACCGAAACAGGCCGGCCATCGGGACGCACAAGATTGATGGTCTCGGCATTCTGGAGATAAACCGATATTGGCTTCCCATCAACTTCGGCGGTTATCAGGATCATCGGACGGGTTTCAATTTTGCACCGGCCGGTTTGTGCCGTTTTCGTTTCGCCTTTGGAATTAACGATCAAAACCGGCGTGCCCGTCCGCAGGTCGGATAAATAAGCCGTCTTGTTTTCCGGCAATAAAATATAGGCATGCAACGCGCTGGCGTTAACCCGGAAGGGGCGCGCCGCCACATACTGATTTTCCAGACTTTCCGAGTGCACCAGGAAAAAGGCGCTGCTGGCGTTGCCGATCAGCATGCCCTCGCCAATGGTCATGGCGGAGCAGGTGTCAATGCAAATCCTGTCCCCCATCCCGCTCGGTTCAATCTTTTTCACAATTGCCGTTTTAAGTTCAATTTTCGGCGAAAGGCCATGGACCAGCCCGATAATTTTCCTGACCTCATTTGGATCGCGGCTGACCACAACCACGCCGTCAACTCCTTTTTCCAGGATGCCGATCATGGTGCGCGCTTCTTCCGAATTTTTCACTTCCGCCATAATCCGGTCGCGCTGGGCCAGGATATTTTCAAGCGGGATGATGGCCCAGTCGGGAAGGCGCAGCAGAATAATGGCTTTCCGGTCGGCCCTGGCCGCCAGATTCTCGTCGCCCTTTGAGCGGATTTCAATGACGATAACATCCTTGCCGACAACAATATCGCCATCCTCGGCCACCGTCATAATGCGGCCAAGTTCTTTTACCTTGCCGGAACATCCCTTGTCCACAAAGACGGCATCCGCGCCGCTTTCGATGGCCGCCACGGCGAGGTCCTTATCCCAGGGCTTAATCTGCACCCACACCTGTTTCATTGTTTCCCCTTCAACGTGCGCGCGGCTGCGCGCGCGGTCGCGCCCTCATGCACAACCATGGAAATCGCGGCCACCATCCGGGAGGGATCGGCGTGCTGAAAGACATTGCGGCCGATGGAAACACCCGCAGCGCCGGCCTTGATGGCGCCTTCCACCATGTTCAGAATATCATCGTCCGATTCCAGCTTCTCGCCACCGGCAATCACAACCGGCACCGGGCAGCCGCTCGTAACCTGCGCGAAGGATTGCGGGCTGCCGGTGTAATTCACTTTCACGATATCGGCGCCCAGCTCGGCGCCAACCCGCGCCGCGTGCTTGACATACGTGACGTCGTATTCGCTCTTGATCTTATCGCCGCGTGTATACATCATGGCCACCAGGGGCATGCCCCATTGCATGCACTTGCGGCTGACCTGCCCAAAATGATCGAGCATGATATCGTCCGTCGGCGCACCGAGGTTGACATGGATGGAAACGCCATCGGCCCCGATTTGCAGGGCCTCTTCCACCGTGCAGACCAGCACCTTGCCGGTGGGGTCCGGCGACATGCTCGTACTGGCCGACAAGTGGATGACCAGCCCGATATCCTTGCCCGCCTGCCGGTGGCCAACCTTGACGATGCCCTTGTGCACGATAATGGCATTGGCGCCGCCGTTGACGACGTTATCCACGGCCTTTTTCATATCAATCAACCCGCCAATGGGCCCCACAGTAACGCCGTGATCCATGGGCACGATGACGGTTTTGCCCGTCTTCCGGTTGATAATACGTTCCAAGCGAATGTTCTTGCCTAGCATCATAATCATGCTCCCTTTCAGTTATTTGCGCTAAACCATAGCAAATATGCGCACACGATGCCATAAAAACATTTGATTTGGTTCAAAGATCCCTGCCCGCGATGCTACGCACCCGCAACGCTGGCGCGCAGCGACTGCGGGCTGGGTAGCATTGCAGGCGGGCGGATTCCCAATTCCCAATTCACGGTTGTGTTTTTCGCCGTTTTTATTTAACCTTGAATTTGGAATGGCGAATCCTTGTTACCATGGATGTTTTTCACTCATAGTTTTTCCTGGAAGGCACAATCGCCATCAAACACCAAGTGATTACTAAACGTGATATTACCGCATCAGCCCTGTTTCTGGGCCTGGATCTCAGCACACAGGGGCTCAAAGCCACGTTAATTGATGTCACCGGCCGGGTTGTTGCCGAAATGGCCCTTCAATTTGACGCGGACTTGCCGGAATTCAAGACCACCGGCGGCGTGCATCGCCATGCCGATGGGCTCACCGTCACGGCGCCGCCGCTTATGTGGGTGGCGGCGCTGGACCTGCTCCTGGCGCGCATGCAAACGGAAAAATTGCCGCTGGCCAGGGTCGCCGCCCTTTCCGGCTCCGGCCAGCAGCATGGCAGCGTGTATCTGCGCCGCAATGCGCGGACGCGACTGAGAACGCTCGATGCCCGGCTTGGCCTGCACGATCAACTTCGGAATGTGTTTGCATTCGACGCCGCGCCGGTCTGGATGGATTCCAGCACCGGAATACAATGCCGGGAACGGGACGCCGTCCTCGGCGGAGCGCAGGCCGTGGCGGAGCTGACTGGTTCGCGTTCCTATGAACGCTTCACGGGCAACCAGATCGCCAAAATTTACCAGCGCCACCCGGAAGCGTACGCGGCCACGGATCATATTGCCTTGGTCAGTTCGTTCACGGCCTCGCTGTTAATCGGCGATTATGCGTCCATCGAGCCGGGCGACGGCGCCGGCATGAATCTGATGAACATCCGCACCCGCCGCTGGGACCCAGCCGCGCTCCGGTGCACGGCGCCGGGCTTGGAGAAACGGCTGGGGCCGATCGTGCCATCGCACAAAGCCATCGGTCATCTTAGCCGCTATTTTGCCGAGCGCTACGGATTTGCGCCTGAGGCCAAAGTCATCGCATTTTCCGGGGACAATCCCAACAGCCTGGCCGCGCTGGGCTTGGCGCGCTCCGGCGACATCGCCATCAGCCTGGGCACGAGCGATACGGTTTTCGGCGCGCTTTCCGCGCCGAAACCATCCGCAGCGGAGGGTCACATTTTCGGGAACCCGATCAACCCGCAAGGCTACATGGCGCTCATCTGTTACAAAAACGGCTCGCTTACGCGCGAAGCGGTGCGCAATGAATTTGCCCGGGGATCATGGAAGACATTCGATGCCGCCCTGGCACGGACGCCGGCGGGTAACGGCGGACGGATCGGGTTCTATTTCAAGGAACCGGAAATCACGCCGACGGTGCTCAAGCCGGAAATTTACCGGTTTGGCCCGGATGGCCGCCCGGAACGGTTTACACCGGAACAGAATGTTCGCGCCGTGGTGGAAGGACAATATCTTTCCATGCGGCTCCACGGAAACAACATTGGGCTCATGCCGCAAAAAATTCTGGCCACCGGCGGCGCTTCGGTGAACAAAAGCTTGTTGCAGGTCATGGCAAACGTGTTCGGAACGAGGGTCTATGTGTCCAGCCAGCCGAACTCGGCGTCGCTGGGCGCCGCATACCGGGCCTTGCATGGCTGGCACTGCGCGCGCGCTAAAAGGTTTATACCGTTCGCCAAAGTTATCCGGACAGCGGACTTCTTTACACCGGCGGCTGAACCCGACTTGGCCGCACATCGCCTCTGCACGGCATTGTTGAGACGCTATGCGCAGTTGGAAAAACAAGTGCTTAGCAGGACAAGGAGGAGACATCCATGAACGCAACGAGAAGTATCAGGACAATCTTTGGCTGTGCAGTGGTTGGCTGTGGCATTATCTGGTCGATCATGTTTCCAAAGACCGGCGAAATTCTGCGCCCGGATTTTGTGCTTTCCGTCGCTCTCGGGATCGGGCTAATCGTCACGGGGATACTTTGCTTATTGATGACGAGGTCGCGAGCAGCACTTCTGGTTCTTTCAATTCTGTTTCTCTGGTCTGTGTTGACCAATGTCGTCTTTCTGTCCCTTTTGCGAGGTTCTCTTGAAATCGTCCAGGACATTCCGGCAATGGAGTCGCACAACGCCCGATACTGGCTGAGCATATTGGAATCCAACAGAGAAGACAAAATCACATATCTATCATTCCGCCTAAAGCAGATGATCAAAGAAGAGAAGGAAATGTCCGGACCGCCAAAGCGATAGGAAAAGCGCCATTCAAGACACTACCTAAAAAGCAGCCCGCCAACACATGCCGGCAACGGGAATACCCGCGCCAGATGAGCCCCGTTCGGTCAATACAACAAGCCTGAACAGCTATTTCGCACAATCAGTTCGGAGTCAACAATTAGAATAGAGAGGTATCTATGTCTCCAGCCGTATGCCCTGTTATGAATACCGCTTTCAAATGGCCGGTCGGCGCGCGTGGCGCCCTGAGCCTGACCTTCGATGATGCCCGGCCAAGCCAGGTCGAAGCAGGCGTGCCGCTCTTTGACCGGTTCGGGGTGCATGCCACGTTCTATGTAGTGCCGGCGGCGATCAGGAAACTACCCGATGCCTGGCGCCGCGCCGTGGCCTCGGGCCACGAGGCCGGCGGCCACACACTCTCGCACGCTTGCACGGGCAACTTCGGGTTCGTGACTGACCCGAAAAAGAGCCTGGAAAAAATGACGCTGGCGCAATTGGAAGCGGAACTTGTGGAGTCCAACGCTCAAATCGAGCAGCTCGTCGACATCCGGCCGGTGAGTTTTGCCTATCCCTGCGGGCAGAAGTTTGTCGGCTGCGGCGAACGGCTCCAGAGCTATGTGCCGCTGATCGCCCGCCATTACCGCACGGGCCGCGGCTGGCGCGACGAATACTTCAACGCCCCCGACCGCTGCGACCTGGCCCAAGTCGCCGGCATAGAACTCGACGGGCTGGATTTCGATCAGGTCCGGCCGCAGATCCTGGAGGCAGCCAAAAGCGGAACCTGGCTGGTGCTGGCAGGCCACGACATCGGCACGGATCCCCGCAAACAGATGACCAAGGTCGCGACACTTGAGGCCATTTGCGCCTATTGCCGGGACCCGGCCAACGGCATCTGGATCGACACGGTTACCGCGATAGGCGATTACATCCGCCGTACCCGCGAGCGCTGAACTGCTGAAAAGTGAAGTACCCCGTGGTCCCGATGCGCGAAGCGCGACCATGGCGGGGCATCTTTGCGGAACCCTGCGAAGCCAGCAACGCCATCCTGTTATTCCATAGCCACTTTGGCGACAAAGCATCTTCCCTGTGGCAGCCACAGGGCTTCTTGGCGAAGACGGGAGAACCGCAGTAATTGCGTCATTTCATCATAATCCGCTCGGGGATAATGACGGGATATTTCTGGCGCTTGACCCAGTATTCGCGGCCGCTGATGATCAGATGCCGGTAAATCAACGCCTCCAGCTGGGCATGGTTGCCTTTGACAAAGCAGATCGTTGCAGAATTTCTTTTGCCGCTGTCACCGTTTACCAGGCGGAAATCGCTTGGCGCCCGGAAGATGAAGTCTTTAGGACGCAGAATGCCTTCCACATCCCGCCACTTCCCTTGCCCTTTGTCTGCAACCAGATCGAGCCCTGACGGCATGAAGAACACGGCGTCCTTAGCCGGCATCGGGACAATCGGCTCGACGGCAGGCTGAGGCGACGGAGCCGGCTGCTTGATTTCCGGTTCCGGCTTCGACGACGGCACCACCACAATCGCCGGCACCGAAGGCGGCACCGGTTTAATTGGCTCCTCTTTTACCGGTTCCACTTGAGCCGGTTCAATTTTAGCCGGTTCAACATATGTCAGAGGAACCTCACTGACCAGCAACCGGGAAATCCACAGGGAACAGGCCGGGGGCGGGGCAATTTTCACCCACTCGGCATGGGTTCCGCGTACATCCACTTTTTCACCCTGGGACAATTGCCCCACGATGTTGAAATTGATGCCGGCCCCGGCACGCACATTAACTTTTTTAGAGCAGTTAATTATCCCATCCTTGACGTAATCCCCCAGCACCCAGAAATTTATGTTGGTGGGCGCCACGACCTCAACCCATTCATTATCCATTGTCTTGGCCATCAGGATGTCGTTTTCCGATACCTGGCCGACCACCTCGGAAGTGACGAGCGCCTTGGCCCGCAAGTTACAGTTGCTCTTCAACACCTTAACCCGGGTTAAGGCCGCGGCTTCCGCTCTGCCGCTCAGGCACAGGCCGACAATGATAATCGTCATCACAAGCCATTGTTTCATCGGTTACCTCCTGGTTAAATGACCGCGGTCAATATTACAGCCCCGATTAATGCGGATCAATACTGGAGCGGTTTAATCGCATATTGTCGCAATGCCCGAACTTCTTCATCTTTTAAATGCCGCCAAACGCCCACACGCAGGCCATCGAGGGCCAGCGGGCCGATGGCCACCCGCTGAAGACGGAGGATGGTAATGCCAAGCGCCTCAAACATCCGGCGGATATGCCGGTTGCGTCCCGCCACCAGCCGGATCTCATACACGGCTTTTGCGTCCCGGGTATCCACCGGCTTAATATCGTTCAGGTGGAGCCTCTCGCCCTGGGAGGTAATGCCCATGCGCAGGCGCTGTTCCTGCTCAGTGGTCAGGCATGCCGCCGTCCAAACCCGGTAAATTTTTTCCACGCCGTGCCGGGGATGCATCAGGGAATGCGCCAGGTCGCCATCGTTGGTCACCAGAAGAAGTCCCTCGCTGTCCCAGTCAAGGCGCCCTACCGTAAATACGCGCGCTTGCAAGGGAGGCAATAAGGACAAAAACGTTTGACGCCCCTGCGGATCGCGCGAGGTGCATAAAAAACCGCGCGGCTTGTTCAGCACAAGGAAGATTTTCGCCTGCGCCACGACCGGGCGCCGATCAAGGCACACAGCCTGGCACGCCGGATCGATGCAAACGCCCTGCTCCCGGACGACTATGCCATCCACGGAGACGCGCCCCTCGGCAATCAGCTTTTCACAGGCGCGCCGCGAGCCCAATCCGCAGGAAGCCAGGTACTTATGCAGGCGCGGATGGTTGTTAGACTTGCGGTTTTGTTTTGGGGAGTCCAAGGCCGCGGTCTCCCTCTTTCCATTTGCCACTCGCACGGAGAATATCAATCCGCTCAAAGCGTTTTATTACATTGCGCCTGGCCGTAATTTTATTGACTGATTTCAAGCTGGCATGCTGTGTCATAATCCCTTCTCTCCCCAATACCTGATTTATTGCGATTTATCGAGGTTGATAGCTGTCGGCGCGAGTAAAGTCAATTACAAAGTCAAGTTCATGCGATTCCCGGTTTCACCAGGACACGCGCCGCGGGAAGCTTTACTTTCCCAGCAGGCGCTTGACGATATAGAGCTCGAGCGCCTCGTAGTCGCGCGCAACAGTCATGGCCTTGAGCTTGGCCTGGCTTAAGCCGCGTGAAATCTCCAGCAAACGCAGAAAAATTGTCCGGCTGTTGCTGAGGTGGCGGGTTGCCGCGTCATCCTTTTGGGTCCGCATGGCCTTGACATCCAAACCAACGAGCTCGCCGTTTTGACCGTAATCATGCGTATCCAGGATCCGCACCTGATTGAACGCCCGGCGCAAATCCACCGCACCGAAGGTTTTGTCCTGATCGAACTTGAGCCCGTTCTGGTCGTTGAGGTGCACGGTCCAGAGTTTGTCAAAGGACAGGGCAAAACCCATTTCATCCGAGGGGTCAAGCCCGGCCAGGATGGCGTGCGCGCTCTCGATATTTATGCCAACCCGCGCGGGGTCCATGGAACGGAATCCCAGGGCCAGGGCATGGCCCGTCGTGGGAATATAGGTGTGATCCATGGGCTCATTGGGTTTCGGCTCGATGGCGATGCGGATGTTCCGGTCGTGCGCCAGCATGACATTCAGGGCATCGAGAATTCTGTCGGTGGCCCAGACGCTATCCTTGGCCTCGCGGATATAGGTTCCCTCGCGGGCCAGCCACAAGACCACAAGATCGGTGCCCAACGCGTTAGCAATATCCACACAGCGCTTGCTGCGCTCCAGGGCGTAGGCCCGGCATTTGGGATCGTTGGACGTATAGCCGCCGTCCACAGTGCGCGGATCTTCCCAAAGGCGGGGCGCAACGAACTCAGCCTGCAGCCCTTGCGCGTCAAGCTGACGCTTGAGGGCTGAGGCCTTTCTAACGATTTGTTCCGGACTAAGGCTGTTCATGTCCGGCACCGCATCGTCGTCATGGAATTGAACGCCGTCGAATCCCAGTTTTTTATAAAGCGCCAGCTTACGATTGAAAGCGATGCTCCGGCGCACCACGGGACCGAACGGATCGGCGCCTTCGTGAATGTTCCATGGGCCGAATGAAAACCGGAATTTGCCTGCCATGATCTGGATCCTCCTATATTATGACGTTACGATCGAAGACTTGGATTGCGTGCGTAGTAAGTAATTTAACACAACCGCCATTACAAAGCAATGGGACGCCCATCGAATTTCTTTGCCCGCACAGCTGTGTCATCCATGTCGGAACCAGCGGCGTCGCAGCCCCGATACCCGCCCGCGGCGTCATCGACAGCCCTTCAATATCGCGAAAAAATCGGCATTCACATAGAGGGGCAGCCTGCTCGCCATAGTCCGGCAGTTGCCGGACGAAGGAGGGATCTTCTGCGAGACCGTTCTTGACACAGCCCTGTTTTGCCCGCCGCATAATGCTCTAATCCAAATTCATAATAATACTTGACAAGGGAACGTTCTTTCTTTTATATTCTTAACGTTATTAAGGGCGGGTTGGGTCAAGATTATCCTCGGTTTATTTAACGTGCCGCATGCGGGAAACGGTTCGATTAACAAGGTGTTTTTATATGAGCACACAACCACCGAGGGGTAAGCCGATTAATCTGCCCAAAGATCCCTTTGCTTATATCGGTTTCTGGCAGTTTTTGACTTTTATCATGCTGATCCTGCTGGTCTGGTTCAATGAGATAAGGGATATGCCCGCCTTGCTTTTCAACACAGAGCCACAGGAGGTAAATATTTTCCGGGGATGTGTGTTAACGGCCGCCGTACTGGTGGCGGCCATTGTGGCCATCGGCAACACCTATCTCCAGCAGAAACGGGTTTTGAATTCGATGATTTCCGTTTGTTCCAACTGCAACAAGGTTCGCGTAAATGATAACCAGTGGAAACAGATGGAAGCATATATCAGCGACAACTCCCTGCTGACCTTTACCCACGGGCTATGCCCGGACTGCATGGCAAAAGTCATGCAAACGATCGACCAGCGCAACGGGGCAAGGAACGCATGACGCGGTTTTGGGATGCAACCTAATAAATTCCAATAACAACAAAATAAATCCTGATTTTCTTTATGCTTGTTTCTGTCTTCATTGTTTACATTTCATTGGAATTTGGATTTTGGAATTTATATGGCACCAAGATACAGGGGGCGACAGGTTTCGACGGGTTGGTTGAAGCTCCTGTGGCGCGCCGAGGACCCCGGTTGGCCTCGTAAAATATCCGGGAAAAAAACCATAAAAGCCAATACAGAATTGGCCCTCGCGGCTTAATTGCTCCGCGACGTCTTACTGCTGACGATCCGCTAAGCAGATAAGGCGACGACAGCGGGTTAGTTGACGGGTCGCGCGAACGGGCCCGGCGGCGAAACAAACAGGACGCTGGCTGCGGGCGCATGGAATGCCGATCTTCCGCGAACACAGCGAGACCTTAATGACCGGACACGCGCGTAGATGCAGGAGTGACGCTTACTCGGACGGGGGTTCGAATCCCCCCGCCTCCATTCGACGCATCCCGATTGATCGGGACTTGCTCATGCCGGGCCATAATCTTCCGCACCGGGCTTTGCCTTCCCCCGTTCAGAAATAATCTTGCGCTTACCTTCCGGCAGGCCATAATGCGTTTTTGCTATGATTACAACCCTGATCTTCCAGCAAGCCCGGCAGAAACGCCGCGAATTGATCATGCTGTTTGGCATGATTGCGCTTTATTTCTTCTCCTACTTCCAGCGCGTGGCCGTGCCCGGCACGATTTTCAATGAACTCCAGGTGGATTTGAATGCCTCGGCTGTGGCCATTACCGCGATGGGCGCACTGTTCCTGTATATCTACGGTTTCTGGCAGATTTTTGCGGGCATACTGGCCGATCGCTTCGGCGGCTTCCGCATGTTGCTGATCGGCGGCTTGTTGATGACTGTCGGCGCCGTAGTGTTTCCGCTTGCACGCTCCCTGTCCCTGCTTTACGTCACCCGCGGGCTGGTGGCATTCGGCGCCAGCTTTATGTTTATCAGCCTGATCAAGGAAATCGACACCCTGTTTGATCGCCGCCATTTTGCCATGTGGCTGAGCGTGGCCCTCTTTTTCGGGTATGCTGGCGGACTGGTCGCCACCCTGCCGCTGGAACGGGCTGTTAATTGGTTTGGCTGGCGCCACGCGCTCATGGGCATCGGCCTGCTCAGCGCCATTGTTTTGCTGGGTAATTACTGGATTTTTAAAAAAAACCGGCGCGCCGATAGCGGGCCGCGAACTCCCTCGCGCCTGTTTCTCAGAGCAATTATCTGCAACAAACAAAGCTGGCCAATCATCTTTGCCAGCGCCGTTAACTTTTCGATTTATTTTCTTTTCCAGGCTTCCATTGGCAAAAAAATGTTGTCGGACGCCTGCGGGGCCAGCTCAGCCCGCGCCGCTTCCATCCTGTTTATCATGTTGTTGGTGTGTATGCTGGCAACCTCGATGGCCGGATTCGTCTCGCGCCTGGTCGGCAATCGCCGCAAACCCCTGCTCGTTGGAGGCACGACCCTGATGCTGGGCACAACGGCTTTCATGGCATGGGTATTGGCGCTTCCTTCCTGCACACCGGGATTATTGACCACGGGATACATGGCCATGGCCATTGCCGTTTCCGTTTCCCCGCTTTTCTGCAGTTCGATGAAAGAGGTCAACCCTGAGGAGGCCGCCGCCACCTCGGTGGGGCTGGTTAACTGCCTGTGTTACTTGTGCGTGGCAGCCACATCCAACCTGGCCGGCGTGGTAATGGACGCGTTTCACAACCAGGCCGTGGTCACTCCGCAGGCCATTTTATATCCCACCAGCGCCTATCGCCTGATCCTGCTGGGATGCCTACTCGCCGCGGCGGCATCCTGGATCAGCTCGCTCTTTATTGCCGAGACCCGCGGCCTGTCCACGTACCGCAGGGCTCCGTCAAGAGCGGCCTCGCGGTAGCTCCCTCCTTCGTCCGGCAACTGCCGGGCTATGGCGGCCAGGCTGTCCCTCCATGAATGCCAATTCGCGATATTGGAGGGCGTCCCGATCACGCCGCGGGCGGGTATCGGGACTGCGACGCCGCTGGTTTCAGCATGGACACGACGCAGTCCTGCCAGGTACCGGCACAGTCCGCCCAGCACAGTCCGCGTTTTTGATTGATTATTCAGGCGGATATAGCATATTGTATCTGCTGGTATTCGGAGCGTCGTCGAGCAAAGGTCTTATGGGCAAACCTCAACATCATCTGATTGTGGAAGAAGGGCCGGACAAGGGGCTGTTGATCACCGTGCCGCTCCACGGCATCCGGCTGGGACGCTCCTCCAACAATGATGTAGTGCTCAAAGATCCCATCATGTCCCGCTTTCATTGCCGGTTCTTTTTCAAGTCGGAAGACGGCCTGTGGGCGGAGGACCTCGGCAGCGCCAACCAGACGATGCTGAACCAGGCCCCCATGCGCGAGGCGCGCCTGCACATCGGCGACCGCCTGGTCCTGGGCGACACCACCATCCAGGTGGTCTATGACGGTATCCCGGATGTCACCACCCGCAAGCTGTTCGAAGCGCCGCTCGAAGACCAGCCGGTTGACGGCAAGATTGAATTCCGCCGCCCCCCCAACGGGAAAGAACCCGTCCGCAAACCATTACGCGCGGCCCTGATGACCCTGCTTATCCTGCTGGCAGCGTTGGTCGCCCTGCTATGGATATACAAAACGACGCCGCGTGTTCGGGGCGCGAACGAATCCAAGCCCGCTGAAACAGCGCGCACACAAGCGCTGACCATTTCCTACGAGAAAGTTCAAGCCGACACCAAGAATATCTTCCGATATGTGCTGGAGTTGGAAGACAATGAGCTTTCCATCCAAATTAACGACCTGCAGAACAAACGCCAGGTTGCCGGCCAACAGCGCAGGCATGTGGCCCCCGACCTGCTGCAAAGCCTGGCTGACACCATCGAACAGGCCGATTTCTTTGCGCTTAAGGAATTCTACCAGGGCGTGGCCGCAGATATCTGGGATCTAACCGATCTGACGGTGACCATCGGGCGAAAGACCCACCGGGTCCAGGTGCTGAACACCCTGGAACCGCCGGCGTTCAAGACCGTGCGGGAAGCCATCGAGGAATTCGGGCAGAACGAGCTGGGGTTGGCTGCGCTGGCGTTGGCGCCGGAAAAGCTTTTGGATCTGGCACGCGCCGCGTCGCTTTTGGGACGCAGCCTGTATGATCAGCGCGATGTCAAGAACGACAACCTGGCCAAGGCCATCCGGTCCTTGCAGGAAGTCGAGTGGTACCTGGAAACGATTGAACCTAAACCCGATTTTTATGCCTCAGCCGTGGCCCTGCGCGGGGACGCCGAACGCGAAATACAGGCAAACTGTGACGACATCATGTTTCTTGCCGAGCGCGCCATTCGCCTGAAAGACTGGAAAGAGGCCGCGCTCCAGTTGCGCCTGTTGTGTGAAAAAATCCCGGACCGCGCGGACAGCCGACACCAGAATGCCCGCAAGAAATTGATTGACGTGGAACGCCATCTGAAAAAGAAATAACATGCCGGTAAAAAAATCCAGTTTAATCCTGCTGGCCGCCACGCTGATTGCCGGCCTGATGGTCCCGGCCTGCCGCCTGGATCAGGAAATTTTACGCGGCGGCCAACTGTATGTGACCTCCACTCCGGCGGATGCCACCGTGATCTGTGACGGCGTCAACCTTGGCCAGACACCGGCCACCGTCATGGATGTGGCCGCCGGCGAGCACTTGCTGATCCTGCACAAGTCCGGCTGGAGCGACGCCCGTAAAACAGTGGTTACCCAACCGGGAGAGCGGCAGTCCGTGGATTTCAAACTGGAACCACTGACCGGCCTGCTCCTGATCCTGTCAGAACCTTCCGCGGCGGACATTGACCTGGACGGCGTTAGCGCGGGCAAAACGCCGCTGTGCCTGCACGATGTTGCGTTAGGCCAACATCGCCTCACAGCCAGCGCTCACGGCCACATGCCCCGCGTCATCACCGTTAACGTCGCGGACCGGAGACCGCAAAAAATCGAGATCAACCTGGCATCGGATTCCGCCAGGCTCATCGTAGAGACCACGCCGGCCGGCGCGGCGATTACGCTCGACGGCGCTGTTATCGGCAAAACGCCACAGGACCTGCCGGCCATAATCAGCGGCAAGCATGTGATCGAGCTCGCGTTGCCGGGTCACACCCCATTCCGCAACGAGTTTAGCGTGCAGGCCGGAGACCAGCGCACGATCACAACAAAGTTGACACCCCTGCCCGGCAAACTGACCGTGCTATCCACGCCGCCGGGCGCGCGTATTTATTTGAATGACCAGTACAAGGCCGAGACCCCGCTCTCCGCGGACATGCCGGCCGGCAAGTACGCCGTCCGCGCCGAAGCCCGCGGGTTCGATCCACAGGTACGCACAAACACGGTGGTGATTGGCACTGAATCCGTTATGGAGTTTAACATGGTGAGGAGCAGCGGCACCATCCTGATTTCCACCGAGCCGCCGGGAATTGACGTTTACCTGGATGGCGAATTGCAGGGCACCACGCGGGGCCCATTAAAGAATTCGATCTCGGAGCAACTGCCGATTGACTTAGTTCCCAGGGGAAAGCGGGTGCTCCAGTTCACGCGACCGGGCTACTTTGATCTTACCCGGACAATAGATATTCAGCCCAAGCAAACGATAATCCTGCATGAGAAACTGAAACTCCGGCCCATACCGTTCGTGCCGAGCATGATTATACGGACCGGCATTAACGCTGAGAACACTTTCCGAGGCATCGTCCGGGAACGGTTTGCGAACGGCGACATCAAGCTGGAAATTGAGCCGGGCATCTTCAAGACCTTCACTCCGGCCGAAATCCTGTCAATCGAGCCCATTACAAACTCCGTGGCGCCATAAGACGGAAGCGTTGCACGGAGCCCCAATTGCCGGAACAACCCGCGTAAAGACACGCGTTATGGATATCCTTTTCCACGCCACATCCGCCGCGCTTCTGGGCCGCACCGATCCTGCTCTACTGGATGGATCAAATGGCCCGTAACAAACTGCCGGCTGCACGCGCGCCTTGAAATCGCGCGCCGTCAAGGCGCCGCAGGCGAAGGCATCCCCATCACCGTATAGTCCGCGGGCAGACTGAACACGCCGTCGTCAATCGGCGCTTTCGAAAGACTTTTGAGCTCAGTCCGGCTTGTCACCGGTTTATCATTCGTCAGCACGGTGGAATCGGAGCGTACCACGAGACCCTTCATGGCCGCCATGCCCCCAAAGCTTGTTGCATTGAAGGCATCCTGCGCATAGGCCCGGAAAGGCTCCATCTCCCTGGCTTCCGGAACGTCGGCCATCCAGCATCGGATCGTCATGTCAGCGCTCGCTGATCCGGCATATTCTTCGCAGGCGTATCCGTTGATCGTCTGAACGTTACCGGTTTTTTTAATGGCCGATTTGTTCGGGGCGTTAGTCGCCCCCGGCGCCGACGGGGCCAGCATGCTTTGCATGAGATCCAGCGGCATGACCATGACTTGTTTCTGTTTGTGGTCCAGGAAAAACAATTTCTTGGACTTCAAATCAATAATTGAAGAAATGGGCATTCCCGTAAAATCAATGCGCGCTTTCTGCCCTTTCATTTTCATGGTCATCGAGGAAGATTTGCCCGGCTCCGCGGGCATGGCCGTGGTTTCCAGGCTCTGAACCACCGTCAAGTCCGCCATCACCGCGCTTGCCCACAGGGTTAACCAAAAGCCAATCATCAATATTTTCATTATTATTCCTTTCTTGAGTTCCGTCTTCTCTGATTTGTTGTTTGTTGCCTATCCTTCGTCAATCTGTCTTTCCGCTTTCCAGTCTGTCATCTGTCGTCCGCCATCTGTCGTCCGCCATCTGTCGTCAATCTTCACGGGTCCGTCATCTATCATCCGTCTTTAACAGCTCCAGCCTTAACATATTGAGCGCCGTTTTCGCTGCACGTTCCCGCACCATGGCCCGATCGCCAAATAATAAAAACCGCTCCGCCGCCACGTGGACCTGGCCGGCCATGTTCTTGCCCAGTCCGATCCAGACCGTGCCCACCGGTTTTTCCGGCGAACCGCCCCCGGGGCCGGCCACGCCGGTCAGCGCCAACGCATAATCGCCCGCGGATCGCTGCAATGCCTCAGCCGCCATGCGCCGCACAACCTGTTCGCTGACTGCGCCTTCCCGGGCAATAAGCTCGGACGGAACTCCCAAGGCTTCAGTCTTCATACGATTGGCATACACGACCCATCCACCCAGGAACCAGGCGCTGGAGAGCGGCACTTCCGTCAGCATCGCCGCCACCAGCCCCGCCGTACAGCTCTCGGCCGTCGCCACGGTGCGATGCCGCGCCTGCAACAACTCGCCCACGACCACCGCCAGCGATACATCCCCTTCGCTGAAAACGGCCGTCCCCAGTTTGTCTTTAACCGCACTCGCCGTGCGGTCTAATTCAGCCTGGGCTTGCACGCGCGTCGGAAAATCACTGCGGATTCGAACGGACACGATGCCGGATGAAACCGTCGTGCCGACCACCGGGTTACGATCCCGCCGCATCAGGTCACCCAGGGCTTCGCCCACCATGGATTCACCGATACCTAACGTATTAATCTTGCGCGTCAAAATAGTTCGTCCCGCCTGGGCGGCGATCAAGGGTGCCAGGTGTTGTTCAAACATGGCTTTCATTTCAAGGGGAACACCGGGCATGGAAAAGACCTGCGCGCGTCCGACCGCCAGCCGCAACCCCGGAGCCGTGCCCTGCGGATTATCGAGCACCATGGCGCCGGCGGGAGCGAGGGACTGCACGCGGTTGCTCTCGGTCATCACCCGGCCACGGTCTTTGAAAAACTGCTCGATCTTTGCGAGCGATGGCGCATGCATAACCATTGGCCCACCCTGGACCTCAGCCAGGGCTTGCCGTGTCAAGTCATCCTTGGTCGGCCCCAGCCCGCCGGTAATCACCACCCACTCGGCCAATTCGGACGCCTGCCGCACGGCCCGCACAATAGCCGCCTGGTCATCCGGCACGGTCAGGTGCGCCCGGGTCATGGTGCCTAATTCCGCCAAGCGCGCGCTGAGCCAGGCGCTATTGGTATCCACCGTCTGCCCCAGGGTCAACTCGTCTCCCACGGATATAATGATTGCCTGCATATAATTACAATGTGCGCGGTGTTCAGTGTTCGGAACCGGAAGAATCAGGTTGCCGACACAAACGTTTTCCTCTGTCGTCCCGCCTCTGTGAGGCCGGGATCTCGACCAATTAAAACACAAAATGTTACGACACGATTAACTAAGTAAAATTACCGGATTTCAATCTGAACACCGAACACCTGTATCATCACAGCGACTTCGCCATGATCGCCGAATAGCGGATATCTTCCACTCCCGGTCCAAGTTGCATAAATGGCCGCCGGCCAAGGCGCGTAAAACCATTTTTTTCAAAAAAAGCAATGGCAGCAATATTATCCTCTCGCGCGCTCAAATGCACGCCGGGAATATTGGCCAGGCGCAACTGGGCCAGGAATTGATTCATGAGCTGTCGGCCAATCCCCTGCCCCTGCATCCCCGGCCGCAAGTTGATATGCAGATGGGCGGGAAAGCCGGACAACGATTTTGCCCGATGGCCCAAGGGCTGCCACCAGATCGGCAGATTCCAACGGATCAATCGCCGCGTGGAAGCGGCCCACCAGGTTCCCCGCAATAATGCCTTGAATAATGCGCGCGGCACAATATACCAGAACATGAGGCGCTTGAACCGGCCGGTGTCGCGGCAGCCCGTCAGGTAGCCCGCTACCTCGCCGGCAATGGCCGGCCCAGCGGCCTGCTCGGCCACCCAGGCCGATTCGGGCTCGAAGTCGGTATAATAATTCATCAACAGGTCAGCGGTCAATTCCCGATCATCGAAAAACGCCTCTACCGGCCGCCCGGCATCGGCCGTGTCGCAGCAAATTCGGCGCACCGCCGCCCGGTCACCGGCAGCATATGGTCTAACGATCCACGCTGCATGCATAATTGACTTCATTTTCCATCATCTATTCACCATCATCCATCAACCATTCTACATTCTTCATTAGTGGCCACCTTGTCCCACTCGGCATACAGGATCTTCAGGGATTCCACCACCTGCGTCAGTTCGCGGTTCAGCTCCATCGGCTTTCCGGGCGTGGTGTAGGTATCCGGATTTTCCAACTGGGCAGCCAGCGTTTTCTGATGCGCTTCAAAACGCTCGATATCCGCTTCCAGGCCGGCCCTTTTCTTTTCCTGTTCCCGGCGCCTTTTTGAGCACGCCTGCCTGGTTTCCGCCTCAAGGCGCCGCTTGGTCTTGCGCGTAGGAGCATCCGGTTCAGATGGACGGCCATCAGCCAATCGGCGGTCGGTCAATGGGCCACCAGCCAATCCGCGGTCGGTCAATTGACCCCCGGCCGTCAGCGCGCCCCGTTCGGAGAGCGCCTGCGACCGGTCGAGGTAATACTGGTAATCGCCGGCATACGGTGTAAGCCGCCCCGCATGGATATGCAGAACGGTGGTGGCGATGGAACGGATGAAGTAGACATCGTGGCTGATGAACAGCAGCGTGCCCTTATACTGCCGGAGGGCGCCGATCAAAGCCTCGATACTGGCCATGTCAAGATGGGTGGTGGGCTCATCCATCAGCAAAAAATTCGGCGGATTGAGCAACAGTTTTACGAGGGCCAACCGGCTCTTTTCGCCGCCGCTCAACACGGAGACACGCTTGAACACATCATCGCCGCGAAACAGGAACGCGCCCAGGACGGATCGCGCGGTTTGTTCGCCCACCGGATGGGAGGCATCAAGCACTTCCGCCAGCACCGTCCGGCCGGCGCTGAGCATATCAATGCGATGCTGGGCATAGTAACCGACCTTGACATGCAGGCCAAGTTCGCGGCTGCCGCCCTGGATCGGGATCGCGCCGGCCAACAATTTCAGCAGGGTGGATTTACCCGAGCCATTCGGCCCGACAAGCACTGTGCGCTGGCCGCGTTCCACGCTCACATTCAACCCCTGGTACACCACGACCGAGCCGTAGGCCTGATGGACATCGGTCAGCGTGGCAACTTTCAGCCCGGTCCGCGGCGGCTGGGGCCAATGAAACGCAATCGTTCTATCCGGGGCGGCGGGTGCCTCGATTTTTTCCATGCGTTCAATCTGCTTCAGCTTGCTCTGGGCCTGGGACGCCTTGGTGGCCTTGGCGCGGAAGCGGTCGGCAAACCGCTGGAGGGCCTCGATCTCATTCTGCTGGTTCTTATAAGCCGCCCATTGCTGTTCCTGGCGCATGACGCGCTGCTTAACATAGGCATCATAATTGCCGCGGTAGCGGATGATCCGGGCCTGGGCAATTTCGAAAACACTGCCGACCAGCTGGTTGAGCAATTCGCGGTCGTGGGAGATCATCAGGATGGCGCCGGGATAGGTCCGCAGATAATTCTGGAACCAGATTAAAGATTCGATATCCAGATGATTGGTGGGTTCATCCAGCATCAGCAGGCCGGGTTCCTGCACCAGCAGGCGCGCCAGGTGGGCGCGCATGATCCACCCGCCGCTGAGCGTACCCGTCGGCCGCTGGAAATCGGATTGGCGGAAGGCCAGCCCGGCCAGGATCCGCCGGGCTTTCGGTTCCAGTTCGTAGAGCCGCCATTCGTCCAGCCGCTCCTGGGTGGCATGCCAGGCATCGCTATCCGGCGCCTGCGCGCGCAAGGTGTTCCGCAAAATCGCGATTTTCGGCGAAACCGTCGTTGCCAGTTCAAGGACTGTTTCGTGGCCGCTGGGCTCGATTTCCTGGGGAAGGTACCCCACCGCCACGCGGTTCGGAAAAGCCACCGCGCCTTTGTCCGCTTCCAGATCGCCCAGGATCAGCCGAAACAGGGTGGACTTGCCTGATCCGTTCGGCCCGACCAGCCCGATCCGGTCGGACGCCTTCACATGAAACGACACGTCGCGGAACAGGGTGCGTGCGCCATATGACTTGCTGAGGTTGGAAACGGTAAGCATTTATGAAATTCAGCCTTGAATATTTTTATTGGAATGTTGTCTTCGGACTGCTTTCCGTTCAGCCGTTCTATGATTGACTTTGCGATCCCATCTGGTTTAATTAAACATATAGGCAATCATTTGCAGGGTCAAAGAGGAAATGCAGCATACAGAAGGAAGAATGAACAAGGAAGAAGTCAGAGGACAGAGAAAAAGCGGCCGCGCGCTCCGTTTGCCATTTTGCCTTCTGCCTTGGCATTCTTCGCGCAGCCAGGCTTTGGCAGAATATGTAATTATCGCCGGGCTGCTCGTGGCCTCACTTGGCATTCTAACGGTTTTCTTTGTTACCTTTAAAGAATACGGCAGCCGGGTTTTAGCGCTGGTTTCGTCGGAGTATCCTTAACGCAAGCACCCGATAACGAAGGAGGGCGCAACATGAATCGCATACGTAAAGGCAAGCATGGCCAGGCAATGACCGAATATATCATTATCGTTGCTATTATCGCCTTGGCAGCGCTGGCAGTTTTCGGTCTGTTCGGCGACCGGATTCGCGCCATGGTCGGCGGCGCGGTCACTGATTTAGGTGGAGACCAGAGTGAAGTTGATGACGCGACGGCAACCAAATCAGAGGACTCTCTCAAAGAACTGGGCACCGGAACTACTCCCTGAGTTCCAAAGTAACGCCATGTGCGGTTTTATCTCAAGGTGCGGCTGGACTGCCAGTCCAATTGCAGCGTAACAGGCTGTTCCGCCCTACCTTGAGGCGCCCCATTCTGGAGCCTAATGTAATTTCCGGCATGGTTTGCATGGAAGGAACAAACTTATCATGGCGCAGTCCCATCCTTGCGAAGGACAAGCCCTGATTGAATCCTGCATAGTGATCGGCGTGATTTGTCTCCTGCTGATGGGCCTTTTCCAGCTGGCCCAGTTGTTCATGGCCCAGGAAATCCTGGATTACTCCGCCGGGCGCGGGGCACGCGCCAAGTCGGTCGGCTTCAATGATTTCATGGTATGGAAAACCATACGCATCGGCGCCATCGCCAATGCCGGAGCGCTCATTGTTCCCGCGCGGACAGGCGGCGGGCCCTGGGCCCAATGGGTCAGCCAGGAATCGCCGCGCATTCCTCATTATCTGCAAAGCGAAATTTGGCAACTCAACGCCATTCTGAATTACGAGCAATGGGAGTCGATTTCGTGGTATTCTCCGGCGTCGGACGCCGATATCCTGCATTTCGAGGTAAGCCAGGATGTGCCCTTGATGTTTTTCTCCAATGTTTTCAAGGCTTTTTTCTCTGCGTCCCACGTTCCGATGCAAGGCGTGGCGGACATTGAAAACCATTATCCGCTTTATTTGCAGTAACCGTAACTGCTCCGAAGCTGTGAAAAAACCGGCGAACGGCCCGATCATGTTTTTTGTCTGTCATGCTGAGCGAAGCTTGGCGGAGTCGAAGCATCTCCATATCAAGCAATTATGCATGGATTGAAGATTCCTCGCTTTGCCCGGAATGACATGCGCGTTTTGATAGCGCCAATTATTTCACAGCTTCTCAGGCACAAAGTGACAAAGGCTCATATGCACAAAATAGAAAGGCAAGCTCTGTCCGCCGCGCCAACCGCCGGCCAAACCATGATTTTCATGATCATGGCGCTCCTCGTTCTGGCAGTGGTAATTGTCTGGATTTCCGATGTGCACACGGTTTTGCATCTCAAGGCGCGCACGCAAAATGCAGGCGACGCCGCAGCCCTGGCCGCGGCGCGCTGGCAGGGCATTACGCTCAACCTGATCGGAGACTTGAACATTCTCCAAGCGCTGGCCTTGAGCCGCGGTGACGCAGCCGCCGCGGATCAGATAAAGAATGTGCAGGCGCGACTCTGCTTCGTGGGCCCCCTGGTAGGCCTGCTGGCATCCCAGCAGGCGGCGAAGAACAATCGCGCCTACGTCAACCCGGACTATACGGCCAACCTGGCGGCGCATGCGGACCTTGTGCAGTCCTATTACGCCGTCGACGCCATCCGCTTCCCCGAACCTTATGACAACGCCTGGCGGGAATACAGCGGAATGCTCTTCACTATCGCGGAGCAGGGTTTGGCCGCCGGTCCCGACAACACCTGGTATTATACCGACTCCATCAACAACCATTGGCTCCTTTCCCGTAATTTTTACGAGGCGGTGGCCAGCCTTGACTGGTGCTGGTTTTACTGGAACGACGCGGCTATCTTGCAGTCCTATACCGATTATCAGTATTGGCCGGACCTGCCGTCCGCCCCGCCGGAGCCCAACACCTATAACAGCGAAGTGTTCGGCCTCGGCCTGCGCCCGTTCACGACCGTCCTGCCGGGAGGCGCCGGCACCGTGGCACACATGAACGTGCTCCGCTCCGAGCGCGGGCTCAGGCCGGACAGTCCTGAGACAATCTCCAATGAAGTTGCAGGTATTACCAACACCTGGTATGGATATGTCTGGACTTCCTGGTCGGCACTTGCGCCGGCCAACGATTTTCCGATCCTCCCCCTGCAGGTGAAACCGGAATACGATTACACCGGCGCCGATACGGTCATTCGCGTGGAAGCCCAGCCTGACTCGCGCATGCCCACTACCTTTCCTGCGCTGCAGCCGTTTTTAAGCCGGTCTTCGCCCGGTGCCGCAGCACACCTGACCCAATCCAGCGCGATTTCCGGCGCCGTGACCTGGACCGCTGCGGGAAAAGCGTTCGGCTACCTGGCCACGGACGGCGGCCCTGTGCGCCCCGATGCCTACGTCGTAGTCCTGCCGGCATTTCACGATGTGCGCCTGATTCCCGTGGACACCGCCACAGGCTCCAATCTCGGCGCCTACGATCTGGTCTGGCGCCGGCATATCCAGGACCATCTGACAACCTATGAGCAAAGCGGCCAGGCCGGCCTGGATGCGGACTGCTGGTATTGCCAACAACTGCAGACTTGGGAGGACCCGGCTTTCCGCCAGCAGGGCATTGACTGGCTTATCGACAACAGCAATGCGTGCTATCGGGTTAGAGGCGGCGGCGGGCCGGGCGGCGGCACTCGCCGGGGACACTGAGGAAATATAGAATGCTGAAGTCAGACGACAGACGACAGATGCCGGACGCCGGACTTGGCCAGAAAGAGACGACAGCCTGCCCGCAATGCCACGCCCAGCGTTGCAGGCAGGACACCGGTTTCTGCAAATCGGAAATTGGAAATCGACAATCGAAAATGCTTTCCCGTGGCCAGGCCATGGTGGAATTCATGGTAGGCCTGGTGGTGGTGCTTGTGCTCCTGGCGGGATTGATCCAGGTCAGCCGGCTGGCGCATGCGCATACAAACACGATGAACACCGCGCGCGCGATTGCCGGCCTGCTTTCCATGGAGGGCACGCCGCCGGTGTCCGAAACCGCGCGGCTCATTTTCGACTGGGTCCCAGGCTCCGATCAACGGCGGCACACGCATGACGACATGGCCATAGCCGCCGGCAGCAACGTCGCCACCGAACTTGCCGGCCAAGCCCATCTGGAGTTGGCGCCCGATGCACCGACCAACGCATTGACGACGCTGGCAGCGTCACTTAATCCGGTCCGTGATTTTTGTCTGGTCAAGGGGAACGCATCCGAATCCGTACCAATCCTGCAGCTAATCCAACGCCTGGTGTATTCCCACTCCACGCTGGAAGTGGAAAGCGACGCATGGCTGGTTTGGACGAGGGGAATCTACTGATTTCGGATTGCGGATTTTTTAAATCAGAAATCATAAATTACGGTTGTTTCTGAAATAGTATGGGCCAATGTGTCTATTATGTAGCAAATCATTAAATTACGCATTACTTGGAATAGAACCTGTCCGATTGTCATTCCCGATCTAATCGGGAATCCAGTATTAGAGCAAATGAGTGCTGGATTCCCGCTTTCGCGGGAATGACAGACCCAATACTTAATGTGTTTAACAATTTCGTGGCAAGGGTGTTAAAGTTACCACACTTTTTCAGAATGATCTCAAATTACAATGTTGCCCTCATATAAATATATTTTCTTTGCAGCCTTGATCTGCGTCACCCTGTCGCTTTCCGCCCCCGCCAGGGTATTCTGGACGCGACCAGCGCCCCGCGGCCATGTCGTGCTGGAGACCACGCTCGACTGGAAAACGATCTATACCAGCGCCGTGCGCATCAATGACGGCCAGGGCAAACTGTCAATCATTGGCTGTAACGAGACGCTGGGAACGGTGATGACCAAACTCCGGCAGGCCTATGCCTCCTGCGAAATGCTGGAGGCCTTCCGCCAGAACGAAACCCTGGGCTGGGCGCGGATGCGCGAGGGCAACACCATCGTCACCTTGCTGGCGCTGGCGCCAACGCCAGGTTTGGCGCCAAATGCGCCGGAACAAACAATGCTTTTCGTGCTGACCCAGGCGCCGAGCGATTTCGACAAGTCGCGCCTGCCTCCATCCGCGCCGCACCTGCGCGATCCACCGCCCTACCCCGGCAGTCGCGCACAAACATACTTGACCAGCGAGGAATCTCAAATCCAGCTGGAAATTTACGCTGCCGCAGCCGCGCCGGAGGCCGTCCGGCAATATTACGAAAGCGCCCTGCTTGGCCAGGCGTGGACGCGCCTCGATCCCGCCGGCGCTTACGCGAGCCTGGCAATATACCAGAAAGGCAGCGAACTTTGCGCCCTGCTGGTGCTCCCGGCCGGCGGCGCCGAAAGTACGATTACAGTGTTGCACAAACGGTTAAAAATGGAATAATGAACTCCAACACGAATTAGGCCTTTGACACCGCATCTATGCCGTTTTATCGAACGGCCGCCACAACGGACGCTGGCCCGGCCGCAACGCTGGTAGCACTGCGGGCAGGTGTAGTGGCGGTTCGGGAGAACCGCAAGATTTAAAATTACGATACGCGACTATAGACAAGGAGCAAATAATGAAGCAGAAATCTATTTTGATAATCGCCATCCTGGCAGGCCTGCTCGCCTTCTGGCTAACTGCCCAGTACCTGAGTCACGAACGGGAACGGATTCTGGGCGAGGCCAAGCGCGTATTTGTGATAGTGGCCAGCCACGAACTGCCGGCCGGCTCAATTCTCAAAAACACCGACATGGCCAAGGATTCGGTATTCAAGAGCAGCGTGGGCAGCCGCGCCATTCTGCCGGAATCCTTTCGTGATGTCGTGGGCAAAAAACTGCTGTTCAACATCAGCCGCGGCGATCCGATCCAGTGGTCGGATATTGATGTGCCGGCCCAGGGGATAGCGGGGCTGGCCGAGATGATCAATCCCACCATGCGGGCGGTTTCCGTTCCCGTTGACTCGATCGCATCGGTGAGCGGCATGGTCAAACCCAACGACCACGTCGATATCCTGGGCACATTCACATTCCCCTCGGCGACCGTGACCGGCGGCGTTGAAACCATTACCCTGACCGTGCTTCAGGACGTGACGGTTTTGGCCACCGGCCAGGCGCTGGCCAACCAGATTCCAACGCCGGGGGTGCGGGGCGGGGAGCGCTCGCCGCGCAGTTACGGCGCAGTCACGTTCGAAGTAACGCCCCGTGAAGCGGAACTGCTCGTGTTCGCCCAGACTGTCCGGGGACGCCTGACCCTGGCTCTGCGGAACCCGTCCGATGTAACCTTTATCTCCAATCCCCCGACAATTAATTTCGACCATCTCCAAAAAAAATTGCCGGAACTGAATATGATCCGCCAGCGCGAAATCCGCCATAAGAAAGACATTTAATCGCATGGCCACTGTGCTTCAACTTGAAATTCACCGCCCGGGACACGATGTGCAGACGCACGCGATCGATCACGGCGTCTATCCGACAGGCGCGGAAAAGGGCAATAAACTCATTATTCCCGACTGCGGCATCGCGCCACGCCACGCCATCCTGATTTTGCGCCCCGACGGTTTTTACGTGGAGGACTTGAACAGCAAGGCCGGGACATTCCTGAACGAAGCCGCTGTCCGCGGCCGCGCCGCATTCCGGGTCGATGACGTCATTCGGTTGGGCAGCTGCCGCTTGATCCTGCGCATGCCCGGACAAACTGAAGAGCATTCCTCCCCGCCCGTGGCCGCGGCATCGCCGCCCTTGTCCGTCCAATTTGTACCCGCGCCCCAAGGCGCTCACAACCAGCAATTGCACACCGAAAAAAGCCAGATCAAAAAGCAGATTCACACAGAGCTGCTCGAGCGCCTGGACATTAAACGCCTGACGGCGGCCCATATCAAGGAAGCCGACCTGCACGAACGCACCCTGCAGGCCATCGAGCAGATCGTCCAGGAAGTGCACAAACGTCTTCCCGCCTGGATTGATCCGACAGCGCTGACCAAGGAAATCTTCGATGAATGCGTGGGTCTCGGCCCGCTGGAAGACCTGCTGGACGACCCGGACGTGACCGAAATCATGGTCAACCGGAACGATCAGGTCTACGTTGAGAAGCGCGGCAAACTGGAGATGAGCGACCGCGTGTTTATGGACGACAGTTCCGTGCTGGCCATCATAGAGCGGATTGTGGCGCCTATCGGACGCCGGATTGATGAAAGCCAGCCCTACGTGGACGCCCGCCTGAAAGACGGTTCGCGGGTCAACGCCATCATTCCGCCGCTGGCGCTCAACGGGCCATGCCTGACAATCCGCAAATTTTCCAAGAACGTGCTGACCATGCCGGAGCTGATTAAGCTGGGCAGCCTGGCGCCCGAAATGGCCGATTTCCTGCATGTGTGTGTGCTGCTGCGTAAAAACATCATTATTTCCGGAGGAACGGGATCGGGTAAGACTACTTTCCTCAACGTCATGGGTTCGTTTCTGCCGGACACGGACCGCATCGTCACGATTGAGGACTCGGCGGAACTGCGCCTGCCCCAGACACATGTGGTCCGGCTGGAATCTCGGCCACCCAATCTGGAGGGACGCGGCGCCGTAACCATCCGCGACCTCCTGCGCAACGCCCTGCGGATGCGCCCGGACCGTATCGTGATCGGCGAGTGCCGGGGTGGCGAGTCGCTGGACATGTTGCAGGCCATGAACACCGGGCACGACGGTTCAATGACCACCGCGCATGCCAACTCGCCGCGCGACGTGATTGCCCGGCTGGAAACCATGACGCTAATGTCGGGCGTCGAGTTGCCCTCCCGCGCCATCCGCGAGCAGATCGCCTCGGCCATTCACATGGTCATCCAGACTTCGCGCATGAGCGACGGCACGCGCAAGGTTACCAATATCACGGAAATTTCGGGTTTGGAGGGGGACCGCATCACCATGCAGGACCTGTTTACCTTCACCCAGACCGGACTCGATCAAAACGGCAAGGTTATTGGCCGCTTTGAAGCCACCGGCTCAGTGCCGACGTTCATTGAGGAAATCAAAACCCGCGGGCTATCGCTGGCCATGAGCGTCTTTGATTCGCGCAAATGGAAACATTGATCAATACTACCGGGCTGTGGCTGATTCCGACCCTCTACCTGGTCTGCTTCAGCGGGCTGACTTATGCTTTTATGCTGGCCCTGCGCGCGGGCGTGGACAGTTACGAGCGGGTGTATACAGAGCAGACAGCGCGCCAGTTTGCCGACATATTTTTCTTCATCCCTCCGCGGCGCATCCGGGACCTTGCCTGGACCGCCGCCATCGCATTCTTCCTGATTTTCTTTTTTTTAGCGGGCAGTTTTGAAACTGTCGCCGGCTTTCTGCGCGGTGTGTTCATCGGGGTCCTGGCCGGCCTGGCGGCGCTTGCCCTGCCCCGCTGGTACCTGGCCATTCTTAAACAGCGGCGCTTGCGGCTTTTCAACGAGCAACTGGTTGACGCCCTGATGACCATGAGCAGCGCCTTGCGCGCCGGTTCCAGCATTATGCAGACTTTCGAACATATCGTCCGGCAGAATTTGCTCCCGATTTCCCAGGAGTTTGATCTTTTCCTTCAGCAGACCCGCATCGGCGTGAAGTTCGAAGATGCGCTGGTCAACCTGGAAAAGCGGGTGAACAGCGAGGATCTGACGCTCATGATCCGCTCAATTGAGATTGCCCGGCAGACCGGCGGCAACCTTACGGAAGTGTTCGATAAAATTGCTGCCGTGATCCGCGAGCGCATCCGCATCCAGGGACGCATATTGACGCTGACTTCGCAGGGGCGCATGCAGGGAATCGTCGTGGGGCTCCTGCCGATTGCGCTGGTTTTTGCCATGTTCCTGCTGGATCCCGCAATGATGACCGCGTTTTTCACTTCGAGCGCCGGGATCCTTGTCGGCTGCCTGGCCCTAGTCCTGGAAATTGTCGGCGCCTTGCTGATCCGCAAAATCATACGAATTGACATCTGAGATTAATTAGGCCGCTAAAAGCGGCGACTGTTACACCGCCCGGTGAGGGCACCGGGCCTACAATTTTTTTGCAGGCCGGGTCCCCTGACCCGGCGGGATTGAAATTCCTATACGTGAACGTATGGACATCATCATCATAATCAGCCTGGGCGTATTGTGGGCGGCATTTGCCGCCGGCATCACCTGGCACCTGGCGCAGACGGCCTTTGCCATCACGTATGTGACATTGGCCGATGGGCGCCGCCAGGAGCGGCGGCTCCCGACGCTCTTCCGCGTGCTGCTGCCGCTGACCCCCGCGCTAACGCCTTTTTTCCGTCGGCCGTATTTCCGGAGAGCGCGCGAGCAGACGCTGGTTAACCTGGTGTCCAGCGGCTTTGATGATGTCATTTCGCCGGAAGAATTCATGGCCTTGCGGGTGCTGACGCCTCTCGTCGTGGTTCCCGTACTGAGCATTCCGGTCATCAGCGCATTTGCCCTGCTCCAGGGCCATGCGGGCAGTGGTTCGAGCACGCGGATCGCAGCCTTGTTCGGCGCACTGTTACTCACGATGCTGCTGTACCCTACCTGGTGGCTCCAGCAGGCTGTCGCTCTCCGGCATCGGCTGATCCTGAAAGCACTGCCGTTCGTCATCGACCTGCTTACGCTTTCGGTGGAGGCCGGCCTTGACTTCATGACCGCGATCAAAAACATAGTTGATAGGCGTCCGCCTGATCCGATCGCCGAGGAGCTTTCACGGGTCCTGTTTGAAATTCAGCTTGGCAAGACGCGGCGCGAGGCGTTGACCCGCCTGGCGGAACGCGTGCACCAGCTGGACATCCAGTCCCTGGTCATGGCCCTGGTTCAGGCCGACGAACTGGGCGTAAGCATCGGCGCCACGTTAAGGATCCAATCCGACCAAATCCGCACCAAGCGCTTTATGCGCGCCGAAAAATTAGCCAACGAGGCCCCCGTTAAGATGCTGTTTCCGCTGGTAGCCTGCATTTTCCCGACCGTTTTTCTGATCATGCTCGGGCCCATTATTTTACAGATGCTGAAATATGGGTTTTAGTTCGTGACGATAAGGTGTTCGGTGTTCAGTGTTCGGGGTTCGGAGTTGCATGACCAATGAACCCGACCAGGTGATAACGCCGTTGGATTGTCGCTACGACTGCGACCAGTTATCCACTGAAAACTGAACCCCGAACACTGAACACTTTGTTAGAGTTGCCTTTAATGAAAGAACCCAAACCATGCTGAAAGCCGGAACAAGCTGTTGCGACATAACACCTCCCGTGGGCTATCTGTTACAAGGCCATAACGCCCGCAAGAAACCGTCCGAACAAGTTCACGATCCGTTATATCTCAAGGTGCTGACCGTTTCCGACGGCCGCCGCCGGGTTGCCATTGTGACCTCTGATCTGGTTTATTTTCCGCCCGAGTTTATCGAACAAACACGTGCAGACGTCCAACGCGTTGCCAAGATGCGCGCTGCGGATCTGCTTTTGACGGCGATTCATACACACACGGGACCGTTTATGTTTGCCAGCAACCCGGAGGACCCGCGCCTGCTCAAGGATTACCTCAGCCTTTTGCGCCGCAAGATTGTCGGCGCCATCCTGGAAGCCGGTCACCGTGAAGTCCCGTCCGTTTTGCGCTGGGGCCAGGGGGCGGTTAATATCGGGGCGATTAACCGCCGCCTCAAGACGGCGCATGGTGTGCAAATGATGCCGAATCCCAAGCTGCCGATTGATCCGCAGGTCACGGTGATCGGCGTCACCAGGCCCGACGGCCAACCGCTGGCCGTGCTTTTCAATTACACATGCCACCCCACGACACTTGCTGCCGATATCTACCAGATTTCGGCCGATTATCCCGGCGTGGCCCAGCGCGAGGTGCAGCGGGCCTATCCCGGCGCGTTAGCCATGTTCACCAATGGATGTTGCGGCGACGTGCGCCCGGCAATCATCGAGGGCAACCAGTTCAAGGGCGGCTCGTTCGCCGACATCGAACGCATGGGCCGGAGCCTGGCGGGCGAAGCAATCAAGGTATTCGAGCAGGCCGCCCCGGCAGACAATCACCGGGTGGGCGGATGCCTGGAGCAGATGCGCTTGCCGTTGGATATACGCCGGCTGCCCCTGACGCCGGCGCTGCTGGACAGGCATTACGCTTTTTACAAGCGCACACTGACCTGCCATTACGGCGCCATCGATTCCTGGAAAGACTACTGGCTCGCGGCGCTCAAGCGCGGTGAAGCCGTGCCGCAGTTTGTCCCCTGCGACATCCAGGTACTCAGCATGGGCGATATCCGCCTGGCCGGCATCTCCGGCGAGACCATGGTGGAAATCGGATTGCAGATCAAGGAGCGTTTCCCTGCCCGTCTTATGTTATGCGGCTATGCCAACGGCGTCATCGGCTACGTTCCCACCGCTGCAGCCCTGCGGGACGGCGGTTACGAAGCCAACAGTTTCCTGCACAAACCCTATGCGGCGCCTTACGCGCCGGCGGCCGAACGCCGGATCGTGAATGCCGTAGTAAATCTGCTGAAAAGACAACCGGCTCACAGCCCCAGCAGGCGGACAAGGTAATACAACGCCGGCACGGTCAGGATGCTCCCGAGGGTGGAATAAAAAATTGCACGGGCGGCCAGGGGCGTATCGCCGCCAAAGCGTTCCGTGATGATGCTGCAACTGATGGCCACGGGCATGGCCGCAATCAGGTAAGTGGTCATGCGCGGCACTTCCGGGATACGCAATCCGAGCAGGGCCGCGCCGGCCAATAGCGCAATACTCACCGCGGGCGCCACCAGCAGCCGCAACACGATCACCCCGACAAAATCGCGCGTCGGGTAATGATCGGCCAGGTTCAAACTGCCTAATTGCGAACCTGTGATCACGAGCGAAAGCGGGATCGTGAGGCTCCCCAGCATAGCCAAAGCCTGGACCACGGACGCGGACGACAGCACACCGAACGATGCTCCGGCCACGGGCGCCGTTTCCAGCGTGCGCGCGAACGGCAACGCCAGCGCAATAACAATCCCGGCCATCGTGGCCACCAAGCCGTGGTTCATGGCCAATTCCCTGACTGCCACCTTGCGCGGCATCGTTCCTCGCAAGGTCCAGACCCCTATCGTCCACAGCATCAGCTGGGCGCCCACATTGCAGAGCAAAACATCGCGTACGCCGGCATCACCAAAAAGCGTTTCCACAATCGGCAGGGGAAAGAACACCCAGTTCGGCATTGCCACCAGAAACACCGCGGTAGCCAGGGCGCCCCTATGCCGGAAGAGCGGCATACCCAGGTGGCCAACCAACTTGGCAATGACAATCACCGCGGCGCCGAGGATCGGCACGAACCAGCTTTCGCGCAGAACCTGTGGATTCACGGTGCGCAACATTTGCGTGAAGACCAGGGCGGGAAAGATCATGTCCACCAGAAGACGACTGAGAACCCGACCGGCATCGTCGGTGATCAGGGCGCGCTTGCGCGCCACCCATCCCAACGCCATGACCAGGAACATGGAGGTCAGTTTCAGCAGAACAACAAGAAAATCCGACATGGTCTTTACCTACTTCAATGCATAGGAATTTTCCGCCGGAGGCGGATCCGCCTATGGCGGACAATCCGTCTTTGTTGTCATTCCGAGCGTAGCGAGGAATCTCGCCGCGAGAGATCCCTTCTACTTCGCTCAGGGCAGGCTCTTCGCTGCGTTCAGGATGACAATCCGAACAGAATAAACGTCGCCCCGCCGCTGGGGCTACTTCAATTCCGCGGCAACAACCTCCACCAGCTCAGGCTGGGCCAGGAAGGTTTCATAAAATGCCAGCATGATCTTGCCGGTCTGCGCCGAGCCGGCAATCCGTATTTCCGTGCGCAAGCGTTCAGGGCTCTTGGCATTATCGCCGGCGGAAATACCGACAAAAGGAACAAACGCATTAACTTTTCCACGGTCCTTGACACACCGGCCGGTTATTTCATACTCGCGTTCATAAGACCAGAACGGTTTGTAAAACCAGGCCACTGTCTGGCCGCAATAATCCACCGGCATCCCGGCGGCGTAATACGGATCGGGGTCAAAATCCGGGTAGATATGAATCGCCAGCTTTAAATTCGGATTCAAGGCCAGCGCCCGCTCCCGGATCTGGCGGGTATAGGCGGCCATCGATTCCTCGGAAAACTTCCATTCCACCTGCTCCTTGGTCAGTTCTGGATGCTGCGCGGCGTAAGCACGGCGGCGAGCATTTGATTCTTCGCAATAGCAAGCGTGATAATTTTTGTAGCCGATGTAATCCAGCGCCAGCCCGTCTACCGCGTTCGTTCGCAGGATGGCTTCCATGCCATGCCATTCCTCATCGACCAGTCCGCGGTCGGGACAGAGCCAGTTGCCGCTATTGAAATTTTCGCGGTCCGGGTTGATGCGTGGTTTACCGTTCAGCGCCAGTTCCTCCGGCATTACCTGCTGGCAACATTCAGGATGCGCCTTTATGAAGCCGGCCAGCTGGCGGACGCGCAAGTTGATCCACCAGGCATAGAATCCCATCTTTCTTGCATGAACCGCCCGAATGATATCCTCTCGCGGCTCCGCCGCGATCTGGTTAAATCCCATGCGCTCGGCCTGGGTCACCATACGCTCGACATCCTCGGCCGTCTTCAACACGTTAGCTCTCACCCATAGCATTTTCCAGTCGAACCGGCCCTTGGGCAGGTCGGCCGCCGCCGGCATTTTATGCAAAGAATTGGTGTAAAAGACCAGGCAGCCCCAGGTGTCCGCACGGTGGCAATCGCGTTCCCCCACCCGCGGCCACGTCCAATACTGCGCTTCTGTAGCGGATGTGGATGGCGCCGGCGCAAAACGACGGCCAAGATGAACTTTCCAGATGTCGCCATCGGCAGGCGGAAAAGCCGCCTTGCCGGATACAAAGGCAAGCGAGGAAAAAGGAATCGCCATTTCCACGCTCCACCCTTGATCCACGTCATTGGGTTGATTGAGCGTGCCCTGCACCGTGACGGCATGCGTCATGCCGGTGCAATTCCATTCCCAGTGCGCCTGCGCCGGCGTCTCCAGCGGCAGCCCCAAGTTGCGCCGTGCCGTTTGACCCCATGGCAAAGTCTGCCACTTGTCGCTAATCGCTCCATTGGGTGAAATATGCATTTCCGTGTAGTTACGACCATCGCCATCGGGATCGAGATAGAGTTTGATGAAGTTTTCCGTATACCGTTTGAATCCGGCTTGGGCCGGCGTGTCACGTTCCGTAATAGCGGCCCAAATATTGGTCTCCTGCACCTGGAAGGCCACATAAAGGTTGCGATTGTCCCAGAGGATTTTGGCCATGACCGGCAACGCCGGCTTCTCGCCGGTAACGACATCTGCGAGATAGATCGGCGCGGCTGCGCTCCAATCGGCTTCGTCCAGCAGGCCATCTACTACGATCGGACTGCTAACACGATAGGCCTGATAAAAATCAGCCGCATGCAACGAACCCGAGAAAAAGCAAATAATAAAAACCCGTTTGATAGCAGCCCATTGAAGCCTGATTTGCCACAGTGTATTCATGAAATCTCCCACGATCTAATACCACACCCGCCAGAGAAACAGTCCCTGCGGCGGCGCTGTCGGCACGCGCGCCGTGCGCACTTTCGAATGCAGGATACGCAGAGCCTCTTCCGGCGGCACGGCGCCCTCGCCCACCCGGATCAGGAATCCGGCCAGACTGCGCACCATTTTGTAAAGAAATCCATCGCTCTGCGCCCGGATAACGATCTCGGGCCCTTTCCGGCTAACCGTGAGTTTCATCACATGCCGCCGCGTGCTTTCCACCTCGCGGTTGGGATTGGCCGTGAAAGCGGCGAAGTCGTGCCGCCCGATTAACAGCGCGGCCGCTTGCCGCATGGCGCGCACATCCAGAGGAGCACGCACGTGCGTGCGATACAGCCGCACTAAGGGCGAGATGACGTCACCGTTCCAAATGCAATACCGATATTCCTTGCGCACGGCACTGCGACGGGCATGAAAGGCCTCGCCGACCGGCTGGGCACGCAGAATGCGGATATCCGCCGGCAGGAGCGCATTCAGGGCCCGCGCCAGATTGGCCGCCGGGAGCGTGAACGGCAAATCGCAGTGCGCCACCTGCCCGGTGGCATGCACCCCTTGGTCGGTGCGCCCACTGCCGTGGAGTTTCACGGGCGCGCCCGCCAGGCGGCGCAAAGCCGACTCCAGTTCGCTCTGGACCGTGCGATGGGTGGGCTGAATTTGCCAGCCCGCATAGGCGGTCCCGTCGTAGGCAATCAACAGGCTATACCGTTGCGGGCGGGACTTCGCCTGTGGGTGAATTTTTCCGTGTTTCATCCTGCAGCCTGCCGTCTAAATGCCTACAGTCTCGGCGTCCCTACGGGACGCCCGTGCATCGAGATAACTCTGTAAAATGACCTGGGCCGCCAGCTTATCCACTATGCCCTTGCGCTTCGAGCGGCTGACATCCGCGTCAATCAACATGCGTTCAACCTGCCGGCTGCTCATGCGTTCGTCCCAGACTTCCACCGGCAGGTCGCCCTGCCGGCGCAGCTCCTGGACAAACCGATCCACGGCTTCAACCGCCGGCCCCCGGGAGCCATCCATGTTGAGCGGCATCCCCACGACAATTCCCGCCACCTGTTTTTCCCGGCACAGGCGCAGGATATCCCGGATCACCTGCTTGGGACTCTGCGCCGGCAGGATATCCAGCGGCAGGGCCATCAGGCCCAGCTCGTCGCTGACGGCCAGGCCCACGCGCCGCTCGCCATAATCCACGCCTAATATACGCGCCATAGTATTGCTTCCCTGAAATTAGCCCGCGAAGGGCGACATCGCGAGTGACGAAAGAGGTTGGTTACCCGCGCTTTGCGTTCTTCCAAAAAGAAAGGCACAAAATTGGTCAGTAACTAACTAATGAGGAACGGTATCAGATTTGAACCTTAAGGGAAGGAGGAAATAGTCGGTACGTCGGTACGGCATAGTGCCCAAGGTTGCGTCAAGAACGGTCTCGCCGTAGCTCCCACCGTCGCCCGGAGGCTATGGCGGGCAAGCTGCCCCTCCATGAATGCCAATTTTTTCGCAATAGTGGAGATTTTTTGGCATAGGGAACAGCGCCGTAGCTGATTTTATCTTGGCATATCCGGCCTGTCAGCGTCATGCGCACGCGCGAAACGTTCTTACTATCAGAAATAACATTCCAACATTCTGCAGAATGTTAGAATGTTATTTTGGCATAAAAGCCAAATCTTGAAAGTAGCGGGGGTATTGTTCGGTTCAAAGCCAGGGATGCGCGCTGCGCCGGCGGCGAAGCTGTTCGACCATGCGCTTGACTTGCTGGGCATGGGTCTTGCGACAGACGAGGGTCACGGCGCCGGCCTTGACCACCACCAGGTTGTCCACGCCGACCAGAGCCACCAGCCCGTCATCGGCGACCACGATGTTGTCGGAGGACTCCATCAATTCGCCATTCCCCACGACCACATTGCCATGCGCGTCCTTGGGAAAATGTTTTTCCAACGCCGACCAGGTGCCCACGTCATCCCACGGAAACACACCCTCGGCCATGACGATATTGTCCGCATGCTCCATGACGGCGTAATCCACCGAGATTTTCTCGAGACCCACATAAGCGCGCTTCAACTCGGCCTGGAGGCGACATCTCGTCTGGAATCCCGGCCGCCCCGCCAGCGGCGTCAGCGTATCCAATAAGCGCCCCAGAGCCGGACGATGCCGACGGAGCGCCCGTTCCCAGGAAGACAACGACCAGACGAACATGCCCGAATTCCAATAGAATCTGCCGGTCTTGACATACCGTTCCGCACTATGGGCATTCGGTTTTTCGACAAACCGCTTGACATGGTAGAAGACCGTTTTTGACGACCCGGCCAAGCGTGCGCCGGTTTCAATGTATCCGAATCCCGTGCTCGGGAATGCCGGTTTGAGTCCGATGGTCACCAATATGTCCGCGGCGTCCGCGCGCGCGAAAGCATCCTTCAGCGTGCGCCGGAAAACCGCCGCATCGCCGACGACATGATCCGCCGTCAGCACGCAAAACACGGCCTTCGGATCGCGGGCCTTGATCAAGGCCGATCCGAGGGTGATGGCCGCCGCCGTATCTCGGCCGCACGGCTCGCCGATCACATTGGCCTCAGGCAAGCCGGGCAACAGGGCGCGCACCGCCTTTAACAGATCGGCATTGGTAATCACCAGAATGCGTTTTTCCGGAATGATGGATCGGAGGCGATGGACCGCCTGCACCAGCAGAGCACGCCGGCCAACCAGGGCCAGCAGCTGTTTGGGACGGCGGCTGGTGCTCATCGGCCAGAATCGTTCCCCCCGGCCCCCGGCCAGGATGACGGCGTAAGTGTTGGTATTCATTATGCCTTGCTCCTGTTGAGTTCATAAATCCGGGCAATGCCATATAACGTCAAGTCCGGGTCAATCCGCACCGGCAGGTCGCATCCGGCCAGCGCCCAGGCTGCATAGCCGCCGGTTGCACAAAGGCAGACCGACCGGCTTTTCAACGTGTGTTGCAAGCGCGTGAAAATCTCGCGCACCATGCCCAGGTATCCCAGGCGCGCCCCAATGGCCATGGCCTGGCGCGTGCTCTTGCCAATGACCGGCATGGCGCGTAAATTCAGTGGAATGCCGTGATACCGGTCCAGGCGCAGGTGCGGCAACAGCGCCGTTTTTTCGGCCAGGTAATCGGTCATGAGCGGCAGGCCGGGGACAATGATCCCGCCCCTATAGGCATGGTCGGCTACCACATCGAAGGTCAGGGCCGTTCCGAAATCGGCCACAATCACGGGCGAGCCGTACCGGTGCACCGCACCGCAGGCATTGGCCAGGCGGTCCGCCCCAATGCTGGCGGGGTCCGGATATGCAATGCGCATCCCCAACTTCAGGCGGTGATGCACCGCGACAGGCGTCCGGCCGCTGCAGGCATGTAGGCTCCGGAGCCAGAGGCCGTTGCGCTCCGGCACGACCGAACACAACATGGCGCCCGCGATTGCACGGTTATGCACCAGGGCGGCCAACGCGTCGGCGACAGCCGCGCGACTCGCAGTCCGGGTCGGCAGGCGGCCGATGCGGCTGATGCGCCCGGCGCGCGCCAGTCCCAGCGTTGTGCTGGTATTGCCAATGTCCACGACGATTACATGTTCACACATATTATTTTTCAAATTTACGCCTCGACCATTCCTGGAGAATACGGCTTTTATCATCCTGCCGCGCCATGGTGTAACAGATATCCAATTCGTTCAGCACACGCACCAGCACCTGGTCGCAATTCGCGGCAACACCCTCATTGCGCAGAGACGTGACCAAGCCAGGAGCAAGCGACCCAAAATCGTTCTCGCGGTGAAGCACGTTGACCCCGATGCCCACCACGGCAAATTCGATCGCTGCACGCATGATCCGAGGCTCAACCAGCACTCCGGCGATTTTCCGGCCGTTGACCATAACGTCGTTGGGCCATTTTAGCCGGACCTGTTTTAGACGCCAGTGTTCCAAGGCCCGCGCCACCGCCACGGACGCGCAAATATTCAGGAAAACGCCGTCCGTGGCCGGCCAATTGGACCGCAAAAGGACGGACATATAGACGCCCTTGCCGGACAATGACAACCAAGGACGGCCATGCCGTCCCCGCCCGCGCGTCTGGCAGTCGGCCACCACCGTAAAACCTTCCGGCGCGCCCTTTTCGGCGCGCGCCTTGAGCACGTCATTCGTGGATCCTGTTTCTTTCAGGAACAACATGGGTTGTCCCAGATAGCAATCTTTCAGTGCGATTCGTATTTTTTGCAGGCGCCGTTTCATGGATTGGCATCCAATATTTCGAGAGACAAATCGGCCGCTGGCGCCGAATGGGTCAGGCAGCCCAGGGAAATCGCCTGGACCCCAGCCGCCGCCACGGCTTTCACATTGGCCAGTGTAATGCCGCCCGAGGCTTCCAGCGGACAACGGCCATGGCACAGACAGACGCACCGCCGCAGGCGCGCAGGATTCATGTTATCCAACAGGATCCAGTCCGGCCGGGCCGACAGGGCGCGCTCCAGCTCTGCCTCGGTTTCCACTTCCACTTCCACGGGCACGCCCGGGAACCGGTGGCGCGCCGTATGCACGGCATCCGCAAGGTCACGTGCCCCCCACAGCCGGCGATGGTTATCCTTGATCAGCACCTGGTCGTAAAGTCCCATACGGTGATTGGCCCCCCCACCGCAACGCACCGCGTATTTTTCCAGCGCGCGCCATGTCGGCGTTGTCTTGCGAGTATCCAAAATGCGCGTTTTATACGGCTTCACCTGCTCGACAAAACACCCGGTCAGGGTAGCAATGCCGGTCAGGCGCTGCAAGAAATTGAGCGCGGTGCGCTCGCCCGCCAGAATCGCGCGGGCTTTGCCCGTAATCCGCATCAGGCGCCCATTTTCCCGGACGCGGCGGCCATCGGGAATCAGGACTTGAACGCAAGCACCGGGGTCCAGCACCCGGAAGACATGCGCGGCAATGCCGGCGCCGCAGACAATGCAAGCATGGCGGGCAATCACAACCGCAGTAATAACGCGGGCAGGGGCAACCAGGGCGCGGCTGGTGATGTCGCCCGGCCCCAAGTCCTCGCGCAGAGCGCTACGGATCAGCCCGTGCAGCCATTGGCCGGGCAGGCCCGCCGGCAATGATGAAATCCGCCTGTCGTGTTTCGCTTTCATAAAATTATATTCCCTGTTCGTATCTCTCATGACTGCGTTAAGAACGGTCTCGCAGAAGTTCCCGCCGTCGCCAGGAGGCCATGGCGGGCAGGCTGCTCCTCCATAAATGACAATTCTTTGGCGATATTGGAGGGAGGAGCGCCTGCGACGCCGCTGGTTTCAGCATGGATGACGCAGCCCTGTTCGTATCTCTTCAGCCGTTTACTTTACCCTTGACGCCAAGTCCATAACAAGTTTAATATAATAGTTAGAGTTTAGCCGGTATTAACCACACAAAACTAATTTTTAAGAGGAGACAGGACATGCCGGGCGAACGCAAAGAAATCACGGAATGTTTGATCGCCATCGCCCAGGAACTGGGCGGCACGCTGACGGCAGAAGAAGCGCTGCATGTGATCATCGAGCACATGAAAGTTTTCTTCCCGCACCAGAGCCTGGCGGTGCTGATCCTGGATGACAGCACGGGGATATTGAACATCAAAACGGCGCGAGAGATCAGCTATTCGTTCGTCAAGCAATTCAATCGGAGCATCGGCGGCACAGTCGTGCCCCGCGTTTTACTCAAGCAAGAACTGGTGGTCATCAACGACATGAAAAGCGGCGACCCGGAATATCCATGCCTCAAATTGGAACACGATTTTACGCACCTATGCCTGGTGCCGATCATCCAGAACCAGCGGGCCATCGGATACCTTCACTGCGACCGAACGGAGGGGCCGCCCTTCACCGATGAGGACGCACGGGGAATGCTGATTATCGCCTATCTGGTCGGCCAGCAAATGCAAAGGTTCGATCTTCTGTTCCTGACACGCCATCTGGCGCTGATTGACGAAGCCAGCAAGGCCCTGAAATACCACGCCTTTGTGGAACAATTTCGCCGGGAAATGGTGCGTGCCAAGACGTATCACACCCCGCTCGGGCTGATATTTCTTAACTTGGATGATTACAGCGCTTTTGTCGCCACGTCCGGGATTGATGCCGGGCATGCCCTGCTGGAGGAAGTCCATCACCTGATCAAGGGATGCATCCGGTCTATTGACATTATCGGCCGATTTTCGGCCAATGAGTTCATCGTCTGCGTGGGCGGCATGAACCGGGCGGAAACAGAGGCCGCCGCGGAGCATATCCGCAGTGAAATCAAACAGCGCGCCGCACTTTCTTCCGGACACTCCATTAATGTCAGCGGTGTCGCCATGACGTTTGAGCAGGCTGAGGACTTTGACCTGCCGCTGAATAAAATTATAACGGCCCTGGGCGGCGGCCTGATAGCCGCACGAACGAAGGGCAAGCATCAGATAGCAAGCATTCCTCCGCCACGGAAATAATGTGGCCGCTTCCATCTTGCGTGGGGTGTAGCTGCGGATCGATAGAACGGCAGCTACAACCTATGCATGATGCCAATCCTATTGTGCTGCGTCTTTCATCACGGGCTGCGTCAAGAACGGTCACGCGGGAGCTCGACCCTCCATGAATGCCAATGTTTTCGCGATACTGGAGGGCGGAGCGCCTACGACGCCGCTGGTCTCAGCATGGATGACGCAGCCTTGAACTCACAGCAGACCATAGAATTCGGTTGAGTTCGCCCTCTTTTTCAGGCATAGTTCCCGCCACTGGAGAAGTTAACGCATGAATGTTCGCACGCGCATCGCGCCTTCACCCACGGGCTCGCCGCATATCGGCACAGCCTATATTGCCTTGTTCAACTACGCCTTCGCCAAACACCATGGCGGGGAGTTCATCCTGCGGATCGAGGATACCGACCAGGCGCGCTCCACGCGCGCGTCCGAGCAGGCCATCCTGGATGCTCTCAAATGGGTCGGCCTGCGTTGGGACGAAGGCCCGGACACAGGCGGTCCGCTCGGCCCTTACCGCCAAAGCGAGCGGACGTCGATTTACCAGGAGCATAGCCGCACACTTGTGGCTAACGGCGCCGCTTACCCCTGTTTCTGCACGGCGGAACGCCTGGCGGACCTGCGCCGCACGCAGGCCGCCCAAGGCGGACAGCCCGGTTACGATGGCCGGTGTGCCACGCTCAGCGCCGGCGAAGCAAGCAAGCGTATCCAGGCCGGCGAAGAACATGTGCTCCGCCTGCGCGTGCCCGCTGAGGGCGAATGCGTCATGCAGGACGGACTGCGCGGCGAAGTCCGCATTCCCTGGAACAAGGTGGATCACCAGGTACTGTTGAAGGCCGACGGCTTTCCCACCTATCACCTGGCCAATGTCGTGGACGATCACCTGATGAAAATCACTCACGTTATCCGGGGCGAGGAATGGATCAATTCCCTGCCCAAGCATCTTTTGCTCTACCAGGCATTCGGCTGGACCCCGCCGGAGTTTTTTCATCTGCCGCTCCTGCGCAATCCGGACAAATCCAAGCTTTCCAAGCGTAAGAACCCGGTCAGCATCCTGTATTACCAGCGCGCCGGCATCCTGCCGGAAGCGCTGATCAATTATCTGGGCCTGCTGGCCTACAGCTTTGAGGATGACCGGGAGCATTTCACGCTCGACGAGATGGCCGCCGCATTTGACATTAAGCGGATCGGCCTGGGCGGACCGATTTTCGATATTCAGAAACTACAGGCCTTTAACGCTCGCCATCTGCGCGAGATGTCGCCGACCGAGTTGCTCAGCCGTTTTAAGACCTGGGGACTGAACGAGCAGGCCTGGTTGAGAATCATCCCGATGGCCCAGCCGCGTCTGAACCAACTCTCCGACCTGGTTCCGCTTGCGGCCTACCTGTTTGCCGACCGGCCGGCATACGCGCCCACTGCCCTGCTGGCCGGAGGGGTCGATGGCGCGCGCCTGGTCCAATTGCTCCGGATCGCGCAGTGGGAAGTCGAAAAGGCGGCGGACTGGACGTTTGAAGGCATAAAACAGATTTTCGGCCAGATCGCGGAAAAAGAGAATATGAAGCTGAAACAGCTTCTACCGCCATTTTTTATCGCGATCACGGGTGCGGCCGTGTCCCTGCCGGTATTTGACAGCATGCTGATCCTGGGCCGGGACATGACCCTGCGGCGCATTCAATACGCGCTTGAAAACCTCGATTCACAGGGCTTTGCGCTGAAGAAAGACAAGCTAAAGGAATTTGAAAAGGACTATCACGCCAAATACGGGCTGTAGGCCGTAGGCTGTTGACTGTAAGCTATATTCAGATGGCCCAGCATCACGCGTGATCCGTTTTGCCCGATCTGCAACACTCCGTTTTTGTTCATGATACAAGCGACGATAGGACAGCACCATGACAATGACAGACGATTCCACCTCCCGGCATTTTGTCCGCGAGATCATTGAAAACGACATTAAGACGGGCAAGCACGGCGGCAAGGTGGTCACGCGCTTTCCACCCGAGCCGAACGGCTACCTTCATATCGGCCATGCCAAGTCCATTTGCATGAACTTCGGGCTAGCCGCCGATTTCGGCGGCCGGTGCCACCTCCGGTTTGACGACACCAACCCGGAAACGGAGGACGTGGAATACGTCGAATCCATTCAGGAGGATATCCACTGGCTGGGGTTCGACTGGGGCAAACACCTGCATTACGCCTCGGATTATTACGAGCAACTCTACCAGTTTGCCATCCAGCTGATCCAGGCCGGCAAGGCCTATGTCTGCGCACTGAGCAGCGAGGAATTCAAGGCCTACCGCGGGGTCCCGACGGCGCCCGGCAAGGAAAGCCCCTGGCGGAACCGAACAATCGCGGAAAATCTGGATCTGTTCACGCGCATGCGCGCCGGGGAGTTTGCCGAAGGCGCATACGTACTGCGGGCCAAAATCGACATGGCCTCCCCCAACCTACACCTGCGCGACCCCGTGATCTACCGCATCAATCAAACGCCGCACCACCGCACCGGCGCGACGTGGCCGATCTATCCGATGTATGATTTTGCCCACTGCCTCTCGGATTCTATCGAGGGCATCACGCATTCCATCTGCACCCTGGAGTTTGAAGTGCATCGCCCGCTCTATGACTGGATCCTGGACCGGCTCAAGACGCCCTGCCATCCCCAGCAGATTGAGTTCGCGCGGCTCAACCTGACCTACACGGTCATGAGCAAGCGCAAGCTCCAGGAATTGGTGGCGGCCAAGGTGGTCTCCGGCTGGGATGATCCGCGCATGCCGACCCTGGCCGGCATGCGCCGGCGCGGCTACACGAGCGAAGGCATCCGCGAGTTCTGCCGCCGCGTGGGCGTGACCAAGGTCAACAGCCTTTCGGATTTCGCCCTGCTGGAACATTGCATCCGGGATGACCTGAACAAGCGCTCGCTGCGAGTCATGGGGGTGTTAAATCCTCTGCGCGTCATCATTGACAACTATCCCGAAGGCCAGGAAGAAACCTTCGAGGCGCAGAACAATCCCGAAAACCCTACCGCCGGAACGCGCCAGATCCCGTTTTCCCGCGTGTTGTTCATCGAGCGCGAAGATTTCATGGAAGACCCGCCCAAGAAATTTTTCCGCTTGGCGCCCGGCCGGGAAGTGCGACTGCGCAACGCCTGCTTCATCAAGTGCGAACGCATGGTCAAGGACCCCGCCACCGGCGCAATCGTCGAACTGCATTGCACCTATGACCCCCAGACGCGCGGAGGCAATGCGCCGGACGGCCGCAAAGTAAAGGCCACCCTGCACTGGGTTTCAGCCGCGCACGCCCTGGAAGTGGAAGTGCGCCTCTACGACAGGCTGTTTACCAAGGAAAACCCCGCCGACGAGGGTGACGGCACGAATTTCAAGCAGCACCTGAACCCCGACTCGCTCAAGACCATCACCGCTTACGTGGAACCCAGCCTGAAAGGCGCCCAGCCCGGGAATCGCTGCCAGTTCGAGCGCATCGGGTATTTCTGCGTGGATCCCGATTCCACCAAGGCCAAGCTGATTTTCAATCGCACCATTACCCTGCAAGATATCTGGGCCAAGATCCGGAAAGCGGAAATTAAATAATAAAGGAAAAACCAATGAGTGAGATCGGCGCGAATGCGGAAGAGGCGCTTGCATATGTGCGCGCAATCCCGGCAGCAAAAGGCCGGACAATGATGGGCGTGCCGTTTGAGAAACGGGATCGGGTGCGCTTTGGGTTTGTGGGCGTCGGTGGGCGCGGCTTCCATCAAATGAAAACGATTATGGCCGTCGAGGGCACGCAAATTGCGGCCATCAGCGATCCTGTTGAGGCTAACGCCTTGCGGGCCAAGGAGACCGTGGAGAAAGCCGGTCAGGCTGCGCCCGCCCTCGAGACGGATTGGCGCAAACTGTGCGCAAGGGAAGACGTGGATTTTGTTTTCATCTGTTCTCCATGGGATTTACACGCTGACCAGGCCATTTACGCCATGCATTGCGGCAAGCACGCCGGCGTAGAGGTTCCGGCCGCCTGTACCCTCGCCGATTGCTGGCGGCTGGTGGACGCTTCCGAACATACGCGGCGGCATTGCGTCATTCTCGAGAACTGTTGCTATGGAGATAACGAGCTGACCGTGCTCACCATGGTTCGCGCCGGGCTGTTCGGCACGATCACCCACGGCGAAGCGGCCTATATTCATGACCTGCGCAAAGGATTGCTGGCAGACACGGGCGGAGGTCTTTGGCGACGCGAACCGCACAAGACACGCAACGGCAATCTCTATCCCACCCACGGCCTCGGCCCCGTGGCATGGTATATGAATATCCATCATGGCGACAGGTTTACCAAAATGGTATCCATGAGCAGCCTGTCGGCGGCACTGCAAGAGTATCGCGACGCCAATCTGCCGGCCGACAGTCTCCAGCGCAATGAAAAGTATAGTTGCGGCGACATGAACAGTTCGCTGATTCAGACTGCGCAGGGGCGCACAATCCTTCTACAGCATGACGTTGTCACCCCTCGTCCCTACACCCGGCTTAACCTGATTGCCGGGAGCAAAGGCACCTTCAGCGACTACCCGCCCCGCATCTTCCTGGATGGGCAAAAAGAGCACGAGTGGAAACCGCTCGACGAGCTCAAGGCGCAGTATGCGCATCCGCTCTGGAAAGAGGCCGGCGAACTGGCGATCAAGAACGGTGGGCATGGCGGCATGGACTTTATCATGAACTATCGCCTGGTTCAGACCATCCGCCGGGGACTGCCGCCGGATGTGAACGTCTACGATGCGGCCGCCTGGAGCGCGCCGGGACCGCTTTCCGATATTTCGGTCGCCTGGGACAGTCTGAGCGTGCCTTTTCCCGATTTTACGCGCGGCCATTGGCAGACGGCTGGCGGGCTCGCTCCGCCGGCAACAGCAACTTGATGCCGCAACAAGATACGGGCCATCCTACACTGGTCCGCAACACGGGCGACGAAGGCCCGGATGAATTTTGGCAACTTTGCCTTTATTTCCTGCCCTTCATTTTCCTGGCCCACTCGGCCTTCATTTTTTTCATTTCAGCATTGAGTTTGACCGGCTTGCCCGGGCACTGATTCTTGCGGTCATATAACCAACGGCCCTGATTATCGCGCAAAACAGGCAGACGTTTTTCCATAGGCGGAGGCTGAGCAATACGGGTTGGCTGTTCGGCATACCAGTAGGCCACGGACGACATTTCGTTCGCCAGGTGATTCCCGTGGCCATGCTCAATGGTTACTTTGATTTCCCTCTGGAAACGCACCGGGTTTTCAAGATGATGGATATAACTGGTTTGATACCCCTTGGTGTTGTGTTCAAAGATGGAGGAACCATTCCGTAAAAACGCATTGTTTTGCATTCCCCACGCCTGATTCAGAAAATCCTCGCTGCCCGTGCCATGCAAATCTGGCGGCCACTTATATCCATCTACCCAGATTATGTCGTCGCCCTCTCCCCACCATGTGCCCTGAAAATTAGTCACGGATAGATTACAGCCGATATAATGCCCGCGCCCTTTTGTTTCCAAGATCACGTAATTATTTTCCCAGGCAACCCTTTCCGTGTTGATAATATTGGCTTCCGGCATATTGACTTTTATTTCATGCCCCCAGCCGCCGAACGGGTTGGTCCGGCGGAACTCGGCGTGGAAAAACCCGAGGTCATTTCGCGGCGCCGCAAAAGTTTCATAATCAATATAAAAATACTGGCCGTGCTTTTCGCGGCTCTGGTTGACCAGTTCCACCACGGCGCGCTCTTTGAAGGGCATCAGCACATAGGCGTTCAGGGCGCAGCCCTGATTGAACTGATTATTTGAGCGCGTGGAGGCGGTAAAGAGCAGGGACTGGAATGAATTCACCATGCCGTGGCCCAGACAGAAAAAGTCACCCAGGGGCACAAGTATGCTCGGCGATTTAGCGTTATCCCAGGTGATCTTCAGCAGGCATTCTCGGTAATGCCTTGATTGTGTCATCCAGATATGGGTAATCGCGCCCGGGCCGCGGATGTCGGCCAGCACTTTGGTTTCGCCCGCTTCAATTTTCCAGGCGTCTGAGTTTCTCCCGGTCCGATCGTAGGATGAACAGCGTCCGGTCTTAGCATCTGTAATTCGCGCCAGATTGATATTCATGACTTAGCCTCCTTCATTGTTTTTCAATACGGCGCCAGATTACATCCGGCCGCTGAAATATAACATGGACAGAATTATGCAATACTTGTATTTTCTTATTATGCAGGGATTCAAGCATTTCTTTCCGGTCCCGCCCATCAACACGCCGGCGCTTGCCATCCGCGGCATCGGGGTGCAGGAGCATATGCCGGCCTGCATTATTGACCGGCCGCATGGCACCAGGATCCGCGATTATCTCTTCATGCTGTTTTACGATCCGGTGTTTATCAGCGCCGGGGAAAAGCCATCGCCTTATGATGGCGAAACGATGATGATCTGGACTCCCGGCCGCGCACAATATTATGGGAACCGGGACCAGCCCTATAACCACACTTGGATGCATTGCGATGGGACACTCGTTCGTTCATTGCTTAGGCACAATTGCCTGCCGCTCAACAAACCGTTCCGCCTTTCCGATCCGGCCGTCATGGAGCGCCATCTGCTGGCCATTCACCATGAATTAACCAACCACGCCAGACCGGACATCGTGATTGTCAGGAACCTCATGGAAAACTGGCTGAGAGAAATAGTCCGGATCGTGAACGCTTCCCCGCGAACAGCGGACACCTGTCCGCCGACGATGCTCAAGGTGCGGCATTACATCGAATCCGAATATGCCACGCCGGTCACATTGAAGCAATTGGCGATCATGGCGCACATGTCCGTGCCGCATTTTTGCCTGCAGTTCAAAAAACATTTCAAGACTTCGCCCATCGCCTATCTGATCCGCCAGCGCATGCATCAGGCCGCCTATTTTTTGCAGGATAAGAACCTTAAAATCTCTACCGTGGCCCATCAGGTGGGATATGACGATTTGTTTCATTTCTCGAAGCTTTTCAAGAAACATTATGGATCAAGTCCGCGGGCATTGCGGCAACTAACGGCGGGAAAGCAAAACGCCGTCACCAGGTAATCACAAATATTTTGTTCTGGGAAACGGCCTGGACCTCATCGCGGGTGTACCATTTGTCGGCATGGCGCAAACCCCAGGAATCGGATGTGGCAATTTCATCGGTCCTGGGATTATACCCGATGATCATACAGACATGCGCCTGGTCAGGCGCGGGCTTCAACTGTTTGACGGCTTTTCGCGCGGTTTTAAGAGAGTGTTTCCCTCTGGTTATAGACGGGGGCGGTGGCGCTCCAGCCGGTCTTTGCCTGCACTAAGGCGGCAAACGCCACCGCGGTGGCGGCTTCGCCATGGGTCACAAAGATACGGCGCGGCGGTTGCTCGCAGAACTTCAGCCAGGCGAGGAGTTCCTTCTGATCGGCATGCGCCGAGAAACCGTGCAGCTGTTCAATGCGCGCCCGGACCGGATACCACTGACCCAAAATCCTTGCTTTTTTGGCCCCGTCCAGAATCTCGCGCCCAAGCGTTCCCGTGGCCTGGTAACCGACAAACAAAATCGTGTTTTCCTTACGGGTGATGGTGTTTACCAAGTGATGCTTGATCCGGCCGCCATTGCACATGCCTGATCCCGCAATGATCACCGCCGGGCCCTTGACCCTGTTGATGGCTTTCGATTCTTTCACATCGGAGGTCAAAGTCATACCTGGAAAACCATACGGCACGTTGCCCTGCCCTATCAACGCCTTTGTTTCCTCGTCGAACAATTCCCTGTGGCGGTTAAAAACCTCCGTGATCCGGATGGCCATGGGACTATCAAGAAAGACGGGCAAGCGCGGGATTTTTCCGGCACGGAACAGAATGCTCAGGTAATAGATCAGTTCCTGCGTGCGTTCGACGGCAAAGGCCGGGATCACGACTTTCCCGCCAGCCTGCTGCGCCGCATTCAGAATGCGCACCAGCGCATCCGGGATATCCTCCGTGGCTTCATGGAGCCGGTCCCCATACGTTGATTCCATTACCACATAATCAGCCGAGCGGCACCGGGTGGGATCCTGCAGGATCGGGAGATTACACCGCCCCAGGTCCCCGGTAAAAAGAATACTACGTTCAACTGGTGCCGCCATTGCGGTTGGTGCCGCCATTGCGGTTGGTGCCGCCATTGCGGCTGGTGCCGCACTTAGATCCAGCTTAATCATCGTCGATCCGAGAATATGACCGGCCTCGAAAAAGCTGGCCTTGATACCGCTCGCCACCGGCACGGGTATGCCATAGGCAACCGGCATCAAGAGAGGCAAAACCGCCTCCGCATCGCGGATCGTATACAGCGGCAGGTCCGGATAAGGTCCCCGCCGTCCTTCCTTTGCATGCCGCCTGGATTTGTTGTAAGCATCTTCCTCCTGTATTTTGGCGGAATCCAGAAGAATAATCTTCACAATATCAGCCGTCGCCGGGGTGCAATACACTTTCCCCCCAAATCCTTCACGGACCAACTTAGGCAGAAGCCCGCAATGGTCCAGGTGGGCATGGGTAAGCACAACGGCCTTGATACGCTCCGGAGGGACAGGAAATGCCGCCCAGTTCCGATTCCGGAGCGAGCGTTCCTGGTAGAGTCCACAATCCACCAGCACGGTGCTATCATCCACGTCCACGGCATAGGATGAGCCGGTTACATTTTGCGCCGCGCCAAGAAATGTCACGGACATAGGCATAACTGTTCAACCCCACACAATCATTTTACGACAACCTTGAACACGTTCGTTTCCGCCGGCGGACGGCCTTTTTCCCAGAAGCGAACATATTGCATAGAAATTTCGGCCGGCCCTGGCCCTACGGCCTTAAAAACCCAAACTTCATGCCCGCCGGAACCGACAAGTTTGGTATCGGGATGAATATAGTTGTTGGTGACCAGCACGACAATTCTATTATCCAGTGGTTTTGCCAGTTGCCAGCCATAGCCGGTGGTTGGATTCGACTGCAGGCGGATGGCAAAACTCCGGCCGGTAGTTACCGCTATCATTTCGCCGGGGCTCAGATATTCCTCGATCTGCTCTGGAGCCGCATTCATTCCCTTGCAATGAATCGAAGCGGACACGTTTGTATTCGTGGCGCCAACCGACTCCTGCACGGCAGCCGGCAGGATGCCCAAACTCAGGAACATTACCCCGGCAAAATAAATTTTCATTTTATCCTTTTAAGGGGATTATAAAGCTTAAATGAAAGGAATTCAACCAGGATAACTTCAGTCATAATCAGAGGATAAACAACAGAGGTCGAGGACAGACTTTTTCCCGGATTACAGCGTGTTCGTCAATCCGGCGAACTCGTCCTTCATAATGCCCTTCTTCACATAGACGGGGTGAATCCGACGGCGGAACGACGGAAGCTGATTGAAGAACAGGATGGATCCGACCACACACCACAGGCCATTCACTGCCACCGTAGCGGGCGCACCGATCAAGCGTGCCATCAGCCCGGCCAGCCAGCCGGCAGCAATCATCTGCATCCACGTGTCGATCAACGAAATGCCCTGCCCCATGAAGAACAGCTTGAAATTACGGTAATGCAGGGAACGAAATATACGCTGGATAAAGGACAAGCCTTTGGTGTCGGATTGAGTTTTGCTCATATTGAGCCCCATGCGGCTGTTGGCTGCCGCGTCACTATGCTCACGCTTCGTAAGCGGGGTGGCAAAATATGTTACCCGCGCAATATTCCATGACCGCAACCCGCCGCCAGTCGGTTGACAACGGCGGACAAACCAAATAGCAAGCCGGAAAATAGATGCCCGGCGCACTATTTGCATGCGGGAACGCGCGAAGAAATGCAGAACCTCGAATGCAGAAATCAGGCAAAGAAAACAATTGCTTCCCGAATAACGCCGGCATATATTGCACCGTGTAGTTACACGATATTGGTTTATTCAACGTGCGCTACGCGCCTAACAAACAAAGGAATACGTTATGCCGGCTGCCCGCCGATCTTACAATGGTTCGTATGAGAACGAGCATCTCAGCCAGGTCGCCTTCCCCATGGGCGGGATGGGCGCGGGGATGATCTGTCTGGAAGGCACCGGCTCGTTTTCGCACGTCTCGCTGCACCATAAGCCGGAAATTTTCAATGAACCGCTGATGTTCGCCGTTCTTCATGTAAATGGCGCGTCCACGACCCGGGTGATAGAAGGCCCGGTGCCCATGCGGAAAGCATTCGGCGCGTCGAACACAGGCACTGGACTCGGGTACCGTTCGTATGGGCTGCCCCGTTTCGCAAAGGCATCGTTTACCACCCGGTTTCCCTTCGGTATCGTCCAACTCACCGACAAGACCATGCCGGTTACCGTCGAACTCACCGGCTGGAGCCCGTTCGTGCCGGGCGACGCCGATAACGCCAGCCTGCCGGCAGCCGGGATGGAATACCGGCTCAGGAACCGCACCAACAAGAGCGTTGCGGGCGTCTTTTCCTTCCACGCCTGGAACTTTATGCGGGCCAATGACAAAGCTGCCGGCACGGTCAGCCCGATGAAAGGCGGGTTTCTGCTGGGCGCTCCGGACACCCACAGCATGTCGCCGTATGTCGCCAGTTGGCAGATATCGCGGCTGTTTCCTATCGCCGGGGGAATCGCGGAAGCCCCCTGTGCGCGGCTGGCTGACGACCTGGACTGGAAGAATGCGACCATGACCCGCGGCTATTACGCCAACGCCTATGAACGCTTCGGCGCCGCCGACGGATTCGTTTATATAGGGACGCGCGTATGCGTCGCCACAGCCGGTCACTGGGTGTTCTCCATCGGCCACGATGGCGGGATGCGGCTGTTCGTGGATGGTCGGCCCACCGTCGCAAAAGCCGAGCGCGAAAGTCCGCACCGGCCCGGCCGCACGGAGGTCGTAGCGACCATGGACGCGGGCGAGCATGAAATCATGTTCGCCTTCGAGCTCTGCGGCTTTGGCTGGGGCGTATCGCTATCGTTCGGTCTCCCTCCGGATATCGTTCCTCAGGAAAAACCGGAGTATCCCACGCCGGATCAATGGGGTCTCCAGGCAGCGGCATCCACCGGCGGCCAGTTTGCGGCGTTCACTCCTTCTTCCGGCGTTAGAACGGATTGCGCCTGGTTTCGCGGAAAATGGTTCGATTCTCTGACCATGCTGTGGAAAAACCTGACCGTCGGAAAGATTCAAACCAAAGCTCCATTTGCAGAAGGCAAAAGCAGCGATGGAGGCAGCTTCTATGTTCCCTTCAAGCTCAAGGCACGCGCCGGGCAGACTATACGCGTCCTGCTGGCCTGGCACGTGCCTCAAAGCGGCCTATGCCTGGGCGATGGGGTAATGTGCAATTGCAAACGCGGGCCGAAAGAGCCCGCCGCATACGTCCCCTGGTACGCAACGCGGTTCAATGACATCCACGCTGTGGCCGATTACTGGCGCACCCATTACGACACGCTAAGGGCGCGTTCCAAACTCTTCAGCGACTGTTTCTACGACACAACATTGCCGCCGGAGGTCGTCGAGGCTGTCGCTGCAAATCTGACGATTCTGAAATCCCCCACCGTTCTGCGCCAGCATGACGGCCGGCTGTGGGGATGGGAAGGCTGTTGCGACACCGAAGGTTGCTGCAGCGGTTCCTGCACACACGTATGGAATTACGCCCAGGCGCTCTGTCACCTGTTCCCCAATCTGGAGCGGACCCTGCGCGAAACGGAATTTTTAGTGAACCAGGACGACCGCGGGCACCAGACGTTTCGAGCTTCTCTGCCGATTCGGCCGCCAGCGCACAATTTCCACGCCGCCGCCGACGGCCAGCTTGGCGGGATCATGAAGGTCCACCGGGAATGGCGGATTAGCGGCGACACGGCCTGGATGAAAAACCTGTGGAGCAAGGTCAAGCAGAGTCTTGACTACTGTATCGCTACGTGGGATCCCGGTCACACCGGCACGCTGGTTAAGCCGCATCACAATACATACGACATCGAGTTCTGGGGCGCCGATGGAATGTGCACCAGCTTCTATCTCGGTGCGCTCGCCGCCGCCATCCGGATGGGACGGGAGAACGACGCCGACGTTATCCTGTATGAGGAACTGCTCGCCAAAGGCAAAAAGGCCATGGAGACGACACTCTGGAACGGGGAGTTCTTCTTCCAGCGAATCCCGTGGACCGGCCTGTGGGCAGCCGACCCGGCTACGGCGCAATCCGCCAAAATAAACTACACGCCGGAGGCGTTGGCGCTTTTAAAGAAAGAGGGTCCGAAGTATCAATACGGAAACGGATGCCTGTCCGACGGCGTAATAGGTGACTGGCTGGCCCGATGCAGCGGCGTGAGCCCGGTTCTGGATACCGCCAAGACCGCCAGGCACTTGAGGTCGGTATTCGCGCACAACTTCCGGAAAGATCTCTCCGACCACGCCAACCCGCAGCGATCGGGTTATGCATTCGGCCAGGAAGGCGGTCTTTTGCTATGCTCCTGGCCCAGAGGCGGCAAGCTATCGCTGCCGTTCCCTTACAGCGAAGAGGTGTGGACCGGCATCGAATACCATGTGGCCGCGCACCTTATCATGATGGGACGCATGCGCGAGGGGCTGCGGATTGTCCGGACGGCGCGCGACCGGTACGACGGCCGGTATCGTAATCCGTTCAATGAATACGAATGCGGTCATTGGTATGTGCGGGCAATGTCCTCATATAGCCTTCTACAAGCCCTGAGCGGCGCCCACTACGACGCGGTGAGCAAGACGCTCCATCTGCAACCGGCCATGACGGGCGACTTCAAGGCGTTCCTCAGCACGGCCACCGGATTCGGCACAGTCGGCGTCAGGAATGGCAAGCCGTTTTTGAAGGTTGTCTCCGGACGGATTGACGTTACCAGGATCGAATATCGGCAATGATCTCATCTCTCCAGTTGGCCAGGTTGTGCGGGGTATCGCAGGGCACGGTAGACCGGGCACTGCATACCCGTCCGGGGATCAATGCAACCACGCGGAAAAAAATACTTAAAATGGCGGAGCGGCATGGATATAAACCCCATCCCGCCGCACAAGAATTACTTGGTGGCAAACGCACATTGGTGGGCGCGCTGGCACCGGCTCAGGGGAGTATCTTTTTCATGGATCTGATGAACGCGATCCGGCAGGTTCTCATCCGGTCACGGTTCCGGTTTTACCTGTATCCGTTCTCCGACGAGGCTGATTTTTTAGAAGCCATGGACGATTTCGCCGCGCGGCGCTGTGCGGCCATGGTGACTGTCCCGCCGCGGGAAGAACTCAAGCTGACCAGGCGGCAAACCGCGTACCAGCCCATTATCACCTTGCTCAGTCCCTGCCGAGGCGCGCCGACTCATTTTGTGGCACCTGACGAGACGGCCGCCGGCCGGCAGGCCGTGGAATACCTGTGGCACAAGGGCCATCGCCGCATTCTGCATCTCACCTATGACCGAGCCGCCACAGCGATCCGTGATCGCGCCGAAGGCTATTGTCAAGCCATGCGCCGGCAGAACGCCGCGCCTGCTGTTCGGAAAGTAACGGACGACCAGGCGATCAGGAGCGCCATCTGCGCATATCGGCCAAGTGCCGTTTTCTGCCACAACGATTGGCTGGCCCTGAAGACGATCCGCGCGTTAAACCAGACGGGATTGCGCGTTCCGGACGATATCTCCGTGCTCGGGGTGGACAACAGCCCCACGTTTGCCGCTCTGTGTCCGGATATCAGCACCCTGCAATATCCCATGATCGCCGTGGCCGAGCGTTGTCTGGCCATCATCCAGGGTAGAGCGGACACCGGACCGGTCGACCGCTTTGAGATCGTGGAACGCCGCACCGTTGGAAGGGTGCACCCGAGAGGAGTTGAACCTCCACGGCCGTGAGGCCACTAGAACCTGAATCTAGCGTGTATGCCAATTTCACCACGGGTGCGCAAAACGCGAATACCATACCAAGAATTGACCACGTGTCAAGCGAACCGCCGGCTTTGGGCTATTTATCCGGCGACGGATTCAGGAACTGGCCCACCATACCGCCCGTGCCCACTTTTTTCTTTGCCTTTTTCATGGCCGCCTGGTCTTCCGCCGTTATTGCCGCCGGCGGCGCAATCTCGACCCCATCCGGAACCGTGATCTGTCCATTGGGCTGTTGCACCAGGGTGGCATTGCCCCGAGTTCCCGTATAGGTCTTGGCAAACAGCTGCACGCCGAACGGCGTAAAGGCCGTATGCACAAATGTCATCCCCATGGCTTGAAACAGGACATGCACATTGCCGACCTCGTCCACCTTGATCTCGGGCGGACGCACCCGCACGACGCGTCCCAGGTTGAACAAACCGTATACGGTCTTATCGGCATCTTCGATACGCAAATAAATATTCTCGACGCTGTCCCTCTGAAAATAGGACAGAATATAGGTGCGAATGATATACGTATCACCAGGGACACCGGCCGTCAGGCGCTGAAGTTCGAATCCGTCGTCGATTTCCAAAGTCGTTTCCGGCGAGATGTATTGGGCGCCGTTCATCTCCACGCCGGCGCGAATTTTATATAATCCATGGTTACGAATGGCATACAAGCGGGACACGTTGAACCCGAACGTGCGGGCTTCGCCCGCCATAATCTTCACATCGCTCACCAGGGGGGTATCATCGCGCCGCGGGATGATCCGGCCACCTTCGCGTTCGACATCAAGCCAGAACCGGGCTGTCTCATGGGTCGAATCCAGCGCCAGCATTTGTCCGCTGTTGTTCCGGACAACGACCGTGGCGATGACATCCTCGTATAAAAGCGCTTTGGCCGACGGCAGCGTCAGGGTGATTGCAACCTGGGCCGCTACCAAGGCCGGAAACGCCGCCAGAACGATCACCGCGCCAAGTCCAATTTTACATATCCGGTTGATTTTCATGGGCATTTTCTCTCTTACCTGTCCATCCCATCCATGGCAAATTTTTCTTTACTTTAGTTCGTAATATCAGGAATATAGCCGTCAGCCACGAAGAACTCAATGTGAATATCCGGTCCTGAATTTGCGCCATAACAACGAGCGCCAGACAAGCGATGAGGTTATGACCAGCCCTGTGAATTCGAACAAAAACCAAAAAACTTCGACTGAGCCCTGGCTCAGCACTGTTTTTGATCACTCGCCGGATATGATCATCGTCCTGGATCATGGGGGCATTATCGTGAACGCCAACAGGACCTTCCAGACTTTCTGCGAGCGCCCCATCTCAGTTCTGATCGGCACCAATATCAGCGAGTTAATTCCCGCCGAAAAGCGCATCCAATGGTCGCACGATCTTAGCAAACTGACCAGCAAAGAGTGGACCAGCCTGGACAGCACATTGATCAACGGGAAAGGCCGTGCCGTTCCGTTCCATATGTCCCTTATCTCGAACAGCACGTACGACGGACATCTTGTATCAATTTTACATTGTCAGGACGCCTCCGTCTATCAGACAGTTGAACGGGCCATGATCACGGCCCAGGGACAATGGGAACGTTCGTTTGACGCCATTGCCGATTATATGTGCCTGCTGGACCGATCCGGCCATATCATGCGGGCCAACCAGGCCATGGCCAAATACTTCAAGCCCATGTATGGCGACCTGATCGGGCGCGACTATCGCACGATTTTCAGCGCGGCCGGCGCGCCGGACACACAACCGGCCATGTCCCATGCCGTGGAAGCATCCCCCTTTGTAATCCCGGAAATCGAATTGTCGAACCTGAAAGGCTGGTTCACCGTCTCGTCCTTCCCCTTGAAGGACGATCACGAAGCCATTACGGGCGTCGTGTTCATTGTCCGGAATATCACCGATCAGCACGCCACGGCCGAGGCTCTTCAAAAAGCCACAGTGAGCCAACACCAGACTTCCAAGATGGAAGCCATCGGCCGATTAGCCGGCGGCATCGCCCACGATTTTAACAATATGCTGACCGCTATCCTGGGCTACAGTTCGCTCGTCCTGAAAATGACCAAGTCGACCGATCCCCGGCACAACGACATCCAGGAAATCATCCTGGCGGCAGAACGGGCCACGGCACTCACCCGGCAACTGTTGGATTTCAGCCGCAACCAGGCCGTTACAACTAAGATTATCAGCCTGAATACCATCATCCAGAACATGCAAGAATTTTTGGGCCGCACGCTCGGGGAAAAGATCAAGTTGAATATGCACCTTGATCCAAACCTAAGGAACATCAAGGCCGATGTTTCGCGGATGGAGCAGGTGATTGTTAACCTGGTTGTGAACGCCCGCGACGCCATGCCCAACGGCGGACAGCTTATGTTCGAAACCGTCAACCTGAGTCTCGATAAAAAATTTTGCGTCGCGCACGCGGGCGCGACGCCGGGCAATTATATTGAACTTGCAGTCAGCGACACCGGCTGCGGGATGCCGCCCTCGGTACGGGAGCACCTGTTTGAGCCCTTTTTCACGACCAAGGCCAAAGGCATGGGCACGGGATTAGGGCTGACGACAACCTACGGCATTGTCAAGCAGTTCGACGGTCACATTACGGTATATTCGGAAGTAGGCCGCGGCACCACTTTCAAGCTCTATTTTCCGGAATCGCATGAGGCGGGCGAGGTTTATTCACCGGTCATGCAAGAATCCGTCCTCATGCGCGGTAATGAAACTATTATAGTGGTTGATGATGACAACAATATCGTCGCCATGACAAGTCAGATCCTGAACGAGCTGGGCTATAACGTCCTTTCCGCCACCAGCGGTCAAGAGGCTCTGATCCTCAGCGATCAGTACCCCAATACGATTGACATGATCCTCACGGATATTATTATGCCGGAGTTGAATGGGACCGACCTCGTCCGGATGATACGCCAAAAAAGGCCGAACCTGAAAGCGCTGTATATGTCGGGTTACGGCACCCATGCCGCCGCGCAGATCGGCGTACTTGACCCCGACACGTCCTTTCTGCAGAAACCGTTTGGTTCGGACATCCTGACCCAGTGCATCAGAAAAGCCTTGGATGCGCCGGCGAAATGAAGCAAAATTATTTTTCAAAGGCTGGAGGCTAAACAAGGAGTTCCATATCCGTGAAGACAGAACGCGCGATGGTTTCGTTTATGGCAGCGATGCACACCGGCCTTACATTTGACGACGTCTCGCTGATTCCCCGCTACGCCGATTTTCTGCCAAAAGAGGCCGATATCAGCAGCCGGTTCACCGCGCGCATCCCCGTCAATATTCCCTTTGTCAGCGCGGCCATGGATACCGTGACCGAAAGCAAAATGGCCATTGCCATGGCCATGCTCGGCGGGATCGGCATCATGCACAAGAATCTGGACGTTTCCCAGCAATGCCGCGAGGTGGAAGCCGTCAAGCATCACCTGAACGGGCTGATCCGCCACCCGATCACATTCCGTTCCAACGACACACTCCAGCAGGTCAAGGCCCGCAAAGCTGAAAAAGGATACAGTTTTTCGGGATTCCCTATCCTGGACGAGAAAGATAAAGTCGTGGGCATCCTGACGGCGGCGGACTCCAAGTTCGCCCATGATCCGAATGCATGTGTGGCTAATATCATGACAACCGCCATCATCACCGCGCCACCGGATACTTCCCTTCAAGACGCCTACACCATCATGAAGCAAAACAAAATCGGGAAACTGCCGCTGGTGGAAAAGGGCCGTTTGGTGGGGCTTTACAGTTTTTCGGATGTCAGCATCCTGATTGAAAACGCCAAGCCGCTTTTCAATCGGGACGCGCGGCACCGCCTGCGGGTGGGCGCGGCCGTTGGTCCCAACGACCAGGAACGCGCGGAAGCACTGGCCGCCAAGGACGTGGATGTTCTGGTCATTGACACGGCCCACGGCCACAGCCAGGGTGTCATCGCGATGTGCCAATGGGTCAAGCGCCACTATCCCGAGATCGACGTGGTGGCAGGCAATATTGCTACGGGTGAGGCGGCCGCGGCCCTGCGCAAGGCCGGCGCCGATGCCGTAAAAGTGGGTATCGGGCCCGGTTCAATTTGCACGACGCGCGTGGTGGCCGGAGTCGGTATTCCGCAGATATCCGCCATTTATGAATGCGCCCAGGCTTTGCGGGGTGAGATTCCGATTATTGCTGACGGCGGAATCCGGTATTCGGGCGATGTGCCCAAGGCCCTGGCCGCCGGCGCGGACACGGTCATGATGGGCTCAGTCATTGCCGGCACCAACGAAAGCCCGGGCGAGAAAATCATCCATCAGGGAAGGCAATACGTGGTATATCGCGGAATGGGAAGCCTGGCGGCCATGAAATCCGCCCTGGGCAGTCGCGAACGCTACGGCCAAGCCGATGCCCGGGAGAGCGAACTTGTCCCCCAGGGCGTGGAAGGCATCGTGCCATTCTCCGGCGGCCTCGACGAAGTGCTCACGCAGTTCTGCGGCGGCCTGAGAGCGGCAATGGGGTATTGCGGCAGCCGGACAATTGCAGACCTCCAACAGCGCGCTTGCTTCGTGCGCGTCTCGCCAGCCGGCGTCCGCGAGGCCCACGCCCACGACGTCAAGATCATCAAGGAAGCCCCCAACTACTCCGCCACCTTCATGGAGTCATAAGGGCATTGACGGTTTCCGCCGCCGACATTATGTCGCTTTGGAACGCGCCAAGGGTGGAAGGCCAATATCGCGCACCAAGTGGCCGGGAACTTCGTGCGCCGTCAGTGGGGGACGATTGAGTCGCCGGCGAAGGCAACGGATAAAACCAACCATACCAAACGCCCTGGCCCTTGCCTGATAGAGGGCCAACCGGGTTAGCGCCCGTTGGGAAGGGAAGCCCCGTTCCGGCAGGGCCTGATGAAGCAACTCCGCCGTGTCGAGCAACATCCCCAGCTCGTCCATATTTGGCTCTGCATTTCGCCTTATCCGGTCCCAAGCCTCGTTCAGGCGCGGGGGGAAAAACGCCAGTTCGTAACAGGCTTGTAGTTTCTCGCGCGCTGTCATAAAGGGCTCCCGATCCAAACCGTCATATCGTTCCCCAAGTTTTTTAAATTCTCAAGAACGACCGCATCCTGATTGAACGGCGGCGGCAATGACCGAACCGCCATCGCCACATCGTTTAAAGCGACGGGATGTTGCGCCAACAGGTATTGAACATCGCTTCGATCAACAGCGTCATACCGAATGAGCTTGCTGGCGATCAACGCGGGGATGGCGACGGTCTTAACGGTCATATTACGCCCCCGCCACAGCACAATATCCGAATCGGCGGACGGCTTGGGCAGACAAAGCCGCAATGCCGATATCCATTCAATATGGTCTTTGGTCGTATCAGGCTCGGGATTAACCGGCAGACCGGCATTTGCGGCGGCGTCACGAAAAACGCGCTCGTTCACGCGGCAATATGGCGCCGCAACGTCAATATCAAGGCTCGTCCGCTCCGGTTCGTCAAGCAGGATGAACGCGGCACTCCCGTATATATAAAGCAGCGCCTCGTCAGGCAAGGCCGCGTCAATACGTTCCAAATAAGCCGCCAATTGACTTTTATTCATTGTTAATCAGTATAATGAACTGGAATCTTGATGGCAAACCATTTCAACGTATTGTCAAGACATGGTTGACAAGGGCACCCGAATATTATAATTGCATTGTTAATTGGAATCACCGCGAACTCACATTTCATCATTCCTGAACGGGAGGGACTGAGGTCACCCCATGAAGCGTGAAAAGCAATATCCCATGAAACGCCTGGTTCGTCGCGTGGCCTTTGTGACCGGCGCCGGCAATGGCATGGGCAAAGCCATCGCCCTGCGGATGGCCCGGGAAGGCGCCGACGTCGCCGTGAACGACCTGGATGCCCGCACCCTCGGCCGGGTCGCCGCCGCGGTGGAACGCTGCGGCGTCCGCAGCCTGGCGGTCGCGGGCAATGTCGCCGATCCCGGCGACGTGGACCGGATGACCCGCCGGATATGCAAACACTTTGGACGCATCGACATCCTGGTCAACAACGCGGGGATTCTATACCCTACCCGCCTCATGGACATCAGCGATGACGAGTGGCGCCGGGTCATGGATGTCAACGTGAACGGGGTGTTTCTGGTCACGAGCCGGGTCCTGCCTTCCATGACGCGGCACCGCTGGGGACGGATCATCAATATGTCCAGTATTGCCGGACGGAGCGTCTCGACGATCGGTGGCGCGCACTACACGGCCAGCAAGGCGGCCGTGCTCGGCTTCACGCGGGCCGTGGCCAAGGAAATGGGCCGGTTCGGCATCACCGCCAACGCCCTCTGCCCCGGCATGATCGACACCGCCATGACCCGGCGAACCATCAGCAATCCCCAACTGGAGCGGTACTGCCGGGCCTATCCCATCGCCCGCGCCGGCACTCCCGACGAGGTGGCTCGCTTGGCGGTCTTCCTGGCTTCCAATGACGCCGCGTACATCACCGGCGCCGCCCTGGACATCAACGGCGGCGATTTGATGCTGTAATCGCCTTAGAACGCGCCGAAAAAGATACTGGAGAAGGTGACGATCGGAGACGTTTCGCGCATTTCATCCACCGTGGCGCGGATATCGCCGATCATCTGCTTGACCTCCAAGTAGAGGCTTTCGTCATTGACCAGCAGGCCCAGCGTGCCTTCGCCATGGTTGATCTTTTCGGTGATTTCGTTCAAGTTGGCCATTGTGGATTCGGCATTCCTGATAAGACCGCGATCCTTGACGGCCGCCTTCAACTCGTTGACCACGTCCCGGGCATCGTTGTAGAGGGTATCGTCATTGACCAGTTTGCCCAGGGTTCCCTGCCCGGATTTTATTTTTCCGGTAATGTCCTTGAGATCCGCCGCCACGGACGACACCAGCGCCATGACATCATTGGGCGTCCGACCCTTGACGGCCGCATCCGGCGCCAGCGGCTCCAAGGTCGGGTTGCCTTCGCTGATCTGCATATAGCGTCCGCCCAGCACCGACGAAAAAACGACATCGATGGCATAATCTTTCTTCAAGTTAATCGGCCGCTGGAGGGCCGCTACCACGCGCACGCCGTCGCTCTGCAGGATCATGGACTTGACTTTGCCGACGACCATGCCGCGCATCATCACGTTGTCGCCGTCACGCAGGCCCATGACATCGGTAAAAACCACCTCGAAGGGATAGGTCTGCTTGAACACGTTTTCGCGGCTGAGCACAATGGTAAACACGCACAGGCTCAACAGGGCCACGAACATGAACGTCCCGACCAGCACTTCCATGCTCAATTCCCGCATTCTATTGCGTCTCATGATCAGTCCTTTCCCAGGCTCCCTTTTTAGTAATATATTGCGCATCCAGAAACCTTTTGACAATCTCATTTTGCGATCGGATGAAGTCGGTCGGCCGCGAAATTTCGAGGATGCGCCCGTCGTAAATCATGGCAATCCGCGTACCAATGGCCAGTGCGCTGAAAAGATCATGCGTCACGACCACGCTGGTCACTTTCAGTTCCAGGCGCATCCGGTCGATCAGTTGGTCAATGGCGCGCGAGGTGACCGGGTCCAGCCCGGAGGTCGGCTCGTCATAGAGAATGATTTCCGGGTTCATGACGATGGCGCGGGCCAGCCCCACGCGCTTGCGCATGCCGCCGGACAGTTCCGACGGCATGGCGTCATGGACGCCGGTCAGGTTGACCTGGCGCAGTTTTTCCTCGACGCGCTTTTCAATTTCGGCGTCGCTCATATTCGTCTTCTCACGCAAGGGCAAGGCCACGTTATCAAACACGCTCATCCATTCCAGCAGGGCTGCGCCCTGGAACAGCAAGCCGAACTTCTCCCGCAGGCGCACCAGGTCGGCGCCGGTGGACGTGCTAATGAGATCGTTACCCACGTAAATCTTGCCGGTATCCGGCGTGAGCAGGCGGATCATGTGCTTCAGTGTGACGCTCTTGCCCGCGCCGGAAAAGCCGACAATCACGAAGGTCTCGCCGCGCTCGACCTTGAAATTAACGGCATCCAGCACCTTGCGCTCGCCGAAATACTTGCTGACATGTTCAAAACGGATCATTGGTAAAACAACCTTGTAATGATATATCCGACTACCAAGATGGACAGGAACGAAACAACCACGCTGCGGCGCGTGGCCCGGCCCACGCCAACCGCGCCTTCCGTGGTGGCAAAGCCTTGGTAACAGCAGATTGTCGTGATCATAATGCCAAAAACAAACGACTTTAACAGGCCCACGTAAAGATCCTTGTTTTCCGCCCAGCGGGTCGCGTTGTCGAGGTAGGCGGGAACCGACACCCCCAGTTGGGTCGCACCGACAATCGCGCCGCCGACCACCCCCAACATGCAGGCGTAAAACGTCAACAGGGGCGTCATGATCATCATAGCCGCCAGACGGGGCATGACCAGAAACCGCACGGGGCTGATGGACATGACCTCCAGGGCCGCGATTTCCTCCGAAACAGTCATCGTGCCCAGTTCCGCCGCCATGGCCGAACCCACGCTGGCTGCAAGAATCAGGGCTGTCATAAATGGCCCCATTTCCCGCAACATGGAGACCATAACCGCCAAGCCGATATTGACCTCCTGGCCATACTTGCGCAGTTCGAGCCCCATTTGCAGGGCCAGGATCATGCCGGTAAACATGGCCACCACGGAAATCACGCCCAGACTCTTGATCCCGGTAACGTAGAGTTGTTGCAGGACCACAGGGCGGGAACGCTTGCTCAAGACGAACCTAAGGCTTGTCATTGCTTCCAAAAGGATCAACAGGGCCCGGCCCGCGTTGCGGCAGTTCAGCAATACGGCCCGTCCCAGTCTCCCTCGCATGTTGATGGGCGGCGGCAAAAATTCGGGTTCACGCGTAATCATGGTTCAAATCCAAATGCAGTAGAGCCTAAATTCCCTACATTAACCACGGATAAACACTGATGGACATGGGTAAAAAAATCCTTCGCGTCTCGGCCTATACTCTGACATCCGTATCTATCCGTGTTTATCCGTGGCAAAATCTTCCTATGCAAACAAGTTTCCGGTCAAAACTTCAGGAAGTATAATACCCGAAAGGTCTTTTTTGCACCAGCGCGTTCGTAGCCCACCAATCCTTTCAGCAGGGACCAGCCGCCACCCGCTCCGCTGGCCGCGCGGTCAACCGCAAAGAGCGGAAACACGGAAATGTGCTTCTGGCCGTTTTCGGCCCGTCGCCAGCGGAACAGGCCCCAAAGCAGTTCATCCTCTTTTGCGCCCCCGCAGGACGCATGCGAATATAGCGTCCACAGCGCCGCGTAATTCCGTTCGATGTATTCATAATCCATAAATGGAAACAAGCTCAGCACATGCAGTTGGAAACGGTCGGGAGCGCTCCGACTGGAAAACAGCGGCCAGACCTTAAGCGAGCGCGACACCAAATCCATCTGGCCCGGCGCCTCGCGCGAAGGTTTGTGTTCGCTCGTATAATACAGGATCGGCATCAGCATGATCCGAAAACGCTCATCCAGCGGGCTATAGCGCCGCGCCTGCCGGTATAGCGGCCAGAGGACAAAGGCGGAGTCATTGCCCCCCATGGATTTGCGACCCCAGAGCGGCCAGAAATACAGCCGATTAACCTCGCCGGAACTCCATTGGAACAGCGGCCAGGGACAGTTTACTTCGCTTTTTTTCTCGCCCTTGGAAAAACGGGTCAGGGGCGGCACGATCATCCAGGTTTCCTGGTCCGTCAGCTTGAGATGCCCGACCAGCGGAAACAAGACATAGCCGCTCCCGGAAGACTTCGGATAGTTATATTTTAACGAGGACCAAACCGGCCAGAGGATAAAGCGCTTCTCATAATCCATGCGAAACCGGGTAATTCCGTAAACGGGAAAAACACGGAACCGGTCATGCCCCCCACCCCAGGTATAGGAGACAATCGGCCATAGCCAGGAACGGGTTTCGGCCTGGTTTGTGCGATTATACATCATCAGCGGAAACAGCACAAACCGCGTTTCATCCCAACCGAGGAAATCGCGAATAACGCCGCCAACCGGGACCAACGCCAGGTAGGGTTTGCCGTCCAGGCCGCGGCCCTGGAAATAGAATGGGAAAAGACAGAACCGATAGCGGCCGTCCGGATCGGTCACATCGTAATCGTTCCGGAACAAGAGCACGGCGAATGACCACATGCTCTGGATGCCAATTCGCTTATTTACCCAAACCGGCCAAAGCACATCGGACTCGCTGAACTGCCGGGCGGGATCATCGACCGAGCTATAGAGCGGATGCGCCGCCCAGAACACCTGGTTGCTGGCGGACTGGTTCCATTCCAGGAACGGTCCCAGTGCCCGCCAGCGCGAGTGGCCAAACACATCCTTATCGCTTGAGAACAATGGCGCAAAGTCAATATCCGCCGCGGCGGCAAGCATGGCCGCAAAAAAAACGGCTGAAAAAATACCCCCCCGCATATAGCGTATCAAGTGCATGGAAAAGGACTGTATCACATCTCCGGCATTTAGCCATAGTCACGAATTATCCTAAAAAGCGCAGTTGAATATCAAATAGCCAACACTCAACATCCAATGTCCAACGGAATAACGTGGCGTTCACTTGGAAATTGGATATTCCTTGTTGGCTATCGGGTTTTCGAATCGTCACCGATGGACGTGGTGATTCTGGCAGTGAAGCGGCTGAGGTAACATGCAGGCAAGGTATGACGCCAATTGCGGCGCGTCAGAATCGATGCACGCGATCTTTGACAGCCTGGGTTTCCGAATCCGCCGCCTGGCGACGCGCATGCAAGGCGATATTATACAGCACGCCGATTTCCAGGAGGGAGATAATCAGGCTGGAGCCGCCCGCGCTGATGAACGGCAGGGGCAAGCCCTTGGTCGGCAAAAGGCCGATAACCACCCCGATATTGATGACGGCCTGCAGGGTAATCATCAGGGTTATGCCAAACGCCAGTATACGCCCGAACGTATCCGGCGCTCGCAGGCTGATCCGCAAGCCGCAGACAAAAAGCGCGGCAAACATCAGCACCACCGCCAGGGTGGCCGCGGCACCTAATTCCTCGCCAATAATTGCGAAAATAAAATCTGTGTGAGCTTCCGGCAGATAGTAGTGTTTCTGGATACTGCCGCCCAGCCCCACGCCCAGGGGACCGCCGGCAATGAAGGCATTGATCGCGCTCAGCAGTTGGAAGGAATATGTCTGGGCATACTGCTCCGGATCTAAAAACGCCGTGATACGGTGCATGCGCACGGGATCGCGCATGACAGCCGCCACGAATCCGCTGAAGCCCACCACGGCAAACACGGCCAGATAGGCCATCCGCGTCCCGCCCGCATACAGGATCGCCAGCCCAACCACACCACAGAGCAGGGCCGTGCCAAAATCAGGTTCGATGAAGATCAGTCCCGCAACCAATCCCAGCATGACCAGCGGCACCACACCGCCCCGCCAGAATTCGCGCACATGCCATTTCTCGCGCGCCATCCACCATGTCAGGGCCAAAACGAGTGAAAATTTAGCCAGCTCCGAGGGCTGCACACTGAGGACCCCGAGATGAAACCAGCGCCGGCTGCCGCCGATCTTGGAGCCTATACCGGGAATCAGCACCAGCATCAGCAGCCCCACCGAAGCCACGAGGCAAACCAGCGCCAGGGGACGCCAGCGATGGTAATCTATTTTGCAGGCCAGGCCGCCCACAATCACCGCCATTAGAAGCCATAACGCCTGACGCTTGACAAAATAATTCGGGTCATCGTAAAGCGCGGCGGCCTTGATTCCACTGGTGCTGGCCAGCATGACAATGCCCAAAGCCAACAGGAGCATAACAATAAGAATTAAAACAGAGGGAGTTTTCCACATGTAACTACTCAGGCACAAAAAGTCAAAGGCACATAGGCTCAAAGCAGAAAATCCTATACTGCCGCGACGTCGAATCGGGACTGCAAAGGCCGGAAAATATTAACTTGCGTCCCGCACGCGAAATCCCATTCGACAGGCCATTATTGCAATAGCGCCCTATCCAATTCGTTGTTTTGTCCTGCTTTGTGTCTTTGGCGCTCTGTGCCTACTTGAATAGTTACGGAATCTTAAGACGCTGCCCTACCTTCACCGTGCGGTTGGCACCAAGCTGGTTGAGCTCAACGATTTCATCCACAGTCACTACATACAGCTTGGCAATGGAATCAAGATCCTCGGTTTTACCATTGACTTGCTGAACGATGTGCGTAATGCCCGAATTGGCAACGGATGTCGGCGCCGCAACAGCCGGCACTGCCGTGGCAGCCGGTGCAGGCGCTGCAGCCGGTGCAGGCGCTGCAGCCGGTGCAGGCGCAACTGCTGGCGTCGCTGACGCGGTCGGCTTGGCCACCGATTCTGCAGGCGCGGGAATTGCCATAGACGCAGCCGGTGCCGCCGGCACGGCCGGTATCGCTGACGCATCCGGTGCCGCCGTCACAGCCGCGGCTTCCGGAATGATCAGCTTTTGTCCGATCTTCAGTTTATCACTCTGGAGTTTATTGGCTTCCCGCAAAGCGCTGATTTTCGTGCCGCATTTTTTTGCAATCCTGGAAAGATTGTCGCCATTCTGAACCACATACTCAGTGCCGGCAGCGGGTACAGCCATCTCCCCCGCAACGGCGGGTGCAACCACTTCCGCCGGGGCAGCGGGTGCAGTCAGTTCTGCCGGAGCAGCGCTCTTTGTGGTCTTAGCGGCTTCCGTCTTTTTAGCCGCCTTGGCCGGCGCAGCTTTAATCTTCAAATGTCCCGGCAACATCAGCTTCTGGCCAACGCGCAGTTTGTTCGGATCGGATAACTTATTCAGATCAACAATTTCGCTCTTGGAAATTCCATACTGTTTGGCAATAGCCCCAACAGAGTCGCCAGACCGTACGATATATTCTGTCGTTGCCACGGCCTTGGATAATTCTTTGGATTCGGACTTGGCGGCCGGCGCTTTTTCCGCAGGCTTCGGCGGCGGGTAACTAACAGCTTCCTTGGTCGTGGGCGGCATGGGTGGGGTCGTCGTCGCCGGAGGCGGGGTTCCCGTTCCGGCCGTGGTGCCGCATCCCTGGATAAAGAACAATGCCCCAAGAGCGGCACAGTGTAACGCTACCACAATGGCAATTAACAAAGCCGATGCTTTCATTACTCCTCCTTTGCGTTCAATGAGACCTGTTGGTAAATAAATGTTGCTGCTCAGAAAATAAACTTCAGGATACGGAATTCAAAATAAGGAAAGCCGTTATGGGCTTTCCGTTCTGTATTCTAATCACTGATTAATTGCAAATATCTATCATCGCCCCGGCGATGTCAAGTTTTTTTTAGCGGCCTGTCGTGTGATTTTCAAACGTTCGTATTTTGTGCGCCAAACGTTCGCCTGTGTGCGCCAAACGTTCGTATTGGCATGGATTAGATACTCCAAGTTTGCCGAGAACCTTCCAATCGTCTTATGACGA
>JAQUMN010000019.1 GCA_028718125.1 Kiritimatiellia bacterium
CGTCATAAGACGATTGGAAGGTTCTCGGCAAACTTGGAGTATCTAATCCATGCCAATACGAACGTTTGGCGCACACAGGCGAACGTTTGGCGCACAAAATACGAACGTTTGAAAATCACACGACAACCGGCTTAAAGAATCTTGCGCTTTGTCCGGCAGGTGCTAGTATATTGAGTTAATTCATTGCGTTAAAAAGGGCATTCATATGGTCAAGCGCTACCAACTCATTGACAACAAGGTCGTTGAAGCCGGGGAAGGTCAACAGGGCCAGATTATTGTCTATATCAATCCGGATGAAGCCGAAAAAAAGCATCTACTGGACGATTACCAGCTCGACGAACACACGCTGAACTCGACCCTCGACCCCGACGAAATATCGCGCCTGGAGTTTGAGCCCAATCACGTGGCCATGATTTTCAAGCGCCCGAAGAACTACTCCTCCAAGGACCACTTCCTGTTCAAGGTCGCTTCCATGGGGATATTTTTGTTCAAGGACCGCCTTATCGTGCTGTTGACCGACGACATCCAGCTTTTCACGGGCAAGCTGTTCACGCGGGTCACCTCGCTGCTGGATGTGGCCCTGCGCCTGATCGGGCGCACGATTTACCACTTCATGGAGCACTTGAAAGTGATCAACATGATCACCGATTCGCTGGAGCAGAAAATCAATACCGCCATGGAAAACAAATACCTGCTCAACCTGTTTACTTTGGAAAAAAGCCTGGTCTATTACCTCGCGGCCATTAACAGCAATTCCATGCTGATCGAAAAAATAAAGAGCAGCACGGCCAAGCTGGCCATGACCCCGGAAAACCTGGAATTGCTTGACGATGTCACCATCGAAAGCAAACAATGCGCGCGCCAGGCTGAAATTTATTCCAGCATTTTAGCCAGCCTGATGGATGCCCGGGCATCCATCGTCAGCAACAACATCAACGTGCTGATGAAAACCCTGAACATAATCACGATCGGCATCATGATGCCGACGCTGGTCGTCAGCATATTTTCCATGAACGTGGAAATCCCGCTCAACGAACGCAGCCCGGTTTATTTCTGGTCAATTATGGGCCTGGCGATTTGCTCGGTGCTCATTTTCCTGTTCCTGTGGAAGCGCAAGAGCGATCGCCATTCGCATTCCCGCGCCTGATCACGGGCAAGGCCTTTCATCGACCGGCGACGCCCCTCCTTCTTCAAGTTGATTATGATTAAATACAAAAGCCGAATCACGAGCCACGGAAACCGCCAGCTGGAACTGCAGGTGGTGTATCCGCTGTCGCGCAGCGAGAAGCGCAAGCGCTACGAGATCGACCTGTACATGTTCAACCCGTATCAGCTCGGAATCACCCTTGACCGCTACGGCACCACCAGCTTTCTCCGCGACATGCGCTCCTACACGCGCTACGAGGCCGCCTCGATTTCCCTGGCCAAGCTGGCCGACCCCGCCTGCGAGCTGAGCCCACTGACACGCATCTTCGACATGCTCAAGGACGCCTCCATGGCGCGCGACATCAGCGAGAAGACAATGCTCCACGAATTGCGCGGGCTCAGCAGCATGTACCACAACCAGCTTGGCGAAACCTGCCAGATGTTGATGGCCATGCTCGAATCCGGCCCGCACACCGAAGATGTCCTGGAAAGCCTGATGCCTTTGCTCCATGACGCGGATATATTCCTGACGCGGTTCCGCTCGCTCCGTCCGCTGTTCATGGACCCGCGCCTGCACGCGGATAGCCGCCTGGCCCTGGATTGGGCCGACGAGTCCATCAGCCTGACGACTGAAAAAACGTTTATGCGCCTTTGCGAGCTGTTCCTTCAAACGCCGGGGATGGCAGCGGCGGCGGCCGCCGTGCGCGAACGGCTCGAACGGGAACAGCAGCACCGCCAGGACCGCCACTATCCCACTGTGGCGGACGCGGCGTCCCCGACCGCCAACGAGTATTATCTGTATCGCGACGGCCAATTGAAGAAATGGATGGAAGCCTTCATGTTCATGACTTGCGATCCGGCGAACACCCTGACACGGGTCGCGCAAGTTTTCATGGGCGTGGCTGCGGGCGCGGCCATGGCGTTCGCCGTGCTTGTCACTTTTTTCGCCTCCCGCCTTTTCGCGGATTACAGCCTCCCCTGGGCGATCATGATCATCGTGGCCTATATCGTCAAGGACCGCATCAAGGATATCATGCGCAACGCTATGATTGCCTGTTTGCCCAAGCTGGTGGCCGACCAGATCAACGACCTGATTGACCCGGCCAACAATGCCAAGGTCGGCACAACCCGGGCGCGGGTGCGCTTTTGCGGGCCCGACGCCGTGCCCGAGGTGGTCCGGCAGCTCCGCAGCCTGCAGGGAAATCCTTTCACGGCCATGATCCCGCCGGAGAACGTGATCCATTTTCACAAGGACGTATATATCGACAGCGCCCGCTTCATGAGCAGCCACCGCCGGCTGGAGGCCCTGGCAGACATCATGCGGTTCAAGCTCGACACCTGGCTGGATAATATGGACGACCCGGTCAGCATCCTGCACCGGCTTAACGGAAACGCGATCGAGGATGTGCCGGCCCAGCGCGTATATCACATCAACCTGATCGTCGGCCTCTCCGAACTAGGCCATGATGCCTCGCCCACCTATTTCCGCTACCGCCTGATTCTCACCCGCGAAGGCATCGTCCGAATAGATGAAATCAAGATCTGATCGATTGCTCGGACATGATTCAAAAGGTTCCGCCTTCCTGACTCCGCTTGCAAGCGGCCAGGTTACACTCCGGCAGTTGCCGAACGAAGGAGGGAGCCCCCGCGAGACCGTTCTTGACGCAGCCGACCGGGTCCGTCGGCAAACCGAGCGGCAATACCTTGCCAGCCGGAGTTCGATTCGCTATTGTATGCCCGTGAAAAGATCGCAAATCAACGCCATCATGCAGTCCGCCGACGAGTTCATTCGCCGGCATGGTTTTTTCCTCCCGTCCTTTGCGTATTGGACGCCCGACCAGTGGCGCACCAGAGGCCGGGAATGCGCGGAAATCGTGCGCAATCAGCTGGGATGGGATATTACCGATTTCGGGTCCGGTGATTTTGATAAGGTAGGATTGTTTTTATTTACCATCCGCAACGGCAGTCCGGCAAACTGGAAATCGCTGAAGGGCAAATTGTATGCTGAAAAAATCATGGTGGTTCAGGACAAGCAGATCACCCCGATGCACTTTCATTGGACCAAGTCCGAGGACATCATCAACCGGGGCGGAGGAAAACTGGCAATCCAGTTGTATAACTCCACGCCGGATGACCGCCTGGCCGATACGCCGGTCAAGATCTCCACCGATGGCGTTCTGCGGACGGTGAAGGCAGGCGATGTGGTTCACCTCGATCCGGGGGAGAGCATCACCCTGACTACCAGGCTCTATCATAAGTTCTGGGGGGCAGGCGGCAAGGTTCTGGTCGGCGAAGTTTCGCTGGTTAATGACGACAAGACCGACAATCGGTTCCACGAACCCGTGGGCCGATTCCCGAAAATCGAAGAGGACGAACCGCCTTTGTACCTGCTTTATACCGATTACGCCCGGTATTACAAAGGATGAGAATCCGCGGGGAAGAATTAGGCCGCTAAGGACGGCAACTAAGCGGCCGGCAGGGACGCCGGCCGCCACCTTTGTCCACCGGAGGCGGATCCGCCTTCGGCGAACACTTCTTTTCTGACACCCCGGAGGTTGTCATCGGCGTCAGCGTTTTCTTCGGGCGGCGCGCGGCGCGTAGCCCGATGCGTCCGTGGCTTGAATTCGGTTTTCCGAGCTTGTCGAGGGATTCGAAAAAACAAGGCAAGCTTGGGCCGAATGTTGGTGCGCGACGCGAAGGGCTATACTTGTGTATGCACGAGCGGAGCAAGCCAACAGGCGGCCCAAGATCGCCGCCGCTTTTTTCGAGCCGAATTCAAGACACTTGGGTTGCGGGCATAGCCCGCGTTGGTTATAATTATTATGTCTGCCCTGCATCCAGACTGGCTTAATCCGGACCGCTGGCTCGCTTGCGCGCGGAACGCCGATGCGCGCAACGTGCAGCAGGCCCTGACAGCTGAATGTCCCGGCATCGCCGAACTGGCCATGCTCCTTTCGCCCGCCGCCGGGATGGCGCTGGACCGGCTCGCAACCCGGGCCCGGTTCCTGACGCGCCGGCAGTTCGGGCACACGATTCCGCTCTATGTGCCGCTCTATCTTTCGGATTTCTGCAAAAACGGCTGCGTATACTGCGGGTTTGCCTCCGACCGCCGCCGGCCGCGCCGGCGACTTGAGCGCGACGACATCATCGCGGAAATGGACTCCCTGAAAGCGATGGGGTTCGAGGAAATTTTACTCCTTACGGGGGAGCGCACACCTCATGCCGATTTCGATTACATCCGCGCCGCCGTTATCCTGGCCGCGGAGCGCTTTGACCTGGTAACCGTCGAAGTTTTTCCCATGACCCGCGAAGAATATCACGGCCTGTCCGAAGCCGGCTGTACAGGCATGACAATGTACCAGGAGACCTACGATCCCGCCGTTTACGAGCGCATGCATCGCTGGGGCCCCAAGCGCGATTATCAATACCGCCTGGAAACGCCGGCGCGCGCGCTGGATGCCGGGCTGCGAACGGTCGGACTGGGAGCGCTTCTGGGGCTGGCCGATCCGGCCTGGGAAGTGCTGGCCCTGTTCCAGCACGTGCAAACGTTGCGCAAGCAATACTGGCGCGCAGGCATCTCGGCCTCGTTCCCGCGCATCCGGCCCCAGCTCGGAGGATTTACCCCGCCTTTTCCGGTCAGCGACCGGTTCCTGGTGCAGGCGATCTGCGCATTCCGTATTTGCATGCCCGATTTGCCCTTGGCGCTTTCGACGCGCGAACCAGTCTGGTTTCGAGACGGCATCGCGGGCATCGGCATCAACAAGATGAGCATCGCCAGCCGGACCACGGTCGGCGGTTACCATGACGGGAACGCGACGGACGGCGGCCAGTTCAAAGTCAGCGACAGCCGGTCCATCGAAGATTTCTGCGCCATGCTGAAAAACAAAGAACTTGAACCGGTGTTTAAAAACTGGGACGCTGCATATCGTGACATTTCACAGTCAGCCTGATGCGGGCTTTGCCCACAACCCATGAAATTCCAAAATCTAAATTCCAAGGAACAGCTAACTTCCAATAAAGCCAAAATAATTCCTGGTTTCCCCCCCCCCCTTTGCCTTAATTGATTGCATTTCTTTGGAATTTGGATTTTGAAATTTATTAACGTGGCCATTCTTCATGTTTTTCATGCTATTAAATCGTTATTTATGAATACAACATCCCTCCACACGGATCGGATGCGGCGATTTCAGCAGGCCGGGCTTTACCTGGTCACCTCGCAAGCGTTATCGCGCGGACGTAGCACTCTGGAGATTGTGGACGCCGCACTGGCGGGGGGCGTTCGCCTGATCCAACTAAGGGAAAAGGAAATGCCCATGCCGGATTTCCTGCGGCTGGCCGAGCTTCTCCGGGCGCGAACGGCCCTGGCTGGCGCCTTGCTGATTATCAATGACCGGGTGGACGTGGCCCTGGCAGTCAGCGCGGACGGCGTACACCTGGGCCAGGATGATTTTCCAATAGCTGCGGCGCGGCGTTTAGCGCCCGACCTTGTTATCGGCGCATCAACCCATTCCCCGGCCGAAGCCCGGGCCGCCGAACACGCGGGCGCATCATATGTAAACATCGGCCCCCTGTTCCCCACGCAAACTAAAGCCTGGTCCGGGGAGTTTTTAGGGATAGAAGGATTAAGAGAGGTCGCCCGGTGCGTCAAGATTCCCTGGACGGTAATGGGCGGGATCAAGCCGGAACATATCCCGGCACTGGTCCAGACCGGGGCGCGCACAATCGCGCTCGTTACGGCGATAACGGCGGCCGCAGATCCCGGGCAAGCCGCCCGCGACTTGTTGGCGCTGCTCAGGACCGGACACCGACCTACCATTGCTTCATCTTCGGCAGGCGCGCGGGCGGCAATCCCTTGACGAGGCCGGTAATTTTCACCGGCTGTCCGGTGCGCATGCTCTTGTTGGCGGCCGCGCCGATCAAGATGCTCATGGCGCCGCTGGCGTAATTTGCCGCGCGCATATAAGGATCCTTGACGGATTTAGTTCCGAACACGTCGGCCATGAGCCGGGCATCACCGCCCCAGTGGCCGCCTTTAAACTTCCTGAGCGGGATAGAACGCGCCGGCTTGAAATGCGGATACAAGCGTATACTCATGCCGGCGGGCAGGCCTTTGGCGGGAAGCGCCTTGCCCTGCGAGGTCATCGGGGCGCCGATATGCTCGAACTCGAGGCGGCCTTTATTGCCGTTAAACGCATACCGGAATCCCTCGTAGGGCGTGAAAGTATTCAGTGAATAGGACAAAAACGCGCCGTTATCATAGCGGACGACCAGATTCATGGTATCCATAATATCGACCTTCTTGTGGAATACACAGCGGTCGCGGATATAGCCGTCATATTTTTCACATTTAAGGTACTGTTCCCTGAGCGCCGCGGATTTACGGATATCCATGAAGAACGGACATTTTTTCGCGCGCCTGCAGGTCAGGCAGCGCTCGCCATGCCCCTGCAGGCCGTAACGCCCAACCATCCCGCTTTGCGCGCCGTAAAAGCTCCGGTCGCCCATGGCAAACACTTCCACCGGATTGGCCGAAAGAAACCAGTTCACCAGGTCAAGGTGATGGGTGGCCTTGTGCAGCAGCAAGCCTCCCGATTTGCCAATCTCGCCGTGCCAGCGCCGGAAATAACTGGCGCCGTGATCCACATCGAGGATCCAGTGCACATCCACCGACAGAATCTTGCCAATTACCCCCTGCATGAGCAGGTCCTTGACTTGGAGCATGGCCGGCATATAGCGGCAGTTGAACGTGACCCGCAGATCGCGGCCGCTGCGGTTGACGGCGTCTACAATGCGTTGGCATTTCTTCTCGTCGATGGTCATGGGCTTTTCGGTAACAACGTCACAGCCCAGATCCATGGCGCGCACGATATAGCGGTCGTGGGTGCAATCCACCGAGGTGACCACCACGATATCCGGTTTCAGCCGGCGGATCATGGCGTCAAACTCCGTATCCAGGAACATGGGCACGGCCTTGCCCTGCAAGTCGCTCACGATCTTGCGATTGCACAGTTGCATGCGGCCGCGGTTGGTATCGCAGATGCCTACCAGTTCGCACGTTGATTTCATGGTTTTGACGAGCGCCACCGTGTAGTTCCATGCCCGCGAGCCCACCCCTACCTGCACATACCGTTTGCGACGTGTCATCATATAATGCTTCCTTTTATATATGTTATTCCGCTGAAAATCACGCCCGATGGGGTCACCGGGCCTTATAGTATTTTTTGGAGGCCGGGCACCCTGCGCCGGCGGGATTAAAATCCCTATGAATGAACCTAAGCCTTTGCTCTCAAATAACGATTGAAAAAATCCACGGATTTATTTCCGCCCCAGGCATGCGCGCGAGGAAACAAGTCCAGGTGCAGCCGATCGGCGGCGCCGGCCGCGCGGTAGATCCGCTTTAACTGCCGGAAACAGGCCATGGCGCTGTCGAGGAGGAAACACGTGTCATAGACGCCGATATCGATCAGAAGCGGCCTGGGCGCCAGCAATCCCTGCAGGTCCGGAAGATCCACCAGCTTGAAAAGACCGGGCGCAACCTGCGCGCCGCAATAATTAAGATCGCGAATGCCAAAGCAGGCAAAAAGATCGCTATAGCAGATGATTTCCGCCGCTTTCATGCGCTGGTCGCACAGAGCAGACCAGGTGGTCATCGTGCCGCCGCCGCTCAAGCCCATTACGCCCAACTTGGCCTTATCAACGAAAGGAAAGGTGCAGGCAAAATCGGTAGCCGCCATGCCGTGGGCCACATTGATGGATAGCGAGGTCATTCCCAGCATCGTCGCGTGCAAATAATACAGATTACACCAGTCGATCCCCTGCTGGCGGCGAATGTTCGGCTTGCTGGAATCATTGCGATCGCCGCATCCGATCCAGTCGATGGCGTAGGTGACAAAGCCGGCCTTGGCCATCTGATGTCCGTAATTATAATTGAGATTGGCGATCAAACCCGCTTTTTCAGGGCTGGAATCGTCACCCATAACGGGAGCCTTGCCGAACGGGCCATGCCCATGCCAGCACAAAATGGCCGGGCGCTCCTCGCCACGCTTGATATCAACAGGGCGGTTGACCAGGAAAGTGGCCGAAATATGGGGAGCGACATCAATAAACCAGCGCTGCTTCAGCAGGCCATCGTGCTTGAATTCCGCGATCAATTCGGGATTCAAGGGAACCCTGCGCGGGAAATCGCCCAGGGTGGCCAGCACCCTGGGCCGGGTTGACTGCTCCCATCGGGCGAAGCTCTGCCGGGTTGCCCCAAAGCGGCAGAGCGGCTTGTGGTCCCGGGTAATTTTTTCAAACATCAGCTGCGGGCTGAGATTACGAAGCATGACCTTCTCCTATTTTGCCGGCCTGGCCGGCTCCATAAGCAGTTTTGCGCCGCCCAACTCGCCGAGTTTGGCTTTTTCCAAATCCGTCCAGAGCGTGCCGGGACCGGCGTGCAGAATCGTGATTCTCAGGTCATCGTTCAGCGCGCCGGCCAATTCCCACAGGCTGTAAGCCTGCGCGTCGCCGAACGCCTGCACCTTCATGAGCTGGCCGCCGGCCTTTTCGCCCTCAACCAGCTGAATGACCTTGGCATCGGCTTCCCCAAGCTTGCGGACCTTCTCGGCCCGCACGACTGCGGATTCTTTCTCGATTTCCGCCACGTTTTTCGATGCCAGGGCACGGGTTTCGGCCACCTGCTTATCCTGGTCGACTTTGATTTCGGCCTTCAACTTTTCGGTTTCCTGGACAACCTGTTCCCGTTTCTGCTCAATCATGCCCATATCCGTGTTCAACTCGGCCTGTTTCCTGGCCGTGTTCTGCATTTCTTTGTTGGTCAGATCCTGCTCGACGGCAATGCTGGCCTGCTGGATCGGATCGAGGATCTGCATCGGCACGCCCACGTGCCGGATGAGGGCGTTATGGACGACGATGTTCTTGGCTTTCAGGGTATTGGCCAGGGTTTCGGTCAGGTCGTTCTGGAACTTCTCGCGCCCTTCGCCGACGATAAAATCTTTGGCCCCGTAGGCCGACCCTTTGAGCCGCGACACGGACAGAATTTGAGGCAGGATAATCTTGTCCACGACGGCCGGCAAGTCGCCATAGGTCCGGAACACCATGGCAACGGATTCCGGCAAAAGCTCGAATTCCACGGTCATGTCCAGGCTGATGGTGAATCCATCCCGGGAGGGGAACTCCACAAACTGACTCAAGGCAAACGTCTGCAGGGTTTTTTCGTCGCGCACCCTGACTTCCTCGCCTGTTTTTTTGAGCTTGCCGGCGGGACTGACCGGCGTCGAGCCCGGTATGCGCGCCATGGACTTGGAAGGCGCGCCGAGGCTCTGCGATTGCTCGATGTAATCCTCGCGCTTTTCGCGCTGTTCCATGAGCACGTTGCGCTGGAGTTCATCCGCCGCCTTGTTCTGGGTGGCGATCTGCCGCTTGGTAATGACCTCGCTGCCCTTTACGCCCAGAAGCGAGACCTGGTTCACGCCGACCTCCAGCACGTCCACGGTAAATTCCTTCGGGTTGACGTAATAGAGCCCCGGCTGGAGAATATCCTGGCGTACCCCCTTCTGGTTGCGCGCGGCAAACCCGCCGGCCGGCGCCTGCTCGCCCGAAAGCGAAGTAACCACGCCCACATAGCCCATCGGAATGCTAATGGCATCAATGATATCCACCTGGTACCCCTGCACGTTCAGGCGGTACTTGCCCGGCCCCAATACATGGCGCCAAATGCCCTTCTGACCCGGCATCGCCAGAAACTCGCCCTCTGGCAGTTCCGTACCTACCTTGGCGGTCACGATGCCGATTTTACCCGGCAGGATCGTCACCAGCGGCAGCACCTGCCACTCGAACAGGTACGGATTGCGGAAATGCCGGCCTTCGCCCAGAACATCCTCCTGCACGCCCTTTTGACCTTGCTTGGCCAGGATCTGGCCCGGCGGCAGAATTTCGCCCGTTTTAGCCGTGACGATTGCCATGTATTCCGACGGCACATAAAACCGGCAGAAGCCCCATTCCCAGATGTACCACGCCAAAGCGCACGGGATCACCAACCACAATATGGCAGAAGTTACGTTCTTCATCGGGCGCCTCCTTCCTTTGACGCCGGAAGAAGCGGTTGAAATAACGCCCCCCACCCGCCTGATTCGTCAGAACTGATCACATTCCTGATGCGCGGGCCGACACGCTGGTAAAAAATGTAACGCGCATAGTTAAGGCCCGTCCCGAACGCCTTGGCCTGGGCGGCGAACACATCCGCCTGGGCTTTGTTATTCAGCCGGATAACGTCGCGGTCGGCGTCGGCTTTAAGCAGAATGGACTGCGCCTGGAAGGCGGCCGTTTCGTTCTCCAGCTTGGCTACTTCGAAATCCTTCCTGGCGGTGACCGTGCGGACCTCCTGTTCCTGCTTGGCGGCGATCACGGCGCGGATGCGCGCCGTTTCCGCCGTCACCTTCTCGCGGTTCTGCTCGGCCAGCATTTCCTGGCGGGTCAGCTCGGCCTTGGACCGAGCCTGCGCGATCTGCTGTTCGAACTTTTTGGCGTTCTGGACAGCTACTTCGCGGTCGCGGATGATGCTGGCGATTTCCTCCGGCACAATAATGTTGCGGACCAGGACCGATTTTATGGTCACGCCCCATTCCTTGCACCGGTCGCGCAGGTGCACTTCCAAACTGTCCTGGAACTTCTGGCGCGTTTCGCCGCCGATATAATTGATGGCCGGGTTTTTGCTGCCTTCCAGCCGGCTGAATCCGCGCGCACGGGGCATAATCACCTTGCGCACGATATCATCCATATCCCCGACGCGATGGGTCAACAGGGCTGCCTTGTCGCGGTTGAGGGCAAACTCGATGGTGCCTTCAACGTTAACGGTAAACCCGTCCATGGTGAGGAACGTGATGGCATCCTCGCCGCTCAGCTCGAACCGCTGGCTTTGAAGGTTGACCTCGGCCACCGTGTAAAGGTAAGGATTGAGGTAATAGGTGCCGGGGTCAAGCACCTCCGATAAAACGCCCTTCATGCCTTTGGAGACCAGGAACTGGTTGCGCTGTTCCGGCGGCAGGTTGTCGTTCAAAGCATCCAGGCCGATCAGCGAATCCACAACACCCACCGAGCCGGCCCTTATATTGATGGCATCGAACAGGCGCACATGATAGGCATAGGGATTGATCCGGTACTTGCCCGGGCGCAGCACCTCGGAGATAATGCCCTTGCTGCCCTCCTCCGCGATTATTTTTCCCGGCGTCAGTTCCCGGCCGTAGAGACGGGTCTGCACACAAACCTTGCCGGCGGGAATATCCGTGATGGGCTTGATCTGCCAGCCCCAGGAATAAGGATTCCGGAAATACCGGCCTTCCGGCAAAACCTCCAGCCGGATGCCCTTCTGCTCCGGCTTAGTCGCCAGGATCTCGCCCGAAGGCAGATCTTTACCGGTCTTATGGATAAGGATCGCCATCTCGCCCGGCCCGGGCTCGATGCGGCAGAAAAACCAGAACCATAGCGGCAAGAGCACCACCAGGATCATCAACGCCAAAACGCCGCGTGATGCGAAAATCCAAGGCATGTAATTCCGGAGCGCTTTTGCCGGCGCCACTTCATTTATTTCATTGCGCGGCATGGGATTCTCCTTGTTTTCCGATTGACCCCTTCAATTCAAATATATTAATCTTAGCTTGTGGAACCGGGCATGACAAGGCGAATTCGAAATATTTCCGTAATGGGAATAACGCTGTCTATCGGGCTGCTGATGGCCGGCGCCGCCGGCACGGCCTTCTACTTTCATATCCACGCCTATGACAAAATTATCGCCGAAGCCGGCCGGGAATACGATGTGGATACGATACTGATCCGGGCGGTCATCTGGCGGGAAAGTCACTTTAACCGCGGGCACGTCGGCAAGAACAGGGAAATCGGGCTTATGCAGGTTACGCCAAACGCAGCCCGCGACTGGGCAACGGCCGTTCACGAACCGATCCCGCTGCGCCAGGACCTGTTCAAGCCGGAAATCAATATCCGCGCCGGGACCTGGTACCTGCACAAGGCCATTCAATATTGGTCGGCCAAACCCAAGTCCAATCCCCTGCCCTACGCCCTGGCGGAATACAACGCCGGGCGCTCAAACTCTTTAAGATGGGCCGCGCGCGACAAAAACGATCCCAACGTCTTCTGGAACGAGATTACCTACCCATCCACCCGCCGCTACGTGAAGGACATCCTGTGCCGCTACCGGTGCGCAAAGTAATTCCCGGCAGGAAAAATATCATTTGACGCCAAGCAACAAAGAAGGTAAGGACGGATTGTGACGCTGATATGAAATAATTATTATAAAGGAAGCCCGTTCATGGACAAATACATCGGCAGGCAGGAATTGGCATTATTGAAGGAAGTGATCGCAAGCCAGAAGTTATGGAAAAAAGAAGGCGCTTTTGTCAGGAAATTTGAAGAGGAATTCGGCAAGCACCTGGGCGTGAAACACGCCATCGCCGTCAATTCGGGCACTTCGGCGCTGGAAGCCTGCGTTGCCGCCGGAGGCATCGGGGCCGGCGATGAAGTTATCTGCACGGCTTATTCGTTTATCGCTTCATCCATGGTGGTTCTGCGCGCGAACGGCGTGCCGGTCTTTGCCGACGTTGACCCGAAAACGCTGTGTCTGGATCCCGGGGCGATTGCCGGCAAAATAACCGCCAGGACCAAAGCCATCCTTGTTGTGCATATTTACGGCCAGCCGGCCGAAATGGACCGGATCATGCAACTGGCGCGCAAGCACCATCTCCTTGTCATTGAGGATTGCTGCCAGGCTTATGATTCTTATTACCGGGGGAAAAAGGTCGGAACGATCGGCGACATTGCCGCTTTCAGCCTGCAACAGGGCAAGCAGATTACCAGCGGCGAGGGCGGCATCGTGGCAACCAACAATAAGGACCTTTTCAGAAAAGCAAGCATGTTCGCCAATATCGGGATGATCTGGGACTGGGAGCGCCCGGAGGCCGGATCGCATTTTGCGTTGGGCGGCAATTACCGGATGGGCGAACTGCAGGGGGCTGTCGCGCTGGCGCAGTTGCGAAAAATCGGCAGATTCAACGGCAAACGGCGAAGATTTGCAAGGATTATTGAAAGCGAATTAAAAAATGCGGAGGGCATCAAATTGGCCCATGTTTACCGGGGGGCGCAACCGAATTATTATTTCTACCCCTTGCGTTATGACGCCGAGAAAGCCGGCTTGAGTCATGCCGAATTCATCAGGAGATGCAACAAGCAAGTGGAAGGTAAAAAGATTGAAATCCATGCCGGCACAATCCGCATAAATTACCTTGAGCCGATCTACAGGGATATCGCCCGGCTGAAAAGCTGCCCGATCGGTTGCCCAAAATACAAAAAGAAGCTGGAATACAAACGGGGGCTTTGCCCAAATCTGGAGAAGGCGGTCCCGGACGGATTCATAACCATCCGCATGCACCATGGCCGCACGGCTGAGGAAATAAGCGCAGCCGCCGGGGCAATCAAAAGGGTTTTACGGGAAGCGAAACTGGAAAGAGAACGGTAATATGAAACAACCTGTCTTGCGGGCCGGCATTTTCAAGGTGGATATCACCCCTCCGCCGGATTTCGCCGAATACTGTGCCGCCGACGGACATTCCGCCGGCATCCACGACAAGCTTCATGCCAGGATTTTATTCCTGAATGACGGGCAAAAAGCGGCATTGCTCATCGCCTGTGATCTGATTGCGATTCAAGCGGAACACGTACAGGCAATCCGCAAAGCGATTGCCCGGCAGCTGCCGGTTGATGCGAACGCCATCATGGTCGCCGCAACGCACACCCATTCCAGCCCCGACACCATCAGCCTTTTCAATCAAACAGACGCCGCCTACATAGAGTATTTAAGCGCAAAGATAATCGCCGGCGCCTGCCAAGCTTTTGCGGCTGCCGTTGATTGCCGGGTAAGCGCGGGAAAGGGCAGGCTGGAAGGCGTTTCCCGGAACCGAAGAATAAAAATGAAAGACGGCACAGTTCAGGCGGAATGGTGGCATCCTGATCCGAGCCGGATTGCAGGCCCGGCCGGCCCGATTGACCCCGAAGTTGGCATTTTAAAGATTGAGGATTCCGGGGGCAATCCGCTGGCCTTGCTCGTTAACTATGCCTGCCATTTGACCGTTACCAGCCGCAATCGGCAATATTCAGCCGATTTTGCCGGCCATGCCATGAACATATTGGAAAAAGAACTCGGCACAACGGCTTTTTTTCTTAACGGCGCTTGCGGCAATATCAATCCGAACAAAAGCGATTCCACATTCGAGGGATCGGAACAGCTGGGAGGGCTGCTGGCCGAAGCAGTGCGGGGGGGGTTAAAGGATGCACAACCGCTTCACAGCTGCGCCTTGCGCGTAATCCGGGAGCCAATCACTTTGAACTGGCGCGATTTCCCGACTGTTGCAGAGGCTGAGAAACGGGTGGAAACCTGCAAAACAAACTTGAATGAATTGAAAGCGCGGGGCGGGGACACAATAAGTTTTGCCGAGCCGGAACTGAAGCGCAGCCAGAAGCTTCTTGACCTGTTAAAGGGCGGGCTGAGGAACATCGTCACCGAAATTCAGGCCATAGGCGTCGGCGAGGCCGTCTTTGTTACGATCCCCGGCGAGCTTTTCGCGGAGCTGGGCTTGGCTATAAAAAAGGGCGGCCGGCACGTTTTTGTCGTCGGTTACGCCAACGATTACCAGGGATATATCCCGACACGCGAAGCGTATGCGGAAGGCGGCTATGAAGTTATTCCCTGGCCTTTGAGCAAACTTCTCCCGGGAACGGGCGAGGAAATCAGGGATATTGCCTTGAGGCTTGTAAAGGAGATTACGCGCGCATGAAAACAGGATTGTTTCTGGCCAATCATTTTTACGAAAAGGCCGGCGGCCGGCCGGCAATTCAGGGTTTGATTGAATACGGCGTCATGGTGGGCCGGAGTTCGCTCTCCACGCGCGAACTATGCCGGCTGACGCCGATAGCCTTGAAGGAAATGGCCGGGCTTGGCGTCGAATGCGTCGAGCTTTTCAATACGGCGGAGAAACTAGACGCCCTGGCGTCGCAGGTAAAAGAGCTTAAGGATACATGCATAATTATCCATGAATTCGACGATGAGGATGGCTATCCGAGTTCAAACCGGATAGGAGGAGAGGACAAACAGCTGCGGACGGTAATTCGGGAACATTTGAAGTGGCTGATTGAAATAGCCGGACGGATGGAAGCCGCAAAGATTGTTTTGCATACTCCCAAGCTGATGTTGACCGAAATCAATCCCGGCGACAAATCGTTGCCTCAACGCGTCAGGGGTTTGTGGGTGGAGCTGCTCAAGCATTGCGCTCCTTTCGCCGCCAGGCGCAAAGTGATCCTGGCGGTGGAGAACGAAGTTGCCAGGCCGCACGAGGGCGAGTGGCGTTTGGTCAGGCGGCCACAGGATCTGACCGCAGCGGTGGACGAGGTCGCTTCGGAATACGTCAAGTGCACATTTGACGTTGCCCATGCTAACGTGGGATTTTCTCCCCTGGATTACGCGGCCATCCTCGGCAAAAGAATCAGCCATGTCCACTGGCATGATAATGACGGGACCAAGGACCAGCACCTGGCGCCCGGGATGGGCAATATTGATTTTACGGCGCTCATGAAATTCCTGCTTGCCCTGGAAAAGCAAGGCGCCGATGAGATCACGGTTACCCTGGAATGCGACAAGCCCGCGGTGGATTATGAAGGCGCGTTTCGCGCCTTAAATTCTTTGCGGAATAATATTGCCCGATAGTCCAGGATCGATTTTTTCCATGCAGCGCGGAAAAAGCGCCAATGCAATTTCGGCGCCGGGCAAATCGAAGCATTTGCCGTACAAAAAGCGGATTCCCATTTGCAGGCGCAGATTATTCAGGCTCCACGGCCGGCGCAAACTGCAGGTCATAGAGCCGCCGATACATTCCGTTCCGTTCCAGCAGTTCCTGATGCTTCCCGGATTCCACAATCCGTCCCTCGTCCAGCACGATAATCCGGTTAGAGTGGATAATGGTGGACAGGCGATGAGCGATGGCAAAAACCGTGCGGCCCTCCATGAGGTCGTCAAGCGCCGCCTGGACCAGCCGTTCCGACTCCGTATCCAGCGCGCTGGTGGCCTCATCCAGGATCAGGATGGGCGGATTGCGCAAAATCGCCCGCGCGATGGCCAGGCGCTGGCACTGCCCGCCCGAAAGCCGCACGCCACGTTCGCCGATAACGGTGTCGTAGCCCTCCGGCATCTCCAGGATAAATTCATGGGCATGGGCGCGCCGGGCGGCCTGTTCGATGATGGCAGCCGAGGCGTCGGCATGCCCGTATGCAATGTTGGATGCCACAGTGTCGTTGAAAAGAATCGTCTCCTGGGTCACCATGCCGATTTGCGCGCGCAGGGATTTAAGCGTGAAATGCCGGATATCGACGCCGTTGATCAGCAGTCCGCCCCCGGTAACATCGTAAAATCGGGGAATCAGGTTGACCAAGGTGGTTTTGCCCGCCCCGGATCCGCCCACGATGGCCACGCGCTCGCCGGCGGCTATATCAAAAGATATGTCACACAAGACGGGCTGGGTATCATAGGCAAACTGGACATTGTCAAAACGCAAACTAGCGACACGGCTGCTCAGGACGCGGGCATCCTTCGCATCCTTGATCGCCACCGGCGTATCCAGGATTTCAAAAATGCGGTCGGCCGAGGCCGAGGTCTGCTGGATGTGCAGGTGAATTTTGCTGAGCTTTTTGACCGGCTCGTACATCAACACCATGGCGGCGGCAAAGGTAAGCAGATCTTCCACCGGCATATGCACCCAGCGGGTATATAACAGGACCAGGGCCAGGCCTATCGCCGAAATGAACACGATCAGCGGCTCAATAACGGCCTTGTCGCGGGTCACGCGCATGATGCGGTTAAAAAACAATTGACACTGCTCCGTGAACCGCGCCACCTCGTAGCTTTCCATGCCGAATGCCTTGACGATGCGAATGCCCATCAGCGCCTCCTGCATGATGGAAACCAGCGCCGCCAGGCGCTCCTGGCCGTGCCGGGCATAGCGCCTCACACGCCGGCCAAAGATCGCAATGGGAACGATGCAGACGGGAAACAGCACAAGGCTGGCGAAGGCCAGTTTGGGATCCAGCCAGAACAGGTACCCGACGGCGCCCACCAACACAAAAGGTTCCTTGACCAAGTCACCCAGCACCACGGAAACCGCCCGTTCGATCATCATTGAGTCATTGATCGTCCGCGAAATGAGTTCACCGGTCTTGCTCTTGGAAAAATAACGCATCGAAAGTCCCTGGAGATGCGCGAAGGTCGCCACGCGCATATCCATGACCACCTTGTTCCCGACCCATTGCATGAAATATTCGCTCAGGAACTGGCCCACACCCCGGCCGGCCGCTAAAATCAGCAGGGCGACTGCCGTCAGAATGACCGCCGTCCATGACGCGGTCTGCAAGACATTGCGCAGAATATCACGCAAGGCCACGAGCAAGCCGGTGGTGGAGGTGGCGAAAATAACGCCGAAAACGCCGCCTACAATCAATCGCACCATATAGGGGCGGGCGTAACGGATCAGCCGCTTATAGGAGGCCCACTGCCGGCCCCAGCCTCTTTTATTTCCGATTTCTGATTTATGACTGCTGATTGCATGTCTCCGATTTCTAATTTCCGATTTTCGTCTGCTGATTTCCAATATCAAATTTCCAATTTCGAATATCCTTCCTCAGTGCTTCAAATATCGTTCCGCTTCAATCGCCGCCATACAGCCGGAACCAGCCGCGGTAACGGCCTGACGATACACGTGATCCTGCACGTCGCCGGCGGCAAAAACCCCGGGCACATTGGTCCGGCTATTCTCGGCCAGGATATAGCCTTTTTCATTCATATTGACCTGGCCAACGAACGCTTTTGTATTTGGCTGGTGACCGATGGCGATAAACACGCCGGCCACCGGCAATTCCGTGAGCGCACCCGTTTTAACGTTCTTCAGGCGCAGAGCAGTAACTTCTTCCCGCACCACGTCAAGCACCTCGATCACCACCGTATTCCATGCAATTTTAATTTTGGGATTTTGTTTGACGCGCTCCGCCATGATTTGCGACGCCCGGAATTCGTCCCGCCGGTGAATCACCGTGACCTGCGCGGCAAAGCGGGTCAGAAACAGCGCGTCTTCCATGGCCGTGTCACCCCCGCCCACCACGGCCACACGCTTGCCGCGATACAGGGCCCCATCGCAGGTGGCACACCCGGAAACTCCACGCCCCAGTAATTTTTGCTCCGACGCCAATCCCATGTATTGCGCGCTGGCGCCGGTGGCGATAATCACGGCCCCGGTCTCCAGTTCCTTGCCGTCATCGAGCTGCAACCGGAACGGCTGGCGCTTGAAATCCACGGAGGCCACCTCGCCGCTTAGAATGCGCGCGCCGAAGCGCTCCGCCTGCGTCCGCATCTGGAGCATGAGCTGGGCTCCGTCCAGGCCCTCCGGAAATCCCGGGAAGTTTTCCACGCTGGTGGTGGTGGTCAACTGGCCTCCGGGCTGGGCACCCTCAATGATCAAGGGCTTCAGATTGGCACGCGCCGAGTAAATTGCCGCCGTCCAACCTGCTGGACCGGTTCCGATAATGACTACCTGCTCCACCATGGCAGTTTCTACCCTCCGTGTTTTTGTAAAACATACTATACGGGATGGCGCGCACTTTTTCCACTGTTTTGTTTGGCAAAAAATGCTATTCGTTTATGTAACCGGACTATACCCTCCGGCGACTTCATATTCAGATAAGATCAAAGCAACCGTTAACCAAGGAGGCGCGCAATGAGCCGGATACGAGGATTGATCTGTGCGATGGCGGTCGGCATGCTGGCGACAGGGGTGGCTTACCCGGCATCGGGCGAAACCAATGCGTCCGCCCAAGGACCGGGCTTTGGCGGCCGCTGCATGGCCGACACCAATGCTCCCGGCCGTCGCCCGCATGGGGACAAAGGCTTTGGCGGCCGGCGCATGGCAGGGCTTAAACGGCTGAATCTTACCGCCGACCAGAAACAGAAGATTGATTCAATATTCAAATCGAGCCAGGAATCCATGAAGGCCGCGATGACCCAGTGCCAGGAAGCGCGCAAAGCTCTGCATCAACAGATGCAGTCCGGCCCCTTCGACGAGCAATCCGTGCGCGCGGCCAGCAAGAAAGCCGCCGCGGCCGACGAAGAAGCCGCCGTCCTGCGCGCCAAAGTCGCCGGCCAGATTCGCGCCGTGCTGACCAGCGAACAGCAGGCCGAATTGGACAAGGTGCGCGCCGAGGCGCAAAACAAAATGCGCGGCCCACCGGACAAGGAAAACGGCGGGACGGATAAGTAAATCGGCTTTTTTCACGGTCCGGCGGTTTACAGTTATGATGTTCTGATTTTGAGTTCAAATACGCTCGACCGTGAACCAGGCCCGAAAGGGATGTCCATGAACAGTGACGGCGCGGCCGGCAGTGACCGGGCAATCATTGAACGTGTCCGGCGCGGGGACATCAACGCGTTTGCCGACCTGCTGACCCGCTACCGGGCATGGGTATTTGCCATCGTGCTCAAGCATGTCCCGCCGGAACGCGCCGGGGAACTGGCTCACGATATTTTTGTCGAAGCCTATAAGGCCCTGCCGAGCTACCGGGGAAAAGCCGATTTCCGTCACTGGCTGGCCGGCATAGCCGTGCGGCAGTGTTTTACATTCTGGCGCCGGTCAAGTCGCCAGCCGGTCTGTTGCGTGCGCAACGACCTCTCGAACGAAACGCAAACCTGGCTGGACCTCGCCGGCCAAATGGAGTCCCAGGAACTATTTGACCGTCAGACATCCCGGCAGGCAGCGCATGAATTACTGGCTTACGCGCTGGACCGGTTGAGCGCCGAAGACCGGACACTGGTGACCCTCCTCCACCTGGAGGAGCGGCCGGTGCGGGAAATCGCCCGGCTGATGGCATGGAGCGCCATTAATGTCAAGGTGCGCGCCTATCGGGCGCGCCGGCAAATGCGGCGAATCATCGAAAAATTATTGAAGCACGAGGAGGAGCCACGCCATGAAACCCAATAAACCCGTGGATCGCGTCGAACGCGCATTGTGGAATGCCGGGCATACGCCCGAACCCTTTGCGGTCAGCGCTGAATGGCATGCCAAGGTTATGGCGGAAATCCGCCGCATCGGCCCGCTGGGGGCGCCATTATCCTGCAGGACCGATGAACCCGCGACAGCGTGGACCTGGGCGGCCGCTGTCGCCGTCTGCCTGGCAATCGGTATCGGCTGGTATGCGTTCAACGACCTGAACACGGACGCTGTTTCGGCCGGGTTGTTTCTGGATGATCCGGCCGGTTGGCCCATTAGCATGATGATGGTAGAGATGTAAGCTCAACTTTGGAAACAGGAGGCAATCATGAAGCGATGGAAAGTCATTCTCCGTTACGGAGTAATTTTCATGCTTGGGCTGGTGCTCGGCATGGCCGGCAGTCGTCTTGCCCACAAGCACCGGTTCGCGCAAATCATGCAAAACAGACCGGCTGACCAGCGCCAGATGATGATGCGCCACCTTAGCCGCCAGCTTGAACTCACCAAGCCCCAGCAAATCGAAATCGAGCGCATTATTGACGCCCAGCTCAAGGCGCTTTCCGCCGTGCGCGAGCGGCAACGGCCGGAAGTCCAGGCGATCTTCCAGCAGGCCGAGAGCGAAATGAAAACTCATTTGCAGCCCGACCAGCAACAGAAGCTGGACAAAATTATGGAACAGATGCGCAATCACGGGCGCATGCATGGCCGGCGTCCGCCGCTTCCCTGACATGTCATATTGACATGTCATATTGGCAGTGACAAATGACCAGCCAACCGTTACAGTATTTGCGCTGGTGCTTGATTACATCCCAAAAGGGCCGGCCATATGACACGACCAAACAGCGCATTTACGTTAATTGAAATCCTGGTGGTGGTGCTGATCATCTCGATCCTGGCGGGAATCGTCGGGGTCGGCGTGCTTCGCCATCCGGGCGAGGCCAAGACCACGGCGGCCACCCTCCAGATTAAAAACTTCAAGAGCGCCATTCAGCTCTACCGCATGGAACAGGACCGGGTTCCGACCCAGCAACAAGGCTTGAACGCACTCTGCGTCAAGCCGACCATTGCGCCCATCCCCGATAAATATCCTGAGGATGGATACCTTGACAGCCGCAAACTCCCGAAGGATCCATGGAACCGCGATTATCTGTACATGGCGCCGGGACGCAACAACGAGGAATACGAAGTTGTTTCCTATGGCAGCGACGGCGAGCCGGGTGGCGAGGGAACTGCCGCGGATATTTCCAGCTCCGACCTGTAGGACGCAAGTCCCTTTACACCCCGACTACTTACCACGGATTACACGGATAGCACGGATACTTCTGATTCCGATGAAGTTAAAAGGACAGAGGACATGCGAATGGATTTTCTTTCCCATATCGGTGTTATCCGTGATATCCGTGGCAAAAATATTCGATTGCTTTTCGCCCACACATGAACCAGGGATTCACATTGATTGAAGTGCTGGTCGCCCTGATCGTAATCGCGCTGATTGCCGGCGCTGCGCTGGAAACACAGGTGACGACCCTCAAGCTGGAGCAGGCGGCGCGGGACACACAGGCCTTGCGTTATGCAATCATCCAGACATGGAGCGCAAGCCGCACGATTCCAACGGCGACGCTTCTGGCCGGTCTGCAATCCACGAACGGCCCAATTTATATGCAGGCAACCGCCTTGACACTTCCGGACAAACCGGTTCCAACTCAATGGCTGAAATGGGAATTATGTCCCGTCAGCCGTCCCACATTGAAAGCCGAAGTCTATACGCGGCCGAACGAGCCGTAGCGACGGATGAATTAGGCCTGCCGATCCGGATCGGGAGGCAACTTGACCTGCGGCGTAATCTCTTTTTCTGTCATTCCCATGAAAAGGGGAATCCTTGTATTTCTTCTGGCCCTGGATTCCCGCTTTCGCGGGAATGACAACCTTATTTCTTGTTGCCTTTCTCTTGTGGCAACATTGCAATTCCTATCCCTGCACCTTGACTAAACCGAGCCCCCGGGAAGGTTGGACCGCGTAAAGATCGCCGGCAGTTTCTGGCCGCATAGCGCAAGCACCAGGCTACCCGTTCCCGCACAAACAATAAAAAACCAGACAACAATGCCTATCACGCCGGCGCTGGCAACGACATAGAGCAGCAGCAGGCCAAGGAAAAAATACCAGACGAAGCGCACATTCCGGAACCCTAACAGGCCAAGGCGCCCGACGAACACGGCCACCACCAGCTTGCTTAAATATATCAATATCCCCAAAGCCATCATAACCAGCAGGCTGAACGGCAAGCCCACCATGGACATGGCCGCCAGCAGGCAGACCATGGGACTCAAGGCCAGAACAAAGAAACCGACCAACAGGCATTTCCAGAACGAGGTCGTAAGGTGCGCAATCGCCTGCTGGCCAAACTGCGGAAACAACCAGAAGAAGATTGTCCCGACCACCAGAGCCGCGGCAAAAAGCCAAAGCTGGACAACCGCCGATTGCAGGGGCGGCAGCAGCCCGGATGATGTGGCAACCGGCATGGGTTCGCGAATCAGCCGGCCAACCAGTTTGACGTCCTTATCCAGAATCAATTCCGTTGCCGAGCGATATGCCAGATTTCCCTCGATACGGGTTCCCGGCAGAACCACGATATCCCGGGCCATCACATGAACATTGGTGCCGAACGTTCCGGACAGGGTTACATTCTGCCCCATTAATGTCAACCGGCCCATGACATTTCCCTCGGCAACGAGATTTTCGCCCATCAGCCATGCATCGCTATCCAGCCGCGAGGTCCTGGTCAAATGCACGCCCGTCCCGATCAACAGGGCACCACGTGCGATGGAGCCGCTAACCGTCACCGTTCGTGCCAGAAAGCGCGCGTGATCCCGGACCTGGCCGCTCAGATCAATGCTGTTACCAAGGGCCCAGACATCGTTCCGGCACTCGCCCTGAAGCGTAACAACGCCGTTGGTTCCATCCGACTTTATTGTATCGGACGCCCCAAAAAGGAACAAATCGTCCTGCGCCTGGCCCGCCAGCGTAATGCGCCCGGCCGAAAGCCAGAGTTCCGCGGGGAGCGTTGCATTGGTTGCCAATGTATATTGGTTGGTCTGGATGAATTCAATGCCCATGCCCCATGGCGCAAATGCCAGCCAACCCATGAACCATATTCCCAACTTCAGTTTGCCCGCGTTCACTTTCATCGCTAACCCCATAAAAAATTGTTAATGCCTGCTTGTTAAATGCGCGACCGGCCCGCCGCAGCCATTCGCGCGGATGCCCGCCTTAAACCACCGCCGGCCCGTCGCGCAAATCAGGACGCCCCACCACGGACGGGATCAATCCCAACGTTACGGTCATCAATACGATCAACACCGCATAGACCAACAACACCGCATCATAGGCGCTCAGGAATGCGCCCGCCAGGGTCCAGGATTCGGCAAAAAGCCCCAGCCGGATACCCCAGGCGCCCAGGAGCCCCGACAACGCTGCGCCGGCCACGGTCATCGTGGTGCAGATTGAAGTCGAAAGCGATTTGCGCACCGCCGGGATCACCGCCAGCATCTCCGTCGAAAAGGCGATCGACCCCGCCGCCGCCAAACCGCCAAACATCGTATGGATCACCGCCAGCATACAGAAGGGCGGCAGGAACAGGCTGTCGCGCATTACGAACAATGCCAGGGATGCCCCATAGCCGAAATGACAAATCAGAAATATCGGCTTGGTCCCGATCCGGTCCACCGCCTTGCCCCCGAAATAATAGCCGATCACGGCCCCGATCATCGTCAGGCTGGCCAACAACATCACCGTGCTGTCCCCCATCCCCAAAACCTGTTTTTCCACCAGCCCGAACATGGTTACACACCCGCCGGTAAAAAGGGCGATGATAAAGAGGTAGGCGCAAAACGGGAGATATCCCCGGCTCTGCAGTATGCAATCGAAATCCCGGGGCAAATCCCGGGTCGAACCCCTCGCCGGCTCCAATTCGGGAATCCGCGCAAAATAGACGCCCCAGGGCAGGATCGAAAGTCCGAGAACAATCAACACGCCAATCAGCAAGGGCAACGAGGTCTGCCGGGGCAGCAACAGGGCAATCAGGCCGGCAAGAATCACCGCGCACACCTGCCAGGCGACGCGCAAGTTGCCGAAAAATCGCCCGCGATAAAAGGTGGGAACAATCGGATCCAGGAGGGCATACCATGGAGCCAGCTGGCCCGCCTGGCCCAACCCGAGCAGGGAAAGACCAAGGCACAACGCCCCAACCACAATCCCGGCCGGCACCACCGCGGCCAACGGAATAAAAACGAAACCAATGCCGTATAGCGTGATCCCCCACAGGGTAAGTCGCCGTTTTCCGTAGACATCTGCCAGATGGGCGCAGGGAATCAGGGCAAAGGCCAGCAAACCATTGCTCAATGACAACAGGAAAAGGATGGTCGTGCCGTTCAGTTTCAGCGCGGTCATATAGACCAGCATCAGCCCGTTAGTTAAGATTGTAACGGACAGCACTTTATAGCAGGCGCCGACGATGGCGTTGCGCATCCCTTTGCGCGACACCTCCGAAATGAATTCACCGTCAGGCTGGTCCCGCCTGTCTTCATCCTTGATTGAAGAAATCTGTATCGTCATTGATCCTCTTTTGACCGAAGCATCCCCGCCTGCATTCGCCGCCCGGTCAGCGGCTGGCGCTGGCACCGTATTCATATATAGGCAGCTTTTACACGCGTAATCCCACACGGCGTCGCAGAGCTCCGCCCTCCACGATCGCGGAAACATCGCGTCATGGAGGGGCAGCTTGCCCGCTATAGTCCCGCAGTTGCCGGACGACGGCGGGAGCTCCCGCGAGACCATTCTTGACGCAGCCTTACGCAACCCGATTGTTGTGTAAATCTTGTTATTGTAAAGCTTGAAATATAAGTTACTCTTTTCAAGCGGTATTGCGGCAAAGTTGGCGCCGGTATATAATCGTCCGCTACCATGAATGGACGATCACGGACTGATTATCAATTCGGGAACAGTAATAAGCGCCCCATGAACGCCATTGATTTAACGCGCCAGCTTGTTGCGATGCAAACCATGAATCCGCCGGGAAATGAACGCGCCTGCGCCCGGTTCCTCGGCGGCTTGCTCGAAAAATCCGGCTTTAAAACGCGGTATCTGGAATTTGCGGAAGGGCGCACGTGCCTGATCGCCTGGACCGATGCCCACACCCGGACCGGGGGACAGGATGAAAGCCGGCCGGTTTGCTTCAGTGGCCACCTGGATACGGTGCCGCTCGGTGTAACGTCGTGGAAACGTGACCCGTTCGGCGGGTGTATCGAAGGCGACAAACTCCATGGTCTTGGCACATCCGATATGAAGGGCGGTGTGGCGGCCATGGTAGCAGCCGCCTTGCGTGCCGCCCAGACTTCACATGGCAAAGCAAACATTATGCTGATCCTGAGCGCCGGAGAAGAGGCCGGTTGTCAAGGAGCGTTCTTCCTGGCCCAGTCGGCCCACCGCCTGAGACCGGCAGGCGCCCTGGTGGTGGGCGAACCGACCTTCAACTACCCGTGCATCGCCCACAAAGGCATTATCTGGATGGATGCGGAGGCGGAAGGGGTGGCGGCGCACGCTTCCGTGCCGGATAAGGGCGTAAATGCAATTTACAAGGCCGCCCAGGCTATTCTGCGACTGCAGAAGTTTTCCTTCTCAACGCCGAACAATCCCATACTGGGCGCACCCACCCTGAATATCGGCACGATCGCCGGCGGCAACGCCATCAATATCGTGCCGGAACGCGTAATGTTTGCCGTGGATATCCGGACAATTCCGGGCCAGTCGCATGCGGCCATCTACCGCCAGATTGAAGATTGCATGGGGGATGACGCCCGGATCAGCAACCGGCGCCTGGATTGTCCGCCGGTTGCAACCGATGCCAATCACCCTTGGATTCAGGATGTATTTGGAATCATGGAGCCCATTCTGAAAGCGCGACCCGTGCCGCGCGGGATTAATTATTTTACGGATGCCTCCGCACTTGCCTCCCCCCTGGGCAACCCGCCGGTCATTATCCTTGGCCCGGGCGACCTGGCGCGGATTCACAAGCCCGACGAATATTGCCTCGTATCCAATATCGAAGCCGCCGAGGAAGCCTACTATCAGATCATGATGAAATGGGACCACCCCTGCAATAAATTCCAAAATTCAAATTCCAAGGAATGAAAGGCAATTGTATAAATGAAGCATAAACGAAACCAACAACTACCTGACACCGAAAATCGGCAAATAATATTTCCTTTGATTTCATTTCTTTTTTTTGAAATTTAAATTTCCTTGGAATTTGGAAGCTGGAATTTTTTAACCTTTGGGGATTATGCAATCGGTATGTTTTTACATCTTTGGCCGGCCGATCTACTGGTACGGCATTATGATTGCCGCAGCCTTTTTGGCATGCATCACACACCTTTCCTTGCTGGGCCGCCGGGAAGGCCGATCCTACGCGTTCGTTTCAGATCTTGGCTTTTTGGCCATGGTGTCCGGAATCATCGGCGCGCGCATTGCGTATGTGCTGGCCAACCTCGACTACTTCAATCAAGACTTGACCCTGATTATCCGCGTGGACCAGGGCGGGCTGATTTACTATGGCGGCTTTATCGGCGCCGCCTTGGCGGCCATCATCTATGCCCGCGCCCGGCGCGTGCCGTTCCGGTCGTTTGCGGATTTCGTTATTACCGCCCTGCCGCTTGGCCAGGCCATTGGCCGGATCGGATGTTTTTTGAACGGGTGCTGTTACGGCACGCCGGGCACGCCACCGTGGTCCGTCGTCGTGGACGGCGTGGAGCGGCACCCCACCCCGCTCTATGAAACCATTTTCTGCATGGCAATCTATGGCATCCTGCTGTGGTATTACCGAAAACGGCCGCGAAGCGGCCGGGTATTTGCCCTCTATCTGATCCTTTATCCCATGGGCCGCTTCCTGCTTGAATTCTGGCGCGGCGACGAGCGCCTGCACTGGCTCGGAATGAACGCGGCGCAGGAACTCAGCCTGGTACTGTTGGCTGCCGGCATCCTGATCTGGTTTCTTCTGCCGGTTAAAGAGGACGACAGACGACAGACGACGGACGGCAGACCGGAGAATACTGAAAAGGACAACGGACGACAGACACCGAAAGCGCGTAGGAGCTGATCCCCTGAGCTACGAGGGCCGAATGCCGGAAATCGTAAAAATCAGCAATCCGAAATCCGCAATCAGCAATCGGGTCTTCATTGTCCCCGCCAACGACGCCGGGACACGGCTGGATATATGGCTGACCCGCCAGGCAATCGCCTGCCCGGCAATCGCCTGGTCGCGCGCGCGCTTCCAGGCCCTGATCCATTCGGGGCACGTGACGGTTAACGGCCGGATGATAAAGGAACACCACAAGATTTGCCCAGGGGATATCGTTAAGCTTGAAATTCCTTCGCCGGTTTCCACCGCGCTGATTCCGGAAGCCATCCCGCTGGATATCCTTTATGAGGATACCGACCTGCTTGTGATTAACAAACCCGCCGGACTGGTGGTGCATCCGGCCGCAGGCCATTCCGCCGGGACCCTGGTCAACGCGTTACTGCATCACTGCGGCAGCATGGCCGCCATCGGCGGCGAACAGCGTCCGGGGATTGTCCATCGCCTGGACCGCTACACCAGTGGGATCATGGTAGTAGCCAAGAGCGATCGAGCGTTAGCCGGACTGATGAATCAGTTTAAACAACGAACAATCCGGAAGAATTATGTCGCCCTCGTCTGGGGTCATCCGCTCCCCGAACGGGGAACCATTGAAACACTCATCGGCCGCCACCGCGCGGACCGCAAGAAAATGTCGGCCCGGCCAAAAACAGGTCGTATGGCGATAACGCATTACGAAATCAGCGAATGTTTCAAGGATATTTCCCTGGTCCGGATCCGGCTGGAAACCGGCCGCACCCACCAGATCCGGGTCCACATGGCGCACCGCGGCTTTTCCGTAGTGGGCGACGCACAATACGGGAGCCGCCCGGCCCGTTCCCTGCCGGTGTCCGTTGGGCGGCAGATGCTTCATGCCGAAACGCTTGCCTTCATGCACCCGGTCACGGGCAAGCCTCTCACTTTTACCGCGCCGTGGCCGGCCGATTTTAAAGCGCTTGTGACCGCCTTGCGCAAATTCATATAAGAATATAAGATTATACGCAAGCACTCACCACGGATTGCGGATGGTACGGATAAGAAGAATGATTGTCATTCCCGCGGAAGCGGGAATCCAGAAAATTCTCATGCCACAGGCAGATCCGCCCAGGGCTGTGTAAAGAACGGCCTCGCGGGAGCTCGACCCTCCCTGAATGCCGATGTTTTCGCGATATGGGAGGGCGGAGCTCCGCGACGCCGTTGGTTTTGGCATGGATGACACAGCCGTGCAGATCCGCCGTGGCGGAAAAACTGGATTCCCATTTTCATGGGAACGACAGAAATCCGTGTTCCTCCGTGGTAAAGATTTTCACAGGAAAACAATCATGAGTGAATCAATTTACAATTTACTGGCGGCTGAGCCGCTCTGGTTTTGGATCGGTTTGGAGGCCGGGCTGCACATAACCATGTTCCTGCTGGTCGTTTACAGCTGCCTGAGGACGCGCCGGGAATCCACGTCGGCCCTGCTCTGGATATTCGTTGCCTGGTCGTTCCCGTTGATCGGTCCGCTTTTATTCGTGATTTTCGGCATCAACCGCGTGCAGCATAAAGCCTGGCGCAAACAGCGAGCGGATGAAGAGTTCCTGACCGAGCGCCAGGCGCGGGAAAGCGCTTCCCTGCCGCTGGTTTACTGGCGCGCCGTCCACAAATCACTGGCGGCCGAACCGAACGCCCCCCCGGCGCAATCCCTGAATAACGCCCTGAGCGCCGTCCTTTCCGATTATCCGCTCCTGGGCGGCAACGCGATTGAGCCGCTGGTGGATGGCGATGACGCCTACCCCCGGATGCTTGATGCCATCCGCCACGCGCGGCACCATGTCCACCTGCAAACATTCATTGTCTGGAACGATGCCGTCGGCCGCGAGTTTCTCGACCTGCTTGCGGAAAAAGCCCGCCAGGGCGTGACCGTGAGGTTCATGTTCGACAGCTTTGGCTCGATGGGCGCGGTGCTCAGCCCGCTCTTCCTGAGATACCGCAATGTGCCTAACATGCAGATTGTCGGCTGGGCACAAACCAATATATTGAAACGCCTGGTCCAGTTCAACCTCCGCAACCACCGCAAGATAATGGTGGTGGATGGCACAAACGCCTTTATGGGCGGCATAAATTTGCGGGACGAAAATCTGTCCCGGCCGGGTGCGCCGGCCATTCGCGATTATCATGTCGCCGTGCGCGGCCCGATCGTCCAGGAGCTCCAGTATTCCTTCCTGCGCGACTGGTATTTCATGACCGATGACGACCCCGCTATTTTGCTTCAGCAAGCGCATTTTCCACATCTGCCGGCGGTTGGTCCGGCCATGGTCCGCGTGGCTAACAGCGGCCCAACACCGGACGAGATGGAAGTGATCGCCCAGGTATTTTTCGAATGCTTGGCAGCCGCTCGGCGGCAACTGCTGCTGGTAACCCCCTACTTTGTGCCTACGCACGACATTCTCCATGCACTGTGTTCGGCTGCCCGGCGCGGGGTGGATGTCCGCCTGATTGTTCCCCGGACGAACAATCACCTGTATGCGGGACTGGCGGGGCAATCATTGTACGAGGACATCCTGAAGGCCGGCGTACGGATATACCTGCGGCATGCTCCCTTCATGCACGCCAAGGCCCTGATCGTGGACGATACGGTGGCCATGGTCGGCAGCGCCAACCTGGATGTGCGCAGCTTGCGGCTGAATTACGAAAGCAACCTGATCGTGTATGATCCCGGCTACATCAGCTCGCTAAAACAGATCGTGTTGAACGATCAGGCCCATAGCGACGAACTGAACCTGAACGCCTGGCAAGCCCGGCCTGCGTCTCACCGCCTCCTGGAAAACGCCTGCTACCTGTTGATGCCCATGCTGTGAAAATTAACAACAAAAAATCAAGAAGGCCAAATGTTTAAACTGACCAAAACACTGGAACCGTGTGTCGGTATCGGATATCGGTCTGTCAACGGTCCGGACTTGGACAATCTCTCCTATTCCGATCTGAACAGTTGGGTCGGCACGATTTTCTTCCGCTGGATTGAAGGTTGACAGGCCGTGTCGCCTGCAGCGACTTGCTCAAGATAAAGGGAAGCATAGGAAGACGCCGTGTCAAGCCGCCTGATGTCCTTCTTCGGTCATTTGTCCGATTCCTCCTGCCCCACGTTTTTGTCCGCCTGCCCCCCAAACCGACAAATACCGCGCTTGGACTGCTCGATAAACTCACAAAATTCCAAAACTGGTGCGCTTGATGACTCGGCCCTAATTTTTGCCGTGGCCTGACTCACGTTCAGGCCGGACTGGAACAGAGTGTGAAATGCCTTTTTGATGGCCTGCCGCTCCGGCGCGGCATACCCATTCCGGCGCATGCCGATCACATTCAGGCCGGCAATATTGTTTACGGAGCTGCTGCGCACAGTGCAAAAAGGCGGCAGATCCTTGCTGATCGCGCCATTGCCGGATATCATTGTTAATTTGCCGATTCGACAAAACTGATGAACCACCGCATTGCCACTGACGATAGCGCGCTCACCCACTTCCACATAGCCCGCCAATAAGGCGCCATTAACCAATATGACCCCATTAGCCAGCCGACAATTATGTGCCACGTGGCTATTGACCATCAGAAAGCACCCGTCGCCGACCACGGTTTCCGTCTCCGGCTTGGTTCCGCGGTGAACAGTTACGCCTTCTCGGATGACACAATTGGCGCCAATGCGGACGTAACTGACCGTTTCCGCCTTGAAGGCCAAATCCTGGGGCAAGCCGCCCATGACCGCGTTGTCATGGATCGTGCATCCTGCCCCAATAGTGGTAAAGGGAAGGATCGTCACGTGCGGACCGATACGAGTGTTGGCGCCGATCTTAACGTCCGCGTCAATAATGCAAAAAGGGCCGACAGAAACATTGGCGCCCAGTTCGGCCTTGGAACTCACGATCGCCGTCGAATGAATATTCATACGTTCTTCCTGATGTCAATGATCTTTGGTTTTATGTTCAATGTTTGATGGATAGCAAGAAATAGTTTGTAGTTCCTGGTTTTTCGTTCTGCCCGCTGAACTCTGCTGCCTGGCTTTACCCGGCCGCAAGCGGCGTCGGCCCATGCGCCTGCCAGTATGCACGCACGGCGCCGGCAATTTCAGCTGTCGTCATCGCGGAATCCACGTCCAGCCACTCCACGTTACATTGGTGGCGGAACCAGGTCATCTGCCGCTTGGCCAATTGCCGTGAACGCACTGCGGTTTTATTCATGGCATCTTCGAGCGAACATTTGGCGCGCAGATAGGCCGCGGCCTCCGCGTAGCCGATTGCATGGCTGGCCGTCGGCGCCTGCTCAAACCCGGCCTGCAAGAGCCGCTCGACCTCCGCCGGCAGTCCACCCGCGAACATGGCCTGAACCCGGGCTTCAATGCGATCATAAAGCTGGGGCAGGCTCCACTTCAAGCCAAGAATGCGCGGGCTATCCCTGGCCTCGCGCCAGTTTCCGTGCGCCGGCGCTTCGCCGATCAGGGCCGTTTCCAGCGCCCGGATAAGCCGGCGCGAATTCTGCGGATCGGCCAGCGACGAATATCGTGCCGGATCAACCCGGCGCAGCCAGGCCTGGAGCGCGCCGATGCCCTCCGCCGCCAATCGCCGTCCGGCCTCTTCCCTTACCGCCGACTGCCCGGGTGCGCACGGCGCTAGTCCATCGATCAGGCTCTTGATATAAAGGCCGGTGCCGCCTACCACAATCAGAGGGCGAGACCGCGCGCGAGTTGCCTGTATCGCCCGCAGGGCCGCCACCCGGTAGGCGCCCGCGCTGAAAGGCTCCCGGGGATCGACGAGATCAAGGCCATAATAACGCACCCGCGCGCGTTCGGCCGCGGTTGGTTTGGCGGTGCCGATATCCATGCCGATGTAAACCAGCATGGCATCGGCGGACAGAATGTCGCCCGGCCACTGCTCGGCAATTGATTGGCCCACGGCGGATTTACCTGAAGCCGTCGGGCCAACCAGAAACCAGGCCCGCGCATCAGATGTTGGGAGTTGTGCGCTCATGCGCCCCTCAACCGCGTGAATCCGCAAGAGTTTCAACCTTCGCCCGTCTCACCGTGGACATCCATAAGGTCGAGACGGCATAAATGGCAACGCCGACGCAGATGGCGGCATCCGCCAAGTTGAAACACGGCCAATGATTGGCCGCCCAGTGGAAATCGAGGAAATCGATGACCCAGCCCAACTTGATACGGTCAATCAAATTCCCGATAATGCCGCCGATCATGCACCCGATGGCCAGGCAATGGACGCGACGGTCATCTACCAGCCAGCGATAAAAGACGGCCATCAGGATCAGCACGCCGAACGATAACACCACCAGCCACTCATTCTGGTGCTGTAAAATACCCCAGACGGCGCCGGTATTCCTCAGGTAAGTGAGATTAAAATAACCCGGGATGACGGGCAATGATTCGCCCAGGTGAAATTTCTGCCGGATCAGCAGTTTAAGCCACTGGTCAAGGACAACAATCACAAAACTGAGGGATAATACCCGCATTATTCCTCTTCAACCACCGTTTCCGTGGCCGCATTGTCAGCATTCGGAAACAGGGCAGCTGTCTCGAACGAACGGAATTTTTTACGGCCCGTTTCCAATTTCGATTGACAGCTCACGCACATCCTTGAATAAGGCAACGCGCCCAGCCGGGCTTTCTCTATCGGGCCGCCGCAACCTTCGCAGGCGCCATAGGATCCGGTCTTCATCCGGTTCAGGGCTTCGTCAATTTCGAAGACAATATCCTGCTCCAGGCTGACCCGGTTAAGCGCAAAATCGCGCTCGAAATTGTCGGTGCCCTGCTCCTCGGAACGGAAATCCACCTCGGCGTCCTTCTGGGTGCGGCTCAAATTATCGGCCACTAGGAAATTGATCTGACCGGTTATCCGCTCGCGCATACGCAGGAGCTTCTCGAAAAGTTCGCGTTTCTTGTCGGCGGCAATATACTTGTTCCCCTTACCCGCCAACGCGGACAATTTTTCCACAATCACCGTTTGAGGCGCCTGGAAACGCACCTTGCCACGGCGTACGTTTTTTTTGACGGCATCCGCTTTCTTTGCTGATTTCACTGCAGGTTGGCGCTTGGCTCCGTTCCTTTTAGAAATTGATTTTTTGAGCGCTTTGATTGCTTTCTTTACTTTCGCCATGATTCACCTCGTAAACCGCGCTTGGCGCGGATGGTCTATATCAAACAACTCCCTGCTCCCCAGAAACGCGGTACACTAGCAGTTCCCCAAAAGGCTGTCAAGCGAAGGGAAGAACTTTCAGAAAAAAGCCGGCAAATAAATACAGGCAGGTGTGCGGCAAGCGGCGGATTACGATTGCGGCTGCAAAGAAATATGAGCTGATCATGCGCCGGATTTGTGTTTTACCGGTTACAAACCGATGGCCGCATGCCGGATATGCTCATACCCGGGGCGGTCATTGGTCCGGCCCCATTCGGCCTTGATCGTTGTCTTGCCGAGGCCCTGCTCCGTTGCGCACACCGCCTCATACTGTCCCGGCTCCTTCAGCACAAACCACGCGGTCCCATCCTTGTCCGTCATCACCCCTTCCGGATTGGCCGACTGGTTCTCCTTACCCGCCAAGAACACATACACACCGGAAACGGGGTTCCCGGCGCGGGTCACCGTGACGATCACTTCCGGAGCGCGCCGGGGATTCACCGTCCCGACATCCATGCCTGTCGCCTCCCGGTAGGCATTCGCCACCATTTTGTGGATAATGTTAGGGGTGTAAGCAGGTTCCTGCGGATCAAACCAGTTCCATAACATTGAACTGCGCGAGTGTTCCGCCTTGGTGCCCTGGCCGGACAGGGATGGCCATACTATTTTTGCCGGCCAATTGCTGACTATGCATTTTCCCGGGCCCAGCGCGAAGTTGGTCTGGTCAACCGGCCCCCAGTAGCCAATGCCGTCCATCGTGTGCGGCGCGCAGCCGGCCAGGTCTTTCCTGTAAAACGTGATGATTGACTCGTGGAAACGACGTCCCGAATCCCGATGCCCGGCATAGGCCTCCGCATTGTAATTTGACACTCCCGCCCGGGCCGGAGAAAGGCTCGGAACCCCAAGCAATAATTCGCCCATATAAACCGGCGCTTCGCCGTCCCATTTCCATTGGTACATCTGGCGCTTTACCTCGGGATAGGACGGGAATCCGTAAGGATGAACATTGAATACGTCGGGCTTGAAATCAATCTTAAACTTCTCCTTGACGCTGAAGAGCGAACAGTTCCCGTTACTGTCGATCGGCCGCGTGGGATCTAACTCGCGAATAGTATCGTAAATGGCCTTGTGATTGAGGGTGTGTTTAGGATCTACCCCGCCGGAACTGCCCTCGTTATCGTCGCTCCACATGACAATCGAGGGATGATTCCATAATTTGGCTACCACATCGCGGACCACCGTCTTTTCATAGGGAATAAAGACCGGGATCTTGGATAAATCGGCGGGATATGTCGAGAACTCCGGCTGCATCAGCATGCCCAGTTCATCTGTCACGTCATAACAGGGTGACGGTAAAACGTATGTGTGGGAGCGCTGGAGCGAAATGTTGGCCTCGCGCTCGGCCCGGGCAAACACCGTCCAGAACTGCCGGTTCTCTGTCCAGCCGGCGGATACATTAGGGTTATCCCCTACGATAAAAATCTTCCTGCCGTTTAGCCAGAACTGGCCTTTCTCGCACCAGAACTCCCGGAACCCGAAGCGCGTGTAGTCGGTATCCACCGGCTTGGACGCCTCGCTCAGTTCGGTTTTAAGAAAATACAGCACCGGCGCGCCCCATTGCCCGAACCCCCACAATTCCGGATCGGCCCAGGGCTTGCTCAGTTCCAGGGTTGCCGTTACGCCGGCCGGCACGGTCAACGCCTGCGTGCCCAGGGGCAGGACCACCTTGCCCTCCTTTTGCACCAGGGCCGTTAAGTCCACCGTACGGGACTTGACATCGTCGTTACGCACCCAGAACTTGATCTTGATTTCCTTCTTGCGGAACGAGGTCTGCACAAAGGTGTTTTCCACGTGGACCAGCGGCCGGCAGGTCAAATAAACGTCCCGGTGAATGCCGGCCGTACGGTCGGCACACCGGAAGGCCGCGACACAGCCGTCGGAAAAGCCCCGCCTCTGGGTCGCCAGCTTGCCGCTCTGCACGAACACCAGAATGATGTTGGGTTGCCCGAATTTGATCGTCTTGGTGATGTCAAACCCGAAGGCCGTCAAACTGCCATAGTGCTCGCCCAACTCCTGGCCGTTGAGCAGGACCTTGGCATAGTGGTTGACGCCGTCAAAATCCAGCCGGATACTCCGTCCGTCATTCCAGCCGACGGGCGCCTTGAACTCCAGACGGTACCAGGCGGACAAACTGGTCGCCCATTCCTTGCGGACCAGCATCGTCCCGGGCGACCATTGCCCGCAATTCGTATAAAACCAGTCGCCCGGAACCCGGATTTTCTCCCAGCCTGCGACGGGAACCACGTCCCCTTTTGCCGCTCCGTGAAAATCCCACTCGCCGTTCAGGCAGATTTGCGCGCGCTGGCTCAAAATCGGGTTCTCGGCCCAGCCAGCCACTGTCGCCACAATAAACAAACCAAACAGCGCCAATCCGGCTTGCATTTGCTGCTTCATGTTTTTTCCTTATTTATTACCTCAAACCTTGGAAGCCAACTGTAAAAACAGGAAGTTGCCAAGCAAGAGAGGCTTCGGACACATCAATCTCCTGTTACGCCGGTCAGCGCTTCCGATGAATGCCTATCACAATAACATTATGCCGGGCATTCTCGTCATAGCCGCAGTAAGTGATCCTGAGCCCATCCGGCGAGAAGCGGGGACTTAAGGCCATGGGGCGCCCCTGCGTTAGATTATTCTTCCCCGTACCGTCGGCGTTCATAACCACGACGTTCCGATCAGGTTGCATAACCTGATAGGTATACACGATCTGCCGGCCGTCCGGGGACCACGCCGGTTCACGATTTTCAGGCGTGCTGGTCAGCGCAGCGCCCTCCGTGCCGTCGGCGTTAATGACCCAAACCTGGAAGTCTTTGATACAAACAATTTTTTTGCCGTCGGGTGACACTTCCGGCGCGCTTTCCCCGGTTTGCGTCAGCGCACGCGGGTTGGTTCCATCCCGGTTCATGCTCCAGATGCCGAGGTTGCCGTTCACCAGGCGCGTAAATACAATACTTCCGTCGGGCGAACAGGATGGATACTGGTCACTCGGGTCCTTTGTCAAGCGCGTCCGGTTAGCGCCCTCCAGGTCCATGGTCCAGATGCCGGCCTGCTCCGGCCGCTCAATCACATAGGCCACGCGCTTGCCGTCCGCCGACACCGAAGGCGCGCGCGCGCAATCCGTGGTCAACCTTCTGGCTGCGCCGCCGGCGCTCGGCATGATCCAAATATCCGTCTGCTCACGCTCAAAATCATAGCGGTCAAAAACGATCTGCTTCCCATCCGGGGTCCAGCGGCAATGTTCGGCGCCGCCCTCGTGCGTCAGGAACACTGCGGACTGCGCCCCTCCCGCAAGGCCCGGCAGCGCGCCTAATCCCGGCGCCGCCAGCAGCGCAATCATCCAACAACCGGATTGTATGCGGCGCCTCATTACTCTCGCTCCGGAAGGAATATGCGCAAATCGGCAACCGGTTTCTTATCGGCATCCAGGAACCGGACGCAGAAGTCCCAGCCGCCCGAGTCGGTACCGCACTTGAGCAGCAGGGGGTTGAGCCCCTTCTTCAGAATCGTTGCGTGAGTATACTTGTCCACCACGCAGGCCCCAAACACCGGCTGACCACCCAACAGGGCGTGATTTAGCCACACCTTGTAGTCGTCGTCCGCGCCAATGGCAATTGTAACCGTCCTCTCAACCGGCGATTCAACCAGGCAAAACGCATAGGCCGAGGCATATTGAATGGGTTTGAACGTAATACCGAGAGCCGGATAGTCAATCAATTTGCCCAGGTCAATCAAATCGGCAGTGGAGGCATGCACGAACCATTTCAGCTTCGCCTCGCCACCAAGCCAATAGTCGCTTTCCGCGAAAATCGTCTTCACCTCGCGATCCTTCCAGGCCATAAAAGCGGCTTCACCGCCGTAGGCCTGCAGGAAATCCGTGCCCCAGCCTTTACAGCCATCCACTCGATTCCCGATGTTCGGGAAAGGCCCCACGATGAGCCAGTTCAGAATGAAGCCCTTGGCAGTAACCGCATACGGCCCCAGCGTGTTCGGGTAGGCCGACGCACCTGGCGCAGCCGCGTTCGTTACGGGCGCGCCCGGACACGTAGCGCTCCCGCAGGCCCACAACAACACCGCCATCACCCCAACCATCATCCAGCAATTCGCTCCTGATCGCATACGCTTACTCCTTCATGTTTGCCACGTCGGCTCCTTCGAAGCCCAGCAGCGATTTAGCCACGCCCGATACGCTTCCGGTCAAAAGCCTCTCCCGCATGCCGAATATGCCGGTTAGCGGCACGGCAACTATTTACCGACATCCACGGTGAGGGCTACATAACGGGCCATGAAGATATCATCGTACCAGACGGTGCCGCCCGCCGGCAAACCTTGTGCGCCGACGAGCAACCCGATGTTTTTGAACATTACCACGTCATCTTCCGGCGCATCCGGCACAGTCGGGGCGGCGTCCGCATCGTCCAGCGGATTTGGCGTCGCCACGCGCTTACGCGCGGCAGGTTTTGACGCGGTAAACACGCTCGCCTTGGTCATCCAGTCATAATCATACTGCGGAAAACCGACGCCCACCACATAAGGGATTTGGGTGCCCGCGGTCGCTCCGCGTGCCGGCGACAGGTTCCGCGACTTGCCGGATGCGGCATGCACCATCTGTTCACCGCGGCGCAAAGGTTCGGGCAGCGAGAACCGGACCGCCATCCAGGGGTTAGTGCTTGTTGTTGCGACCGCCGCATATATGCACATGCTATAGGAACCCGAGCAGGCGTCATTGGTAGAGAGGCCGGTTTCGGCGCTCGGCGGCAGCGCCTTGCAGTCCCATCCTGCCGGCAACTTCGGATTCTTTGTCGAACCTTCCTCAAACCCGTGATTGGGAATACAGTTCAGCGCGGTGTCCGCCAAGTTGAGCCGAGCCCGTCGCGTCGCATTCGTGTTGCCATAGAGAAGAACATAATTTTTCATTCCACCCGCGGGTAGGTCAACGGCAAACAGCAGTTGGAAGCAAAAATATTCCCGCACATTGGCCGCCAGGACGGGCTGCTCAAATCCCTTTTCATCCGTCAACCGGACATCGCCCAGGTCCGGTTGCATGCCGTCCTGGATTTCGATTTCCACCATGGTGACGGCGTTCGACACGGACAATTTAGTCTCGTTCCGCACGACCACCGGCACACTGTGCTTCCATTGCCCGGCGTCGAGCTTGCGCGGAGTGTCGGACGCAACCGTATTGGTTGCGGAGAGCGCCAGACAAGGTCCGCTGCCGCAGGCCCACAGCAACACCGCCCCCACCCCAACGATGATTCGCCGCTTCATTCCAGATTGCATACGCATGATACTTTTGTTGTCTCCATGTTATTTGGCTGCTAAAGCCGGCGACTGCTTCACCGCCCGGCGGGGCTCGTCCGCCTTTGGAGGGGCGCCGGGCCTACATTATTTACTTGTAGGCCGGGTCCCCGACCCGGCGGGACTGATTTACCTATGCATTTTACTTTGCCTTTCCGGCAACGCCCGCCTCGACAACCAGCATCTCATGCACGCCAAAATCACGGACGGTCAGCATAATCCGGCCATCCGCCATCCGGACAAATGAGGCCGTATCGCCCGTATCCGGATAAAACACCCGCAGGGACCCCGAAGCCAAAGGCCGCACAGCCAGGTTGATTCCATGCACTCGGGAAAGATTCGGATCGTAGTTCAAGAGATGCACCACCAGGGATTTGCCATCCGCCGTTTTCCGGACCGTGATTTCCACGTCCTTGGGACAATCGAACGGCTCCGCCGCCAGCGTCGCTTGCCGCGCTGCCAACCCGCCGCGGACCATGGCGGCGAGCACATCGCGTGTCCCCGGCCAGAAATCGAAAACGTTCGGCTCCATCTCCCATCCGGACGCCGTGTGGCAGAGTGCGGGATAGATCGGCGTCCAGAAATAACACGCCCCTTTTCCGAACCGGTTGACGGTCAACGCGGCGCTCCCGTCAGGCCAGGTCGCCAGCACCTTGGCCTTGTCAGGCTTGATCCGGTCGCGGCCGAGCGGCAGGTCGTATTCGCAGGTAAGCCCCGCGGCAGGCAATCCGGGCAACATCGCATCGGCACTGCCGACCTGGTACATGCCGATTGAGCTAACCGGCTTGATCTCCCGGTGCACCTGGTAGCGGATGCGCTCCGGATCGAGCCCCTCGTCGATGGCTGGAAACAGCGAGCGGCCGTTTTCCCAGCAGACGGTATCGCCCGCTTTCGGATCGGACAGCGCCACGTGCCCTTCATAGCGCACGCCGAACACGTCGGCCAGGGCATAGTTCGCCTGCTGTTCGCCCCATTCATTGAAGAGGCTGGTGGTTCCCGAGGCGATCAGGATGCCACCTGCCTCGACCCATTTGCGCAGGACGTCCATTTCAGCGGCCGTCAAACTCTTGGCGTCGGAAAGCACCAACACCGCGTAACGCGCCGCTTTCTCCGGCGTCAGGGTTTCGGCCCAGATGGCGTCCGCCGCGGCGTGAGATTGCTGGAGCGCGACCCACAGCGCGCGCTGATGCTGGTAATAGCGGCGGGACAGCGAGACGCGCTCGCCGTATTCCTTGGCGTAAAACAGGATGTGGGTCCGCTCACTGGCCACCAGGGCCACGTTCGCAGCCGAGGAAGCGCCGGCCAGGTACGGCTTGACTTTCGCGGCCTTGTTGAACACCTGGCTGAGGCGCTCCCATCTCCCGGCCTCCCAACTCCACATGGTATACGGATTCGACTGTTTAAAAATCTGGTTCAGGGAGAACGGGTAGAAGCATTCGCCATGCATCAGATGCTGGGCAAACCCGCGTTCAGAGTGCTCGTTCGAGGGGGCGTACATGTTGTAGAACTCGCACAAGACCGGACGCGGCTCGCCGTCCTTGGCCAGTTCCATCATGAATGCGTTTTCGCGGCCAAACGACTCATAGGTTTCCGGGCCATGTCCGCCGAGAATCCCGCCGGCGCCCCCGGCCACCCCGATATACGTGAAGCGGCACCCGACCGTGTTGTTGAACGTCATCACGCAGCCCTTGCGCAGGCCCTGCAGCCATTCCTGGTCCTCGCGCCACTCGTCGAGCAGGATCTGCCCGGCAACACAGTTGAACTCGGTAAAGAGCCTCCTCCGCTTCCACTGGTCCTCGATCTTGGGCACCGCCACCGGTTCGTCGGCGGCCAGCCCCATGGCCTTGCGGAAATCCGGGCCGTACTTGGCGCGCAGGAACTGTTCGAACGCCGCGTCGGACACCCCCACCGCCGGATAATCCTCCTCGCTCCAGAACCCGGTGAAGGCCGGCAAGTCCCGCATGCCCTCCAGCACGAAATCGCAGCCGGCCTTCTCCGCCGTCTGGGCCTGACGGAGCCGCTTATAAGAATCTCGCGAGCCTTGGATGTTGCCATCCATCGGCAAGACGTCAATCCACTTCATGTCGTATTCGCCGGCCTTGCGAATGAGTTTGAGGTAGCGGTCAGGGTCATCGTTCTGTTCGCCCCAGGCAGCATGGATGCCGGTCACACCGGCCTCCTGAAAATAATCTAAAATCGCTTCCGGCTCCTCCCCGAAGTTGGAATTGATCACCGTAAACGGACGCCCGATCAGGAGATTGACGTTGCGCTCAAGCGCGTAAAACCGGTTCGCCAGGGCCAAATCCGCGGCCTGCGCAATGCCCGGCGCATTCTTGCGGCCTTCCTTGATGGCCTTGATCGCGATCTCAGCATGGCCCTGCAAACCAAGGCTCTGGGCTGTGGAATACGGATTGTTTATCCGGGCGCTGGAACGACGCGGGGCGGGAAAATCTTTCGCCGTCTTGGCCAGTTTTTCCAGAACCGGCAAGACAGCCGGGTCGCCGATAGTTGCCAGCGCGCGCAGTGCCGCCTGCATCTGGCCGCGCACGTCGGGGTCTTGCGGGTCGCCGCTTTCCAGCAGTTTGATCAAAGGCGGCACGGCTTCCTTGGAACGCAGCCAGCCCAGCGCCAGGATCGCGTTCACCTTGAGATGAAAATCATCGGCGGCCAGGCATTCCAGGAGCGGCGCGGCCGCGCGAGGATCGCCGATCTGGCCGAGCGCCTGGGCCGCGCGGCGCTGGATCCGCAGGTCGGAGCCTTTCAATAATTCAATCAGTTTCGGCACGGCTTCCCCGGCCTGCATCCAGGCCAGCGACTGGATGGCGCGGACCCGCACCGTGGCGTCCTGGTCATCCAATGCCTTGATCAATACCGACGCGCCGCGCTTGTCGCCTATGCGGCCCAGCTCCAGCGCTGCCTCAGCGCGCACGCGCGCATCGGGATTGCCGCAATCACGGATATATCCCGGCACGCGTTCCGTATCGCGTTTCCGTTCCGCTTGCCGCGCCGTTTCGCGGGCTTTGGCCACCGCCGGCGCAGCTTGCTTGAGCAGGGCATCGGCCTCGGCGACCAGGGCGTCGGATTCAGCTCGCGAGAACATGGCCGCGCGCAGGGTGGCGCCATACAGGAGTTCGGCTACCCGCTTGTTCGTCTGGGAGCTGCCCTGAATTTTCTGGTTTGCAGCAACCATTTTACGGTTAACGTCCAGCAGCAGGCGCAAGTCCGCCAGAACATTGGTCGTCACGCCTAATGTTACAGCCCGGGCTAACACGCCATCCGGGTCCAGGAACGGGTTATCCCGGACAAGCTCCTCGCGTTTCATGGAGCGAATCCGGTTGGTCCATTCAGCGGTCATCCCGGCATAACGCCGTTCCAATTGCGCCAGGGCCAGGTCCAGGCGCGCCTGGACCGCGCGCAATGGCTGCGCTTCAGCCGACGGCAAAACTGCGGCAGCCGCGCTCAACCGCTGGCGGCGGGCAAACAATGGAATTTCCAGGCGGTTCCGGATCATCGGCAGGATGCCCGGACCGACATCCGGCCCGTGTTCGTCCAGCGTGAAATCGTAAAGTTTGTCCTGGCGCAGGAACGCGAGTTCGGCGGCTTCCCGCAACTGCGCTCGCTCAGCCTCTGCCTGCGGCGCACCTGCTGTCAGCCAGCGCATGCAATTCAGGAAAAACGTACGCTCCACCCCTTCCAGCGCATTGGACGTGCCGCCGAGGAATCCGCCGAAAGCAATGTACCGCCCGCCATAAACCGAGCCGTAGGCCCCGGCTGGATTGCCATCCGCATCCGCCAGGAAGACACGCCCTTGCGGCCCAATCTTAATCACCATGTGGTCCCAACCCGCCGTCAGGCAGAACGGACGGTCGAGGCCGGCAACCAGGGGACTGTCGCCACAGGCCTTCACCCACATCCCGTTGATGCGGTTATCCGTGGCGCCAATTTCGGGAAAGAGCGGACGGTTAATGGTTCGCACGTAGCCCGAACGGAACGCGCCGGCAAACACCCCGCCGCCTCCGGCCGCAAAATCAACCAAGTTGCGCCGGCCGGTAAATCCCGCAAAGTCTCCTGAATTCCACCCGCCCGGCAAGTAGATTGCGGACAGGCCATCCAAGTTGGTCCGCGCCTGGATGGACGCGGTGTTAAGCTCCCGCGTGTCGAATCCTTCGGCCTCAAGTGTCTTACGGATACCGGCCAGTTCGCCGGAACGCGCATCCTTGAAAAGGCCGATAACCGGTTTGGCCTGCGCGGACAACGGGACGGCCGTCGCCACTGCCAGCGTCAGGATTGTCACGGTTGCCAGGCCGCGAATAATAGCCAAGAACGGTCCCGCGGGAGCTCGACCCTCCATGAATGCCAATGTTTTCGCGATGTTGGAGGGCGGAGCTCCTGCGACGCCGCTGGGTTCAGCATGAATGACGCAACCGTGCTGCCGGATTTGAGTTGTTAGTGTCATGTTGTCCTTTGCTGGTGTTTATTGTACGTTATCAGCGGCCCGTGAAAACCGCGCCCCGGTGCAGGAACTCGAAGGCGCCGATATCCACCGTGCCTTCGATGATCCGCCGGCGTCCATCAATGTCCACGGCGATATTCATCCAGCCCTGGTTGATGCCCTTGTTGATGCAGGGCGAGTCCGGTGAGAGCCGGTAAGGGCCGGCGGCCGAAGTCATAAACGCGGGATCATTGGAGATGTTGGCATCGCCATAGAGGGGCATCGGAAAGATGCAGCTGTAATAGGATGTCGCATTGGGCGATACATTGCTGATCACGGTTTTGGTGTAGTTAAAATAAACAATACAATTGGTCATGTAACCCAGCGCCCCGCCGACGCCGCCCAGGCCGCCACTGGTGCTGTTACTGTAATTACTGACGATCGTGCAGCTAACCGGCCACTTATTATTGGCGTTAAATGCATTAAACCCGCCGCCGCTGCCGCTGCCGCAACTATTATTGGCAATCAGGCTGTTAAAGATAGATTTCACGCGATACACGCCCCCGCCGCCCGCTGCGGCGTAGTTATACATGAATACGCAGTTACTGACCACGTTGGCGTCATTGCCGTTAATTCCGCCGCCGCCGCAGTTTGCTTCATAACCCTTGTTGTAAATAAACCGGCAATTACTTATCACTTTGGCCGCGCCATAGAATCCGCCGCCGCCGCGGTGGCCGTAATTGTTGGAGAACACGCAGTCTTCCAGCGTGTCGGCGGTGTATCCGCCACCGCCGTAGCCTTGCGGCTCGCTCGGATACCGGGCTACGTTATCAGCAATTAAACAATTGCGCCAGGTACCGCCGTAAAACCCGCCGCCGCGACAGGCAAAATTGCTGATCACAAGGCAATTCGACACCCAAGCAGTGTTGTCGGCACAATAGACCCCGCCACCAAACCCGGAAGCGACCCCCCCGTTGCTGTCCGTAAATCCCTTGGTAACCGTAAAGCCAATCAGCGCAGCCCCGTTAGTCAGATACACGCCACGAATGGCCGCCGGCCCGTTGGTGAGCGTGTTCGGATCCGGCGCCCCCTCGATCACCGTGTCCGCCCAGTTCGTGCTGGCCGCTCTGACGGTGATAACTTTGGTGACAGCCACGCGGTTGGTAAGTTGGGAAGCCGCCGCCTGGCCGCCGGTGTTGTATGTGCCGCTGGCGACCATGACCGTGTCGGCCGGCTCGCAGAGTGCATCGTCGATCGCCTGCTGGATATTGCTCGCGGCCGTCGTCCAATCCGTAAACGGACTCGACGCCCCCGCGTAATCCTTGATGACATAATGCGTGTCGGCAAAAGCCGAGCCTGCAAGGAGCAGCATTGATAGAGCCAGGCTATAACCGTTATTTTTCATCAGGTTTCTCCAATATAGGGTTATCCTAACAGGATTTATGCTGAAAAACAACTAATTATAAAACGATTCAGGCGGGATCCCAAGGCGACTTGTTCACGCGCATTAACGGGAGCATTAACCATGATGAAAATAATAACCGGATCGGCAGAACCGATCAATAAAATTATGTCTTAGTCGGGGCTGCGTCATGGAACGGTCTCGCAGGAGCTCCCGCCTTCGCCAAGAGGCTATGGCGGGCATACTGCCCCTGGCACGAAGGCCAATTCTTTCGCGATATTGGAGGGCGGAGCGATCACGCCGTGGGCGAGTATCGGGACTGCGACGTCGCTGTTTCAGCATGAATGACGCAGTCGTGATGTTTTATTGTCACGTTATTCTTGAAAACCAAGCGGACACCAGCTGGCGCCGAACACTCTCAAACGCAATTCTGTTGCCCGCTTCCGTAAAATGGACCCCGTCGGCAAGGATATAAATTTCGTACCCGTCTTTCTCCATGGCCAGGCGGACTTCATGATACCAGTCTATAAACAGGCATTGATGCGATGTTGCCATCCGTTCTGCGGCCTGGCGATAGATGTGAATAGCGGCATCCCCGCCGCCGGCGGCATGAAACTGTTGTTTGGCCTTTTCGTCGGTGCTCCAGGCATGCCACACATCCACGACCGGCGGAAAACTGATAAAGGCCACCTGCGCACCCATGGAGGACGCCTTCTTCCAGATCGTTTCAAGGTTGCGGTTGAATTCCTCGATGGCGACATGCCGTTGCGGATCGATCGTGGCGTCATTGCCCCCGAACTGCACCAGCACCCAGTCGGGCCGATGCTCCAGCACGTCCTTATCCATGCGCGCCAAGCCCTCCCGGGAAGTGTTGCCGCCGATGCCGGCATTGATGACGATTACCTTGCGCGGCGCCAGGTCGCTGTTTAACTGCTGCTCCAGCAGGAACGTCCAGCGCTTTTCGGGAACAACCCGCGCGGCCTGCGTCATTGAATCGCCAAAAGCAACAATTTTCAGCGGGGATGTCATACTGAACCCCAATATATTTCAATTGGAGAACTATGCACGGGCAACGCAACGGGCGGCGCGCCTCTGACAACGGATTCACCCGGCTTCTCCAAGCGCTTCAACCGCCGGCAATGCAGCCGAACGCGATATTGTCGAGGGGACACCTTAAATACTTTCTTAAAAGAACGGCTGAAGGTAAAGACGCTGTTGAAGCCGCAATGGTCTGATATTTCAGAAAATGTCATGTCGGACGACACCGCCAGTTCGGCCGCATAATTAACGCGCGCTATGCGGATATAGGCGCCGAGATTCATGCCCATGGCCCGTTTGAACAGCCGTTGCAACTTATTGATCGACACATGGACATAACGGGCGACATCCCGGATGCGGACCGACTCGCGGATATGGTCGTACAAATAGCGTTGGACGGCGCAAATATGATCCTGAACGGCCTGATGTTCGGCCATTCCAGGCGGCATGTCCATGGCAATTTTAATCAGTTCCTTTAGCAGGAGCCAAAGCTGGAAGGTAATGCCGCCGACTATCGAAGGCGCGGAGCGATCCGGGGCCATATAGTCGTTAATCATGCCGTGCAGAAAAGACACACCCTGTTTTGACAATGGCAACACACGATTGGCGATGACGGCCAAAGGCTCGGATTTGTCGAATCGAAAAGTAACATGAAACCAGACCAGATCGGAATCAGCGATGCGAGCGTAGCCGATTTTTTCGCCGGGAGGCACAAGCAGAACGTGGCCCGCCGATAAATTAATGGCACGGTCATTAATGACGACCGCCCCTCTGCCGCACAGATTAACAATCAAGACGTATTGGTAAACATGCCGGGCCGAGGTGACTAGCTTCAGTTTATCGGGACCAGGTGAAAACATAATAATATTTTTTGGAATTATAAACTCTGATACGGACAAACCGGCAAGATAATTAACGGGGTCAGGCACCTGCCTGGCCAGAGGAATCAGGGATTTGACGAGCGGATCGGGCATAGCGGGTGAATATTTTGATAAATTATTGATCATTTATGTTATTCCATGATTTTTGCAGAATGTTAGCATATCAAAGACTTTTTGTAAAATATGTTTTATCGAGGTTCAACAACTTCCCCTTTCATGTCGCTCGTACAATATTGGAGGAGCTTTCATGGAAACCAAACATAAACGCAAGTTTTTTCGACGCAATTTGACGGCGTTCTATGTGATCGCAATTCCGGCGTGTTTCTTGTCGGCCACCTACGCCATGACGACCTGGACCGGCGGGACGGGGGACTGGTCCGCGCCCGGCAACTGGAGCAGCGGTGTCCCAGCTGACGGGAGTGACGCAGTCATCACTAACGGCAGCGTGCTTCTGACCAACGCCACGGCGAATCTTGCCTCGCTGACGATTTCCAATGCCATGCTGACCTTCTCAAATTGGGATGCGGCGCTTTCCGCGACCAACATTATCATTCAAAACAACGCGACCGTCACTCACGTGACCAACTCGGCCTCGACCACGAACGCATTGGGCGAGTGGCCGGCGGATGGCCGGGTCTGGGTTGTCTGCACCAATTTCGACCTGCAGGCCGGCGGGCAGATTAATGCCTTCGGCAGAGGCTATCGCGGAGGCGTCGTATCTACTGAAAGCGGGTATGGTCCAGGCAAGGGCACAGTGTCACCCAGTTACTACGGCGGAGGAGCAGGCCATGGCGGCAAGGGAGGAATGGCCTCCGTTGGTTACCCAGGAGGAATTTACGATCAGACCAATGCGCCAATATGGCCGGGAAGCGGCGGTGGCGGGGAACGCGCCGGCGCCGGCGGCGGCGCGGTCCGGATTGACGCGAGCAATGGCCCCGTGACCATAAACGGCATAATCAACGTGGACGCAAAGGGATCCACGCTTATTGCCGGTGTCGGCGGCGGCGGCGGTTCCGGAGGTTCCATTTACATTACCTGTGGCACGTTCAGGGGCGCCACTAACGGGCTGCTCACCGCCAAGGGCGGACTGCCGGGATCCAATAAGGGAGGTGGAAACGGCGGCGGCGGACGCATTGCCTTAATATACGATACGGCGGCCCAGGTCGGCGTGCCTTGCGCTGTGCGTTTCAATGTTTCCGAATCGCATGCGACGCTGCTTCAATTCACCGAGAGCGACATTGGCACGCTCTATCTGCCCGACACTACCCTGTTAACGACAAACTGGTCGAATTTCGAGGACGTGCGCATCTACGGGGTGTCGAACTTTTCATTAGACACGCTCTCGATCTCCAATGCCTTCGTAGTTTTAGGGGAAAGCCGGGTTGCCTTGACAGTGGCGAACGCCGTGACGATCGACACTGCCACGCTGAAATTGGGAAGCGGCATCACCCCGACCGAGTATGTGCAGTTTAATTGCGGCTTCCTGGCGCTCGTCAACACAGGCGCTCTCTTCATTTACAGCGGCCCTACCAATGACGTGATAACGAACTATGGCGCACACGTCTCAGTCACAAACGATATTCTTGTTTCCGGCAACACCTGGATATACCCCGTATCCGACAACACCAACGGCGGCTCGGTCTTATTCAGCGCGCGCAACGTGACGATTTCCGAAGGCGGCGGCTTTAACGCCAACGGACTGGGTTACAAGGGCGGCTATTACTACGGCACTCAAACAAATGGATACGGCCCGGGCGGGGGTAGTGTCTCTCCGAATTCTCAAATACTTGGCGGCGGTGCCGGATATGGGGGCGGCGGCGGCACAGGTATTTGGATTGGACGTCCTTCCCGTAACGCAAGTTGCGGATCGGTATACCCGTGGACCAATGCGCCGCTCAGTGCCGGCAGCGGCGGTGGCGGCCAGCATGCTCCCCGCGGCGGAGACGGTGGCGGGTTGGTATGGATTGAGGCGGCGGGAACATTTGTCCTCGACGGGACCATCCAGGCGAACGGCTACCGGGGCTATGACCCAAAAACCGTATTGGGCATATTGGAGGGGACTGGCGGCGCCGGCTCCGGCGGGGGCATCTTTATCGTGGCTAATGCATTCCGAGGCGCATCAAGCGGGGTGCTGAGCGCCTGCGGGGGATCGGCAAGCAACTCCGCAACCGTCAGCAGCGGGAGCGGCGGCGGCGGGCGGATTGCGGTCTGGCACCGCATCTCCAAAGACGACCAGCAGACCATTCTGGCCAACCCCGATAACGCGCACATCAATGTTCCCGGAATCTTGATCGCCACCAATTTCGTTGACACGCGCTTTGAGGGTTCGTGCGTGGTATCGAACGGCTGGTCTTACCTGGATCAAAGCGCCAATGGTCAGCCCGGCACGATCGTCCGCCTGACGGTGCCGCCGCCCAAAGGCATGATTTTCTCGATCCACTGATTGGCCTGCCAGCGCCCGGATTAAGGCGGCCATCTAATTGACGAAGTGTTTGATGCCTTAGGCAAACAAATGGTTTGTCCATTGCGTCGGGCCGTCGCGACAAAGCGCGATCCTCCATTTTATCTGGAGATTCGCGTGGTTTGGCTGATGGAAGGGCGCGCCTTGCCGTGTCCGTATAATTTTTTCACACGTTTTGAGGCAACATGCGGAAGCAAATTTTGACCGCAAACAAATTGCCGCAGTCGATTCCGCCGCCGGCAATTCCCGCCAATCTTTTGCGCCGGCATGATTTCGTCTATGAGCGTCCGCCGTCAAGCTGGCATTCCTGCGTGCCGCTGGCCAACGGCTTTATCGGCGCCGCGCTGTGGGGCGACGGCCGGACGCTCAAGATCAGCCTGGATAAATACGACGTGTGGGAAACACGCTTTGCCGAATTCGATGATCGAATTCACAATTTCGACTACCTGCATAACCTCAGGAAAGCCGGGCAGGAAGACAAATTGCAGGAAGGCATGGATGCCATCAAAAATAGCCGCGTCGGCCCCGGCCCGACCAAGCTGCCCGTCGGCACGCTGGAAATCGCCTTCGCGAAAACGGCGCCGGCGTTTACCGGGCGGCTGAAATTAGCGCAGGCACTGTTTGACGGGCCGCTGGCCAGCGTGTTCGTCTGCCGGCAGAAGAATGTCGTGGCGTTGAAATTCAAAACCGGCATTCGCGCCTGCGGCATGCGCCTGGTTACCGTGGCCGGGAACATAAAGAGCGCTGATGCCCGGAAAGCCGCGGCTACGCTGAAAAGCTGGGGCTATCCATTGCCCGAGGAGGGCAGGCGCCGGGCAGTTTCGTATGTTCGCCAATCCTGTCCGCAAGGGCTGGAATATACCGTTGCCTGGCTTACGGACCGGACTCGCGGCGAACTGTTCATAGCCATAGTCAGTTCCAACGATGCCCCGGATACGCTCTCCGCGGCCATGCGCCTTCTGGAGGAGACGCGCAACACAGGCTGGTCGGCGCTGTTGAAGGAACATGTGCGCCAGTGGAAATCATACTGGGCGAAATCATGGATCAGCATACCGGACGGGCGCCTGGAAAATCTTTATTATGCCGAGCTCTACAAGCTGGGGTGCAGTTCCCGGCCGGGCAGTCTGCCCGCTACGCTCCAGGCGCTCTGGACCTATCCTGAAGGCATGCCGCCGTGGAGAGGCGAATATGCCCTGAACATGAATGTGCAGGAATCCTACTGGCCGGTGTATGCGTCCAATCACCTGGAGTGCGGCGAGCCGCTTTACGAAATTTTTTTCAAGAACCTGCCGTTTAACAAAGCCATGGGCCGCAAATTTTACGGCAAGGATGTTCCGCTTATTTTCAGCGCCTCGGGACCCGGCGGCGAACCTTGCTACGGCTGGGTGGCCGTCACCATGAGCCCCGGCGGCGGCGCCTGGCTGTCGCATCATTACTGGCTTCACTGGCTGTATTCCCGGGACGCCGTTTTCCTGCGCACGCGCGCATTCCCCTTTATGCGCGAATGTCTGAACGTCTATATGCATATTGCCGAGAAGTCCGCCGACGGCGCCTATCACATCCCGTTCTGCAACACGCCGGAATATTTCGGAGGCAAAACGACGGCCTGGAGCGACGACAACACCTACGACCTCGATCTGGCCCGTTTTCTGGCGCAGGCTCTGCTGGAAGCCGAGGCCGAACTTGGCATCCAGGACCCTTTGCACCGGGCATGGGAAGATTTCCGGGACCATCTGACGCCCTGCCATCAGGACGAACGCGAAGGCCTGATGCTGGCCAAAGGGATTCCCTTGGCAACAAGCCACAGGCATCACAGCCACCTGATGGGGCTGTATCCTCTGGGCACCCTCCGGCCGGATCGTTCGCCGGAGGAAAAGGCGCTGGTTGAAAAATCAATCAGGACTATCGAACGCCTGGGCACGGGCTACTGGGTGGGCTGGTCCTGGCCGTGGGCATCCTTGATTGCCGGGCGGGCGGGGTGTCGGGAAGCGGCGCTTGCCTACCTGCAAACCTATGTGGACGCGTTTATTTCCGACAACACCTTTCATGTCAACGGCGACGAAAAACACAAAGGATTCTCACGTTCCCACTATGGCGGCGGCGGACCGGTTACGCTTGAAGCCGGATTTGCCTATGCCGCCGCCGTCCTGGAACTGCTCCTTCAAAGCCAGGGCGGCGTCATCCGCCTGTTTCCCGGCGCCATGCATTGGCCGGACGCGAGCTTCGATAATTTGCGCGCCGAAGGCGCCTTCCTGGTGTCGGCCGTCAAACGGGCCGGGGCAATCCAATGGATGCGCATTCACAGCGAAAAGGGAGGGCTTTGCCGCATTGCGGACCCGTTCGATCCCAAGGGCGGCATCCGGCATATCCGCACGCAGGCTGGGAAGACGTATACGCTGGGCAAGGTCGGGCGGCTGGCGCCCGTTTCCAAATTCGACCGGCGCACGAACTGGTTCGGGACAAAGAACATCGCCAGATTTTAACGGGAGTATATTTCCGCGGCTAACTATTATTTTCCAGTTGAAACAACCGGCGCTTGCGCAGCCCCGCCGGAGATAATATATCCACGGTGAAAATTGCATGGATTAACTGGTTGGGCAAGAAGATCGTAATTATTATGAATGGAATACAGGTGGCATTGGGCACGGCCTCATTCGGCACAGCCATTTCCCAAGAAGATTCGCACAGGGTGCTGGACAAGTATGCATCCCTGGGGGGCAGGGTTATCGATACCGCAAATAACTATGCTTTCTGGTATCCAAATGGGAAAGGCGGTGACAGCGAGGCTGTAATCGGGAACTGGCTTGAGCGCAAAGATCGCTCTATGTTCACGATCATGACGAAGATCGGTTCTCAGCCAATAGATGTTAAAGAAAAAATTCGCAAATTGGAGGGCCTTTCTCCCGAGGCTGTGTATAGCGCTGTAGACAAGTCATTGGTCCGACTCAAGACCGACTATATCGATATATTGCTGGCTCATCATGATGACAGGCATACTCCGCTCTTGGATACCTGGAGGGCTTTTAGCGCTTTAGTGTCGGCTGGCAAAGTCAGGCAGGTTGGGATATCAAACTATTCTCCGCAGCGGGTGGCGGAGCTGACGCGCGTCGTTCGTGAATATTCCCTGGCCCCCATTGGCTTTGTGCAGTTGCAATACTCGGTCATCAATCCGGTGGATGGCGCCGATTTGGAAGAAAAGCTGGTGCGTCTTGACCCTGAGATGCGCGAAACATTGGCGCGTCTTCTCCCTGAGGCCAAGATATTTGCGTATGCGCCCCTGTTGAGGGGGAAAATATTCGAAACAACCGCAAAAGACAAATGGCCTTCTAAATATGAATCGATCCAAAACCGGAGCAAAGTCAGTGAGATTCAGCTTGAAGCCAGGGAGTTGGGTGTTTCACCGTCGGCCTATGTGCTGAAACAGATTGCCGATCAAGGTGTTTGGCCGATAACAGCTACTGGAAACGTAGAGCATCTGGAAGGCAATTTGAAACTTTTCAGTGATAGAGGCGTTTAGATTATGTCCAACGCCGGGTGCAGGCGATGGCTGATAACCGCGCCTGATCCGCAGCGTTATCGCGTTGATTAAGGCGTTAACAAGGATTTATTCAATCATTATGCAGACACACAAAAATATGAAGCGCTCTCGATTGGCATGGTGGCAGCGACCCGTCCGGATGATGCGGCGTGATTACCTGGCTGATTTTTCAGGCTTGGTGGAAACTGACCTTGCGGCCATGGCGCGCGAAACAAAGGAAAAATGGCACGTCAATTGCGAGTGGATCATGGCCACGCCGGGTTGTTCGCCCGGCATGGGACAATTCACGACATTTAATACGCCGAACTTCGAAAAAATTCCCGGCCTGGGCGACTTTGATCTGCTGCGTTCTTATCTGCCGCATGCACGCCGGCACGGCATCAAGCTGGTGCCTTATATAAATCTGCATTGGTATTCCTATGATTTTGCCGCCAAGCATCCCGGCTGGGAACAATTACTGGAGGATGGGACCCCCTATGGCCGCAAGCGCCCCTTGTATGGGAACGGGACGACGTTTTGCATCAACAGCCCGTGGCGGGATTGGGCATTTGCGCTTATCAGGGAAGTCATGGCAACCGGTGTTGACGGATGTTTTCTGGATGGGCCGGGGATTTTCCCGAAATGCTGTTATTGCGCACATTGCCGGAAACTGTTCGGCCGCATTACAAGGCAGAAAAAAATGCCTTCGTTCGGGGACTGGAGCGACCCGCTCTGGAAACAATTCCTGGAGTTCCGGGTACAATCTTTGGTGAATTTTCTGCGCGGCGCCCAGGCCGCCGTGCATGCCGTCAATCCCAAGGGCATTGTGTTTAAAAATGGCGGCGGATATGACAGTGGCTGCATGGTCGGGTCGCGGGATATCGCGCGCCTGGCGCCCCATCAAAATTTCACATCCGCCGAGCAGTTTTATCATACATCGGAAAAATGGGACTCGCCTTATCAGACACTCAACATGGCGCGTTTTCTTTCGGCCGGCAAAAATCCAGCGGTCGTGTTTACGCATCATACCTTGTCCACATGGCATTATATTCCCTTGTCGCCGGCGGAAATGACGTCCGCCATAGCTCAGACGGTGGCAGGCGGCGCCAATCCCTGGTTCGCGATTTTTATGGAGAGCATGCCGTCACGGGCGGCGGAAGCGTTCGAGGCGGTGAACTTGAATGCGTTCCTGGAACAGAATGAAATGCATTTTACCGCCACGGAACCGGCGGCCGAGATCGCGGTGCTCTTATCGCGCCACACGGCATTTTATTATCGTTCGCGGCTGAAAGCCCTGGCGAAAATGGCGGATAGCGGCAAGGAACAGAACCTGGTAATGGAGCGCGCGGAACAGGCAAACCGCGCGGGCCTGGCAGAGCAGCGCAAGGCCTCGACCTCGATCCTGGATAACGAATATATGGGGTGCCTGGATGCGCTCACTTTTTCGCATTTGCCGGCGCGGGTTCTGTGGGATGAACACATCACCTTAAAGCAGTTAATGAGCGTTCGGATATTGATTTTACCCGGCACGGCGTGTCTGTCACGGGAGCAGATTCGAGTTCTTGCACAATATGTCAAGAACGGCGGCAGTCTGATCGCAACTTTTGAATCCGGATTCTATGACGAACTGGGACAGCCGGCCGAACGGCCGGAATGGCTTAAGCTGCTGGGCATCGAACGGGTGGAAGGCGCGTTTGAGCCGTCCCGCAAGGAGGAGTACTGGACGGTGGTTGATGACGCCTTGCCGGCCTTCCCGAAAAACATCCTGCTGCCAAGGCCGTTAAACGGCCTTAAAGTGCGCGCGATACGGGGCCGACAGGAGCTGGTTCGATACAATAACACGCTGGAACATTTCTATGTCAACTTGCAGGGACTTTCGCCTTATCCGGCCGCGATCTATTCGTCTTTTGGCCGCGGACGCGTCGTTTATGTGGCCGCGCCGCTGTTCGAAAGTTTCAACAGGTTCCATCTGGCCGACTTCCGGATTCTAATCCGTGCCTTGATCGACCTGGTTACCGGAAAGGCCGGAACGCAAATCGAGTGCAAGGCGCCCGGCAGTCTGGCTGTAGAATTGCGCCGGCGCCCGGGAGAATTGCAGGTGCACCTGATCAACGTTACTTCCGATATGAAACGGCCCATGGAGAACATAATTCGCCTGGCCAACATCCGGATCGCCGTCCGGGCTTCCGGGGTCAAGCGCGTCCATGCCCTGCGGGCAGGCAAAGAGCTGCCCTATCAGCGCGTCGGTAATAAGGTCGTCTTTACCATGCCGGAAGTAGATGTTTATGAAGTTGTAATCATTGAGTGCACACAGGGATAACCATCACAGTAGTCCCGGATCATCCAGCAAGCATGATAGTGCGCAAGCAAATATTTTAAAGGAGAGAAAATGGAACAGCAAAGTGCAGGCTGGATCCGTGAAGCGCGAATCGCGTCCTGGTGGCTGAACAAGAACGATTTTTACTGGCCTGATTACGAGGTGGCAGAGGAGATCAAACGGCGCGCCGCTTATTTTGCGGCCAATGGCGTGAACGTGGTGGTAATTTTTGGTCTGCATTTCCGGTGGGATTATGTGCCCTATTTTGAGCGCCTCCGCGCCCTCTTCCGCTGTATAATTGAGGAATGCCACAAACACGGCATCCGCGTTTGCGATCATTACTCGGACACCCTCATTCACCGGCCGCGCAATGAAGCCGACCGTTGGTTCATCCGCGAACGGCTCAATCACCACGTGGCCATCTATCCCGATTTCGACCGGGATTATGAATATGAGGGAACCTGGCGCAATGCATGGCGGATGGTTGATATTCGGACAAACGCGCCGGTTTATTTTGAGAAATATCGCTGTCATATCTTTTGCCCCAACAATCCTGATTTTCAACGCGCCTCCGCAAGTTATGCTGTGCGTCAGTTCGCCGAAGTCGGAATTGACGGCTTGATGAATGATGATTTGCATTTTCTGCCCGATTACCACGTTTGCGCGTGCAAATATTGCCGGGCCAGATTTAAAAGGGAATATGGGCACAATTTACCCCCGGCCGCGGACAATAATTTCTGGGGCAACCGCGAAAACCCGGCCTTCCGTGACTGGCTGGCCATGCGCCTGCGGAGCATGGGCGATCATTATGTTAGGTTGCGCAAAGCCCTCGGGTCGGGAAAGCCGCTGTTCGGTTGCTGTTCTGAAACCGCCAGCCAAGCGGTTTCAGACGTCGGGCTGGCATATGATGAATTTATTCGGGGCTGTAACGTAAGCTTTATGGAAATATGCGGAACAAACCCGGTCACGGCCTGGCGACATACCTGCGGCCTGCAAGCCATTCATCAGGCGATTGCGGCGGGGGGCGATTATTTCCGCGGCAAGGTACGGCATATTCTTGGCGTGACGCAGGCGGATCCATGCCTGGCCATAATCTATGCCGAATTTCCCGACCAGTTTTTCATGTGCTGGGCGCTGGAAGCGGCCTGCGGCTTGCGGAGCTGGGTTTGCAGAAGAACCAATGCGCGTGATGCTCAACGCGCCCGGATTGTCTATGACGATGAATCCCATCTCGGTAAAACGCTGAAATGGGAAGCCGCGCATAAAGATTTCTATCATAATGTCAAGCGCATCGCCGATGTTGGCGTGGTGTTTTCGACGGCCACGAGGAACTTTGCGTCACCCGAAGAGGCGAAAAAACATCGGTCGGAGTATATTTTTTGGATGCAACTGCTGTTCGATTATGCCGTTCTTTCCGAGGCTGTCCTGACACCGGCCCTGCGCGGAGCAAATGCCGGTGGCCGACTGGCAAACAAGTATGCACTCCTGATCCTTCCCCAAATTGCGGCGCTGGATGAAACCGAAATGGAAGGTTTGGCCGGATTCTTAAAAGCCGGCGGGAATTTGCTCGTCAGTGGGGTTTTGGGGACGCGCACCGCCTCCGGTGCGCGGCGTGATACCGCGCTTTTAAGCCGCCTTGCCGAGCAGTCGAAAAAAGCATCCGGCCAAATGATTCACTGGCCGGGCATGCCGGTCGAGCCGGCTGAAAAGGCCATGCCCGACTGCCGTGATATGATTGAGCGCCTGGTTCCGGAACGGACGCTACTCATCGCACACAAGGCTTCCGGCTGGAGTTTCCATTTGTATAAGCGCGGCAATATTTTTTTCCTGCATTGCCTGAACCTCAGCGGGACCGTTGCTGTTGACGGGAAGAAAATACCGGAAGATAAACATCTTCGCTTTCCGGTGCCGCCCTCCGGGGTTATCGAATGCCGTTTGCGTTTGTCCGGAACCGGCGACTACCGGGCAGCGCTCTTTTCGCCCGATGGCGCAGAGGGAACACCCGTGAAACTGGACCGGCAAGGTGATATTCTTAGCCTGAAGATCCCCGCCAGACAGGCTCGGCGTTACGGCGTTGTGATGATCAAGGAGAAATAAGGAAATGTGATGAATCGGACGTGGATATGGTTGATACTTGGCGGCACTGCCATGGGATGGTTGATGTGTGCGATCGGCCAGCCGCCCCCGCAGGTGGGGATTTTTATTGACAGACGCTCCGGCGACATGACGGGCATATCGTCAACCCTGCACTGGAATGTGTGAAACCGTTCCAGGTCACCGTAACGCTGCCGGCGCCTTCCGCGGAGAAGGTGAAAGTCTTCTATCCGGACGGGATGACTGATGTCACATTTGAGCGGAACGGTGAAGCGGTGTCGTTCGAAGCACGCCGGTTAACTATCCATGACATGCTGGTGGTGGAATGGCTGCCTAATGAGACGACTATGCGGCAATGATTCCTTGCCGGCACGCCAAGGCACCTTAAGATTGATCGACCGTATCTATTGCAATGTCAAACTAACGGGAGAAAGGGAAAACCGATGTCAAGACGAATATATTGCGCCCTGTTCATTTTCCTTGCCATAGCCACCCATTCCGGCTCGGCCGCGGAAAATCAGATGACCAACGATCCGGCATTGCTCGGACAATATTACCGCATGATCTGCAACCACGGCGCCAAAACCGGCAAGTCGATGGAATACTGGATGGCCGACTATCCCGCAATCCACGAGGCCGGCTGCGATGGAATTTACGCCTACTATAACTTGCTTGCGGAAGGCGAGGAGCCGCCGCCTTCCAGGTACATGTCGAGGTCTGTGAAATCCATAGCCCAGCGCCTGGGGATTTCTCCGCAGGAATATGTGGAACGCAGCATCCGTATGGCGCAAACCAACAACCTCGATGTCTGGATGTGCTATTGGTGGCCGAAAATCAAGCCGATTGACCCGAACAACCGCGCCCTCGTCCTGGAAGATATCCGCCGGTACACCCGGCAACTCTCGAATTACCCTCATTTCCGGGGCTTCGCCTATGATGAACCGGCCGCAGGCAGAAGTTACAGCGCCAGTACCATGTCCGCGTTCAAAGTCTGGCTTCTCCGGAAATATAATCCGGCGCAGTTGCGGGAGCTGGGCCTGGGAGTCCTGACCAATGCCGCGACAACAATCGTCGGGCCGGCCGAGGAAATCACGGTGGCCGAACACCCCGTCCTGCTTGAACATTACCAGCGTTACCTTAAGCAATGGCTTGACCGGGAAACAGTGGCGAACGGGGAAACCGGCAAACACAAGGAACAGCCGATTTCAAGCGAGTCGTTCCGGGAATGGCTCATGGAGGAGTTTTCCAGCGAGGAGCTGCTGGGAATGAAGCTGGAGGCTGTCTTGCGAGAGGACACGAAGTTCATCCTGCCGAAGCGGGGCGAGAGCGCGCCGACGCCGGAACCCAAGCCGGGCCAGGGCCTGGACACGATACTGGATGAATTAGCGCAGCCGGAAGCTCCGCGAAAGAAAGTTGAACCGCCGAAGCGGCAGGTGCTTGTCATACCGGCAAATTATGAAAAAAACCCCGTCCTCTACATGGAATACGAGGAGTTCTGCTGGTTCCAGTTTAACTCGCTGCTGGCCGGGATGGAGGCGGCCACGCGGGAAATCAGGCCGGACGCGATCACATTTCCGGTCTTCTCGTTCATGAGCTTGATGCACATGCCGTTGCGCTCGTCCCTGGCGCACGCAGGGCGCACCTGCGGCGCGATCAGTTGCGATCCCTACTGGGACGGCGCCCAGGAAACAGGTTTCTGGGCCAAGATCATGCGCGCCCAGGCGCGCGGGCCTTCGTTTTTGACGATTGCGTCCGGAAAATACAGCCGCGGCCCCAACCGCTTCGCGCGCGATCTTGCGACCGGACTGGTTCATTCGCCCGCGATCAACATCTGGGCCTGGGATTACGCTCGGAAATTCCCGGCCGAGTATACCAAGGATATGGGCAAAGCTCGCCCTGTGCCGGGCAATTATGAAGTTATGGTCAAAATCTTCGAACGCATCGAAAAAATCAGGCCTTACCTCGTACCGTCAAGTTCAACCGCGCGCATCGCGCTGGTCTATTCGGAACGGGAAAGCATGTGGGACCAGGGCGGCTTGGTGGCTTGGCCGCGCCAGCATGGATTCGTGGCCAATTGCTACGGCTTGCATTGCGCCTTCGCCCAGATGGGACTGCAATACGAGCCGATTTTTGAGGAGTTACTTGATCGCGCGGAGTTGGATCGCTATGAGGTCGTGATTCTGCCGTGCATTTCTTATTTGCGCCCCGAATCGCAGGCGGCGATCGAGGGCTGGGTCAAGGCGGGCGGGACGTTGATCGCCATGGGCGCCATCGGCATCAAGGATGCCTGGGGACGGCCGACCGGGAAACCTTCCTCGATCGCAAATTTGACGGGCGCAAATTGTACGCCAATCAAGGAAATGGACTCGTTGGCCTTGAAGGACAACTCATCATCCGCAGTCAGCGCCCGTTATAACAGGATGTTGACGGAGTTCAAACTGGAGCCTTCCACGGCCCAGCCGGCAGGATTCTGGAATGACGGGAGCGTCGCCATCACCCGTAACCCGGTCGGCCGGGGAACGGTCGTTGCCTTGGGCGCGGACAAGTTCGGCTGTTGTTACCTCGGGTGGGGCGGCGGCAGGCGTTTCCCAATCCACAAGGATTTCTTCCCCGGTGTCCTGGACTTGTTGAAACAGGTTATCCTGAGCGGTTCGGAGGAACGCCAGGCCGCCTGGCCTTTGCAGGCAGTCAACGTCCCCCCGGATGTCGAAGTGACCGTGCGCAGCCAACCCGGGCGCTATGTGGTGCATCTACTCAATTACGCCGCCGAGCCGGAATGCGTCACCAATGCGCGGGTTGAGTTACGCTTGCCGCCCGATGCCGGGCCTTCGCCGGCGGTGTTTTATCCCGCCGACCTTAGCAGGGCCGAACATGCAGTCACCGGCAGCCTGGTGCGGGTGTCAGTGCGCGACTTCGACGTACATGAAGCGTTCGTGCTCCAATATGACGGACGGACTCCGAAAACGAAGCCGGCCAAAGCGGGCGCGATGATTCTGCCGGTCCTGCCGCCGGCGAAAGACCGCACGATCGCCTATTTCGGCGAATATCCGGGCGCGTCCGTGGCCCGCGAATTGGACATCCGTGTGCGGGAATATCCCGTGACTTTTCTGGACCGGCCCATAGATTTCGATTCGTTCTCCAGACGTCACTTCATGATCGCCTGCAACCTGATGAGCCTGAGCCGGACGCAACTGGAGCACCTGACGAAGTATGTTCAGGCAGGCGGGATATTGCAACTCTTTGAAATATCCGGGTTTTCCGAAGACATCAACGGCAACTACGGCAGGGATCGCATGACGGAAGGCAAGTTTTTCAAGGAGTTGACCGGCGGCGCCGAACAATCTCAAAAGAATGTGAGGCGCCGCTGTTATTATACTAATCGCGTTCGATTGATTGGCCGGCATCCCATTTTGAAAAGCTTGAGCGTCAACCAATGGTTCGATTTCAGTCCGGGTGGCGACAGTCCCAGTGCGCGCGGCCAATTCAATTCTAGTTTTTTTGATCCTGTCCCGTCGGAAGATGTCTTTATCGAAGCCGACCTCTACAAATACGGGGAGGGTAATGAATATGAACTGCCCGGCAAACCTTATGAAATCAAGCCGGTTGTCTTGCTGCATGCTTTTGGCAAGGGCTGGGTCTTGTGGGATACGACTTATGCCTCGGTCACGGCTTCCGGCGCGCATCATCCTGAAATGAAGAAGCTGGCCGTGAATTTTCTACTTTGGGCCCGGGATTTCTCCCCGCGTTAACCGGCGCGGACGGAATCTTCCTGCTTTTATTTTTTTCGCCATAGGCGGCAACCCACGGCTGCGTCAAGAATGGTCTCGCTTGTTGAGCAGCCGGGAAAACCTGTGGTTCGGCATTATCTCTGGACGACGTATGTTCATTCCGGTAGATTCTACCGGCAGTTGGAAATCAGGAGCTGGCTTTCGTTTGTAACCCAATCAACGGAAGAGGGTGAGTGACCGGAGGTCAATCATGCGGATTTACATTGTGACCGACTTGGAAGGCGTTGCCGGCATATTGGATAGTGAAAACTGGTGCCTGTGGGAGAGCCGCTATTATGAGGCAGGCAAGGAATTGCTGACCCGCGAAGTTAATGCCGCCATTGAAGGATTTATGTCCGCCGGCGCCACCGAGTTTCTCGTGGTCGATGGCCATGGATTTGGGGCCATCAATCCGGCATTGCTCCATCCCGCCGCTGAGTTGGCGCGCAACTGGCCCGCGGGCAAAGCTTATCCGTTTTCCCTGGACGACGGCCATTTCGATTATGCCGCATGGATTGGCCAACACCCGAAGGCGGGCACCATCCGCGGGCATTTGTGCCATACCGGGAACATGGGCGTGCGCGACCTGTGTATCAACGGGATTTCGATGGGCGAATTCGGGGAGATCGCGCTGTGTGCCAGCGAGCTGGGAGTGCGCTCGATTTTTGCATCCGGCTGTAAAGCCTTCACCGAGGAAGCAAAAACGTTTGTGCCGGGGATCGAAACCGTGGTGGTCAAACGCGGAACCCAGACTGATCCAGGCCATCATTTGATCGCGGAGGCTTATCGCAGGCATAATACCGCCGCCATTCATCTTCAGCCGGATGAAGCGCGCCGCCGCATCCAGGCAGGCGCCCGACAAGCCCTGCTGAGGGCCGGCAAAGAATCGTTCGGCCTGGTCACGATGAAGCCGCCCTATGATCTGGTCAGCATCCTGCGCGCCACGGAAACCTTGCCTCCGCGCACTTCCCGCGCCCACCACGACAAAAGCGTGATCGCCCTGCTGAACATGTCCCGAACAGTTACGCCATTGAATCCGGCCGAAGCCCCGGAACGCGCAGGCAAATTGTGCTGACGCGACAAAGCGCGTCGCTCAACTGAACTCCGTCCCGAAGCCCTGGAGGCAGAATAAGCGGCTACGCCTGCTTTTTTTACCGGATAGACACGGCCTTCGATTGTTTCGCCCGTCCCCTATTCCACCATCGGCTGGTACTCGGGGCCACCGTAACCACCGAAGAGAATCGCATAACCCTGGGACGAAAGATAAATCTGCCACAGGCCGTCGGTATGATACACGGCCGGGTCCGCCAAGCCGGCGGCGGCGATCGGCCCGAAAATCCAGCAACTGCCGCAGAGTCCCTGGTCGCGGATCGGGCCGATGTAGCTATGGCCGCTGAGATTGGTGATGGTGTATGCGGACGGCAGGATATCGTCCGACATAACCTTGATCCCGGCGGTCGGGACGGACGACGGTTCTTCCAGCAGCCTGCCGCCCAATAATGACCGACGCTCTCAAGGCGTCATCTTCGAGAACCGGTTGGTGTTGACGGTGAAATTGTAGCCATTGTGCGCGATCTTGGCCCGGACCTCTTCCAGCGTGTCGTTCTCCGCAAACGGAATAATATCCGCGACCATCGCGGGGAGGCACCCCAGAAGAAACAACGCAACCACCCAGCCGCGACCGCCGCTGTCGCGCTCGCACCATGGCAGCCATTTTCTCATGACCTGATCTCGCGCCGCGTTCATGCTTCTCACCCATGCATGCGGCCCGGCGACAATTCGTCCCCAAATTCGAAAGGCCGGGAGAGGCGGCTACGCTTGCGTCATTTTCCGAATCGACACGCGAAAGGCGCGGCCTTCGATCGTTTCGCGCGCGGTGGCGTCGGCCTCGGCTTCGCTTAATTCGACCGATACGGCCAACGCCAATTGCTGAAGATGTCCACGCCAGGCAGGATCCAGTTCTCCCTCGAGGGTCATCTCGATCCGATCGCTCACGGCATATCCGGCGGTCTTGCGCAAGTCCTGGATAATCCGGTTCAGCTCGTTGGCCACGCCTTCTTCGCGCAAGGCTGGCGTCAGGGTCTTATCCAGGGCCAGCAGGACACCTTTGTCGCCCATCACATCCATGCCGTCCTTGCCCTGGTAGCTGAGTTCGATATCCTGCCGGTCAACGGTCCATTCTTTCTGTCCTTCGAAAACGATAATCTTGTCGCCCTCTTCCCGAACCTGACCCGCCTTGGCCGCCTTGATGATCGCCTGCACCTCGCGCCCCCACTTGGGTCCCAGTACGCGCGCATTGGGCGTGGCCCGCAGGGTTGCCACCGCACCGGGATCGGCCAGGAGGGTGACGGTTTTCACGTTCAATTCGTTACGGATAATGTCCAGCTGCCTGGCTACCACCCCGGAATCCACCGAACTGGGCAAGGCCACCTGGATGCCGGGCAAGGGCTGGCGAACGCGGAGTCCGGCCTTCTGCCGCAGGGCCAATCCCAGAGTGACGATCGTCTGCGCCACGGCGGTTTCCTCGATCAACGCCTCGTTCCGGTATGTATCCGGCACATCCGGCCACGTCGCCATATGCACGGAGTCTTCGCCGGTCAACTGGCGGTAGAGGTAATCGGCCACGAACGGCGCCGAAGGCGCCAGCAGTTTCAGCAGGGTCACGAGCGCATAATACAGCGTGTCATAGGCCTGACGCTTGTCGGGGGTCAGTCCGCCGCCCCAGAACCGGGCGCGCGACTGGCGGATGTACCAGTTGGTCAGGTCCTCGATGAACGCCGTCACCGGCGTCAGGCTGCGGTTTAGATAAAAGGTCTTGAAGGCTTCGCCCACTTCATGCTCCGCGCGGTAGAGCTTGGCCAGGATCCAACGGTCGAGCGCATGCGTGGATTCCGGCTGCCGCGCGGGATCGCCGGCGTAGGAGTCCACATTGGCATAGGTGACAAAAAACGAAAAAGCGTTCCAGAGCGGCAGGAGCACTTGCTTGATCTGGTCGTGCACGCCGGCATTCTTGAAATTCAAATCTTCCATGACCACCGCCGAGGAACCCAGCAAGTAAAGACGCAGGGCGTCCGCGCCGTAGCGGTCCATCAATTCCATGGGGTCCGTGAAATTCTTTTTCGACTTGGAAATCTTGCCGCCATCCTCCGCCAGCAGTGTGCCATGCACCAGGCAATTCTTGAACGCGGCACGGTCCAGAAGCGCCACGGCCAGCACGTGCAGGTAATAAAACCAGCCGCGAATCTGGCCGGGGTATTCCACGATGAAGTCCGCCGGGAAATGGCTCTCGAACCAGTCCTTGTTTTCAAAAGGATAATGGCACTGGCCGAACGGCATCGCCCCCGACTCGAACCAGCAGTCCAACACTTCGGGAACGCGCCGCATCGGCTTGCCGCACGCCGGGCATTTCAGGACGACTTCGTCCAGGAATTCCTTGTGCAGGTCCGTGAACTCTCGCCCGGCGGCCGCCTTGATTTCCGCCAGCGACCCCAGCACATGGCGTTGACCACAGCCGGCGGCTTCGCATTCCCATACCGGAATGGGCGTTCCCCAGAAGCGCGAGCGCGAGATGTTCCAGTCGCGGGCGCCTTCCAGCCACTTGCCGAACCGGCCGTGTTTGACGTGCTCCGGCACCCAGTTGATTTCCTCGTTGTGCTTGAGCAGCCGGTCCTTGATTTTATCCACGGCAAAATACCAGGCATCCATCGCGCGATAAATGAGCGGCGTGCGACAGCGCCAGCAATGGGGATAGTTATGTTCGATCGTGCTGTGATGCATGAGCGCGCCACTGGCCTTGAGAGCGCGAATCACTCCCTTGTTGGCCTCATGCACATTCTGCCCGGCAAATTCGGGAATATCCGCCGTAAAACACCCCCTGGCATCCACGGGATTGCGCACGCCCAGGCCATGGCGCTTGCAGAGCCAGTAGTCATCCTCGCCGAAAGCCGGCGCGCAATGGACTACCCCCACCCCGTCATCGAGCGTGACGAAATCGGCCGCCAGGATGCGGAAATAACCTTCCGCGCCCAGGTCGCGGTAATATGGGAAAACCGGCTCGTAATGGCGCCCCAGCAACTCACTTCCTGCAAAAATCTTGACGATATACGGCTTGCCGCCGAAGAGCTTGGCCCACTTGGTGACCAGCGCTTCAGCCATGATATACACGGAGCCCGCGTGCTCCACCGCGGCATAGGAAAAGTCCGCGCCCACCGCCAGCACCAGGTTGGAAGTCAGCGTCCAGGGCGTCGTGGTCCAGGCCAGGTACCAGGTCGGCTTGCCGGCCACTTCATCCGACGCTTTAAAGCGCACGATGACTTCCGGGTCCTGGCGCGGCCGTGTGGAATCGGATTCGCGGATATCGGAAAAGGAAAGCGACGTTTCGCAATGATAACAATAGGGCGTGACCCGGTAATCCTTGTAGATCAGGCCCTGGTCATAACACTGTTTAAAGACCCACAGGACGGATTCCATGTAGGGCAGATCCAACGTCCGGTAGGCATGCGCATAATCAACCCAGCGGCCGATTTTATTAATGTAGCTTTCCCAGGCAACGTTGCAATCGGCCACGAGCTTGCGGCATTCGTTGTTAAAGGCCGCCACGCCCAATTGCTTTTCGATCTGCGTTTTATCGCCGATGCCCAGTTTTTTTTCCACGGCATTCTCGATCGGCAGGCCGTGGCAATCCCAGCCCCACCGGCGCGGTACGGAATAGCCCGCCATGGTGAAATAACGCGCCAGGGCGTCCTTCAGGATGGAAACGAAAATAGTGCCGAAATGCGGCGCCCCGGTCGGAAACGGGGGCCCATCGTAGAACACCATTTCGCGCCCAGACCTCTGCAGGGATTGCTCGAAAATCTTATTCTGCTTCCAGCGCGCCAGAATTTCCCGTTCAATTTCCGGGAATTTTCCGCCAGAGGCGGATCCGCCTTCGGCGGAAACTGATGACGATACGGGCGGATACATGCCATGACCTCCGTTACTACCCCGCGCAAGTCCGCTACGGCGGACGCATCGAAGGGTGAATGCGGGTAAAACTAACGGAAAAAAAGCCGGAAATCAAGTCCCATCGTCCCGCGAATCCTCGCCTGGGGACGGGCCCCCTTGTCAGGAACCCGCGCCAAACCACACGCCAACGCGGCGACGAAGGCCCGTCGTCCTCCCGGGGATGTCATGGCGCCTCACGAGAGGATGCTTCCGGAGGGCGGGCGGCTACGACCGCCGCGCGGGGACAAACTTATCCACCTGGAGTTTGGTCGTCCGTCATTCAGGCTGAAACCAGCGGCGTCGCAGGCGCTCCGCCCTCCATCGAGTTCTTTATTTGCGTTTATCCACGTTACCCGCAACGTTGGAGGGTTGAGCTCCCGCGAGACCGTTCTTTTCCGGTCCTGCTGGCGTCGCAGGCGCTCCGCCCTCCAATATCGCGAAACGCAGCCGTGGTCGGCCTCTTGAACTGATAATTTCAGAATTGACACCGGGACCGCTTTGCATTATTGAAGAACAGAATTTATTCATTAACCATTGCCGTCATCGGCATCAACACGGGAGGGCAACCATGAAACGAATGCGTCTGGGGATGGCGATCATCTTGGGCTTGGCTTTGAGCATGGCCGGGAGCGTGGCGGCGGGCGGCGGCGGCAACCTGCGTTACAGCATTACCGTATCCAAGTTTGAAAACAAAGCCGGTTGGTCGGGCCAGTGGGACATCGGCAACGCCTTCGGCGAAATCATGACGGCCGCCCTGCAGGAATCGGGCAAGTTCATCGTGCTGGGCGAAAAGGACATGCGCGGCGAAGCCATGGCCGAGCAGGACCTGGCCAATAGCGGCCGAATGGCCGGCGGCAAAAAAGCGCCAAAGACCGGCCAGATGACCCCGGCCCAACTGCTGGTTAAAGGCGCCATCACCCATGTTCAGGACAGCACCACCGGCGGTGGCGCCGGCGTCAATGTCTTGGGCTTCCGGGTCGGGGGCAGCACCGATAAAGCGGAAGTCAACGCCACGATCTATATCATTGACTCCACCACCGGCCAGGTTAAGGCCCAGACAAAGGTTGTCGGCAAGGCCGGCCGCAAAGGCCTGAATCTCGGCTACAGCGGCTCCAGCTTCGGCGGCGACGTGGCCGGATTCAAGAAGGATAACGTCGGCAAGGCCACGGAAGACGCCGTCGGTCAGGGCGTTGAGTTCCTGGAAAAACAACTTGAGTCAATCCCGTGGGAAGGCACGGTTATCAAGGCCGGCGACAAGGTCACTATCAATCGCGGCAGCCGGGAAGGCGTAAGCGTCGGCCAGGTATTTTCGGTGGGCGCCGTTGAAACGGTAACCGACAAGGATACCGGCGAAGTCTTGGATACCGAGATGAAACAGGCCGGCAAAATCAAGGTCACTTCGGTCAAGGAAAAGGTCAGCTACTGCGAAGTGCTCGACGGCAAGATCAAGGCGGACATGACCATTCAGCCGGCAGATTGACATTATTTCAGAGTTTTTTGTAACCGAACGTCCCCGACCGGTTACTATATCTGCATATAACCTTCTGACCAGCCATAGGCCGGTCAGAAGGTTTATGTTCTCACACATCGGAGGGTCGTTCAGCCTTGAATTCTGTTATCCCCGGTCATTTTCAATGTCGTTTCGGATGGTTGCTGGTCCTCGCGCTGTTAAGCAGCGCCGCCCACGCGGCGGAGCCGCCGGTAACCTGGGACGATTGCGTCGGCGAATTGATTCGCAATAATCCCCAACTGTCGGCCGCCGGCGCGGCGGTTGAAAAGGCGCGGACCGATGTTAAGGGCAATTACAGCCCGTTTCTGCCGCAGATTTCGGCCAGCGGTTCCATCGGCAAGTCCAACACCGAACTTGATACGGGCTACCAGGATTCCACCTCCTACCAGGCGGGTTTATCCGCCTATTTGAACCTGTTTTCCGGGTTCGGCAACGTGGCGACCTTGCGGCGCAGTCAGGCCCTGCTCAAGATCGCTGAAATCAACCTCCAGGCGACCAAGGCCGCGCTGAGCGCCGCGTTAACGCAATCGTTCGCGCGCTTGCTGTATGCCCAGGATTTCGTGCGGGTATCCGAAATCATCGCCAACCGCCGCAAGGAAAACGTCAACCTGGTGGAAATGCGGTTTGAGGCCGGCCGTGAAAACAAGGGCTCTGACCTGCGCAGCAAGGCCTATTTCCGGCAGGCCAGGTTCGAGGTCACCCAGGCCCAGCGCGGTCTTAAGACCGCCCAGCAGCAGATGGCCGCAACACTAGGCCGCCATGAAATCGGCATCCTGGCCGTCACCGGAAACTGGGATTCTGTCGACCTGCCCCAGGGACCCGACATTAACGCACTGGCCCTCCAGACGCCGGACTATCGCAACGCCGAAACCCAGGTGCGCGCGGCCAGGGAAGGCGTCCGCATCGCCTATAGCGATTTTTATCCATCTTGGTCCGTGAACGGGGCAATCGGCCGTTCGGACGACGACAGCCTGATTCCGAAGAACGATCAATGGTCGGTGAGCACAGCCATTTCCTTTCCGCTGTTCGTGGGCGGGCAGCATTGGTACGCTGCACGCGGCGCCAAGGCAGATCAGCGCAAGGCCGAAGATACGCTGCTAGACACGCGCAACCAGATGGTGTCCACGCTCGAGGACCGGTTTACGGCCTGGCAGAATGCCGTCGAGCAGATCGAAGTGCAGAACGAATTTTTGAGAGCCGCCGAAGTCCGCTCCGAGATTGCGCGTGCCCAGTATCAGAACGGGTTGCTCTCGTTCGAGGACTGGGACCTGATTGAAAACGACCTGATTGACAAGCAGAAGTCCATGCTGGCCAGCCGGCGCGATGCGATGCTGGCCCGGTCCGCCTGGGAAAAGGCACTCGGAACAGGAGTTATTCCATGATACGAAGCAAGTTGTTTTGGATATTGATCATCTTCATTTTGGCAACAGGGGCATCCGTCTGGTACTGGCGGCATACCGCCGCCGGGGATGACACGCTCTATACGGATATCCGCGTGAAACGCGGCGATCTGCAAATCATGGTTATGACCACCGGCACCGTCAAGCCGCAGAACCGCCTGGAAATCAAATCGCCGATCGCCGGGCGCGTGGAGGAAGTGCTCGTCAAGGAAGGGGCCGTGGTGCATACGGGGCAAATTATTGCCTGGATGAGCTCCACCGAAAGGGCCGCGCTATTGGATGCCGCCCGGGCCAAAGGCACCAATGCGCTGGCCTATTGGGAACAGCTTTACAAGCCGACCCCCCTGGTGGCCCCGTTGGATGGCGACATCATCGCCCGCAACATCGAGCCGGGCCAGACCGTGACCGCATCGGATGCCCTCTATGTCATGTCCGACCGCCTGATCATCGAGGCGACGGTGGATGAAACCGATATCGGGATGATCGCCGTCGGCCAGAGCGTCAACTTTACTCTTGATGCCTACCCGCAGGACGCCATTACCGGCAAGGTGGATCATATCGCCTATGAGGCGAAAACCGTCAACAATGTGACCACTTACACCGTGGAAGTTCTGCCGCTTGTCATTCCCGCGTTTCTGCGCAGCGGCATGACCGCCAACCTTAAAATCCTGACCGTCACGACCAATGACGTGCTCCTGATCCCGACCGACGCCGTATCCATGGAAAACAAACGCTCCGTCGTCCTGCAGCCCGGTCAATCGGCCGATGATCCGCCCATAACCGTTCCCGTAACAATCGGATTGAGCAACGGCAAGCAAGTCGAAATCAAAGGCGGCTTGGATGAGGGTGACATCGTCCTGGTCAAGTCCCTGTTGAAAGCGTCCGCCAAGGACAACGATAAACGCAACCCATTCATGCCGAGTCGGCCGCGCAGGTAAGGCGTCATGCAACGGGAGCGGCCTATCCCTCATGATCAAATTAGATCATATTGTAAAAACCTATACCATGGATGAAGTGGCGGTGCACGCCCTGCGCGACATATCGCTGCACGTCGCGCCGGGGGAATTCGTGGCCATCATGGGCCCGTCCGGTTCGGGCAAATCCACGTTGCTGCACATTCTAGGCCTGCTGGATGTGCCGGACACGGGCTCGTACCGCCTGCTTGACCGCGAAGTAGCGCGGCTTTCCGACAACGACCTGGCCGCCCTGCGCAATTCAACCATAGGTTTTGTGTTCCAGCACTTCAATTTGCTCCCGCGCACCAGCGCCCTGGAAAACGCCATCCTGCCGATGCTGTATGCCGGTGACCGGCGGAAAATAAAAAAAGCCGACAAGGCGCGCCGCCTGTTGTCCGAGGTCGGACTGGGGGAACGCCTCAGCCACAAACCGAACGAACTTTCCGGCGGCCAGCAACAGCGCGTGGCCATTGCCCGCGCCTTGATCCATGATCCCCGCATCATCATGGCGGATGAACCCACCGGCAACCTGGATTCCACCAGCGCGGACGAAATCATCGAGATACTGAAAGGGCTCAACCGGCGAGGCATCACGGTTATCATGGTGACCCACGAATCGGACATCGCCGCCCACGCCCGACGTATCATCCGCATGAAAGACGGCCTGATTCAATCGGACACGGCGAACTTGGCCGCGCCCGACGGCGCGGCGCTGGCGACGCCCGCCGGCGATTACGCGCCATCCGCATGCATGCCGACTGGCGCCGCCCGTTCCGGTTTCGTTTTGCGGGAGATTCCGCATGACTTTAAGCAAGCCTGGCGCGCGCTGATGGCCAACAAAATTCGCACAGCCTTATCGATGCTCGGCATCCTGATCGGCGTCGCAGCCGTCATCGCCATGCTGGCCATCGGCACAGGCGCGCAACAGGCCATCAAGGCCGAACTATCCTCCATGGGCTCCAATCTGCTGATGCTGCAGTCCGGCGCGCGGCGCATGCACGGGGTGGCCTACGAAGCCGGGGCCGTTACCCGGTTTACCCTGCAGGATGTTGCCGATATCCGCGCGGCGGTTCCTTCAATCAGGCACATCAGCGGCACCGTCAACGGGCGCGGCCAGGTAACCTACGGCAACAAAAACTGGAACACGCGCATTGTCGGCGCCGAACCGGAATATGCCTTTATGCGGTCTTCCGAACCGGCTTCCGGTCGATTTTTCAACGACGACGAGACGCGCAAACGGGCGCGCCTGGCAGTCATCGGCTGCACGCTGATCCGGGAACTTTTCGGCGACGCCAATCCGCTGGGCGAATACATCAAGATCAACAAGGTGAATTTTCAAATTATCGGAATCCTTCCGGAAAAAGGCGCCAACGCCTTTTTCGATCAGGACGACCTTGTCGTCATTCCGGTCACCACGGCCATGTATCGCCTGCTTGGCAGAACTTATCTAAACAGCGTGGACATGGAAATCGAATCTGCGGAAGCCATTCCGGCGGCCCAGGAAGAAATCAAGGAACTCGTCATTCAGACGCATCGCATTCCACCTTCACAACTTGAGACGGCATTCGAAATCCGCAATATGGCGGAAATGCAAAGCATGCTGACGGAGACCAGCCGCACCATGTCTTATTTATTGGCCGCCATCGCAGCGGTATCCCTGCTCGTCGGCGGGATCGGAATCATGAACATCATGCTGGTGTCTGTGACCGAACGCACCCGGGAAATCGGCATTCGTAAGGCCGTGGGCGCGCGGCGGCGCGACATTTTAGCCCAGTTTCTCACCGAAGCGCTCGTGGTCAGCGCCCTGGGCGGAGGGATCGGCATCACCCTAGGCTGGCTGATCAGCATTCTGGTGTCATCCCTGGCCAACTGGCCGACCACCATAACCAGCTCATCGATAATTTTGGCCGTCGGATTCTCCGCGGCCATAGGCATCATCTTCGGGCTTTGGCCGTCGACCAAGGCCGCCCACTTGAATCCCATCGACGCTTTGCGCTACGAATAGGATCGACTCTGCTGGAGAACAAAGGATTACCCGCAGGGCGGCGTCAAGAACGGTCGCGCGGGAGTTCCCTCCTTCGTCCGGCAACTGCCGGACTATGGCGGGCAGGCTGCCCTTGGCACGAATGCCAATTCTTTTGCGGTATTGGAGGGCGTCCCGATCACGCCATGGGCGGGTATTGGGACTGCGACGCCGCTGGTTTCAGTATTGATGACGCAGCCCTGGCTGGTCACGAGTGGGAAGGCTGCTAAATAGCGCTTGCTAAACGCGGCACCAGGACCTAGAATGTTTTTGTTTTTCGCGTCTGTGCGGGAGTAATTCAGTGGCAGAATGTCAGCTTCCCAAGCTGAACGTCGTGGGTTCGACTCCCATCTCCCGCTCCAATTTGAAACAGTCAGAAACGCATTTAATCCCCTGTAAATATGGGGTTAAATGCGTTTTTGCTTTTCGGGTGAAATTCTTGCTTCGCTTTGGGACGGACTGAATTTGGTCGGCCGAAACCACACACATTCACACACACAAATCAAAAATAGCGGTTCATTTTAGCTGGCTGAACGCCAAGGTTCACAAGAAATAAAATTACACACACAAACCACACACAAGTTTATTGAGTTGGTTTCTGATTGCCATTCTTTCCTTTTCGACTTTTCCAAAACTGTTGTCCGATCCAGCCGGCTACACTTCCAAGCACGCCTATAACAACACCGGCAGCCACCATCCCCGCCTGCACTTGCCATGGCAAGCCTCCAGCAGCCTCCAAACCGACCTTAACAGCCTCTACGATTGCATTGGTCATATCAGAGTCCCTCCTTTTTGCTTTTGTCCGATCCTGGGTGATTCTTGAGCCGATGGCGGCGCCAGCCGTACCAGGCGCCAAGGCGCAAACCCAGCCACCAAAGACGGGCGCGGATGGGATGGCCGAAATCTATGAGGGCGGAACGGAACCAAGCGTCGGCCCAGCGGCGGGCGGCAATATCGGATGACTGGGTGGCAGGTAGAAATGGGTTTTGAATGCCCATGTAATAAAGCCAGTCGTGCCCTACCCCGGCCGGGTGCTTCATGTGGAAACTGCCAAACTCCAACTGCGGCATGAACGTGATGCCGTCGCTATGTTTCTCGTAGCCTTCGGCATAGGCTCTTTCAATCACCTGGCGGACAATCTTGCGCGGCTTTACCTCATCCAGAAGTTCGCCGGTGCGCGTGGCGTCAGCCAGAAAACGCGGGTCTGCGTTGGGTCGTTGGACTTCGGTCGAGAAAACGTACTGGTTGATCTTCGCGGCGAGCCGCGCGGCATAGTTGATCAGGAACGCGCGGCTTGCCCGGCCGCCTTCTCGCACCGTGCCTGTCCAGGACGTGTCGCTCTCATACGGGAGTCGCGCCAGGCGCGCGTCGATGTACGGCCGGCCCCCGGCAAGGGCCAGTCGGTTAAGACCGATCTGGTTGGCCCGTTCGGCGTGGATGATATGTGACCGCGATAGTCTTTCGTCTGTGTTCGGCATTATGGCCTCCTGCCTATGGCCGGAATGTCAATTATGGGAATCAAAGGTTGCTTTATGATTGACGCTGGAAAAGCGGTGCCTATAATTTTATGAAAGAAATCAGACTTTCGTTCTTAAGTAAGGCTCGCTCCGTCCGGAATCACGGCATTGATATAAGCAGACGGATGGGAATCGAATGACTATTTCACTTACCGACAAAGTGTGGCACCAGTTGCAGATAAAAGAAGTCGTCCAGTTTCTCGGTGTGGACTTGGCCGCCGGGCTATCGGCGGCTGAAGTTCACCGCCGCCAGAAAGACTTTGGCATGAACCGTGTCACCGCGCGCCGTGCCACGCCGGCGTGGATGAAGTTTCTCCAGCAGTTTAACCAGCCGCTCGTTTACATCCTGCTGCTGGCGGTCGCCGTGACGGCATTCCTGCGCGAGTGGGTGGATTCATCGGTCATCTTCGGGGTTGTAATCGTCAATGCCATCATAGGTTTCCTCCAGGAATCAAAGGCCGAAAAGGCCATCGATGCGCTCGCCAAAATGGTCGCTACCGAAACCACGGTGCGTCGCGCAGGTCGCAAACAGCGCATTCACTCCGAGCAACTCGTGCCGGGCGACGTGGTTTTGCTGCATTCCGGCGACCGCGTGCCCGCCGATCTGCGGCTCTTCCACCTTCGCAATCTGCATGTGGATGAATCCGCCCTCACCGGTGAGTCGCTACCCGTGGCGAAGCATCTCGACCCGCTCGCGCTGGACACGATCCTGGCCGAGCGGAAGAATCTCGCCTACGCCGGCACGCTGGTCACCGGCGGCCAGGCCGAAGGTGTGGTGTGGGGCATCGGCGACCAGACCGAGACCGGCCGCATTTCTCACCTCATCTCCAGCGTGGTTGAACTTTCCACGCCGCTGACGAAAAAGATCGCGCATTTTAGCAAACTGGCTCTCTGGGTAATTCTCGCGCTGGCGGCGGCCACATTCGCTGTGGGCATCGCCCGCGGCGAAAATCCGACGGAAATGTTCATGGCGGCGGTGGCCCTGGCCGTGGGCGCGATCCCCGAGGGCCTGCCTGCCGCCGTCACCATCGTGCTGGCCATAGGCGTTTCCCGGATGGCAAAGCGGCGAGCCATCATTCGCAAGCTGCCCGCAGTCGAGACACTTGGCAGCACTACCGTGATTTGCTCGGACAAGACCGGCACGCTCACCGAGAACCAGATGACTGTTCAGGAAATCTATGCGGGTGGAAAAGTCTATCTCGTCACCGGCGTGGGTTATGAATCCAAGGGCGACCTGCGTTTGGATGGGGCGGTCGTCAAGGTGACGGAACATCCCGCGCTTACCGAATGCTTCCGCGCCGGCGTGTTGTGCAATGACTCCCAACTTTTGCGCGAAGAGGGCCGGCTCAAGGTGCAGGGCGATCCCACCGAAGCCGCGCTTATTGTCGCCGCCGAAAAGGGCGGGCTGATGCACGCCGATACTCATCGTGCGGCACCGCGTTTAGACGTGATTCCGTTTGAGTCGGAGCACATGTTCCACGCCACGCTGCACGAGGCGCACAAAGGCCGCGTCATCTTCAAAGTCGGCGCGCTCGAACGCCTGCTTGAAGGGTGCATCGATACGCTTGACGAGCGCGGCGCGACTGTCGCACTCGACAAGGACGCCGTTCATCGCGCCGCCGAAGCGATGGCCAAGCGAGGATTGCGCGTGTTGGCCCTAGCTCGCCGTCACGTGGATGCTCAGCATGTCAAATTGGAACACGCCGACGTCGCCGGCGGCCTTACCTTCCTCGGACTGCAAGGGATGATGGATCCGGCGCGACCCGAAGCAATTGCGTCCGTGCACGAGTGCCAACGCGCCGGTATTGCCGTGAAGATGATTACCGGTGACCATCTCGTTACTGCCCGCGCCATTGCCGGACTGATTGGACTGAAGGGCCGCGAGGAACTTGGACAACTGGTGGCTCTCTCCGGCCGTGAATTAGAAGGGGTTTCCGACTCAGACCTGCCTGAAGTTGCCGAACGCACTGCCGTCTTCGCCCGCGTCGCCCCCGAACAAAAACTCCGTCTCGTCAAGGCGCTCCAGGCCCGCGGCCATGTTGTGGCCATGACTGGCGACGGCGTGAACGACGCCCCCGCTCTCAAGCAGGCGGACATTGGCGTGGCCATGGGGATCAGCGGCACGGACGTGGCGAAAGGCGCAGCGGCGATGATTCTCACCGACGATAACTTTGCGTCCATCGAGGCCGCCGTGGAGGAAGGCCGCGGGGTGTTCGATAACCTGACCAAGTTCATCGCCTGGACGTTGCCGACCAACATGGGCGAGGCACTGGTGTTGTTAGTGGCGATTATGTTTGGCACGGTGTTGCCAGTGCTGCCGGTGCAACTCCTGTGGGTCAACATGATGACGGCTGTCCTGCTTGGCCTGATGCTCGTGTTTGAGCCGAAGGAAAACAGCCTCATGGCTCGTCCTCCGCGCGACCCCAAGCGGCCGCTGCTAACCCTGTCGTTAATGATCCGCATAGGAATGGTCTCGCTTATCATGCTGCTCGGGGCGTTCTGGTTGTTCTTTTGGGAATTGCAGGTCGAGGAGGCGACCGAAGCCGCCGCGCGCACCGCCGTCATCAACGTCATCGTGCTCGTCGAAATCGCCTTCCTCTTCAATTGTCGTTCCCTCAACAACTCCGTCTTCGTCATCGGATGGTTCACGAATTGGTGGGCCATCACCGGCTCGCTGGCGATGACGGGTGCGCAACTGCTCTTCACCTACGCGCCGGTGATGAATAAACTTTTCCACACCGCCCCCATCGGCGCCGATTCCTGGCTGCGCATTGGCGCCGTTGCTTGCGTGGCTTTTGTCGCGGTGGAAATTGAGAAGTGGATACGCTACGGCAGGCGCCGAGGCGAGTATGTGGTGCCGGAGTAGCTATGTCATCGGACACTGCGGAGTCAGTCGCCGGCGCTCTGCGTATGGTTACCGCAATATCGGTATGCCTGTAACGATGGCCTGTCTTTTGTCAGGAGGCGCTTTACAGCGCGCCTGACCCGCTACGTTCCGCCAACCGCATACTCATCTCATTTAATCGGTAAATGCCCGGGAATCGCCAGGCCACCGCCGCGACCGTGGTCAAGTTTCATGACCATGTAGCGGATCGGGTCCATGGCATGATCCCGATCTTTGATTGGTGCTTCCTTGGCATTGCGGCCGTCAACGGCGGGTTGCCAGGCGTAGTCGTAGAACTCGCTGATCGTTTCCGGACAGCAATCGCACACAATCAGACGGGGCCGGCCATCCGGCTGGAGCTTGAGCCGCTCCTTAACCGCCTTGATCCCGCTTTCGACATTTTTGCTGGCGCGTTGGGTTCTGATCCCGGCCTCGTGGAGGGTGGCCCGGTCCTCGGCGTCATGGTCGGCGACGGTCCAGCGGTAGCTGGTTCCCCTTGGCTCTGCCGCAATGATCGCCTTGGCATGGACTTGGACGGTCTGCCGGGCGAGATAGCGTTCCCTGTATATCCAGAGCCGGCCGTCCGGGTCAATCGCGCCCCAGAGGCAGACGAACGGATTGGTATAGCCGAAGTCAATGCCGCGGACCTTGTCCCACCGCTCCCAACCGGCAGGCATTTTTCCCTTGTGGACGTGGATGTCTTCGTCGAACTCGCTGTAGACCGCGCCTTCGCCTTCGCACCAGACGCCATCCAGCATCCGGCGGCGCTGGGTGCCGGTCATGGCCTCCAGCGTGGCGAGAAAGTCCTTGCTTAGGTAGGGATTGTCTTGCGGGGTCCAATGCTGGTTCGACCAGATAGCGGCGTCCGGTAAAGGTTCGCCAGTCTCGGGGTTCTGACGCAGGATGCCAGCCTTGTAAAGCCAATGGCGTTGACTTTTGGGATTGCAGTCGAAAATCGCCTTATGCGACGGCGCATTTTCGACCACCTGGAAAGGATCGAGGGTCAGTCCTGCGAAAAGCGAATAAGCCTATTTCTTTGCTTACCCACCTTGCTTATTATTTTGCGAAGACGGGGCGCTATTCCCACCACCCACGCTTTGAATTTGCTTTTTGAGCAATGGCATGGCTACATACCAGAACACCAGAAACACAAACGCAGCGGCAACTATCCCCCAGAACACTTTTACTAATTCGTCTTTAAGAGCTTCTCCCAGGTTTTTTTTGTTTTGCCATATTAACCTTTATCGAAAGGGCATGGGTTTATTTCTCCAAAATTGCTTTGAATGCCTCGAACGAGCGAACCACATGGGTGTGCCAGCCATTTGCCTGCATGCTCGATAGGACGCGCGCTTGGTCCGGTATGCACGGACTGATCCTTTTCGCCCCTTCCACCTTTTTGGACTTGCATCCTTCCGGATAATGGTTTAGTGTGATGCACATATTACATCAAGTGATGCAATATATGCATCATATGATGCAAGGAGACAGGAGGGTGATATATGCTGGAAACATTACTTGGATCTACAAGCTGCGAACAGGTTTTGCTCTTCATTCATGTTCGTGACGAAGGATACCCTCGTGAAATCGCGCGTTTCTTCGGCGTTGACTACAGACCTATTCGCAATCAACTGGACAAACTGGAGGCAGGAGCAATTTTGCGTAGTCGTTCCGTCGGACGGACAAGGTTGTATTCATTCAATCCACGTTGTCCCT